>CAXMNX010000018.1:0-13200 GCA_964194845.1 uncultured Boseongicola sp.
ACTATTATCGCAAACTTCGGCTCGATGTCGGGTTCCGGCTGGTCAGTGGCTCGGCAATGTCTATATCCGAGATCGCCGAGGCCACAGGGTTCGCGAACCCCGGCCACTTTTCATCCGCGTTCTCAGAGCGCTATCAGACAAGTCCAAGCGCCAGCCGACGTGCTGTTGCCGGCTAGGGAAGGGAAGTCATGAAGCTCTTGGTCCTTCAACATGCCTCGGTGGAGCATCCCGGCATCCTGCGGAATTTCCTCAAGGAAGATGGCCACGCCTATGATGCCGTTGAACTGGATGAGGGCGGGGAATTGCCTGGCCTCGATGGTTACGACGCGCTTTGGGTGATGGGCGGTCCGATGGATACCTGGCAGGAGGATGCGCACCCCTGGCTGGCCGAGGAAAAAGCGTTCATCCGGGAAGCGGTCGCGGTTCGCGGGATGCCCTATCTGGGTCTTTGCCTGGGTCATCAGCTTTTGGCGGATGCTTTGGGTGGCGAGGTTGGGCCCGGCACGCCTGAAATTGGGGTCATGGATGTTCAGCTAACCGAGCTTGGCGCCACCGGGGTCGTGTTCGACGGATTGCCCGAGGTCTTTCCGGCGTTGCAGTGGCACTCGGCCGAGGTGACGCGACTGCCTGAGGGTGCGACTTGTTTGGCAACTTCGCCCGATTGCGCGGTGCAGGCAATGAAGTGGCAGACCCGCGCGTTTTCAGCCCAGTTTCATGTCGAGGTTGAGGCCGATACTGTCGACAACTGGGCCAAGATCCCGGAATACGCGGGTGCCTTGGCAAAAGCATTGGGCGCAGATGGTGCCGCAACGCTGAGAAGGGACGTCGCAGCGAGCATGGATCAGTTAAACGAAATGGCCGAGCGGCTTTATATCAACTGGCTGCAAATGACGGCGCAGGTCTGAAAGCGAGCTGTGCCCGGAAGTTCGTCCGAAGTCTATTGCCCCACTGAATGGCTCCAAGTAGCTCTCGCCGACCCGACGTAAATCGGTCCCCTGCTAACCAAAAAGTCATGCCGCAATGACACGAATTTTCGTACGAAAATTTGTCCGGCCTATCAGGAAATTGGGTGACTTCTTACATATCGGGAATCGACAGAAACACTCGCATCGAACTGCGCGTTCGATCGACCCGCGAGATGCGACGTTTCTGACGGCCGCGCAGACCGGAAATGCACTAGGTGTCGGACGCACGGGTCAGCGACAGCCGCGCGGTCTCCAGATGCTCTTTCATCTTTGCCGCGGCGCGTTCCGGTTCGCGCGACCTTATCGCGTTTAATACTTCGCGATGCTGAAGGTTGTATTGGCCGATAATCTGTTCATCGAGGGTCAAACGACGCATTCGCGTCCATTCGTCCAGCGATCGCACGGTATTGATCTGCGCAATCAGCCAGATCAGCAGGTTGTTCCGCGTGGCTGACACCAGCGCGCGGTGATAGGCGGCGTCCGCTTCGGCAAAGGCGACCGGGTCTTTGATCGCTGCCTCCATCTTCCCACACAGATCTTCCATGACCTCGAAATCTTCGCGACGCCCGTGAAGAACGCATAGCCGGCAAATGTGTGGCTCAAGCGCGAATCGGGCGTCGATCAATTCAAGCGGCGTCGCGCCTTCGGCCGGCAACGGAAATTCAGTCTGATCCTGAGCGGTGACGTAAGTGCCGCTGCCGGGCCGCGTTTCCAGCAGGCCTTCGCGCTCCAGCTGATAAAGCGCATCGCGCAGCGTGTTGCGGGCAACCCCGTAAGTTTCGGCCAACTGTCTTGAAGCGGGCAACCTTTCGAATCGCCGATAGGTTCCCTGGTCGATCGCGCGGCGCATATCCAGCGCGATTTCAGCGGCTCCGACTTTAGCCATTTGCCCTCACTTTGATCCGATACTGATCCAATACTGGCTTTTGGAATGAATTTCCAGCAAATTGGATTAAAAAAGGTTGCTTTTTGGAATCTATTGGCTCGAAATACCCTATACGCGTTGCGGGTCAATATCCGCGCGTGATTCTTTGGCGGGGATCGAATGGCTTTTCCGGAACACGCAAAATATGTGGTTGTCGGTGCCGGTATTCACGGTCTGAGTACCGCGTATCATCTGGCACTAAGGTTGCGCGAAACTGGTCGCGGATCGGGCGAAGACATCGTGGTGCTGGACAAGACTGCGATCGCGGCCGGTGCCTCGGGCATTGCCTGCGGTGTTGTGCGCAACAACTATTATCAGCCGGCGATGCGCGAGTTGATGGCGCATTCGGTCAGTGTCTGGGAAAGCGATCCCGAGGCTTACGCCTATCACGCCGTTGGCTATATGCAGATCAGTCCTGAATCGATGCACGAAGATGTGGCATCCATTGCCAAGCAGCAAAAAGACCTTGATTACGAGTCTGTCTTTATCGAGGGCGAGAAAGACTGCGCCAAATACATGCAGAACATGTTTTACGACTGGCAAGCCCAGGGGATCACCTCGATCTTGCATGAAAAGCCCGGCGGATATTCCAACAACGCCGCGATGGTGTACGGGTTGGCGAACAAGGTGGAACTGGAAGGCGTGCGCATCCTGACCGGTGTCACGGTCACTGGCTTTCAAGGCGCAAACGGCAGCAGCAGCGCGATCAGGTCGGTGGAAACCGACAAGGGCAGCATCAAGTGCGACTATGTGATTGTCGGTGCCGGACCCTGGGCGAAGTCGATGTGGGACATGCTGGAAATGCCCAAGGCCGTCGACATCAAGGGCGCGGACGGCACAATGCACACGGATGTGCCGATGTGGGTCTACTGGTCGCTGCAAGAGGGCACACTGGGTATCGACCCGTCGTTGCACCGGACCGATGATGACATGTTCCCGCCGGTTATCCACGTCGATTCCGATGCACCGCTATATTCGGATGTGGATGGTTCGCTGATTACCGATCAGATGTGGGGCATCTATTACAAGCCGGATTACAATTTCGGCGGCATTCAGGGCGGTGCCGCGCCGTTCAAACTGACAACCGATCCCGACAAGGTTGCGGTTGACCCCTATGGCCCGGAATCGCCGGAGTTTATCGTTGGCGATGACTTCGCGCATATGTGGTGTTCGGCCTTGGCGCATTGTCAGAAGCGGTTCGAAGGTCAAATCCCGAAATACAAAAACGAACCCTCGGGCGGCATCGGTGCCTTCACGCCGGACAGCTTTCCGGTTTTCGATGTATTGCGCGAAAACTGCTACTTCATTGCCGATTCCAACCATGGCTACAAAATGCTGGGCGTTGGCAAATTGGTTGCTCAGGAAATCATCGGCGACAAAAGCATATTGCTAGAGCCGTTCAGATTCTCTCGATACGCAGAAGGCAAGTTACATCCGGTGTCAAACAGCCCGTTCCCGTGGAGTTGAAGCCAATATTGCGGATGAGAAGGAAACCAGGTGGGACAAGGAATTCATAGATGAGCAAATATTGCAGAATCACGACGCTGGAATACAAAGATCAGCAATCGGCGGAATCCTTGAGCAAGGAATACGTTGATATCCTGATCCCCAAATACCGTGAACTGGGTGCGCTGGGATTGATGGCGATCCGCGTGGGACCGCGCAGCATCGCTTACGTCAGCCGTTACGAAAGTAAAGAGCAGGCCGATACCGCGTCTGCCACCATTCGCTCGGAAGTATTGAAGAGATTTAGCCGGCATGTTGTGGCACCGCCCACCACATTGGAAGGTGCGGTTGTGGGTGAATCGATCGAATGACGGACTGAAAAAACATGTGGCGCAAAGTCACGAACAGCCCGTTCAATGGTGCTGACAAATTTCAAGCGGGCCCGATCCCGTGCAACGACAGGGAGAACGACTTTGGCCACCGATCTTGAAAGATTTGTAGACGCCCCGGGACGGGACGAGAAAATCAAGCAGGTCCGCGAGATGATCGACCGGATGGGGATCGAGTATCTTTATCTGCAATTCGTTTCCGTTACCGGCAAGATCATGGGCAAGGGTATCCCCGCCGATCACTGGGAAACTATCGCCAAGAAGGGCTTTCAGCTGGTTTATGGCGCAACGATGAACCTATTCACGGACCGCGCCGGCAACTATCTGGGATACGGTCCCGAGGCTGCTGAACTGGTGGGCATTCCCGAGCCCGAAACATTCATGCAGCTGCCCTGGGCACCCGAGATTGGCCGGATGTATTCGACGCTGTTTCGCAACCGCGAGGAAAAGGAAAATCCGGGCGGTTACCTGACGTCGGACGGGCGCGGCAACCTTCGCCGGTTGCACGAAGAATTTAAGAAAAAGCACGGCCGCTCCTTACGGATCGGCACAGAGCCCGAAATGATGTGGCTGAAGTTTGATGAAAACGGCAAGCCGGGTGACGGGTATTCCAAGCCCTATTGCTATCACATCGACCAGTTCGAGAGCCTGCGCCCGGTATCCATGCAGGTGATCCGTTATTCGCGCAAGATGGGTCTGGACATGATCCAGGGCGACCACGAAGACGCGCCCGGCCAGTTGGAATTGAACTGGATGTATGACGACGTGTTGCGCAACGCGGACCGTCTGACCACTTATCGCCAGATCTGTGCGCAGGTCGCGCGCGAAAACGGTATTTTTGCCTGTTTCATGACTAAACCGTTTGAAGGCGTGTCGGCGAACGGCTGCCACCACAACATGAGCCTTTGGCGTGGTGGCGAAGATAGACTCGTCAAATGCGGCAACGACCCCGACAACCTGCCGGGCATGTCCGACAACTATATGTATGTCGGGGGCGGTGAGAATACGTTCATGCCTGACGACGACGACCCGCAGATGCCGGGCAAAGAGGGCCTTGAGGCAATCGGCGGCGTGGTTCACCACTTGCAAGCGCTGACGGCCATCGGGTCTCCGACCGTGAACTCGTATCGTCGTCTTTGGGATACTGGGTTCTGGGCACCGGTCTTTGCCGACTGGGGATTCCAGAACCGCACCACGGGTCTTCGCGTTTCGGCACCGGGCCGGTTCGAATATCGCTCGGTAGACTCGATGGTAAACCCGTATCTGATGGGGTCGACCCTGCTGGCGGCGATGGACGACGGCATCGACAACCAGCTTGACCCGGGCGAACCCGAAGAGCGCAATATCTACGATGCGATCAAAGCCGGCAAGCAGGTCAAAAAACTACCGATGTCATTGGGCGAGGCGCTTGATCATCTGTCCAAAAGCGAAGTTGTTCGGCGCGGTCTGCCGGGCGAGATGTATCGGCTATTCCACGAATACAAGTCCGACGAATATGCCCGCTTCATGGCGACCGTCACCGAATGGGATAAAGAAACCTACATGGAGTGTCTGCCGTAAGTGGTGCGTGAGACCACGCACCCGACCGGGTGGTTGCAGACGTAATAGACGTAGGGTGCGTGCTTGCACGCACCTTCCGAATGGGAAAAGGAGACGCATCGTAAATGTGCGGAATTGCTGGAATAATTCACAAGGGCAAAAGCTCGAATGTTGGCGGCGAAATGACCGCCATGCTTCAGGCCCTTAAACATCGCGGTCCGGATTCCACCGGTTACGCGGTCTATGGCGACGCGACCGACGGTGACTACATCATGCGTTTGAAAATCGCGGAAGCCGAAGACATGAACCGTGGCCGCGGAATTCACGCGGTCCTGGACGAGCGCATCGAAATGGTTGATGCGATCCTGGCCGAGCACGGCGCGACCGTGAAATCCAAGGACCGCGTGCGTCCCTATGCGTTGCGGTATCTTATTAGCCACGATGGCGACACCGGCGACATGGCCGCCCATATCGAAGAGGTCGAAGACGTCGAGATCCTGTCGATGGGCAACGGTCTTGAGTTGATCAAGGATCTGGGCGATGCCGCTGAAGTGGCCGAGGCCTATGGCCTGAATGAGTTCGAAGGAACGCATGGCATCGGGCACACTCGCATGGCCACGGAATCGGATGTTGATATCAAATCGGCGCACCCCTACTGGGCGTTTCCCTACAATGACATCAGTCTGGTCCACAACGGTCAGATCACCAACTATTGGACAATGCGGCGCGAGATGGAGCGCAAGGGCCATCGGTTCATGTCGAACTGCGACAGCGAGCTTTTGGCGGTCTATACAGCGCACAACCTCGCCAACGGCGTCACCCTGGAAGAAAGCCTGACGCGCTCAATCCAGGAGATCGACGGTGTTTTCACCTATCTGGTCTGCACCAAAGACCAGCTGGGCATGGCCAAAGACACGATGGCCGCGAAACCACTGGTGCTTTACGAAAGCGACGACCTGATCGCGATGGCTTCGGAAGAGGTCGCGATCCGCGCCATCCTTCCCGAAGAAATTGACACCACTGATCCCTACGACGAGGAGGTTCGCGTATGGCAAGCGTGAGCGATGCCGATCTAAAGGCAATGAAGCAGGAAGAGCGTGTAACCGCGCTTGGAATGCGGACCGAACAATTGACGGGCAAGTCGCTTTATATCGAATTCGATGCGGACGCGACCGAGCGGTTCACCTATCCATGGGCGCCGGATGTTGATTTCAACAAACGGACCGAGGTGGAATGCGATAATAAGACCACGACCGAGGTCAATTCGAAGATCCGCGAGCTGATGCGCGAAGGCTACGGCACCATCGTGCTGCAAAACCCGCGCGGTATGCACTCGTTGGGTGTTGGCATTCTGAGCCGCCTCAATCTGATCATCGAAGGGTCCACCGGGTATTTTGCCATTGGCCTGATCGACGGTCCAAACGTGCGCGTCACTGGCCGGGTCGGCTGGTCCTGCGCCGAAAACATGATGTCGGGCACCGTGGTTATCGAAAAGAACGCCGGTTCGACTTTCGGCGCGGCGATCCGTGGCGGCGATCTGGTTTGCAGGGGCTCGGTAGGGTCGCGCACAGGCATCGACCAGAAGGGCGGCACAATTATCGTTGGTGGCGACACCGGCGCGCTTTCGGGATTCATGATGCAGCGGGGCCGGATGGTTGTCTGCGGCAATGCCGGTAAGAACCTGGGCGACTCGATGTATGACGGCACGATTTATGTGGGCGGCGATATCAAGTCGCTGGGTGTGGATGCCGTTCCAGAAGATCTGACCGATCTGGACAAGGCCTGGCTGACGCGGAAGCTGACGCAATATGGTCTGATGCCGGACAAGGGCGTCGATCACTTCACCAAAGTCGTCGCAGGCCGGATGCTCTGGAATTACGACAACCTGGAACCAACCGAGAAGAAACTCATTCTTTAACGCGCGAGACAAGGACGAATAAAATGGCTGACGGAGATATGCCGAAAAAGCCCGCCCTGGCGCGGGACGTCAACCGGATCGGGAACAGCTTTATCTTCCCGCCCCATGTCATGGATGACATTCACATCAAGGCCGAGCTGGGCCGCTATCGGATGCGTGGATTTTCGCTTTTCAAGAAGATCCCGCATTGGGACGACATAACGTTTCTGCCCGGCACGCTGACGCGCTTCGTGATCGAAGGCTATCGCGAGAAGTGCGAAACCAAGACGGTGATCGGCCCGCGTGCCAAAGTGCCGCTTGAGCTGGATATTCCGGTTTACGTCACCGGCATGAGCTTTGGCGCTTTGTCCTACGAGGCAAAAACCGCGCTGGCCCGTGGTGCGACGATGGCCGGAACGGCGACGTGTTCGGGCGAGGGCGGCATGATCCCCGACGAGCGGCGTTACAGCTCGAAATGGTTCTACCAGTGCATCCAGTCGCGCTATGGCTTTAACCCCAACCACCTGATTTTGGCCGATGGCTGCGAGTTCTTCATCGGGCAGGGCTGTAAAGTTGGCCTTGGTGGTCACCTGATGGGTCAGAAAGTGACCGACCAGGTTGCCGAGATGCGATCCTTGCCTGCGGGCATCGACCAGCGGTCGCCCGCGCGTCACCCCGACTGGCTGGGGCCGGACGATCTGTCGCTGAAGATCCTCGAGATCCGCGAAGCGACCGACGGACAGATCCCGATCCAGCTGAAGCTGGGCGCAAGCCGCGTTTATGACGACGTTCGGATGGCGGTGAAATGTGATCCGGACTCGATTTATATCGACGGCATGGAAGGTGGCACGGGTGCGGGACCGCACCTTGCAACCGAAGACACCGGCGTTCCGGGCATGGCGGCGATCCGTCAGGCGCGCAAAGCGATTGATGATCTGGGCAAACGCGGCGAGATCAGCCTTGTTTACGCGGGCGGCATTCGTAACGGTGCCGACGTGGCCAAGGCGATTGCCCTTGGCGCGGATGCCATCGCGCTTGGCCATTCGGTCATGATGGCGCTGAACTGCAACAAGGACATCCCCGAGGCCAACTTCCCCGAGGAAATCGGTGCCGAACCCGGCTATTGCTATCACTGCCACACCGGCCGCTGCCCGGTTGGCGTGGCGACGCAAGACCCGGTTTTGCGCAAGCGTCTTGACCCGGATGCAGCCGCCGAGCGCGTCTATAACTTCCTGCACACGCTTACGATCGAAGCACAGCTTTTTGCCCGCGCCTGCGGCAAGACGAACGTGCACTCGCTCGAGCCGGAAGATCTGGCGGCACTCACGATGGAAGCGAGCGCCATGGCCGGTGTTCCGCTTGCTGGCACCAACCACACGGTTGGCGTCGAAGACTATCACCACCTGTAAGAGAGGGCTTGAGATATGGCTGGAACACAGTATCGCGGGTCCGAAATTACGGACGTTGATCAGTTCGTCAATGACGCTGCCGGACTGGCATCGGATCGCGAAAAAGAGATCGGTCAGCACATCGGCTATCGCTACGATGTGAACCTGGTCCCGGATTATGACCGTATCACGCCGTATCTGGCGAAATACATAGAGGTTATGGGATGGGATGACCTGAACTGGCTGGAAGACATCCACATGGGCTACGAAGAAGGCTCCGCCGCCGTCTTCGACCGTAACAACAACGGCTGGGTGCGTATCCCCGACAGCATCGAATTGCCGAACAACCAGCAGGACCGCGACATGATCGCGCGTGAACTTCTGCTGAAGTTTCAGATGTCCGATCGTCACCCGCTGGTGACGCTCAGAAAGGCTTACATGAAATTCTGATGTCGCGCCCGCTACATATCGCCTGCCTGCAAACCCGGCCGATGCCGGACATAATCTCGGCTATTGCCGAAGCCATGCCGTTGGCCGAGGCCGCAGCAGGCGCGGGCGCGGATATGATCTTTCTGCCGGAATATTGCGGCGGACTTCGCTCAGACGGGCAACGCATCTGCCCGCCGTCCGCACCCGAGGCATCGCACCCGATGCTGATCGCGTTTCGCGAGTTTGCCGCGAAAAGCGGCGTCTGGGTCAATCTCGGCTCGATCGCCGTGGACGGGCCGAAGGGGCGCATCGTAAACCGTGGCCTGATGATTGATGGCGGTGGCGATATCGCCGGTCGCTACGACAAAATCCATATGTTCGATGTCGATCTTGCAGAAGGCGCGGTCTATCGCGAAAGCGATACCGTGACGCCGGGATCGCAGGCTGCCCTTTACGACACACCGTTTGGCAAGATCGGTCACACGATCTGCTATGACCTGCGTTTTCCGGGGCTGTTCCGTGATCTGGCGCAATCTGGTGCCGAAGTCATCTGCTGCCCGTCGGCGTTCACCAAGTTAACCGGCGAAGCGCATTGGCATGTTTTGAACCGCGCGCGCGCCATTGAGAACACCTGTTATATCGTCTCGCCCTGCGCGGTCGGGCCGATCCCGGGCGGCGGCGAAAGTTACGGGCATTCGCTGGTGGTCAACCCATGGGGCGAGGTTCTGGCGAATGGGGTCGATATCCCCGGCGTCGTCCATGCCCAGCTGGATCTGGAAAAAGTTGCAGAAACAGCAGCGCGCATTCCCAGTCTGACGCATGACCGAACTTACGTGTTCGATCCCGTCGCGAAGAGGAGCGTGGCATGAGTTCGGTCAGCGCAACCCTGGGTCAGACCTATTCAGACCATCCCTTGCGGCTGGCATTTCTGCGCTGGCAATGCCGGGTGCGGCAGGTGGCGATGCGCGATAACGCCGGGCGACCGGACGACGCAGTCACGCCCGCGCTGTTCCTTCCCGCGCAGGACCAACCACTTGGCCACATCATCACCGTGATGAACAAGACACCCGGATATTCGGTGCTGGCTGAAATGAAACACATGGACGCCAAAACCAACGACCCAGCGCAGAAGCGCGAAGCGGCGATGGCGTTCTTTTCCGCGGGTTATTATCAGGGGGCCGCCGAATTTTCCGACCTCCTGACAGCGACATTCCCGCCGGGTTCTCCAGGTGCGGCGCAGATCCGCGAAGCCGGACAGGTACGTCTGGTTTTCGACGCCTACAACCAGAAATTTGACGTCAGCGCGAAAGTATGGCGGCTGGCCGCGCACAACCCGCTTTTTCAGGCAACCATCGCGCACAACCGCCTGTTCAATGCGGCATTGCCGCCCGACACTGAGGTTTTGGGATTTGAACCTGACTGGAACGCGTCAACATCAGAGCCGGAGTTTCGCTGAGATGCCATTGCAACGCTTAAACAATCGGGCGTGCTGCGCATGACCAAGAGGATCTGCATCATTGGTGCCGGACCGTCGGGATTGGCGCAACTGCGCGCATTTCAGTCGGCGGCGGCGCAAGGCGCGGAAATTCCTGAAATTGTCTGCTATGAAAAGCAGTCCGACTGGGGCGGGCTTTGGAACTACACCTGGCGCACCGGCGTCGACGAACATTGCAATCCCTGCCACGGCTCGATGTATCGCTATCTCTGGTCAAATGGTCCCAAAGAGGGGCTTGAGTTTGCCGACTATACTTTCGAAGACCATTTCGGGAAGTCTATCGCCAGCTATCCGCCCCGCGCCGTTCTGTATGATTATATCATAGGCCGGGTGAAGAAGGCGGGCGTGCGCGACAAGATCAAGTTCAACCATGTGGTGCGCGACGTTCGCGCCGCCGGTGGCGGGTTCGAAGTTACGGTTCGCGATTGCGAAAGTGACACCGAAGCCCGGAACGTCTTTGATCACGTCATCGTTGCGTCCGGACATTTCAGTTTCCCGAACGTGCCGCATTACCCCGGTTTCGAGACATTCAACGGACGCATCCTGCACGCCCATGATTTTCGCGATGCGCGGGAATTTGAGGGCAAGGATATCCTGATCCTCGGCACGTCCTATTCGGCCGAAGATATCGGCTCGCAATGCTGGAAATACGGCTGCAAGTCGATCACGGTGGCACACCGCACAGCACCGATGGGATTTGACTGGCCCGGCAACTGGCAAGAGGTGCCCAAGCTTGACCGGGTTGACGGCAGAACAGCGCACTTCACCGACGGCACCAGCAAGCGGGTCGATGCCATCATCCTTTGCACCGGCTACATACACCACTTCCCGTTCCTGCCCGATGATTTGCGGCTGAAGACGGCGAACCGGCTGGCGGCGAACGACCTGTACAAGGGTGTCGTCTACGCCGGAAATCCGAACCTGTTCTATCTGGGTATGCAGGATCAGTGGTTCACCTTCAATATGTTCGACGGCCAGGCCTGGTGGGTGCGCGATGCGATTATGGGTCGGCTCGACCTGCCGGATACCGCCGCCATGGAAGCCGACTGGAAAAAGCGTCAGGCAGACGAAGATGCGCTTGCCGACGACTATGCCTGCATCGCCTATCAGGGTGCCTATACGCAGGAACTTATCAACGAAACCGACTATCCTTCCTTCGATATCGAGGCCGCAAATCAGGCTTTCTACGAATGGAAGAAGCACAAGAAAAAGGGAATTATGGAATTCCGGGATCATGGCTACGTGAGCCCGATGACCGGGACGAAAGCGCCGCCACACCACACGCCGTGGGTGGATGCGCTTGACGACAGTCTGGAGAACTATCTTCAGATTTGAGCGAAACGAGAGGCGGGATCAGCCCGTTCGAAATATCAATATCATCGGTGGGTTCACGCCCGCCATACCTAACTGGGAGATAAAGAATGAAACTCAAGTATACACTTTCAGCAGCAGCCGTTGCGCTTACTGCGGTGTCGGGCCAGGCTTTTGCAGAAGACTCGGCCCAGCCTATTGTCATCCCGACGCACAACTGGTCCAGCCAAGTTGTTATGGCCTATGTGATCGGCGGCATCTTTGAAAGCCTTGGCGACAACGTTGAATACGTCCCGGCAGACAGCCAGGCGGTCTATGAGGCCATTCGCATTGGCGACGTTTCCATTAGCCATGAAGTCTGGCAGTCGACGTTTGGCGCCTCGTTTTTCAATGCGATGTCTAAAGGTGGTCTGATTGATGCTGGCACACACTCTGCGGCAACGCTCGAAGAAATGGGCGTTCCTCAGTATGTGATCGACGACAATCTTTGCCCGGGCCTTCCGAACTGGGAAGCCCTGAAAGATTGTCAGGAGGTCTTTGCAACTGCCGATTCCGAGGGCAAAGGCCGTTGGCTGGAAGGACCGCAAAGCTGGCACGGCGATCTGATGCCTGTTCGGCTTGAAGCACTGGGGCTTGGCGATCAATACGTCGTTAAGTTCGCTGGTGGTGCCGACGCGATCTGGGCAGAACTTGCTTCCGCCAAGAAAGAAGGCCGTGGCATTATCACCTTCAACTGGACGCCGAACTTCACCGATGCTGAAGGTTTCGCCTTCATCGAGTTCCCTGCGTACACTGATGGGTGCCGGGTTGCTGACGGTGGTGACGGCGCTTGTGGTTCGCCAAAAGGCTGGCTGAAAAAAGCAGCACACTACAAACTGCCGAAAACGCATCCGGCTGCATATACAGCTTTTTCCAAGATGGACTTCACATCGACGCACATCGGTCAGATGGCCGCTTTGGTCGACATCGACGGGATGAGCCACCAGGAAGCTGGCGCAAAATGGCTGGCTGACAATGAAGCCGTTTGGAAGCCTTTCACCGAATAGGCACCAGGCAAAAACCTCTCCTCGCGCAGTCCAACGCGCGGGGGGAAAATAAACTTTGCGAATGAGCCTTCGCCAACTGCGGCGTTTTGGTTAGAATTGCAGCGGGCACAAATGCGTCGAATGTTACCAAGAACAATAACATAGACAGGGAAGTCGAAAAATGCCGCTTGATAATGAAACCACTCAACAAGAACCCGTCATCAAGTGTAGCTCGGTCTACAAAATCTTCGGCGAAAACGCCGACCGGATGCTGCGCGAGGCGAAGGGCAATGTGGATGCCAAAAAGTTTCAGGAAGCGGGCTGTGTCGTTGGCGTCAATGACGCATCGTTCGAGGTGTACAAGGGCGAGATATTAATGATCATGGGGCTT
>CAXMNX010000019.1:0-43401 GCA_964194845.1 uncultured Boseongicola sp.
CTGATCGTAGGCGAGCTGCCGGATAGGCGTGTGGTGAAATGTTTGCGACATGGCGGTCCTCGCCGAGGGTTTCGCCGACGCTACTGAAAGCGCGGGCAGATGCAACTATGCGTGGTTTTTGGCGCCAGTTTTCGCTGTTGCCGAACAACACTTCCGCGCGCTCAATTCCTGGCACCCGCGTCTGTTGCAGCTTGACCGCGCGCGCGCACGCCGTCATTTAACGTTTGAAATACCCGCAATCGGGCGTTCCGTGGGCGCCAAACTGACGAGGAGCAAGGCCGATGGCCGATATATCCCTGACATTTCCGGACGGCAATTCGCGTGATTTTCTGTCCGGCGTTACGCCGGCTGAAGTGGCGGCCAGCATATCAAATTCGCTTGCCAAGAAAGCGATCAGCGCCAGCGTCGATGGTGTGCATTGGGATCTTCAATGGCCGGTTGAGGCGGACGCGCGCATCGCCATTCACACGATGAAGGATGACACCCAGGCGCTGGAGCTGATCCGCCACGATCTGGCGCATATCATGGCGCGTGCGGTGCAGGAGATCTGGCCCGACGTGAAGGTCACTATCGGGCCGGTGATCGAGAACGGCTGGTATTATGATTTCGACCGCGACGAGCCGTTTACTCCGGAGGATCTGGGCGCGATCGAGGCGAAGATGAGAGCGATTATCAATGCCCGCGATCCGGTTCGGACCGAAGTTTGGGACCGCGCACGCGCGACTGCGCATTACGTTTCCACCGATGAACACTACAAAGTCGAACTGATCGAGGCGATCCCCGATGATGGCCAGCCGATCCGCATATATTGGCATGGGGGGTGGCAGGATCTTTGCCGTGGTCCGCATTTGCAGGACACCGGTCAGGTCCCGGCGGATGCTTTCAAGCTGATGAGCGTCGCGGGTGCCTATTGGCGCGGCGACAGTTCGCGCGCGATGCTGCAACGCATCTATGGTGTCGCCTTCAAAAACCGCGATGACCTGAAAAAGCACCTGACAATGCTGGAAGAGGCGGCCAAGCGCGACCATCGGCGGTTGGGGCGCGAGATGGACCTATTCCATATGCAGGAAGAGGCACCCGGCCAGATTTTCTGGCACCCGGACGGCTGGACGCTATACACGACGTTGCAGGACTTCATGCGGCGCCGGCAGCGCGACGGCGGGTACAGAGAGATAAACACGCCGCAGTTGTTGAACCGGAAATTCTGGGAAAAATCGGGGCACTGGGAGAACTACGGCGAGAACATGTTTATCGTCGAAGTTGACGAAGAGCACGCGCGGGAAAAAGCGATCAACGCTTTGAAGCCAATGAATTGCCCGTGTCATGTGCAAATTTTCAAGCACGGGCAAAGAAGTTACCGCGAATTACCGCTGCGATTTGCCGAGTTCGGCTCGTGCTCGCGCTATGAGCCGTCAGGTGCGTTGCACGGATTGATGCGGGTGCGTGGGTTCACCCAAGACGATGGCCACATCTTTTGCACCGCTGATCAGATCGAAGCCGAGTGCGTTCGGTTCGTCGATTATCTGGACAGTGTTTATCGCGATCTTGGTTTTGAAAGTTTCGACATCATGTTTTCGACCCGCCCGGAGAAACGGGTCGGCGAGGAAGCGGTCTGGGATCATGCTGAGGCGGCACTTGAGGCCGCGGTCAAGGCGACCGGTCGCCCCTATACGCTCGATCCGGGTGAAGGGGCATTTTACGGACCCAAGCTCGACTTCAAGCTGACCGACGCAATCGGTCGGACGTGGCAATGCGGCACATTCCAGGTGGACCCAAATCTGCCCGAGCGGCTTGGCGCGGAATATATAGGCGAGGATGGTGCAAAGCACCGACCATTCATGCTGCATCGCGCTTGCTTGGGCAGTTTCGAGCGTTTCCTGGGCATTTTGATCGAAAATTATGCGGGTCGCTTCCCGCTTTGGCTGGCACCGAGACAAGTGGTGGTTGCAGGAATTGTTTCGGACGCCGATGACTACGTCGCCGAGGTTGTGACGGCGCTGCAAGCCCGCGGCATCCGGGCCGAGGCCGATATCCGGAATGAAAAGATCAACTACAAGATCCGTGAACATTCGGTCGGCAAGGTTCCGGTCATACTGGCGGTTGGACAGCGCGAAGTTGCTGATCGAACGGTTTCAGAACGGCGTCTGGGGCAGAAGGATACGACGACGATTTCACTAAGCGACGCCGTAACGCAATTGGCGGAAGAAGCCTTGCCGCCGGATCTGGCGCGATCAGGCGGGTAATATCCTCCGCCGCGGGATTGGGTGCAGCGCCGGACACCGGACCAGCCGCGCGCGACGAAACGGACTGCCCCAAAGGCTCAAGCTGATGATGCTTTTTGCGGCGGAATCTCTTCGGTGAAGGTCACCCCGGCAAGTGCGTCTTTCGCCGGCTTCGGGCGGTCGAATAAAAATCCCTGGCCATTGGTGCAGCCGAGCTTGCAGAGAATATCCCGCTGTTCCGGTCGCTCAACACCTTCGACAACAACTTCAAGACCAAGACCGCGCGCCAAGTCGAGCACCGCATCGAGAATGAGGTGGGCTTCATCCGAAGTTTCGATCTCGGCAATCAGCGATTTGTCGATCTTCAGCTCATCGGCGGATATTGTGCGCAGGTAGGCAAGCGACGAATAGCCGGTTCCGAAGTCGTCAATCGAAATCCGGCAGCCGCGACTGCGAAGCTCGGAAACCGACTGACCAACCTGCTCCCAATTTGCGAGCTGCACTGTTTCCGTTATCTCGAGCGTAAGCAGTTCGGGTGGCAAGCCGTGGCGCGCCAGCGCGTCGGTCACAAATGACAAGCTTTCTTCGCGGCGGAAGTGCAGGCCAGAAAGGTTCACGCTGACGGAAAAGTCAGTAGAATACCGCCGGTTCCAGTTGGCAATGATTTCAACAACCGTATCAAGAATATAGCGATCGATATCTATGATGCGCCCACTTTCCTCGGCGATCTGGATAAAGTCGGCTGGCGGCAGGATTGTGCCGTCGCGGCGCCAGCGCACCAACGCCTCGAACCCTTTGACCCGTGCGGATTGCAGGTCGACCTTGGCCTGAAGGAACACCTCAAGTTCGCCCTGAAGAATAGCGCGCGGAAGATCTTTCATCAGTCGGCGCCGTTCCTTGAAGGCGCGCTCAAGGTCGGAATCGTAGAGCGTGTACTGACCCCGACCGGCGGATTTGGAGGCATAGAGCGCAAAATCGGACACCCGCATCAGGTCGTCGAGACGCGGCGTGTCAGCGCCAGAAAGCTGAGTCGTCGTGGCCAACCCGACGCTGATCCCCGGCGTCACCCGATCTTCGCCAAACTGAATCGGCCGAGCGCATTCGGAAATGAGGGCCATGCAAAAGGTTTTTAGGAAAGCGGTGCTGTCGGTTTCCAGAAACACCGCAAATTCGTCGCCGCCGAGACGCGCAGCGATGCCGAGATTTGCTTCGGCTTCGGCCCGGATGGTGCGGCCGACGTGTTTCAGGACATCGTCGCCCACAATATGGCC
Source organism: uncultured Boseongicola sp. (assembly GCA_964194845.1). Lineage (GTDB taxonomy): Bacteria > Pseudomonadota > Alphaproteobacteria > Rhodobacterales > Rhodobacteraceae > CAXMNX01. Next base: position 3,494 of record CAXMNX010000019.1, read on the forward strand.
GTGCCGGTCGTTGATCTCCTTGAATCCATCCAGATCGACCAGGATCAATGCGCCGTTGGAACCGGTTGCCAGAAACGCGTCAACGCGATCCTGAAATTGCACGCGATTTGCAAGGCCCGTCACGGGATCAAAATAGGCAAGATGATCCGCGCGCCGTTCGGCCTGGTCACGCGCTTTCCGCGCCATGACTTCGCGTCGCAGAAGCCGCAGACAGGCCAATCCGGCAAGCGTGATCAGAGCAAGGAACCAGTGTGTTGAGCGAGACAACAAAACGACCTGGCTGGATTGCCGGGCGTGCATCCGTTCTTCGAGTTTTACCGTCTCGTCAAGATATCGAAAGACAGTCCGTCTGGCGCTTTTTACCCGATCAATCAACGCCGCAGTCTGGAAGGCCGCAAGTGGATTTTCCGCCGATAACGCCTGATCGCTGACGTCAACCAGTGACCGTATCGCGGTCACCGCTTCGCTACCGCTTCGCAACATCGTTTCTGCCTTGACATAATTGGGATCGCGCAAGAACAGGTCCTGAAGATTTTCCAGCCGTGTTTCCATGTGATCCGCGCGGACAAACAAAATGTCCACGGACGCCGAAATACTGGCCAACATGTCACCTTCGCTTCCGCCCGACTGCCCTTCGAGAACCTCGTTCGTCAACCTGACAAGATCGTTCAATGCGGAATGCGTATTTGCGGTTTGGTGATTTTCCAACTCGATCTGAGTTGCCAGAATTTCGTTGGTTGACCGGTCGAAAGCATATGCGGCCATCAGCGTGGCCGCGCACAGCAAAACCATGCTCAGAATAAACCCGGATCGGGACGCAAGAAAATCAATGCGGCCGTTGAACATCAAGTCGATCCGGGAATGCTCAGGTCAGTTTCCCACCTCGATAACTGCGGCCATCCACACCAGATGAGACTCGGTCACAACCGACAATCCGACATAATCTTCTGCGGGAACAACAAACTGGATCGGCCCACGATCACGTCGCGAATGCGGGCGGCCATCGACACGGGTTGCCACCAGAATAGGGGCTGCTTCCCAGACTTCGCGGGTGATCACGGTTGTGTAGTCATTTTCTGCCGTGACTCGAATGGACGGGGCGTCGAGAAGGCCATGTGCCGCCAGAAGGTCGGTTAGCAGGATGCCTTCGAATACTGCCGGTTCTTCGCGCCAGGGCGTCGTGGTTTCAATCCGATATGTCGGGAAGGATTCGAGATCGGCCGGTTCGTAAGTCGTGCCAGACCGGTCACCAACACGAACTTCAAGCTGCGCTTCCATGTGGTGCATCGGTGCAAGGTCCACCGGCTTGGGCGCAGCCATCGCGGACGTCGCAAGGCCGAAGTAGAGGCAACATGCTGCTGCGGTGTGAAAAATCTTCATGTCAAAACTCTCTGCAAAGTCCAGGTGCATCCCGGTTAACGCCCGAGAGCTAATGATCCGTTTCCAGCGGCGGGTTCGATGCCGAAAATTTTAGCGAGGATGCGGGATCGCCGCTGACAAAAGCGAACTATCAGAAATGGCTTTTGGCTTCGTCGGGATGTCCGGCAGCCAGCGCAAGGACAGCGGCGAGCGCGCACATGCTTATAGGGAAAATCGAGAAGAATCCGATGCCGAAAGCCCAGTAAAGCCCGCCCGCAGCGATCGCCATCGCAATCCCGCCCCAGAGAGCGCGGTACTTCGCCATTGCAGCCCCGGCAATTGCCAGGAGCGGTGCCATAACGCTCGTTGCCCGCACCGCATCTACGTTTTCGGGCAATTCGGCCAGGTTTGGCCACTCACCCCAACGATAAAGCGCCTCGGTATATCCGAAACTTACGATGCCCATCAAAAGGGCCAAAAGACCCCCAATCAGGCCAAGTGCTGCAGCCGCGTTGCGCATATGGCAATCTCCTCTCTGAACATACTTAGGCCCGCGGTTGGCCGACGCCAAGATGTGCTTGCTGGGTGGCGGCGTCCTACCCGAGTGTCAGCGTCCCGTTGGCTTCGATTACTGGCCGCTTCATCAGGGTCGGATGGGCCAGAATGAGGTCGATGGGATCACTCGAGCGTTCGTCATTACCGAGCGCGCGCTAGGTGCTTGACCGCGTGTTCAGAAGTTTGTCGCCGAATATTCGAAAAAACTGCGCAATTTCCGGGCCCGCGAGCGGTTCAGCCCGCACATCGCGAAATATTACGTCCAGCCCATTGGACTCCAACGATTTTCGTGCAGCCCGGCAGCTGTTGCAGGTCGGAATTCCATAAAGAACTGCCACTGATTGTCGCCCCATTTCACGGTTTTGTGCCTTGTTTTTTAACAGTTCTGCACCAGTCTCAAAATGGCAACGCTTGTGGCAGATTTGCCGCAAAGGCGGCCAGCCTGCTACACTCGGTGCACTTGAAGTCCGTCGGGCGACCGGCGGAGAAGACGGAAGGAAGACCGATGCCTACCGGCACAGTGAAGTGGTTTAATTCGACAAAGGGGTTCGGGTTTATCGAGCCTGAGGACGGCGGCAAGGACATATTTGTTCATGTATCCCAGGTTGAAAAGTCCGGATTGACCGGGCTGGTCGAAGCTCAGAAAGTAGACTTCGAGATGATCGAAGGCCCGGACGGGCGCACGATGGCGGGCGAGATCAAGGCGCTATAACAATGGCGGATTGCGTTTGCCTTGAATCAAAATTCTCTGCCTCTTAATCAGCATCATGCTGATCTCGAACGCAAATTTTGATACTTGATGCCTCAATGAAAAACGCAACCCGCCTTAAAGACCCGCTTCGCTGGCGGCAGTATCGGCGTCGACGCGGTTAAGACGCGGCTTTGGCGAGATCGATGGCGCTGCGACTACGCCGCAGCGAAGGTACCGTGTGTCACCCTCTTCCAGCGTAACCCACTGATTTTCCTCGCCGCTTTGGGTGAGTGCTGTGACGGTGTAATTGCCAGCCGGGAGACGCAGAACGAGCGGATGACCGAACCGGCAGGTGCCGACAGAATTGCGGTTCAGCAAAAGCGCGGGCGTGGTGGCGACGTTGGGCAAAAGCCCGGCTTCGGCTGCGCGGTAGATATAGATCTCGCTCGTTGGTTCCTCGCCAACACCGATGATGGTCGGGTCAGGATCTGGTGCGGCCGGGCCGACCTGAATGACGGCGGCGCAACCGGATAAGATAAAAAGAAGCACAATCAATCGCATAACGTCCAGCCTAGCATCTCGCGCGCGAGGTTCAATGGCTCGCCTGCGGTCAAAATATGCCCTGCGCGACGATCATGATCGCCAGCGCCGCGATCCAGAAACCGGACTCGACATTGCGGGAATAGAGGGACTTTTTCGCGAACGCGCCGCCCGACCAATGCAGCACTGAAAAGGCTATCGTCGCCAGGATCACTGTCAAAAGCGCGTTGTTGGCCGCCGTGACGCCGACGAACCAGCTCATCAGCAGAAGGCCGAACGCCTGCGCACCCATTGCACCCATCGGCATTTCGTTGGCCGAGCCCATTTCGACGCCCGCGCCTTCGGCCCATTTCGTTCCGAAAAGCCTTTCCGAAAACCAAATCCACCCAACAAGGAAGGCCACGATGGCACCGGCGATCACGCCGAGCCAGCTTACATTTGCTGTGAGTTCACCCATGTTCGATCCCCTTTTCCAGCGATGATCCCATGGGAACTAAGCCCCGGGCTCGCGGATAAGCCTATCATATTTATGGCTGAATCGAGCCGCTGGGGTCTTTGGTGGGCGTCAAACGTTGCGCAGAAACCGCACCAGGTTACCGGTGGGGGTCGCGCTTGTTGTGCATCGACTGGAGCCTGCTGCGGAGCTTGACCGCGGCACTTTTGAGGGCGCCCGGGATATCGCCGGCGTCGGCGTGGGCGGCCATGGGGGCAAGGCCGCGCGGGCGCGCTTCCATCGTGCAGCGGATGTTTGCGGGGCCTTTTTTGTCGGCATTCTGGTCCTTTAGATGCACCTCGACCCGGGTCAGCCAGTCGTTCATGTGGCCAAGATCGGCGGTGACGGCGGCTTGTGCTACTTCGGTCACGCGTTCGTCGCCGTCGATGTGATTGTCGGTGCTGACTTGGATGTCCATGCGGGTCTCCGGGTATTTGTGTTCGAGGTTGAGGTAAGCATAGTGGATCTGGGGCTGGCTTTGACAGAGGTCAATGGGGGGGCCTACACCTACCGTTAACCGGGGCGAACGTACGCAAATGGAGGCAACGCGCGCACAAATTGTACATGTGTGGCGAGCAGAAAAACCGTTTTGTACGCCTTTGCGCGCGCCGGGGTTAAGGGAGGATGAATGACCGAGGTGCGCTACTCGCGCCGAAATCGAATAAAGAAAAACAAGAACAACGCCGCGCCGATGCCGAAGAGTGCGAATGCGGTTGTTTCGACCCCGTAAGAACCAGTCATAGTATCAACGAAGGCTTTGATCCCACGCGTTTTCGACGATCCGCCGTCGCCGCCCGGGACGTTGTCGGTCCAGACCGCCCAACCGAACCATCCAAACAGGCCGAGAGATATGATTGCCCGAACGATATTCATGGGTATGTCTCCGTCATGTTCTGCGGCGGAGGCGCTATTGCGCAAATACGGCGAATTTTTGGCTCTGGCGGCGGGCTCCTACAGAGCGGGGTATGCCGTTGCCGTAATGCTGCATGGGGTTAGGTTAGAGCGTGGAGGTGGGGCGGTGTGTAGGGTGCGCTTCTGGTAGGACCTGCTTTTGCCGCTCGCGGCTGGGTTGCGGGCGACAGCGCTGCTGCGCGAACGCGGCTTTTGTGCTAGACTTCCGTATTCACAAAAACGGAGGGATGTACAATGCCATTTGCGATTACTCACTTCCTTTCGGGCGGTACGAAAGAGCAATACGACGCAACGGTCAAAGCGGTACACCCCGCCAGCGGCTTGCCCGAGGGCCAGTTGTTCCATGCGGCCGGCGCGTCTCCGGGCGGCTGGACGATACTCGCGGTGCACGACACCAAGGCAAGCTGGGAGAAATTCCGCGATACCGTGCTGAAGCCGGCGATGATGGCCGGCATCGACGGCGGCCTTGAGGGCCAGCCTGTGGAAACAGAGATCGAGCTTCACGCTTTCGAAAAGGCGCGCCAGACTGCCTGAGGCGAGACAGGGCTGGGTGCGTGGCACCCGGCCCGAAGCCGCCCCTTGAGCGCGGTGTCGATGGCGGGGGCTCCGGGCGGTGTGGAGGCGGGTGAAGTTGGGCATGGGGTGGAAGGTGGCGCGGCGAAGAGAGGTGTGTAGGACGGGGTTTCACCCCGCCAGAAAGGTAATTGATTTGAGTGGTGGCGGAGTGCTGGGGTGGAACTCTACCCTACGGTTACTGCTTGATAATATTGATCAAATCTGAGCTCAAATAGGATGACATTGAGTGCTCGGAGTCGGATTCGGGCAAACAATGGGCAATCGCCTGTCCAGCAACAGCGTGCCAAGGCTTTGTGCAATTACAGATCCCCGGTATTAGGTTTGCCAACGACTTGATCTTTTGATGTCTCATTCGGTTGCCGTCAGAAATCAACTGTTCAACTTCAGTTCGGTAGAGGTGGTTTTGGTGTTCTTCCAACCAATTAGCGGCGAAAGAACGAAAACTATCCCAGTCGGTTCCCATGGCACTCAAGGACTCGTCTGTCAAAAGCAAGTTTTCAATTGCATAGCAATTCAATCGAAATCTTTTGACACACCCTACGTCGTCCAATCGCCCACTCTGTCCATCGCCGTCACGGACAGAAATTGCGATCGGCGTTTCGTAAATGGCCGGAAGAAATTCGGAAAAGAAAACCTCAAGTTCATTTTGCCGATCGACAGTCATCGCGATACAAGGGAATATCCTGAGCCGATCTTGTGCCGATCGCCCGGCCTGTTGCCAAACGCGCTCGTCATCTGCACTTTCCACAATTAGTGGCCGGTCCAAATTGAAGACGCATGAAAGCGGATGTGCAACGTACGGCGCGACTCGCGACGCAATTTCAGATGATGGTTTGAACCGGATCTCATCCGAATTGAAGTGTTTTACACCAAGAGTTGAGGCTGCCTGTTGAACCGCAAATGCTACAAACGGCGTACTATGCGTTGCGAAAACGAACGCAGTTTTTTGGCGTGTTTCCGCCTCTAGCCGAGAGATGCGATTAACGATGAATTCTATGAAACGTGCCTGCATATCGGGGTGAAGATGCGGATCAGGCTCATCCATGAAGATAATGTTTCGCCTTTCGGCATCGCATCCCTGAAGAAACACTAGCACTTCGCTGGCAAGCGAAAGAATTTCACTTTCTCCACTACTTAGCTTCTGGGGTTCCGTTGGAGTGCCATCAAGCAATTTGAATTTAAAATCGTCGTTCTCGAGATCAACCACAACATTCGGAACCAACTTATTCAGATCGTCCAAAAACTCGGATTCAAACGTTGCAGTCGAATTGCGAATCTCCGGCGTTCGAAGCGCCATATCCATCCACCGGTTGCGCACATGGTAAAGTTGAGAAAGCGCAACTTGCCGAAAATTGTCTGATCGATTCTGACGCCGACCATCCAGTACCCAGCCGGGATTTTGACGCAGTTGTTGTTGCAAACTTGATTCTACAACTAGTAAGCCGCCTCTTTCCGGAGAAACCAAACTGACGTTATAGGCCGGATTGGCACGAAGATTTTGGACGATCTTCCTAAATAAGGTGCTCTTGCCAGACCCGTTACGCCCAACGACTACGTTGATTTGTTCGAGTTCAGACAGATTAAAATTGTTATCTACAATTAGATCAAATGTCGGCATAATTTCTAGTTTCCAATAACACCCTCAAATTCCCGCCACTCCCCCTTCGACATCCCGCTCGTCTCCTGCGTGACCTCCTCACCCTTCACCATCCGCCTTACACACTCCAGCCCCTTGGCGCTCAAATTCGCGCCTCCCAGACGATAATCCTCGAACGCCCCATAGGCAAAGGGCACCCAGTCGGCGACCAGTTTGCACATCTCTTCGGCGTAAACCCGGATCTCGTATTGCGCGTGGGCATCGGCGCGCAGGCGCAGGAAGTGGAAGAGGTTGTGCAGATCGACCTTCCAATACCACTGGGTATAGACATTGGCGGGCAGGTTCATCCGCGCCAGCTCTCGCGCCAGCCCCTCCTGCCCGTCCTGGCTGAGCATTTCTTCGTAATGGTCATAGTTGCGCATCGCGTCCGTTTTCAGGATTTCCAGAACGCGTTCGGCCTCGGCCCCCTCCAGAACCTCCCCCCGGCCCTGGCTGTTGACCTTGGACTGGGCGGCAAGCGCGTCGGGCGCGGGGATGTAGAATTCGCGGTCGAGGATGGAATAGCGGGCGGAGTATTCGTTCACGTTGGCGGTGCGGTGGCGGATCCATTGGCGGGCGACGAAGACGGGGAGTTTGACGTGGAACTTGACCTCGCACATCTCGAACGGGGTCGAGTGCCAGTGGCGCATGAGGTAGCGGATCAGGCCTTCGTCGTTTGAGACAGCCTTGGTGCCTTTGCCGTATGAGACGCGGGCGGACTGGGTGATGGCGGCGTCGTCGCCCATGTAGTCGATGACCCGGATATGGCCGTGATCCAGCACCGGATAGGCGGTGTAGAGGTGCGCTTCCATGCCTTCCGAAACGGCGCGAAGCGTGGGGCGCGGGGTGCTGCGAAGCTCGTCTATTTCGGCCTGTTGTTCGGGTGTCGGCATGGGGTTGCCCTTTGGTTGGTATGAGTCGCTTAGACACTCTATCTATGGCGGGCACCGCCGTGAACCGCTATATCGGCGAATATTGTCGTAATTTTCGCGCTACGGGCGCGCCGCGCGTTGGCGGGGGCTTTATCGGCCCGGGCGCGGCTGGCATATGTCGCCAATGACGTGGTGCATTTCGACATTTCGGGGCCGCCTGCGACGGGCGGTTTTGTTTTTGTTTCTGGGCGTTTTTGCGCCGCCGATTGCGATGTCACAAACTCCACCCGCCGATCAGGTGCTGACCGAGCAACAGGCGCGCGCGCTGGCGCAGCGGGCCGCACTTGAAGGCAATCTGCCGCTGGCTGATGCGATCTCGTCGGCGCTTTTGGCGAAAAATCCGAACGATGCGCAGGCGTTGCTGGTTCGCGCCCTTGTTGCACGCGGTGTCGGGCAACCGGATGACGCGCTTGAATTTGCGGCGCGGGCATACGCCAACAGCGATATCCCGGCGCTGAGTTTCGATGCGGCAATGCTGGCCGCAGACATTCAGGCCAGCCGCGAGAAGTTCACCAGCGCGCAAATTTGGCTTCGACGCGCCGATCAGGCCGCGCCCGACGCGCCCCGTCGGCAGGTGGTGGCGCAAGCATACACCCAGGTGGCACGCCGGAACCCGCTTCAGGTGCAGCTGCGTATTACCGCCCGGCCAACGAACAACGTGAACAATGGCGCTGAAACCATCGTGATCGACATCGGCGGGTTGCCTTTTGTGCTTGATCCATCGGGCCAGCAGCTTGGTGGTTTTGAGGCTTCGACAGGTGCCTCGATCAGTTACCGCCTGTCGGGGTCCGCGACACATCGGACGGACGTGGTAGGCGAGGTTTTCTACCGCAAGATCTGGCTGAATTCGTCTGCCAAGGCCAAGGCACCGGGTGCTAAAGGATCGGACTTTGACTATGGCGTTATTATCGGCGGCATCCGGCATCAGCGGCTGATCTGGCCCGAGCTTGGTATCAGTCGGATAACCGGGCTGGTTGGGCAAAGCTGGTATGGCGGAGATGCGCTGGCCCGCTGGGGCGAAGTGCAGTTGGGGCAGACCGTGGAACAGGGCGAAGGTCGGCGGCTGAACTTCGGCGCCGTTTTGCGGACGGAAAAGCGGCTGGATGACGACATCAATTCCGCCTATTCGCTGGCGTTTTCGGGCGAAGCGTCGCGCCCTGCTGCAAACGGGCGCTATTCCGTGGGCGGGGCGATCAAGAATGTCTGGTCGGACTCGGCGACGGTGGATCACTTCTCGACAACATTTTTCGCGAGCCGTGCGTTCGACAGGATTGGCGCTGTCCAGCCCTCGGTCAGGGCATCGGTCGAGCAGCGCATTTATCACAATTTCGCCACCGCGCCGGGTGGCCGTAAAGATGTGTCGCTTAGCCTTGGCTTTGATATAATCTGGCCGGATGTCAGCTATTACGGCTTTCAGCCAAGGCTGTCGTTGCAGGCGCGCCGCACGCAGTCAAACGTCGATATTTATGACCGGAATGAATACTCGATCGGGCTGACTGCCGTCTCGAGATTTTGATCGCTGTGATGAGCTTGCGCTGTCGCTGACCCTCGCCAAGTCGATCGCTTGCCCCTATCGTTTGCAAAAGCCCGGCTAAATGGGCTGACCAATCATCAGACGGGAGCGACGCATGGGTATTGAATATCTGCACACAATGGTTCGCGTAGCGGACCTTGAGAAATCCATGGCATTTTACCAGCTTTTGGGCCTTGAGGAGACGCGCCGGTATGACAATGAAAACGGCCGATTTTCGCTTGTGTTCATGTCGCCGCCGGGTCAGGAAAACGCGCACGTCGAGCTGACGCACAACTGGGACGGCGACGACGGACTGCCGTCTGACAGTCGCCATTTCGGGCATCTGGCCTATAGTGTCGATGATATCCATGCGACGTGCCAGCATTTGATGGATAGCGGCATCACCATCAATCGCCCGCCGCGCGATGGGCATATGGCGTTTGTGCGGTCGCCCGACAATATCTCGGTCGAGCTTTTGCAGCGCGGCGATGCGCTGTCACCGCAAGAGCCATGGGCAAGCATGGAAAATACAGGCCACTGGTGATGCGTCGGTGGTGCCTGGCAATTTTTGCGTTTGCACTGCTGGGGGCGCCGATGCCTGCGATTGCCTGTCGGCTGGCGCTGGTTCTGGCGATTGACGTCTCGACTTCGGTCGATCAGCGCGATTATTCGCTGCAACGCGACGGGTTGGCGGCAGCACTTCGTGCGCCGGAAGTGATCAGCGCATTTCTGTCTGCGTCGTCGCCGGTGGCACTTGCCGCCTATGAGTGGAGTGGTCCGCACAATCAGCGCATTATTCTCGACTGGACGCTTGTGGCCAGTGCTGGCGATATGCGCAGCGCAGCAGATCGGATCGAAACATTCGTTCGTCATCAGACCGGATATCCAACGTCGCTGGGAAATGCGCTTAGCTTTGGCGGCGATATGTTGGACGCAGCCCCGGCTTGTGGACGGCAAACGCTGGATCTGAGCGGTGATGGTCGGAACAACCACGGTCATCCGCCCGAGGTTGCTTATCAGGACAGCTTGTTTGACAGCATCACTGTCAATGCACTTGCCGTCGGCGGCGGCGAGCCGTTGGATTCTCTGGTCCGGTATTTTACGGAATCTGTAATCCGCGGCAACGGCGCCTTCGTCGAGGTTGCGCGTGATCACCAGGATTTCCAGAATGCCATGCGTCGGAAATTGGTTCGCGAGGTGACATCGCTTGTCGTGACCCATCTGGTGGCTGAACCATGAGAGTGCTTTGGGCATCGCTTTGGCTGTCTTTGGTGGCCGTTCCTTCTGAAGCCGCCTGTCGGCTTGCGTTGGCCCTGGCGTTGGATGTTTCGGGGTCGGTGGACGAATACGAATACGTGCTGCAAATGAACGGGATTGCGACCGCGCTGGCCGACGGCGATGTTCGGGCCGCATTGTTTGCGATGCCGGAAGTGCCGGTCACGCTGGCGATCTATGAATGGTCGTCTTCTTCGTATCAGCGCATGATCGTGAACTGGCGGCCGTTATTCGACGAAACGGATTTGGACGACATTCGTTCCATTCTGCTGGCTTGGCGGCGTGCGCCTGCGCCGGAAGCCACCGGGTTGGGGGCGGCACTAGAGTTCGGCGCGAAACTGTTCAACAGCGCGCCGGCCTGCTGGGATCAGACGCTGGATGTTTCGGCGGACGGCAAAAACAACGACTGGCCGGTGCCCACGCGGCTGCGCGAAAACGGCCGATTGGGCACGATGAACGTGAACGCCCTGGTGGTGGCCAAGGACTTCAAAAGCACCATGGACATGACCCCGGACGGTGTTGCTGAGTTGACAGGTTACTATCGGGCGCGGATCATTTACGGACCCGGCGCATTTGTTGAAGTCGCGCAAGGATACGAGGATTACGCGACCGCCATGAGCCGCAAGTTGCTTCGGGAGTTGTCGACGTTACCGCTTGGCCAATTGCCGGTTGTGCCGGGCGCGGTCGACATGCCGACGCGCACGGCATTTGCCCTGAGCGAAAGCCCGATGCCGCCAAGGCATCAGTAAATGTAGCGGATTTGATCGCTCCAATATCGTTCGATCCGGCCCAGCGCAGCGTTGAGAGCGCCAATTTGGGCCGCACCCACTGTTGTATCATTTTCCATGCCGCCTGCGTGGCGCGCGAACAGATCGTCGACGATCTTGCGCACTTCGCGCCCCCTTTCAGTCAGGCGCACCCGGACCGAGCGGCGATCAATTTCGCATCGCTGATGGTGCATGAAACCCATCTCAACCAGCTTTTTCAAGTTGTAGGATACGTTCGAGCCCTGATAATAACCGCGCGATTTCAATTCGCCCGCCGTGACCTCGTGATCACCGACATTGAATAGAAGCAGGGCCTGGACGGCATTAATCTCAAGCATACCGAGCCGTTCAAATTCGTCCTTGATAACGTCGAGAAGAAGCCGGTGGAGACGTTCCACAAGCCCCAGACTTTCGAGGTAGTCTTTTTTGTAAATTGGTGCCGATACTGCGTCGCCGACTTGCTGATACATACTCATTTCCAGGTCTCCGCCCATTCTGCTCGCCTGAGCGGAGGTTTCACCGAAAAATCCGAAGATTGGGTTAAAGCGCGGAAAATTAGAGGCAATAACCCGCGACTATAGCGCGCTCGCGTGCCTCTGGATCGTTTCGACCAATCCCGAATACTGCGGCGGCGGCGGGGTTTGCCCGCTTACCCAGAGATACAGATCGTGATCGTTTTCGTCCAGCATCGCCTCGAACTGATCAAGCGCCGTCGGACCAAGCGAAGCGGCGCGCGCATCGCAAAATGGCCCAAGTATCATATCCATTTCGCGCGTGCCGCGACGCCATGCCCGGATCTTCAGGCGCTTCAGGCGAAGCGCCTTGTCGGCAGTCATACGGCCGTATCGACCATTGCGGATTTCAATCGCTTCTCGAGCACACCCATGCGATCCGCGGCCTGGCTGATCTGCGTGCGCAGGACCCGCATTTCGACCATCAGGTCGCTGATGTCGGAATCTGGCTGATCGGGTAGAGCCTCGTCCAGGCCCGGGCCTTCGCCCATCAGCAGCCACGGGATCGAGACATTCAGAACACCGGACAGCATTTGCAGCTTGTTTGCGCGGGGTTCGGACATATCGTGTTCCCAGCCGTCCAATGTTTTCGACGCAATTCCCAGTTTCCGGGAAAGCGCCGACTGCGTGAGCCCTTGCGCATCGCGCGCAGCGGCAACACGGTCGCCAAATGTCGCCGCTTTGTTGGAAAACCAGTTCAATTCGGCAAGTTCAGTCATCAACGTTGTCCTAATAGCTTGCGGGGGCAATAACGGCTTTCTATGACACTATTAAGTTAACGTCTTGCCGAGGACGACCATGCCTTTTCTATCTGCGACACTGAACCGCGTTAAGCCTTCGCCAACCATCGCTGTTACCGGCCTTGTGGCCGAGCTGCGGGCTGCTGGACGCGATATTATTAGTCTGGGTGCGGGCGAGCCGGACTTTCCGACGCCGGAAAATATCCGCAAGGCCGGAAAGCGCGCGATTGACGAGGGAAAGACGACGTATACGGTGGTTGATGGGATTGGTGAGCTGAAGGAAGCTATCGCGGCGAAATTCGCGCGGGAAAATTCTCTGGGATACTCCACCAGCGAAATCACCGTGGGAACGGGCGGCAAGCAGGTTCTTTACAACGCGCTGATGGCGACACTGAACCCCGGCGACGAAGTCATAATCCCCGCGCCCTATTGGGTCAGCTATCCCGATATGGTCCTGCTGGCCGGTGGTGAGCCGGTGATCGTGCCGGGCGCGGTCGACAACGGATTTCGCATCACGCCCGAGCAACTGGACGCCGCGATCACGCCACAGACCAAGTGGCTGATCTTCAATTCGCCTTCAAACCCGACGGGTGCCGGATATCACGAGGTGCAACTCAGGGCTTTGATGGAGGTCCTTGAGCGTCATCCCCATGTCTGGGTTTTGACCGATGACATGTATGAGCACATCGCCTTTCCAGGGTTTGAGTTTCGCACGCCTGCGCAAGTTGCGCCCCTGCTTAAGGACCGGACGTTGACGCTGAACGGTGTCTCGAAAGCCTATGCGATGACCGGCTGGCGCATCGGCTATGCCGGTGGGCCTGCGCATTTGATTACGGCAATGGGCAAAATCCAGTCGCAATCAACCTCTAATCCCTGCTCGATCAGCCAATGGGCGGCGGTCGAGGCATTGACAGGGCCGCAGGACTTTATCGCCAGCAATGTCGAAATATTCCGCCGCCGACGCGATCTGGTTGTTGAAGGGTTGAATGGTGCCGTGGGTATCGACTGCCCGACGCCGGATGGCGCATTTTACGTCTATCCCTCGATTTCCGGCTGTATTGGCAAGACCAGCGCAAACGGCACGATAATTGAAAACGATGAGGCTTTTTCCAAGGCGCTGCTCGAAGAAACCGGTGTTGCAGTGGTGTTTGGCGCGGCCTTCGGGCTTTCACCGGCATTTCGCGTCAGCTACGCGACGTCAGAGGAATTGCTGACCGAGGCTTGCGACCGCATTCAAAATTTCTGCGCGGGGCTCAGATGACCGGGGCGCTGCCGGAGCTATACTTTCGCGTGCGCGACAACGGCGCAGTTGTGTTCCGCGTTGAAATCGAAAACCGGCACCGCCGTATCGAGATGGATCAGATCGCAGTGGTCAACGTCAGAAACGGCGAGATCAAGCCGCATGGGGACCGCACGCTTGGCGACGCGGATCGGGCGCAGATCGAAAGTTGGCTGGAGGCGCGGCGGGCGACACTGAAGGACCGCGAGATCCAGGACATCATGCGCGCGGTCGATCATCTGAACCTGACCGCCGCGTGGGCGCAGCAGAAGGCATCGCCGGAAGAACTTGAAAAGGTCACCGACGCTTTGTTGCTGGCCATGCACGATCTGCGCGCGGTTCTGGTGCGCAAAAAGGCCGACCGCTTGCCGTCAACTGACGAGGATTAATTCTGATTTAGCCTTGTCACCCCACCAGCCACGCCGTCCCATGCGCCAGCGGTCAGCGCACGGCCCAGCACGCGGTCGGGGTTTATGGGCGGCGGGACGAGAACGCCGCTCAGGCGCGAAAACCCGAAACGGCCATAGTAGGATGCGTCGCCAACCAGCATCGCGCGAACCCATCCGTCGGCACGATCCAGGCTTTCTTCGATCAATAGCCCGCCAAGGCCTTCGCCTTGCCGGGTTGGGTGAACTGCAATCGGTCCCAGCAGAAGCGCTGGATCATCTTGAACCTGAACCGGCCAAAACCGGATAGCCCCGGCGAGGATGCCATCAGAATCTCTGGCGACAAGACAAAGATCTGCAACCGGCGGGTGGCCGTCGCGCAGCCGATAAGACGAAAGCGCTTCGCGCCCGGGCGCAAAGGCCAGATCGAAAAGCGCCTCGACTTCCCACCAATCGTCTTCGGTTTCGCAACTCAGCAGATACATGCGCGGCTCTTTTCGACTGGAATCGCGCCTAGCACAGCGCTAAGTCAGGCACAAATAAGAGGGAGACCGGAGCCATATTTTATCGCCCCGAGGACGGCCACGGCCTGAAGCACAATCCGTTCAACGCAGTCGTCACGCCGCGGCCAATTGGCTGGATCTCGTCCCGCGGCGCGGACGGGTCCGAAAACCTCGCGCCTTATTCGTTTTTCAATGCGGTGGCTTATACGCCGCCGCAGGTGATGTTCGCCTCGACCAGCACGAAGCCGGACCGTGACGGCACAAAGGACAGCGTGGCCAACATTCGGGAAACCGGCGTTTTTGCGGTCAATATCGTAGAATACGCGATGAAGGATGTGATGAATGAAACGTCAGGGCCTTGGGGGCGGGGCGTCGACGAGTTTGACTATGCCGGGATCGAGCGTACGCCATGCGAAACCATCGCGTGTTCGCGGGTTGCCGCCGCGCCAGCGACGCTTGAGTGCAAACTGACCCGATTTGTGGAATTGCCGGGCGAGGCCAATTTCGTAACGTTCGGCGAAGTGACCGGCGTGCATTTGCGCGATAACTGCATTGTCGATGGCATGTTTGATGTGCTGAAGTATCAACCGCTGACCCGGCTCGGTTATCGCGACTATAGCCGGGTCACCGAAGTTTTCAGCCTTGAGCGCCCTAGCGAGTAATTATCCATAAGTTGAAGGACTTACCGGCGACTTTCGAATAGCCACGCGCCGACGGCCAGTAGTGACGCAAAGAGCAACAGCGCCCAGGCGGGCAAAAGCGGCGATACGCGCACGTCCGCCGTCACGTAGGCACCGCGTGGCGTAATGCCGATCCATCCGCGCCCCGCAGCGACGCGGCCTTCGCGCACTTGTCGAATGCCTGGAAATCCTTCGGCCAGGCGTCTGACACCGCCGCGCGTGGCATTCACCACTGGCGCCAGGGTCGAACCATCCGCAATCGTATTTTCAAATTCGCGCGGCGCAGCCGGGCCCAGCGCAATAACCGCCTCTTCTGCGCCCTCGGCAAGACGGTACAGGCCGATTTCCGGTCCCTGGTATATCGCGCTGAAACGGCCCGGTGTGATCTCTTCCAGCGGAACGACGACGACCGTGCCGTCAGGGCCGGTGACCTCGACCTCACCAACGGCGTCGCCCAGTGTGCGACGGGTTATCGTCATCGTCTGGCCCTCGGCCGTAACCAGAAGCGCTTCTTCTTCCAGATCCGGTTCTTTCATCATCCAGTGCGCCAGACGCCGGAGCAGCTCCAACTGCGGCCCGCCGCCTTCATAGCCACGCGACCAGAGCCAGGCTTGATCGGACGCAAGCAGAGCGACGCGCCCCTCGCCCACGCGGTCAAGCACCAGAAGCGGGCGTTCTTCGATCCCGGACATCACGGTCGTGCCCTGATCCTGGAACACGTCGATAAGGCGCAACCACCGGCCCCATGGCGCAATATCCAGGTCAGGGTCGGGCGCAAGCCCTTCGGTGACCGGATGCCGCTGGCCGATCTCGGTCACTTTTGGCAAATAGGCTTCTTCCAATACGCGCCCGGACGGCGCGGCGGGCAGTATCTCGGCAAGTGGCGAGCGATAGATCGAGTCCGCGGTGGCAAAGTCCGGACCGGCCGCGATCAGCAGCGCACCACCGTCTTCGACATATTGCCGGACATTGTCGAGATAGACCGACGGCAGTATCCCGCGCCGTTTGTAGCGATCGAAAATGATCAGATCGAACTCGGACACCTTGTCGAGGAACAGCTCGCGCGTTGGAAAGGCGATCAGGCTAAGTTCGTTGACCGGCACACCATCTTGCTTTTCGGGCGGGCGCAGGATGGTGAAATGGACCAGATCGACGGACGCATCGGACTTCAGCAAGTTTCGCCAGGTGCGCTCGCCCGCGTGCGGCTCGCCTGAAACCAAGAGAACACGAAGCCGGTCGCGGACGCCGTTGATCTGAACAACGGCGGCATTGTTGCGTGTTGTCAGTTCACCCGGTTGTTCGGCAAGCGTGAACTGAATGACGTTCATCCCGCCGTGCTGAAGCGTCACAGGTAGCTCTAGATCTTCGCCAATAGGCAATTCGAAGGTTTGCGGCTCGCGTCCGTCAACGGCAATGTCGATCTCGGCCTTATCGCCAAGGCCTTCTGGCACCGCGCCCTGATCTTCGATGCGCAACGTCAGCGTGACCGGTTCGTCCAGTATCGCGAATGCAGGCGCGTTGGTGACCAGAAGTCGGCGGTCCCAGTCGCCGTCGCGCCCCGTTAGCAATGCGTGAAGGGGCGCGGGCATTTCCGGTGCGTTTCCAATGTCATGCAATTGACCGTCGGTCAGAAGGATCGCGCCTGCCAGTCGCGCGCGCGGTTCTTCCGCCATCGCTTTGGTCAACGCTTCCATCAGCAGCGTGCCCTGATTGTCGTCGCTGTCACCCAACTGCACGACCCGAAGTTCGGCGTTTGGCAGGCGTTCAATTTCCGCCGCGACCTGTGCGATGGCCTGAGCGACCTGATCCGGGCGGTCGGCAATCTGCTGGCTTGCGCTTTCATCGACCAGAAGAATAACAATATCGGTCAGTGGGTCGCGTTCTTCGGTCTGCAAAGACGGATTGGCGATCGCCAGCAGCAGCACCGCGAACGCCAGCCCGCGAAGCCACCACCCGGAGAGGCCGCGCAAGGTGGCTATTGCAACAAAGAAAACGCCAAGCAGCACGCCTGCCCAAAGCGATGGCCAGGGCAGAAGCGGGTCGAAGATGATCGTGCCGGTTTCCATCTATTGCCCCAGCCTGTCGAGAAGCGCGGGCACATGGACCTGATCGGATTTATAGTTGCCGGTCAGCACGTGCATGATCAGGTTTACACCAAAGCGATATGATATTTCGCGCTGCCGTTCACCGGCAAATCCACGGCCCACCGGATACATCGGCGCGCCACCTTGATCTATTGCCCATGCCGCCGCCCAGTCGTTGCCGCCGATGATCACCGGCGTCACATTGTCGTTCAGGTTGCGAAAAGGCATTCCTTCCACCAATTCGGCATCCGCAGGTGCGGCTTCAACCCAGATGTCACGGCTGGCGTGCCGTCCGGGGAAATCCTGAAGCAGGTAAAACGTTCGGGTCAGCACATGATCCGCCGGGATCGGTTCAAGGGGCGGCACGTCCAAAGGCAACGCCAGTTCCTGCAATTTGCGCCCATTCGGGCTGCCGCTGCCGAGCCCGGAAATATTGGCATCGCGGGTGTCAAACAGGATGAGCCCGCCGGTCCTGAGGTAGCGGTTAAGTTTCTCATAAGCCTCGGACGACGGGCGCGGCTGATCGGTGGTAATCGGCCAATACAAGAAGGGGAAAATGGAAAGATCGTCAACTTCGAGGTTCACCGCCGTTGGTTCAACCGGTTCAACCGACGTGCGCCGAAGAAGAACCTGCGAAAGGCCTTGCAAGCCTGCTTCGGAAGTTTGGTCAATACGTGCGCTGCCGGTGACAACGTAGGCCAGTGTCACTTCCGATGCGGCGCGAAGCGCCCTTTCGATGCTCTGGTCCGACTGCGCCGTTGCATCGGTCGGGACGCCCAGGATCATCGCCGCCGCAATAGCCGAAACTGCCGATGCACGGGCACCGATCAGGCGACCGGACAGCCAAAGTGCCGCCATGATGTCGGCCATCAGCAGGATCAGGGCAAGCGAAAGCGCGAGCCCTTTAAGCGGGGTTTCCCGGATCACCTGCAATCCTTCGACCGGGACATTCGCGGGCCATGTGGTCGCGGCAAGTTGCATGTTGTCGGTAACAACGTTTCGGGCGATGCGGCGGTCTTCGCCCGCGTATAGGCCCGGCGGCAGGGTCGGGCCAAGCGGCGCTTCGGCCAGGTCTTCGCCGGGAACGCCCGCCAGCGATCCTGCATCTTCAATCTGCCCGGTGGCCGTCAGAATCTGATCAGGGATCCACGTTGTTCCCGCCAGATCTTCGGCAGTGGCGAAGTCGGGTCTGGCCGAGATTGAGAGGCGTTCCAGCATCTGAACAAAGAGGCCGGAAAGCGGCAGCGTCGACCATTCGGCGTTTGCGGTGACGTGGAACAGAACCACCTGGCCTGCATCCAGCCGTTTGCGGGTCACCAGTGGCGTTCCGTCGGCCAAGGTCGCAATTGTGCGGTCAGAAAGCGTGGGATCAGGTTGCGCCACAACTTGCGCGCTAACCGTGACATCCGGCGGCACGGCCAATCCGAAAAACGGGCTTTCCGCCGAGAATGCGCGCAGCGACTTTGGTTCGCCCCAGCTCATCGCGCCGCCGATATTGCGCCCACCCGCGCGAAGCCGCACTGGCATGAGCACATTTTCCTCGTCGCGCCCCATGTCGGATGCAGCTATTCTGGGGCCAGCGAACCTGAGAAGAATGCCGCCTTTCCGCACCCAATCCTCAAGCGCTTGCGCTTCGTTTTCAGCGAGCGTTGCTATGTCGGCCAGGACAATCACATCCGGGTTGGCCAAGACGAGGTCGGGGATCGCACCATTGATCAATTCGGCATTGGGCAACAGCGCCCGTTCAAGATAGTGCGTCGGCGACAGCAGCCGCAGCCCCTCGCGTTCGTCTCGCGCCGCGACGATCGCGATCTCGCGGCGGCGAAGCGCGTCGTCGGTTAGCGCCACCGCACCTGCCGACCGTTGGCCGGTGATTTCAAATCGTGTGACCCGGTTTCGCAGCTCGGGCGGCAGCGAAAGCTGAACAATGGCGCTTTGTTCGCCGCCTTCGAAGATAAGCGTGGCGGTGGCAAGCTGGCGCGGCGTTCCGCTGGGATCAAGGCCATGCGCTGCGACGGTTGCCTCGGTGGTGCCTGAAGATCGACTGCGCAGTCCCTCGATAGAAATAACACCATCCTGAAACCGCGCAGGTCTCAGACCGAATACAGGACGCGGAGATTCGAATACCGAAACCGCGCCGTGGGTCCGGAGTTTGGCGAGAAGCTTCGCGCGCCAGTCCCAGTTCAGCCCATCTGACAGCCAGAACGTATCGAAACGGCCTTCCAATGCCTGCGACCAGTCGGTTACGTCACTGGTTTCGGGCGACCAGGGTTGCGGTTGAAGCCCGGCAAGCTCGGACACCCAGCTGTCTGCGGCGCGGAAATTCAACGTCTCGTCCGGCGGCAGATCGGTGGCTACGACAACTGTTGTTTCCCGGCCTGTGCGGGCGGCATCGTTAAGTGCAGCCTCGGCGCGCTCCATCCGGCGCTCCCAGTCGGGCGCATCGGCCCAGGTGCCGTCGATCAGGATCAGAAGCGGCCCGCCGCCGGCCTGATCAGCGTCGGGGTTCAGAACCGGTCCCGCGAACCCGACAATGGCGGCGGATATCGCCAGCATCCGCAAGAGCAGCAGCCACCAAGGCGTGCGGTCGGTCTGGCTTTCGTCATCCTTGAGGCCAAGAAGCAGGGCCACGCCGGGAAATCGCCGCCGGATCGGTGCGGGCGGCACGGCACGCAACAAAAGCCAGAGGATCGGCAAAAGCAGAAGCCCCAGAAGAAGCCAGGGGGCGGTAAATCCTATGGGGCCAATGCTCCACATCAGTGCGCACGCTCCATCGCGCCGTAAAGCCATAGCAATGCCGCCGCTGCCGAACGATCGGTGTGGTGGCAATGATACTGCCAACCGGTTGCACGGGTCAGCGATTTCAGCGCCGCTTTGCGTTCGCCAAGCCGGTCAAGATAACGATCGCGCAGGTCGCTGGCTTTCAGCGTTTCATGCGCCAACGATCCGCCGACGCTTTCGAAGATCGTGCGTCCGTTGAAGGGAAATGCCTCTTCCTGGGGGTCCAGTATCTGCACGAGCGCGCCGTCGATGCCGCGATCTGCCGCCTGGGTGAGCGATGCTTCAATCGGGTCGAGATCGCCCAGGAAATCGGAAAAGAACACCGCCCGCGACCGGGCCGGGATACCGCGCAGTTCGGGCGCGATATATTCGCGGTCCTCCGCCGCTTTGGCGAGACTTTCGGTCAATCGCAATAGCTGCACTTGACCCGAACGGGGCGCGAGGCCGACGTTCGAAAACCCGACCCGCTCGCCGCCACGGATCAATAGGATGGACAGCGCCAGACCCAGACGGCGCTCGGTATCGGCTTTTGTCGGCAGATCCTTGGCTGAGGCGAATTCCATCGACTGGCCGGTATCCAGCCAGAGCATCACGGATTGCGCCGCCTGCCATTCCTTTTCGCGCACGAATAGCCCATCGGACCGGGCGGAACGCCGCCAGTCGATGGCGCGTGCCTCGTCGCCGGGGTGGCTGGGGCGGTATTGCCAGAACTGATCGCCCTGCCCGACCCGCCGCCGCCCGTGTTCGCCCGCCATCACGCTTGCCGCAAGGTGTTCGGCTGCGGCCAACAGCGGCGGCAGCGGCCCGGCGAGGATTTCGGCGTCTTGGCGAAGGCGGGAGGGGCTTCTCACGCAGCAACCTCGACCCGGGTCGTTGCGTGCGTCACTTGAGCGATGACATCGTTTACCTCAAGACCGCGCGCCCGGGCGGCGAAGGTCAGCGCCATTCGATGTGTCAGCACCGGCACCGCCAAGGTCGCGACATCTTCGACTGATGGGGCCAGACGGCCTTCAAGCAGCGCGCGCGCACGCACTGTCAGCATCAACGCCTGCGCCGCCCTTGGCCCCGGACCCCAGCCGACGTTTTCGCGGACAACGTCGCTTGCCGCCGGATCTTCCGGCCGACAGGCACGGACCAGATCGAGGATTGCCTCGACAATCGCTTCGCCGACCGGCATCTGCCGGACCAGCGCCTGCGCGGCCATAAGCTCTTTTGGTGTGAATACTTGCGTCGATTCTTCTTCCGTCAGGCCGGTTGTCGCCATCAGGATTTCGCGCTCGGTATCACGGTCGGGATGTGGGACGTCGATCTGCACCAGAAACCGGTCAAGTTGCGCTTCGGGCAGCGGATAGGTGCCTTCCTGTTCGATCGGGTTTTGGGTGGCAAGGACGTGGAATGGTTCCGGCAAGGCATGCAATTCGCCTGCGACGGTAATTGATTTTTCCTGCATCGCCTGCAGAAGCGCCGACTGGGTGCGGGGCGATGCCCGGTTTATTTCGTCTGCCATCAGAAGCTGGCAAAAAACCGGCCCGGCGATGAATTTGAAGGCCCGGCTGCCATCAGCGCCGGTTTCCAGCACTTCCGAGCCCAGAATATCGGCCGGCATCAGGTCGGGCGTGAACTGCACGCGCTTGCCGTCAAGACCCAGAACCGTGGATAAAGTATCGACAAGGCGGGTCTTTCCCAGCCCCGGTAATCCAACCAAAAGCCCGTGTCCGCCGCAGAGGATCGCTGACAAGACCAGGTCTACAACCTGTTCCTGGCCGATAAAGCGCTTGGTTATGCTGGCTTTGGCCGCTGCGAGCCTGTCGCCCAGCGCTTCGATGTCGGACACAAGGTCCGGGGTTTCCGTCATGGCAATGATCTCCAAAAGGCGTATGCTTTCACTAGACCCAACTATGCCGCCGGGCACAAATGACAAAATCAGATATGGCACAAAACATTGTGAAACCGTCTGCCGAGGGCATCGCTGCAAGTGCGCGTTCAGCGTCCAAGCGCGGTTTGCCGCCTGTGCATTTATGGGATCCGCCGGATTGCGGTGATCTGGATATGCGTATCGCGCGCGACGGTACATGGTTTTACCTTGGAACACCAATCGGGCGGCCGGAACTGGTGCGGCTTTTCTCGACAATTCTGCGCAAGGATGGCGACCGCTATGTGCTGGTCACACCGGTGGAAAAGGTCGGGATCGAGGTCGATGATGCGCCTTTTGTCGCGGTTGATTTCGAGGTCGAGGGGGAAGGCGTTGAGCAATTGCTGACTTTCGAGACAAACCTTGGCGATATGGCGGTTGCTGGCCCCGATCACCCGATCCGGGTTGAACGTGACCCGGAAACAGGCGAGCCATCGCCCTATATTCTGATCAGGGCAGCGCTTGAGGCGTTGATCGACCGTAAAAGTTTCTATCGTCTGGTCGAAATTGGGGCGCATCACGACGTTGGGGGCACAAGCTGGTTTGGGCTTTGGTCGTCCGGTCAATTTTTCCCGATTATCCCATCCAAGGAGTTACCTGCATGACCCGTCCTATTGCTTTGATCGTTGGTGTCGGCGATGGCCTTTCCGCTTCGCTGGCCCGCAACTTCGCGGCAGATCATGCTTTGGTCCTTGCGGCGCGAAACACCGACAAGATTGCAGCACTTGCCAGTGAAACAAGTGCCGAGACCCGCGCGCTGGATGCCAGCGATCCAAAATCGGTCGATGCGCTGTTTGGCTCGCTTCCAGCAGGCCCGCGCGTTGTCATCTATAATCCCAGCCTGAGATCGCGCGGGCCGGTGGCCGATCTGGACCCCGAGATGGTTCGCAAGTCCATTGAAGTTACTGCCTTTGGTGCCTTTCTGGTGGGCCAGCAGGCGGCGCGTGCGATGCTTGCCGCAGAGCTAGTGGACGACAGGCGCGGCACAATTCTTTTCACCGGCGCAAGCGCGGGCGTAAAAGGATTTCCGCATTCGGTTCCCTTCGCGATGGGAAAGTTTGCCCAGCGCGGACTGGCGCAATCCATGGCTCGTGAACTACATCCGAAGGGCATACATGTGGCCTGGGTCAATATCGACGGCGGCATTCGCCCGGCCGGACGTGACGACGATGGTTCTGACGCAATGCTCGATCCCGACGCGATTGCGCAGGAGTATCGACAGGTAACGCTCCAGCACCGCTCAACCTGGTCCGACGAACTAACCCTTCGGCCCTGGGTCGAGAACTTCTGAGCGTGCGCCACTTTGCGCACGGCAATTCATCCTGACACAACGCTGTCAGGAGGGGTATGTCACAACCGGGGTCCAAGCCGATGAAAGGACCCTATTCATGAGCTTCACTCCTGCCAATTCCGTCGTCTGGATGGAAATCCCCGTGCGTGATATTGATCGCGGCATGGCGTTTTACAACAGTGTTTTCGGCTATGACCTTGAACGGTCCGAAGACTTTCCGAATCCGCTGGCAATTTTCCCGACCGATGCCCCGAATGGCGCCTCCGGCCACATCTACGAAGGCGAACCCGCGCGGCCGGGCGAAGGTTCGACGATCCATCTGGCTGTGCCGGATACGCTGGAGGCAACTGCCGCGCGGTGCGAGAAAGCCGGTGGCACGATCAAATCCGATCCGACCCCTTTGCCAGCCGGACGGTTTCAATATGCGCTTGATCCCGACGGCAATTCAATCGGACTTTTTGAAGCGACTGCCGCCTGATGCGCAGAGCCGACCGTCTTTTTCAGATCGTTCAATATCTGCACGACGGCCGGCTCACCACGGCGGCCACGCTTGCCAAGCGGCTTGAGGTTAGCGAACGCACAATTTACCGCGATATCGCTGATCTGATCGGGTCGGGCGTGCCAATCGATGGCGAAGCGGGCGTCGGCTACCTGATGCGCGAAGGCTATGACCTGCCGCCCTTGATGTTCACACGCAAGGAAATTGTCGCCCTTGTGGCCGGTGCGCGGCTGATCCGCGCCTGGGGCGGCGCTTCGATGGCCGAAGCGGCGGAAGAAGCGCTTGTGAAAATCCGTGCGGTCTTGCCCGATAACGAGCGCGAGCTTGCCCGATCGGTCCAGGTCCACGCCTTTCAGATGCCCGAGCTTGACGATGCCACCCGCGCCCGGCTCGACACGCTGGAGCACGCAATTGAAAAACGGCAGCGCCTGACGATTGACTACGAGACCGGGGATGGGATCGCCACGACCCGCGCGATCCGCCCGCTGGGTCTTTGGTTCTGGGGCAAGGTCTGGACGCTGGTTGCCTGGTGCGAGCTAAGAGAGGATTTTCGTATGTTCCGGGCTGATCGCATGAATATCGCGGAAGCGCACGAACGCTTCCGGGAAGAAAAGGGCAAACGGTTGAGCGATTTTTATGCCGCGCATCGTCGCGGAGCAGATGATCCGCGTTAAATTGCTAATCTTCATCTTTTTTGAAAATACGCCTAGGGTCCGGGGCCTTACGGCGATTGCGGGCAATCGCCTGTCGGCAGGGCATTGCGGCGCAATACCCGAGAGACAACCCCCGGCGGGTCGCCGCCTTATGGCGGCGAAACCGGTCATTCAAAAGAAATGTTCAGGCGGTCTGATCGTCGACCTTGGCATCGGGTGCGTTTTTACCAACCGACGCAACACCGTTTTCGCGCGCCTTGGTGCTTTCATAGCTTTCCGAGGTTCCAATGACCTGGCCGTTGATGGCCTTGAGATTGAACCGCGCCTTGCCGGCCCTGGTTTCGCGACGCTCGAAGCGCGCATCGTTCTGGCTGTTCTTGCGAACCGACTCGATGCCGTTCTTGCAGCTTGTCTTCGCTTTATAACCTTCGCTGGCCAGAATAATCTGACCATTGCTTGCCTTTAGGCGGAACCGGAACTCGCCTTTCTTGTCTTTGTAGATCTCAAATTTTCCTGCCATCTGGCCTCTCCTGCTGGGGATATGGTGTCGGCCTTATCGGATATTCTCGTTCATTCGCCAAAGCCCAATTTTATGGCCCGCGCGAAAGTGCGACAAAGTCGCACCGGTTTCGATGGATCAGGTCTCGACGCGGCCCCTGCGGTCACCCCTTAAATTGGCGTAAAGCACGTGGTTCCGCCAGCGCCCGTTGATCTGCAAATAGCTTTGCGCGACGCCTTCGTATTTGTATCCACATTTCTCCAACAGACCGCGCGAGGCGGCGTTTTCCGCCAGGCACGCGCTTTCCAATCGGCTGAGGTCAAGAACGTCGAAAGCATAGTGAACGGCCGCCACCAATGCTTCGCGCATATAGCCATCGCGGGCATAGCTTGATCCGATCCAGTATCCGATCGTCGCGGCCTGCGCCGGGCCGCGACGGATGTTATCCAGCGTGATGGCTCCAAGCAGCCGCCCGTCGTCGCGCCGCAACAGGAACAGCGGTAACGCCGACCCTTGCGCGATCGACCGGTTTGCCCAGTAGACCCGGTTTACAAAGCTTTTGCGTGTCAGATGATCGCGCGACCACTGCGGTTCCCAGGGCGTCAGAAACTCGGTACTTTTCGAGCGCAGCGCTGACCATTCGCGAAAATCACCGTGGACCGGCGGGCGAAGGATCATCCGGTCGGTGTCGATCCTGACCTTGCCGCGAAGCCGAAGCATCAGGCGGCCAGCCTGCCTGTCAGCTGGGCATGGTCGGGCGCGGATGATACCGGCCCGTATAGGGCCAGCGCCGCTTGCGCACGGGTTACCAGATCGGCAGCAAATTCGCGCGCGTCCCCGGTGGTAACCGCGTCGATCTTTTCAATCGTATCTTCAATCGAAGGTATGCGGTTCCAGATAGACAACAGCCGCGCCAGCCGCTCGGCGCGGCTTGAGGGGCTTTCAAGGCCCATAAGCAGACCCGCCTTCAATTGCGCCCGGCTGCGCGCCAGTTCGGCAGGTGACATGTCGTCGGCGGCGCGTTTTAACTCATCAATCGTCAGATGCACGAGACCATTGACGTCGTCGGCCCCGGTGCCGGCATAGATCGTCATCAATCCGCCGTCGGCATAAGCACCGGTCTGCGCGAAGATCGTATAACAAAGGCCGCGCTTTTCGCGCGCTTCCTGAAACAGTCGCGAAGACATGCCGCCGCCAAACGCCGTTGAAAAAAGCTGCGCGGTATAGACCGCATCGTCGCGGTAGCCCGGTGTCTCGAAAGCGAGCGCGAAATGTGCCTGTTCGAGATCTTTCTCGACGCGCCGTTCGCCGCCCTGAAATACCGCCGGGTCGGCGCCGCCGATTTCCCGTGTGGTCAGTCCGCCAAAGGCCGTTTCGGCTGCGCGCACAATCGCATCGTGGTCCACCGCACCCGCCGCGGCCAGGATGATGTTTCCCGGCGCGTATCGCTCTGCCACGAAACCGCGAAGGTCGGCGGCATCGAACCCCTGCACGCGCTCTGCCGGTCCAAGGATCGTGCGGCCAAGGGGTTGATCGGGGAAGGCCGTTTCCTGAAGCCAGTCGAATATCACGTCATCGGGCGTATCATAGGCCTGGCCAATTTCCTGAAGGATAACATGGCGTTCAACCTCGATCTCCTGGGCGTCAAAGATCGGATTGAGAACAATGTCCGAGATAACGTTTTGCGCCAGCGGAACGTCATCTTCCAGCACGCGCGCGTAATACGCCGTCATCTCGCGGCTGGTGTAGGCGTTGATGTAGCCACCGACATTTTCGATTGCCTCGGCGATCTGAAGCGATGATCGCGTTGTCGTGCCTTTGAACGCCATATGTTCGAGGAAATGCGCGACACCGTTTTGGTCGATGCGTTCGTGACGGCCACCGGCGGCGATCCAGACGCCCAGCGATGCCGACTGAAGTCCCGGCATGTGTTCCGTGACAATGCGAACGCCGTTCGCCATGCGGTGAATTTCAACTGTCACTTTTGCCGTCTCTCCCGGATCAGGGTCTCGATAGTAGCCAGATCGTTGGCTACCTGCGTGACGCGTTCTGAGCGTTGATAGAGATCCGCCATCCGGTTTGGAAGAGGCGGACGGAACCCTGTTGCCGTTTCGACCGCATCCGGGAACTTTGCCGGGTGTGCAGTGGCCAGCGTGATCATTGGCGTCGGCGATGGGGTTTGCTCTGCTGCGACCTTCACCGCAACGGCCGTGTGTGGGCAAATCACCTTGCCGGTTCGCGAATTAATTGCCTTGATGGTGGCGCGAGTTTCGTCTTCGGATGCCCGCCCCGAACCGTAGATTTCGCGAAGTGCGCCAATCGCACCCTGGCTGACCGGAAAGCCACCGCTGGTCTTCAGTTCGTCCATCAATTGCGCCACGGCACTTCCGTCGCGGTCGTAGGCATCAAACAGCGCGCGCTCAAAGTTAGAGCTGACCTGGATGTCCATCGACGGGCTGATTGAGGGGGTCACGCCCTTGGTCGTGTAGGCCGCATCGGTGAATGTGCGGTGCAAAATATCGTTTTGATTTGTAGCGATGATCAATTGACCGATTGGCAGGCCCATGCGTTTGGCGATGTAGCCCGCGAATATGTCGCCGAAGTTGCCGGTCGGCACCGTGAAGCTGATCGCGCGGTAAGGTGCGCCCAGCGAAACGGCGGACGTGAAATAGTAGACAACCTGCGCAAGAACGCGTGCCCAGTTAATCGAATTGACGGCGGCCAGCCCAACCTCGTCCCGGAAGGCGTGGTCGTTGAACATGTCTTTCACGCGGGCCTGGCAATCGTCGAAATCGCCATCCATGGCCAGCGCATGAACATTGGTGTCTGTTGGCGTGGTCATCTGTCGCTGTTGGACCTCGCTGACGCGGCCATGCGGGTAAAGAATGAAGACGTCGACATTATCCAGACCTTTGAACGCTTCGATCGCAGCACTTCCGGTATCGCCGCTGGTGGCCCCGGCGATGGTTAGCCGGGTGCCGCGTCGGTCGAGTACGCTTTGAAACATCTGGCCGATAAGCTGCATCGCGAAGTCTTTGAACGCGAGCGTTGGCCCGTGGAACAATTCAAGCAAGAAGTGGTTTGCGCCAAGCTGAACCAGAGGCGCACAAGCCTGGTGACCGAACGCTTTGTAAGCGCGCGCAATGATGCCCTGAAATTCGTCATCCGAGAAAGCATCGCCAACGAAGGGACGCATGACGCGAAAGGCCGCGTCTTCGTAAGGCAGGCCGGCAAGTGCCGCGATGTCTTCTTTCGACATTGGCGGGATCGCTTCGGGCACATAAAGCCCGCCATCCCGCGCAAGACCGGTCAGCATCGCGTCTTCGAACGAGAGCCTGGGCGCTTTTCCCCGGGTTGAAACGTATTGCACGAGTGTCGTCCCTTAATCTGTTCGCCGGTGGATACGCCAAATCAGAAACGCCGTCATCCCCGCCCAGACAATCTCGAGCCCGAACCATTGTATCGCATAACCCAAATGATTGTTTGGGATGCCCTCGGCGCCGACCGGGATTGGCGTCGCCACTGGTTCGGTGAGCGTCGGTTCGCGGGCAACGATTAATATCGGGTCGGTGTTCAGCACCTCTGCCATCGCACCCACATCGCGACCGTACCAGATGCGATTCAAAGCGTCCGGCGCAGGCGTCCACCGGTCCACTTCGTCAGGCCAGTGCAAGTTCCCGGTAATTTCGACATCATTCGCAATTGCAGTTCGACGAGCGTCGGCAACGGGGACGTAGCCACGGTCGATCATGATCCGTCGCCCGCCTGTGAGCTCGAACGCTGCAACCAGGCGATAGACCGCGCCAACGCGCCCAATGCTTGTCAGTACCGCCAAGTCGGTTCCGTCGAAATCACCCCGCTCCGTCACTGGCAGAAAGGCATCCGCGTCTTGGTCAGGCACCGCGGGAACCGAAACCGGCGCTTCGCCGATCCGCGCCTCAATCTGCGCCAGACGTGCCTCTTTCAGTTCCAGCCGTTGTAGCTGCCACACGCCCAACGACAAAAACAGAGCGCAACCGCCGACGCCAAAGATCAAAGGAACGATTACCCGCCGCATCCCACCTGACTTTCATGCAAAGGGCGCGAGAAACCCCGCGCCCACAACACTATTTATGATGGCCGATCCATCGTCTGTTCAGCCGCCCCAGATGTAAACTGCGGAAAATAAGAACAGCCAGACGACATCGACAAAATGCCAATACCAGGCTGCTGCTTCGAAACCGACGTGCTTTTCGGGCGTGAAGTGACCGGCGCGAAGCCGCAGGTAGCAGACAAAAAGGAAGATCGTGCCGATGATCACATGCGCGCCATGGAACCCGGTCGCCATGAAGAACGTGGCACCATAGATGTTGCCCGAGAACCCGAATGCCGCGTGGCTGTATTCGTACGCCTGGAAGACGGTGAAAAGCAGGCCAAGCACGACCGCCAGGATCAGACCGTTCGCCATGTCTTTGCGGTTGTTTTCATGCGCAATCGCGTGGTGCGCCCATGTTGCGGCCGCGCCGGAACACAGAAGGATCAGCGTGTTGATCAGTGGCAGGTGCCAGGGGTTGAAGGTCTCAATTCCCGCGGGCGGCCAAATGCCGTCGATTAGCGGGCTTAGCCCATCGGGGTGAATTGGATAAAGGGCGTTCTTAAAAAATGCCCAGAACCACGCCGAGAAGAACATGACCTCGGACATGATGAACATGACGAAGCCATACCTGAGACCCAGGCGAACAACCGGTGTGTGATCACCGGTGTTCGATTCCGTCACCACGTCCGACCACCAGGCGAACATGACGTAGCCCACCCCGGTAAGCCCGATAAAAAATATCCATGGATAAAGCGGCACCCCGATGAAGCTAACTTGTTTCATCCAATACACCGCGCCAACAAGCATCGTGATGCCGCTGACCGCGCCCATAAAGGGCCAGATCGACGGGTTCAGGATGTGGTAGTCGTGGTTTTTTTCGTTCGCCATATCAGAGATGCCCTCCGGCGTTTTCGTTGTTGCTTACTGTAACGGATGCCTGATCGGACTGGTAGTCTTCGGGCAATTCTGTCTCGTGGAAGGTGTAACTTAGTGTGATTACCGGGACATGCCTGGCATCGGCGTCCTGCAAAATATCCGGCTCGACAAAGAAGCTGACCGGCATCATCACCCGTTCGCCAGGTTGCAGCACCTGAAGTTCGAAGCAAAAGCAGTCGATCTTCGAGAAGTACGCGCCGGTCGAAAATGGCGAGACGTTGTAGCTGGCAGTGCCCGCAATCACCCGATCGGTCGGATTGTAGGCCTCGTAGAACGCCAGACCCTCTTCGCCAATACGCAATTCCATCTCAAGTGCTGCGGGCCGAAATTCCCACGGCATTCCGGCGGCTTTGGAGGCGTCGAAGCGAATTTTTATGGTTTGCTCAAGTGCTGTTTCCGGGGCGGCGGCAGCAACATCGGTCACCCCGCCCCATCCCGTGACACGACAGAACCACGAGTAAAACGGCACCGATGCCCAGGCCAGCGAGCCCATGATCAGAATAACGCCAGTTAACTTGAGCGCGGTCTTTTGTTTGGGATCCATCGGCGCGCGTTCGGTCATTCGGAGACCTCGCGCGCCGTCAATTCGGGGCGCACAGCGTGATCGAAAGCCTGCATCGGGTCGCCGCGGGTAACTTTCACCACCGTCAGTCCGAAAATGAGCGCGATGAGCGCAACCAACGTCAGGGCAACCCCCAGATTTCGCGAATACCGGCGCTTGTGCAGGTCGTGGGTGACCTTCAGCTCCATCAGATCAGCCCTACTGCGGCCAGGCCGGCGTCGATAAGGAGCGCGCTGAAATGAGCAAATAGATAAAGGATTGAAAAGCGGAAAAAGGACTTTTCGACTTTGTAGTTATCGGCCTCGGCCAAGGCTTCGTCGCGCCGCCAGATATCGAAGGCGCCTTTCAGAAACCATGCGTTCATCGCGACCGCTGCGATCAGAGTAACCGGTCCGGCGATTGGCGTCATGGCCAGCCAAAGTGCCACCGGAGCAAGCAAGACGGTGTAGGCCAGGATATGGCGGCGCGTCACCCTGGGGCCGTGGGTGACAGTCAGCATCGGCACATCGGCGTCGCCATAGTCCGTGCGCACGAAAAGCGCGAGCGCCCAGAAATGCGGTGGTGTCCAGATGAATATCAACGCGAACATCAGCGCGGCCTCTATCGACACGCTGCCGGTCGCGGCGGCCCAGCCGATCATTGGCGGAAAGGCCCCCGCAGCACCGCCGATCACGATGTTCTGCGGCGTCCAGCGTTTGAGCCACATTGTGTAGATGACCGCGTAAAAAAAGATGGTGAAGGCCAGTAATCCAGCGGCGAACAGGTTCGTCGCCAGCGCGAGCATTACAACCGCCAACCCCGAAAGCCCGACACCGATGGCCAAAGCCTCGCCCGGCTCAACACGGCCCGACGGGATCGGACGATTGGCGGTGCGCCGCATCACAGCGTCGATGTCGGCGTCCCACCACATATTCAGCGCGCCCGATGCACCGGCGCCAACCGCGATAAACAGGATTGCGGCGAACGCTTCAATCGGGTGCAGAGATACCGGTGCGACCAGCAACCCGACCAACGCCGTGAAAACCACGAGCGACATCACCCGTGGTTTCAAAAGCGCAAAATAATCACCGAATGTCGGTTCATACTCGTGCGTTGTGTTGACCGATTGTTCTGCCATAGGCCGGGTTTACTCCGCCGCTGCCACCTGGACGCTGTCATCGACAATGCCCTGAGCAACCTTCGTGATTCCAACCCAGGCCTGGTAATCGTCCCATGTGACCGCTTTGACCGTGATCGGCATGAAGGCGTGGCTTAACCCGCAAAGCTCGGAACACTGGCCGAAGTAGATACCTTCCTGGCCTTCATCGACCTCAAACCATAGCTGTGCCAGACGGCCTGGAACCGCATCTTGCTTTACGCCGAACGCCGGGATCGTCCAGGCGTGGATGACGTCAGCGCCGGTCACCTGGACAACCACTTTTTTGCCAGTGGGAATGACAACCGCAGCGTCGGTCGCCAATAGGAAAAGTTCGTCCGAATAACCAGCCTCGGCCAGTTGCGCCGAAACCTCGGGTGTCATCATATTGCCGGCATCCGACCCGATCATGAAGCTTTCGAATGAAATGCCTTCCTGCGGATATTCGTATCCCCAGTACCACTGATACCCGGTTGCCTTGACGATAACGTCGCCTTCGGGAATTTCCTGCTGCTTGAACAATACCGGCAGCGAAAACGCGCCAATGAACACCAGGATCACGATCGGAAGCACAGTCCACGCGACTTCGACCGGCGTGTTGTGAGTGAATGTTGCAGGCTCGGGGTTGGCACTTCGATTATATTTGACGATCACGATTGCAATCAGCGCCACGACAAAAATTGAGATGCCCGAAACGACCACCAGAAGCATCCAGTCCAGCCATCGGAGATCGCGCGCAAGTTCGGTCACGGCCGGCTGAAACCCGGTCGCCCCATCGACAGGCGCACCGATGACTGCGAGGTCCTGAGCTGCGGCGAATGTTGCGGCGATTGAAGCGGCCGTCAGCGCTGAAAAAAGAGCTATGAGACGCATATCTGGGATGGTCCTTAACTTGTGGCGTTCCCCGATGGCCCGGTCTTGTGACCACGGGCCTGTTGTTCTTGCCGCGCTTGAAATCATATTAGGGGGTAAGGAACAAGGCTCGCCATTGCGGCATTCAGCCGCTTTGGCAGCCAAACAAAGGACTTTTCATGTCTGAAACTGCACCATTTCGACCCTTCGAAACGCTTATCGACGAATCCCGTGCGCTGGCGCTTTTGCGCGAGGCCGTTGCGGGTGCCGACGACGGCGAGCTGTTTCTTGAGCGGAAGCGATCCGAGGTTCTGTCTTTTGACGACGGCCGGGTCAGAACGGCAAGTTATGATGCGACCGAGGGCTTTGGGCTGCGTGCCGTTCGCGGTGAGGCCGCGGGTTATGCGCATTCGACAGAAATTAGCGAACGCGCGGTGAAACGAGCTGTCCAGACCGCGCGGCTTGCGGTCGGCGACGGCGGGGGAACGATGGCAGAGCCGCCAAGGCCGACAAACCGAAAGCTTTACGGCGATGCCGACCCGATGGCGGACGCTGAATTTACCGTCAAGATCGACACTTTGCGCGAGATTGACGGTTTCGCACGCGACCTGGATCGCCGAGTGATCCAGGTGTCCGCGACCCTTGCGGCATCCTTGCAGGACGTTGTGATCCTGCGCCCCGAAGGCCACGCGGTGACCGACACCCGCCCGATGACGCGGCTGAGCGTATCGGTCATCGTCGAGGAAAATGGACGCCGCGAAAGCGGCAGTGCGGGCAGTGGCGGACGTCATGCGCTGACCGGGCTGATTGATGCGGAACATTGGCAATCGGCTGCCCGCGAGGCGTTGCGCATCGCCCTGGTCAATCTGGACGCTATTCCCGCACCTGCGGGCGTCATGGACGTGGCACTGGGGCCGGGCTGGCCAGGCATTCTGCTGCACGAAGCCATCGGGCATGGCCTTGAGGGCGATTTCAACCGCAAGAAAAGTTCGGCTTTTGCCGGGCTTATGGGCCAGCGCATCGCCTCGAAGGGTGTCACTGTGCTGGACGACGGGACGATACCCGACCGGCGTGGGTCGCTTAGTGTCGATGACGAAGGCACGCCGTCGGGCAAGAATGTGCTGATCGAGGACGGTGTGCTGGTGCGCTTTATGCAGGACCGTCAGAATGCGCGGCTGATGGGGGCTGAGCCCACGGGCAACGGGCGGCGGGAAAGCTTTGCTCACGCGCCGATGCCACGGATGACTAACACTTACATGCTTTCCGGCGACGCCGAGCCGGAGGCGATTGTTGGTGACGTTAAGGACGGCATTTATGCAGTTGGCTTTGGCGGTGGGCAGGTGGACATCACCAATGGGAAGTTCGTCTTTTCTTGCACCGAGGCTTACCGCGTTGAAAACGGTAGGGTTGGTGCGCCGGTCAAAGGGGCGACGTTGATTGGTGATGGGGCGACTGCATTGAAGCAGATCCGTGCGATCGGCAATGACATGAAGTTGGACCCGGGCGTGGGCAATTGCGGAAAAGACGGCCAGTGGGTGCCGGTTGGCGTGGGCCAGCCGACGCTGCTGATCGGCGGGTTGACGGTTGGCGGGTCGGCGGCTTGAGTATTTGGAAGTCGGCCTTTGGCGAAGCGTTGTCGGCTCGCGGTAAATTGATCCGCCTGACCTTTTCGTAATCCGGCGGCCCTCGGTTATGATCCGCGAACCTCCCCAAAAATAGTGAACTAAATAAAATTCAATATTAACCGCGCGTTTACCAAATCTACCCCATACCTAATGTCAGCAAGTTGGCGGAGACAGGATGGCCAAGGATTTATCCCCTTCCACCCACCCTCTCACCCCACCCCTCACAGAGGAAGTTTGGCTGGACTGGCTCCGCCTCTTGCGATCACGCCGGGTCGGCGTTTCGACTTTCTTCAGATTGTTGAAAGAGCATGGCACCGCAGGCGCCGCACTTGACGCACTTCCGAAAATCGCGGCGGCGGGGGGGGGTCAAAAATTACGTTCCTGCCACTTATTCCGCGGCAAGGGCCGAGTGGGATGCGGCGACACAGGCAGGTGTGAGGCCAATCGCATACGGCTCTGGTTCGTATCCTTCGCGTCTGGCCGAGATCTCGGACCCGCCGCCAATTCTTTGGGCGATCGGCGACGACGAACTATTTTCCAGACAGACAATCGCGATTGTGGGCGCGCGCAATGCCTCATCGCTTGGAACCCGGATGTCGCGGCGGCTGGCGACCGAGCTGGGCGAGGCCGGGTTCGCGGTGGTCTCGGGCCTGGCACGCGGCGTTGACACGGCCGCACATTTGGCATCGCTTGAGACCGGCACAATCGCTGTCATGGCCGGGGGCGTCGATGTTCCCTACCCCGCAGAAAACACCGTTCTTTTTCAGGAGATCCAGGAAAAAGGTTTACGGATCAGCGAGATGCCTATGAATCTTGCGCCGCAAGCCCGGCATTTTCCACCTCGGAACCGACTAATTTCCGGCCTTGCAGCGGCGGTCGTCGTGGTGGAAGCCGCTGCCAAATCAGGCAGTTTGATCACCGCGCGTGCCGCGCTCGATCAGGGACGCGAAGTGCTGGCGGTGCCGGGGCACCCGTTTGACGCGCGCGCGGCGGGGTCAAATATGCTGGTGCGCGACGGCGCGACACTGGTCCGTTCAGCCAGGGACGTCATCGAGGCGGTCCAGACCATTGGACAAGAACCCATGGGTGCGGATCACGCTAAACCTGTGCAACGCAACAAAGCGCCGGTCCCCGGCGACATCGCAGCGCTTCATCGGCAAATCCTTGACCGGCTCGGTCCGACACCGGTGCCGGAAGATCAGGTTATTCGCAATCTGAAAGCAGCGGCAGATGTCGTATCGCCAGCGATTGTGACGCTGGAACTGGAAGGCCACGTCCGCCGGGGTGCAGGCGGCATGTTAACCCGGGCGATCTGAGGCGGATTTCTACGCATCAGGGCATCAATTTGCCGCCAGTGCATCGCGCCCCGTTGACAACTTGCAATACGTCCCCACATGTTCCGCCGCCAATGCCCCGGTTTCTTGAAAAGGTATTTTCATGCCAGTCGTTGTTGTCGAATCCCCGGCTAAAGCCAAGACAATCAACAAATATCTCGGATCGAACTATACAGTTCTGGCCAGTTACGGCCATGTCCGCGATCTGCCGCCTAAGGATGGATCGGTGGATACCGAGAACGGTTTCACCATGAAATGGGAAGTCGCGAGCGAATCGAAAAAGCACATCAAGGCCATCGCCGATGCCTTGAAGGAAGACGGTGAACTAATTCTGGCCACTGACCCCGATCGCGAAGGCGAGGCGATATCCTGGCACCTGGAAGAGGCACTGCGAAACCGCAAAGCGATCAAAAAAGACACACCCGTCAGCCGCGTGGTCTTCAATGCCATCACCGAGAGCGCCGTCACCGAGGCGATGAAGAACCCCCGCCAGGTCGACGTGGATCTGGTCGAGGCGTATCTGGCACGGCGCGCGCTGGACTATCTTGTCGGGTTCAACCTGAGCCCGGTCCTGTGGCGCAAACTGCCCGGGGCCAAATCAGCCGGTCGGGTGCAGTCGGTTTGCCTGCGGCTGATCGTCGAGCGCGAGATGGAAATCGAAGTGTTCCGCGCGCAGGAATACTGGTCGGTGAAGGCTGTTTTGATCACGCCACGCGGGCAGGAATTCGAAGCGCGCCTGACGATTCTGGCCGGCAATAAGCTGGATAAGTTCGATATCCCGAACGAAACCGCTGCCGAACTGGCGGTGCAAGCGATTGAAAGCCGCGACCTGAGCGTCAAGTCGGTCGAGGCCAAACCAGCGAGCCGCAACCCGTCGCCGCCGTTCATGACGTCGACTTTGCAACAGGAAGCCAGCCGGAAATTCGGCTTTGGCGCGCGCCAGACAATGCAGGTGGCACAACGGCTGTATGAGGCCGGACACATTACCTATATGCGGACCGACGGCATCGACATGGCGCCCGAGGCGGTTCACGCCGCCCGCGATGCGATCAAGGATCGTTATGGCGCGGAATATGTGCCCGGCAGCCCGAGGATGTATAAAAACAAGGCCAAGAACGCGCAGGAAGCGCATGAATGTATTCGCCCCACTGAGATGACCGCCGACGCGGAGCGACTGAAACTACGCGAAGCCGACCAGACGAAGCTTTATGACCTGATCTGGAAGCGCACGCTTGCCAGTCAGATGGCAGGCGCGCGCATGGAGCGGACGACGGTCGATATTGCAAGCAGCGATGGCCAGGTTGGCCTGCGCGCGACGGGACAGGTGATCCTTTTTGACGGGTTCATTCGCGTCTACGAAGAAGGACGCGACGATCAGGGCGTTGATGATGATGACAAACGCCTGCCGCAGGTCATGGAAG
This sequence comes from uncultured Boseongicola sp., assembly GCA_964194845.1. Lineage (GTDB taxonomy): Bacteria > Pseudomonadota > Alphaproteobacteria > Rhodobacterales > Rhodobacteraceae > CAXMNX01. The sequence continues at coordinate 40,502 of CAXMNX010000019.1, forward strand.
GCGAAGTTGCCGAGAAAAATGCCGTCTCGCCCGAGCAACACTTCACGCAATCGCCGCCGCGTTATACCGAAGCGACGCTGGTCAAGCGGATGGAAGAGCTGGGGATCGGGCGACCATCGACGTATGCCTCCATCGTGACGACGATCCAGGATCGGGGTTATGTTCGAAAAGAGAAGAACCGCCTGCATCCCGAAGACAAAGGGCGGCTGGTGACCGCGTTTCTGGTCAATTACTTCCGCCGTTACGTGGGCTATGATTTTACCGCCAAGCTGGAAGACGAGCTTGACGACATCACCAATGGCGAGCGCGAATGGCAGGACGTGTTGGCGCGGTTCTGGAGGGATTTCAAAGCTTCGGTCGAGGATACGTCCGAGCTTCGAATTACCGAGGTGCTGGAGAAGATCAATGAGGTGCTGGAACCGCACCTGTTCCCGCCGAATGAAGAAGGAACCGACCCACGGCTTTGTCCGAACTGTGGCGAAGGGCGTTTGTCGATGCGCACCGCGCGGTCGGGTGGCGCATTCATTGGGTGTTCGAGCTATCCTGAGTGTCGCTTTACAAGGCCGTTTGGCCCGCCGGGGATGGATGACGGTTCCGAGATTGGGCCGGATGGCAAGATGCTGGGCGAGGATGGCGGCGACGCGATCCGGGTAATGAAGGGCCGGTTTGGGCCTTACGTGCAACGTGGCGCGCCGACCGAAGAGCAACCGAAACCGCCACGCGCGAGCCTGCCCAAGGGGTGGGAACCGGCTGAGATTGATCTGGAAAAGGCGCTGACGCTTCTGAGCCTGCCGCGCGAAGTCGGGCCGCATCCCGAAGATGGCGAACTGGTCGAAGCGGGGATCGGACGCTATGGGCCTTACGTGAAACACGGGCGGCTTTACGCGAACTTGGCGGAAGTTGACGAAGTCTTCACGATCGGCATGAACCGTGCGGTCGAGGAGCTTTCCAAGAAAGCCGCCAAGCGTGGCGGCGGGCGGGTTGCGGCCACACCTTTGAAGGAACTGGGCGAACATCCGGAAAGCGGCGGCGCGGTCAATGTAATGGACGGTCGTTACGGGCCGTATGTTAAATGGGACAAGGTCAATGCGACGCTGCCCAAGGACACCGAGCCAACTGACGTTACGATGGAAGTGGCGCTTGAACTGATGGCGGCCAAGCAGGCGAAGGGCGGCAAGAAGGGCGGGCGTCGGAAGAAGGCGTCCTGAGGGCGCGCTGTCGCGCATCGCGGCAGGCGAGAGGCGCTGCCCCTCGCGCTCCCCGGCGTATTTTCGAAAAGATGAAATGGTGAGCCGGGAGAGGATGCCGCGGCGCGGCGATTGACTCTGTGCCTGCCCCGCGCCAGAACCTTTGCCATCACCGGAAGAGGGCGGTTCAATGAAGAAAGTCTATGCCAACGCAACCGAGGCGCTCGATGGGCTGCTGGAAGACGGAATGCTGATCGCGGCAGGCGGCTTCGGCCTTTGCGGTATCCCGGAACTACTGTTGCAGGCGATCAAGGAAAGCGGCGTGAAGGACCTGACGTTCGCGTCGAACAATGCAGGCGTCGATGATTTTGGCATCGGCATCCTTTTGCAAACGCGCCAGGTGAAGAAAATGATGTCGTCCTATGTCGGCGAGAACGCCGAGTTTATGCGCCAGTATTTGTCGGGTGAGCTGGAGCTTGAGTTTAATCCCCAAGGCACGTTGGCCGAACGCATGCGGGCGGCTGGCTGCGGCATTCCCGGATTTTACACCAAGACCGGCGTTGGGACGGTGATCGCCGATGGCAAAGAGCACAAGGATTTTGGCGGCGAGACCTATATCCTTGAAGAAGGCATATTTGCCGATCTGTCGATCGTGAAGGCCTGGAAGGCGGATGAGACCGGCAATCTGGTTTTCCGCAAGACTGCGCGCAATTTCAACCCGCCCGCCGCCATGTGCGGCAAGGTCTGTGTGGCCGAAGTGGAAGAGATTGTCCCGCTTGGCAGCATGGACGGCGACGCGATCCATCTTCCGGGCATCTATGTGAACCGGATTATACAGGGCGCGCACGAGAAACGCATCGAGCAACGCACTGTTCGCCAGCGGGAGGAAGCCTGATGCCCTGGGACCGCAATCAGATGGCCGCCCGCGCGGCGGACGAACTTGAAGACGGCATGTATGTGAACCTTGGCATCGGCATTCCGACTTTGGTCGCGAACTATGTCGGCGACAAAGACATCACGCTGCAATCGGAAAACGGTATGTTGGGCATGGGGCCATTTCCTTTCGAGGGCGAAGAAGACCCCGATCTGATCAACGCGGGCAAGCAGACGATCACCGAATTGCGCCGGACCGCATATTTCGACAGCGCGCAGTCATTCGGGATGATCCGGGGTGGCAAGATCGCGGCAGCGATCCTGGGTGCGATGGAGGTTGCCGAAAACGGCGATCTGGCGAACTGGATGATTCCCGGCAAGCTGGTCAAGGGCATGGGTGGTGCGATGGATCTGGTCGCGGGCGTTGGCCGCGTTATCGTCGTGATGGACCACACCAATAAGCATGGGGATTCGAAGGTTTTGAAGGCATGCACGCTGCCGTTGACCGGCAAAGCCGTTGTTGATCGGATTATCACGAACCTTGGTGTATTGGATGTGGTGGAGGGCGGTCTGAAGATCGTCGATCTGGCCGATGGTGTAAGCGAAGATGAACTTCGCGACGCGACGGAAGCAACTCTGGTCTGAGGCGCATGTTTACGAGCGCTTCGCGCGGCGGCTTTCTGCACGTGGGATGCACATATTCATCGCAAAGACTGTTTATTAAATCGAAACAGCACCATATTACTGCCCCATTCTGTCGCTAAATGTCAGCCAATGGCAATGAGCAGTCCATCGCATTCCCCTCGTGTTACCAACGCCGCGGCATCGTCGCGGCGTTGG
>CAXMNX010000020.1:0-6325 GCA_964194845.1 uncultured Boseongicola sp.
CCTACCGTGGCGCTGGCGGGCGCGGCGATGATCTTTTTCGACCGGGTCGCGGGCGGGGCGCTTAGTGTTCTCAGCTGGCCGTTCGTTCTGGGCTGCAGCGCGACGGTGTTATTCGTGCTGGGCGGCGCGATCGAGGCGGCCCTGGCCGGGCGGCGCTATTTCTGAGCACGTGGGCGACGCGGGCGGAGTCGGTCAAATCCGCTTACCGGCGCTCAACCGATATGTCTATTTTTCATAGCCTGTTCAGACATTGCCATTGTTACTTCGTTCTTCCGCTATGCGGGACTTTCGGTCATTCGCAATTGTTGGGCTAACCAGTGAGAACGGCCCATTGCGGACATCGGCGCTCTCCGCAGCGATCGGTACAGACGTCCACTATTTCGCTGATGGCTGGTCTGCTTGGTCCGGGAACAATTACGCCCAAGACTAAGGCCCATACTTATTGGCCAACCTGTCTATCAGACTGGAAGAGATGTTCTCTGACCCAGCGGTTAGCTTTGTCGACATACACAAAGCAAAGCAGTGTTGCTTCGCCGCTAATGCAACGCGGCATTGAGGGCCCACGCGGACGTGGATGTGCAGCCGGATTTGCTTGCCATCCTCGTAAGCGGACGTTCGAGAAGCTAATTCCGCGGCTCTAGTGGAACCCGGTGGCATCATGCCGCAGTGGTCCATCAAGCTGAGCGAGGCGGAAATCCGCAAGGTGGCTGATTACGTAAACGAACTGGGCGGCGGTGATTAACGGCGGTTGCGATTACTGGCCGCGAAAACGGAATGGCGGTTCAATCCAGTCTGTTTTGGATCGCTGCCCTGCCGCTCTTGCGAATGTCCGTCACCTCGCTCCAGGTGGCAAATCCAATCCACGTCAGAATGTATATCAGGCCAAGCACCGCCATGACTTCGCCCGGCAACGGGCCGACATCGGCGCGCCGAAAGAATTGCTCCACGGTCTCGATGCGTGTCGGATGCACGATGATTTTTCCGGCATAGGACACCGACTGGATCAGCAGTATCCACAGGTAGTTGCGGCGGATGCGCCGCCCCATCGCCGTCAGATAGCTGACATGGTAATGTGGCTGCAAATAATCCTCTGCCAGAATATCCTGCCAATGCTCCTCCATGTGGAGATCGCCGTCGCGCAGCATCGACGCGTAGAAATTCTTTTCGAGCCAGCGCGCACGTGACCGCCAGACGGTGAAGTAGCGGTAGCGGCGGGTCTCCAGGGCCAGGAAAAACAGGATGAGTACGCCAACCAGAACCAGCGGCAGCGGCGACGCTTCGGGGGAGGAAAAGGTAATCGACAACGCTACGCCGAGGGTGACAACGGCCCAGTTCGTCGTGGTATCGAGCCGAGTTCTCCAGGTCGTGCTGCGATAGACTTCGCCGCGATAGAGATGCGCGATGGCGCCGATCTCGGCGTTGCTCAGCTGGCGTTTCCCGGTTCTTGTCATGACGGATTTCCGGTCTCTGGTTTTGAGCGGGCACACCACCAGCGTAGAGCACTCGTTGATCCGATGTCGACCCACAAGGTCTGTTTTCGCCACCATGAGGAGGCCATTCTGCGCCCATTCACTCTGCGGGGCACCCTCACCACCAAGAAACCCCGAACGCACGGAAAACAGGCCTGTAAGCCGGTTTTTCGAAAGCTGACATTCGGCAATCAGACGCGAATGTTCACTTTGTCCCGCACTGCGGTCGTTCCCGCCTTCAAAATGCTGCACAGTGCACGAATGGCAGCTATCTTCGCTGCACCGCAAAAAGTGTAGTGTGGTGCGGTCGGTGAAAAAAAGCCGTCGTTCCCATACTACGACGGAATACGAAGGTCGGGTTTGTCCCGCTGAGCAGTCCTTCGCGAGATTCCGGCCAACGTCTGCTATCTGGTGAAGCGGTCCTTCGGTGCTGGAACTTCGATCCGACGATCACGAACGGGCGGTCAGGACGACATACCAGTCATCTGACAAAATGATCAGATGACCGCAACGAGCCCTCTGCTGACGCGAATAATTGAGCATGTGCGCGAAGAAATCTCTTGACCTCAACCTTGCTTGGGAGTGCAAAAAAAAATGGATGGCAATGTGGAGCTAGACGGTGATTGATAAGTCTGAGGTTCAAAAGTGGCTGAACGAATACGGCCAAGCATGGGTTCAGGGCAATCCTGACGCGTTGGCAAAGCTGTTCCACGACAACGCGACCTATCAAGAAACGCCATTCGATGAGCCGATGCAGGGCAAACACCATATCCGGGCCTACTGGCAAGATGGTGCCGCCGACGCTCAAAAGGACGTATCGTTCTCATCGGAAGTGTGGGCGGTTTCAGACAATGAAGCATTTGCCGAATGGACAGCAAGATTTCAGCGTGTTGCGTCGGGTGCATGCGTTGAATTGGATGGCATTATCAAGCTGGTTTTCTTGAGAGAGAAGGCTGACCTGAAATGTCTTGAGTTGCGGGAATGGTGGCATCGCCGCGAAAGCAACCAAGCTTGAGGGTTTCCCAAGAGCCAATGAACTCAACGGCAGCTTAGTCCGCACAGCAGACATTGGAAGCCCTTGAGTGCCGCCATGCAGCGAACGGCTGCAATGAGCCCATTCTGTTGAAAAACTCGGTCAGCAACCCAATTCCCCCGATCGGGCAGAATACTATTCCCGAGATGCGGCGATTTCCAAACCGCGTTTGCATTATGCCACTCTTGGAGAATGGTTTCCCAAATTCAAATGCGAATTTCTGACTGTCAGAGTATTTAACGGAATAAGCCCGACGCGGACTTAATGTATACCTCTGCCAGCGTTCGACCATATCTGTCCTGGCCCGTTCGGTGGATCGAAAAGTTTCCGCCATTGAGAAGCTGAACGACGCGGTCGACCGCCATCTGCCCGAGCTGCTTCTCACGCTCACCACAACAAATGTTCGTTGTAGTTTCGGGCGCGTCATAGCCCCGCATTCTGATCTTCTTGCCTTTTAGCCAGAACGTGTCTCCGTCAACGACGCACGTAATGCGCTTGCGACTTTCTGACGGAAACTGAGACTGGTTCGAATTTGTCTGACAGCGCCGATTTTGGGTATGCTAACGTATGCAAAAAATCCGATGGCCAAGCATTCCATCGGTGATAACGGCTAAAAGCCATTAAGGGGAGAGACAAATGACTCATTGGATGCGGTTTTCGCAGGGCGAAAAATCCGGCTTTGGCACGGTAGAGAACGACGTTATCACGGTGCATTCCGGCGACATGTTCGCGGGCGCAACGCCGTCCGGCGAGACGCTGGCGCTGGCCGACGTCGAAGTGCTGACCCCATGCCAGCCCTCCAAAATGATCTGCCTGTGGAACAATTTTCACGAGCTTGCCGCAAAACTGGGTACCGAGCGCCCCCCCGAACCGCTTTATTTCCTCAAGGCATCGAACGCCTTCCTGGCGCACGGTAAACCTGTGCGCCGACCGGCGGCATTCGCCGGTAACGTGGTCTATGAGGGTGAACTTGGTATCGTCATCGGCAAGCGCTGCGCTAATATCAGCGAGGCGAAAGCGGCGGATCATATCTTTGGTTACACCTGTATCAACGATGTGACTGCGCTGGATATTCTGCACAAGGATGCCAGCTTTCCGCAGTGGACCCGATCCAAGGGCTTCGACAGTTTTGGCGTTTTCGGTCCCGTCATCGCCACCCAGCTAGATCCGATGAGCCTGCGGATCAAAACAATAATCGACGGCAAAGAGCGGCAGAATTATCCGGTGACCGACATGTTCTTCCCGCCTGAAAAACTAGTGGCAATGCTGTCGCAGGATATGACCCTGATGCCGGGCGACGTGATCGCCTGCGGCACGTCCGTGGGCGTGGGCGCGATGCGCACCCCGAAAACCTCGATGCAGATCAGCATTGATGGCGTCGGCACGCTGGCCAACGATTTTGTGCAGCAGGTGCCGTTTATGTACTCAAGTGAGGTCAAAACCATGCGTGTCTGCGTCGTTGGCGCGGGAGCTATCGGCGGCATGTTGGCGGTGAAGATCGCCGACTCCGGCCACCCTGTCACGGTGATCGGCAGAAAAGGCGCGCATCTGGAGGCGATGCAAAAGAACGGGCTGAAGATGATCTGGGAAGACGGCTCGGAGATCGTAGCCAAAGTCAAAGCGGTTTCCAGTGCCGCCGAAGCAGGCGAGCAGGATCTGATTATTTTGGCCGTCAAGGCGCATTTCCTGGAGGATGTGGTTCGCGACATCGACAGTATGCTGACGCCCGACACCATGGTGATGACAGTGCAAAATGGTATGCCCTGGTGGTATTTCCAACGCCACGGCGGCCCGCTTGACGGCAAGCAAATGAACACGCTCGATCCAACCGGTCTGCTGACGCGCTTGATCGACCCGGCGCAGATCATCGGCTCGGTCGCTTACCCGGCCGCGGTCAAGGAAATCGGCGTGATCCATCATGTTGAGGGCAATCGTTTTCCGGTCAGCGAGCTCGACGGCGCCGAGACTGAGCGGGTGAAATGGGTCCACGATGTGTTGGTGTCCAGCGGGCTGAAATCGCGGGTGCTCACCGATATTCGGGCCGAGATCTGGCTGAAAGCCTGGGGCAACCTCACGTTCAACCCGATCAGCGCGCTGAGCCATGCTACCATGGAGGGTATTTGCCAGTTCCCGGAAACCCGCGAACTTGCCAAAGATATGATGACCGAGGCGCAGACAATTGCCAATAAGCTGGGAATAACCTTCCGGCATACCATCGAAAAGCGCATAGCCGGAGCCGAGTCAGTTGGCGCGCACAAGACATCGATGTTGCAGGATGTAGAATTTGGGCGGTCGCTGGAAACTGAGGCGCTGATTGGCTCAATCCTGGAGATGGCGGACCTGACGGACACACCAGCCCCGTCGATCAAGGCGATCTATGCCTGCGTTAAGTTGTTGAACAAGGTCATGATTTTGAAACATTCCGGGATCAGGGCAGTAAAAACGGCGTAACGCCGACCACCACAACAGGTGTCGGCCAAAAAATGGTAGTTTGAAACGGCTTCGGGGATCCGGCGGCTGGTGGCTTGTCACATTAATACTTGCAGACCAGATAAGTCGACGCTGTCAGAGATCAAGCAGCCACGATCGCACGCCACTCAGCGAAGGCCGTGGTGCGTGTTTGTTGGAGTGTTCGCCGCGAGACCGGATGACGTTGCAAATTGAAATGGTTATAGATGGCATCGTGTGTGGACAGAAAACGTTGCATCGATCCGGGTGATTTGAACCGACCCATTCGGCGCTCTCATTCAAAATACATTGTCGTTCTCTTTTTCAGATTAGCTTGGGTCCCTTTAGTGGGTATTCTCAGGACCCGCCGTGAGGCAAAGAAATTGGTCAGGTTAGGGTCAGGACTCATAAACCGATAATCGGTTAATTTCTGCTTAGCGTGATAAAGCAGTCATCTGACAGAAAGACTCAGATGACGGCTAGGAGCCCGAAGCAGACGCGATGCGTTTCTCAAGCGTGCAGTCGCAGAAAAGGCATCAACTTTGTATGCAGCGGTTGCCCGCCGCGCCGCAGAAACGAAAGCGGACGTTCGTCGCGTCGCAGCGAAATTCCTGGCGCCATGTCCGAGTTGCGGACAAAGCTGCCGTTCACCGCACCTTGCTTAAGTGACCGTTGAGCGAACTTAACGCAGTTCATCCATACTTAACGCGGTATGCGTGAGCGCGGGCGTGCAGCCGGCGCATGTCGTCGTCTTCGATGCCAAGCTCGTCGAGATGCCGGACCAGAGAGTCAAGGTAGGCGAAATTGGGCCCGAGCCCTCCTTCGGCAGCGGCGATCATCCGGGCGGCCTCATTTTCGGACAGGTCCGGCAGGTAGCGGTGATTATTCCGGTCCATCACAAACACCAGCGCGTCAACGGGGCCCTGCGGCGTTGCAACCTCCAGAAACATTGGGCGGTAGGAGCCCGAGAACATCTCGCGCCGCCACATGTATTCGGTTTCCCGGTCAACCAGCGCCGCAGGTATACGGAGAACGACGCCGTCGCAATGCCCGCCTCCGTCGAGCGCCGCCATCAATCCCGGCCGCTCATGGCTGCCGCGCCCGCCTTCGAGCCGCATGCAAAAACTGCGGCGCCAGCCGGTCAGGGCACCGTAACGGTATTCATCCACTTGTACCGCCGGGTCCCAGATCAGCGAGCCGTAGGCAAACACCCAAAGATCCTGTGCAAACCGACCGGATAGCACCGCTTGCCGGTTGGCTTCGCGGGCGTCATGCTCCATCCGCCAGCCCGGCGGCCAACCCTCGGACTCCGCCTGTGCATCGAGTTCGGCAAAGCGGTCCTGGCCAAAGCGCATTTCGGATGCGTCTGGCGGTG
>CAXMNX010000021.1:0-18684 GCA_964194845.1 uncultured Boseongicola sp.
GCGGCTCCCACGACTAGTAGTGGGCCGAGCTCGATCGCTGCCGATTCTCCGCCGTGTCCAGCTGGACCAGACTTCAACATCGTGCAGGAAACCTCCTAATTGACTCGAAGCTGAAACTGGTACGCAGGTCCGCTTTGGGCTGCCGATTCAACCGATCGTCGCAACACACTCCTCAATCCGCAGCGCGCGCCTGTCGTTTGCGTTCGTGCACGTCAAGGAACCTTTTCCGCAACCGGATCGCGTTCGGCGTAACTTCGACCAGCTCGTCGTCGTCGATATAGGCAATCGCCTGTTCCAGCGACATCTGGATCGGCGTCGTCAGGCGCACCGCCTCGTCCGTGCCCGAGGCGCGGACATTTGTCAGCTTCTTGCCTTTCAGCGGGTTCACCTCAAGATCGTTCTCGCGCGAATGTTCGCCGATGATCATGCCGCCATAAACGTCCGTCTGGGCGCCGATGAACATCCGCCCCCGGTCTTCTAGGTTGAAAAGCGCGAATGCCACGGACTGGCCCGCCGCGATCGAGATCAGGACACCGGCGCGGCGTCCGGGGATCGGGCCGCGCCAGTATTGCCAGTCGAAAAACACCCGGTTCAGAACGCCGGTGCCGCGCGTGTCGGTCAGAAATTCGCCGTGATAGCCGATCAGCCCGCGGGAAGGGACATGTGCCACGATCCGGGTTTTGCCAGCCCCGGCCGCGCGCATTTCCACCAGTTCGCCTTTGCGCGGCCCGGTGATCTTTTCGATAACCGCGCCGGAATATGTGTCGTCAACATCGATGGTAACCTCTTCGATCGGCTCCAATCGCTGGCCGTCCACATCGCGGGTCAGCACCCGGGGGCGCGAGATTGAAAGCTCGAACCCTTCGCGGCGCATGTTTTCGATCAACACGCCCATCTGCAATTCGCCCCGGCCTGCAACGTCGAAAGCCTCGCCGCTGGGTGTGTCGCTGATCTTGATAGCAACGTTCTGCTCGGCCTCGCGCATCAGCCGTTGGCCGATGACGCGCGACTGGACCTTTTTGCCGTCGCGACCGGCAAGCGGGCTGTCGTTGATCCCGAAGGTGACGCTGATGGTCGGCGGGTCGATCGGTTGCGCAGGCAGCGCTGTATCAACCGAGATATCGCAAAGCGTGTCGGCAACGGTCGCTTTCGACATGCCCGCAATCGTCACGATGTCACCGGCTTCGGCCCGGTCAATCGCTTGCGGCGCAAGGCCTCGAAACGCCTGGATTTTCGTCACGCGGAACCGTTCAATCAAAGCGCTATCGCGGGTCAGCGATTTCAATGTGTCGCCGACCTTCAACCGCCCACTTTCGACGCGACCCGTCAGAATGCGGCCAATAAAAGGGTCCGCCCCAAGCGTCGTTGCCAGCATCCTGAACGGCTCGTCAATACGCGCGATCTGCGACGGCGCCTCGACATGCGCGACAACGCAGGCAAAAAGCGCCGAAAGATCCGTGCGCGGCCCCGTCAGTTCGACATCGGCCCAGCCGGACCGGCCAGAGGCATAAAGAACCGGGAAATCAAGTTGTTCGTCGTTCGCGCCAAGCGCCACAAACAGGTCGAACACCTCGTTAAGCGCGCGGTCGGGTTCGCTGTCGGGCTTGTCCACCTTGTTGAGAACAACAATCGGCCGAAGCCCGAGCGCCAGCGCCTTTGATGTGACAAACTTCGTTTGCGGCATTGGCCCTTCGGCCGCATCGACCAACAGCGCCACACCGTCGACCATCGACAGGATACGCTCTACCTCGCCGCCAAAATCGGCGTGACCGGGTGTGTCGACAATGTTGATCCGCGTGCCCTGCCATTCGATCGAGGTCGCCTTGGCCAGGATGGTGATCCCACGCTCGCGCTCGATATCGTTGCTGTCCATCGCCCGTTCGGCGACAGCCTGACCTTCGCGAAATGTGCCGGACTGACCGAGCATCGCGTCGACCAGCGTGGTTTTTCCGTGATCGACATGCGCGATGATCGCGATATTGCGAAGTTCCATTGACCGTTCCTTGAGGGATATGCGCGGCGCTTACCCGCTCGCCTGATTGCGGTCCAGCGATAATTCCGCCCGCGCGCCTGGCTGTGGCAGCGGCGCTTTGGTCCCGCGCCGCCCAGATACCCGTTCCGTCGCGCGCCGATTTTGCCAAACCCATCCTGCCAAAACACGGAAACCGCTGCATCTATTGCACTTTCAGGTTCAAATTCGCGGCTTTGCGGCATTTCACTCCGCACGCATTGACAATCTAACCACTTGGACAGATATAGCATTCAATCCATCTGGATAGTTTCAAAAGGTTCGAGACAGGATCGCCAATATCAACCGCCATAAGAATCTCGGCGACACCAAGGAAACCACCCATGACACCCATCGACGCACTGGCCGCTTTTGCGATTATCACGCTGGTTATTATTGGAACGGAGATTTTCTATACATACGCCACACAGGGCTTTGGCTATGGGTTTTCGTCTAACCGGGGTACGGCTGAACTGTCGCCATTCGGCCAAAGGCTTAAACGGTCTCTGCAAAATCATGTCGAAAGCGCGATCTATGTTGTTCCCGCCCTTGCAGGTGCTGCATTGCTGGGGCTGGACGGCGGCGGCATCAGCCTGGCGGCGCTGCTTGTCATTGTCGGACGTGTCTTGTTCCCATTGCTTTACCTGACCGGCATCCCGTTCATTCGCGTTCCGGCCTTTGGCCTTGCCACGGTTTCAAGTCTCTATATTGCGGTCGTGGTCCTGATGAACGTGCCGGGCTGAACCGCGACGGTGTCACCGCTTTCCAAGGGCAGCTCGGGCACTTTGCCCAATCGGAGATTGGTCAGCGCCCTTGCTATCGCCGTGTCCGTTTTGCCTCACGGAAATCAGGGTGCTGCATAGCGCCAGAACCCTCTAAGCCAACCTCAGGCCGGTTCCGGCCAAACAAACTCTGGCCTTAGTCCCTCATGCACTGGTCGACCATCGTCGGGCTTGGGATAGCCTTTCGAGGTGTCATAAAACGCGTGGTAGGTGGCATCGGGGAACGGCCCGTCATAGCCCATGACATTCGGCACCGCCACACGGATGCGCTTTTGCTTGTCATCCAGCATGATCGGCGTTCCGCAATCGGCACAAACGCAAAGCTCCAGCGGTCCGTCGGGATTGCCGGCGTTGAACGGCTGCCGGTTCAGCTTTTCGGGATGATCAACTTCGATGTCGCCCCAGTTAAAGAAAGCGACATGGGTCGTTTGCTGTCCAGTCACGGCCTTGCAAACGTTGCAGTGGCAGACGTGATTATCTATCGGATCGGCTTTGACGCGCGTGTGGACATGATCGCAACCGCCTTTGAATTCCGCCATTTTCTTCCCTCCCAATAAATCAGCGCAAATAATCGCGCGCTTTGAATATAGGTTTCTGCCGGGCTCGGAACCGCAGTTTCTCAGCCGACAGGTAAGTTTTAAGGTGAAAATGGCAGTTGACCTAATGGAAACTGGCAAGCCTGCCCGCTGCAATGCCTTCTCCAGCTCCCGACACGCCGCGAAAATCTGCCGATATTTGCCTTGATCAACGTCGCTCCGCAAGGTTGTCTTCGCATCGGAAAGGCGGCCAATTGCAGGACTACGACTACATCATCATCGGTGCGGGCTCTGGCGGCGGGTTTGCCGCACTCCGACTGTCCGAAAACCCGGACGTGCGGGTGCTGATCCTTGAGGCTGGCCTAAGCGACGCACATTGGACCACGCGCATTCCCGCAGGCGCGCGCTATACTTTCGGGGGCGGTCCCCGCACCTGGTCGTTCGAGACCGAGCCCGAGCCGCATATGATGGGCCGCCGCCTGATGCAGCCGCGTGGCAAGGTGGTGGGCGGATCGTCATCGCTGAATGGCATGGTCTATGTGCGCGGCCACGCCCGAGACTTTGACGGCTGGGCGGCGAACGGTGCCGCCGGTTGGTCTTACCAGGACGTCCTTCCGCATTATCGCGCCATCGAATGCTACGCCCAGGGTGCAAACGCCTTTCGCGGCGGCGACGGCCCGGTCAAAGTTGGCAAAAACAATGTCCTGCACCGAATCGAGACCGCGTTTCTTGAAGCTGCCGCCGAGGCAGGCCACCCGCTGCCCGAAGACTACAACGGTGCCGATCAGCTTGGTGCCGCGGCCTTTGACAGCAACATCGACGATGGCTGGCGCTCGGGCACCGCACGCGCCTGCGTCAATCCCGCCGCGACCCGTCCAAACGTGAAGTTGGTGACGCAAGCCATTGTTACCAAGCTTATTCTTGAAAACGGACGCGCCGTCGGCGTCGCTTACCGACAGATTGGCAAAGACCACATCGTCCGCACTCAGGGCGAGATCGTTCTTGCCGCAGGCGCATTCCAGACGCCGCAACTGCTGATGCTGTCGGGTCTGGGTCCGGCGGACCAACTCCGCCAGCTCGGCATCGAGGTGATTGCCGACCTGCCTGGGGTTGGAGCGAACCTTCAGGACCATCTCGAAGTTCACCTGAAACACCTGAGCCCGCACAAGGGCATTTCACAAAACCATCTGCTGCGCCGCCACCGGATCCTTATGGCTGGCTTTCAGTGGTATCTGTTCAAATCCGGCCCCGCCGCACGCGCCCCGAGCCGCGTTGGCGCATTCTTTGAAAGTGGCGAAGACGCCGGTTTCCCCGATATCCAGTTCCATTTCTGGCCCTACTTCCTTGAAGGCTGGTCGCCGCCGCCTGACAAGGACGGCTATTGCTTCGACGTCGGTCCGGTGCGGTCAACAAGTCGCGGCTGGGTGCGGTTGCGATCCGCCGATCCCTTTGATGCACCGATGATCCAGCTAAACGGGCTCTCCACGGGCGAAGATCTGGCGCTTTTTCGCCGCGCCATCGCCATCGCGCGCGATATCGCCGCCCAGCCCGCCTTCGATTTCTGTCGCGGCCCTGAGGTCTCGCCCGGCGCGGGCGTCACCTCTGACGCCGATCTCGACGCTTACATACGCGCCAACTCCAACAGCGCCTATCACTCCTGCGGCACCGCGAAAATCGGGACCGATGACATGGCGGTCGTCGACGCGCAGGGCCGGGTTCACGGCGTCGAAGGGCTGCGCATCGCGGATGCCTCGATCATGCCGACGATCATCAACGGCAACATCAACGCGCCAGTTATGATGATTGGCGAAAAGATTGCGCAGCATATCTTGGGACGGGATTAGGTAATGAAAAAGCGCTCTGCCTAAATCTGAACTGCGCGCAGTGGTAAACTTATTGAAATTTCCCTAAAATGAGAGAATGCGATCGCTCCGCATCATCTCTATGATATGCGCCCTTGCCGGAATGATTGGCCCGGCGCTGGCCGATCAGAACAGTCCGCGCCTGGGTGAGCTATTCACCGAACTCGGGCAAATTTTGGCACCGGTTGAGGCGGCAGTGATCGAGGCGCAAATATGGGCGTTATGGCTTGAAACTTCGGATCAGGCGGCCGCATCACATTTGCAGTCAGGACTGAATGCGATGGGCGTCAATGATCTTCCCGCCGCACTTCAAGCTTTCGATCAGCTTGTCACAGTTGCGCCGGACTTTGCTGAGGGCTGGAACAAGCGCGCAACGGTTCACTACCTGATGGGAAATTTTGATCTGTCTCTCGATGACATCGCCACCACGGTTTCACTGGAACCTCGCCATTTCGGAGCATTGTCGGGGCGCGGGCTGGTCTATTTCAATCTCAACGAACTTGGGCGCGCGCTGGACGCGTTTGATGCCGCACTCGCCCTTTACCCAACCATGGCCGGCCCGCGCATCAATGCCGAAGCAATTCGCCAGATTTTGGGCGAGGAGATTTAGGGTTGGGGTTAGGGGGCGCTGATGCGGTTCGCCAGAAAGGCGGCGAGTAGGCCTATGTCGGGTATGCGGGGCGGGGCCAACGATGGGTTCCTTCTTGCGTCCGGACCGAGGGGTGGGCGTGAAGCGCCCGACCCGTGGGGTCGGTTCGGACGCTGCCCAATCTGCGATTGGGCTTGAAGTGGACAACCATAATTCAATAAGCACCCTGCAAAGAAAAACGCCCCGGCTTTCCAACCGGGGCGCATTAGCTTTTACGTAGGCCGGGCTTCAGCGCGGCACTTACTCAGCCCTTTTCTTCCACAATCTCAACCAGATGCGAAATCGCGTTGACCATGCCGCGAACGCTTGGCGTGTCTTCCAGCTCGCGGGTCTTGTGCATTTTGTTCAGGCCCAGACCCACCAGCGTCGCGCGCTGTTTGGCCGGGCGGCGGATCGGCGAGCCGATCTGCTTGACTACGATGGTTTTCGCCATTGCCTCAGGCCTCCTCGGCTTCGGGTACGGCCTCGGCTGCCGGTGTGCCTTCGCGCTTCGGCAGAATGTCCGAGACCTTCTTGCCGCGGCGCTGTGCCACCGAACGCGGGCTTGCCTGCTTTTGCAGACCGTCGATGGTGGCGCGGATCATGTTGTAAGGGTTCTGGCTGCCGAGCGACTTCGCCACAACATCGTGCATTCCCAGCATTTCAAAAACCGCCCGCATCGGGCCACCGGCGATGATCCCGGTGCCGGTTGGTGCCGTGCGCATCACGACCTTGCCCGCACCGTGACGACCTTCGATGTCGTGATGCAGCGTGCGGCCTTCGCGCAGTGGCACGCGGATCAACTGGCGCTTGGCCTGTTCCGTTGCCTTGCGGATCGCTTCGGGCACTTCTTTGGCCTTACCTTTGCCAAAGCCGACGCGACCCTTTTGGTCGCCGACGACGACAAGCGCTGCAAAGCCGAAGCGTTTGCCGCCCTTCACGGTCTTCGACACACGGTTGATCGCGACCAGGCGGTCAGCGAATTCAGGGTTTTCGTCGCGGTCGCGACGGCCGCCTCGTTGTTGTGGTCCTCTGGCCATCTGGCCTCCTAGTCAAGTTGGCGCGGTTCGCGCCGGTTGTCCAACCGAAGTGCCTTTGGCCCCGGTCATCGGCAAGCCGGGGTGAACCCCGGCCTACACAGGCCCGCAAGGCGGGGTTCACCCCGCCACACGCCTAGATCTTCAATCCTGCTTCCCGCGCCGAGTCGGCCAAAGCCTTCACACGCCCATGAAACAGAAACCCGCCGCGGTCGAAATACGCCTCGTTGACGCCCGCCTTTTTGGCGCGCTCGGCGATGGCGGTGCCGATCTTCGCGGCTGCCTCGACATTGTTTTTGCCGACAATGCCCAAATCCTTCTCAAGCGACGACGCGCTGGCGAGTGTCTTGCCCTCGACATCGTCAATCAGCTGAACGCTGATATTTTTGCTCGACCGGTGAACGCTAAGCCGCGCGCGACCCACATTCACCTTGCGAAGCTTGTTCCGAACGCGCTGGCGGCGCTTCTGGAACAGATCCCGTTTGCTAAGTGCCATTTCTCGCGGTCCTTATTTCTTCTTACCTTCCTTACGGAAGATATATTCGCCTTTGTATTTGATGCCTTTGCCCTTGTAAGGCTCGGGCGCGCGCCATTCGCGGATGTTGGCCGCGACCTGACCGACAAGCTGCTGGTCGACGCCCTCGATCACGATCTCGGTCTGCTTGGGGCAGGTAACGGTCACGCCCTCCGGCACGTCGAAATCGACGTCATGGCTATAGCCCAGGTTCAGCTTCAGGATGTTGCCCTGGATCGCTGCGCGGTAACCAACGCCGCTGATCTCAAGCTCTTTCTTGAAACCGTCCGTGACGCCGTGAACAAGGTTCGCGACCATCGTGCGGCTCATGCCCCACTGCTGGCGCGCCCGCTTCGAGCCGCCGCGCGGCTCGATTTTCACAGCACTGCCGTCAACAACGATGCTGACGTCATCGGTCGCGGTAAATTCACGGCTGCCTTTCGGGCCCTTTACGGTAACCGTCTGGCCTGAAACCGACGCTTCAACGCCTGACGGAAGTGCGACAGGTCTTTTTCCAATTCGAGACATTGTCAAACCTCCTCAGAAGACCGTGCAGAGCACTTCGCCGCCGACATTTGCCGTGCGGGCGCTGGTATCCGACATCACGCCGCTTGGCGTTGAGACGATCGAAATTCCCAGTCCCTGGCGGACCTGCGGAATGCCCTTCACGCCCACATAAACGCGGCGACCGGGCGTCGAGACCCGCTTGAGATTGCGGATCACAGGCGTGCCTTCGTAATACTTCAGGCTGATCTCGATGGCCGGGTGGCCATCCCTGCCGGTCGTTTTCTCATAGCCACGGATGTAGCCTTCGTCGGCCAGCACATCCAGAACCCAGGCCCTGAGCTTGGATGCGGGCGTTTCGACGGTGGATTTGCCACGCATCTGCGCATTGCGGATGCGGGTCAGCATATCGCCAAGAGGATCGTTCATTTTATTTCCTCCCCTTACCAGCTTGACTTGACCAGGCCCGGGATCTGGCCTTGCGAGCCAAGGTCCCGAAGCGCGATCCGGCTAAGTTTCATCTTGCGGTAATAGGCGTGTGGACGCCCGGTCAGCTGGCAGCGGTTGTGAAGACGGCTGGGCGAGCTGTTGCGCGGCAGTTTGGCCAATTTAAGCCGTGCCTTGAACCGCTCTTCCATCGGCTTCGTTTCATCCTTTGCGATCGCTTTCAGCGCGACGCGCTTGGCGGCGTATTTTTCCCCCAGCTTCTGGCGTTTCAGCTCGCGTTCGATCATTGATTTTTTCGCCATTGACCCTGTTCCCTCAGCTGTTGAACGGCATGTTGAAATGCTTCAACAGCGCTTTGGCTTCTGCATCCGAATTGGCGTTGGTGCAGATAATGATGTCCATGCCCCAGGCCACATCGACTTTATCAAAGTCGATCTCTGGGAAGACGATGTTTTCTTTCAGTCCCATCGCGAAGTTGCCGCGACCGTCAAAGGATGAGCCCTTAACGCCGCGAAAATCGCGGACGCGCGGAAGGGCGACCGTGACCAAGCGATCCAGAAAATCGTACATCCTGTCGCCGCGAAGGGTGACCTTGGTTCCAAGCGGCATCTCTTCACGGACCCGAAAGCTCGCGATCGACTTCTTGGCGTGCGTGATGACCGCTTTTTGGCCGGCAATCGCTGTCAGGTCTTCCTGCGCCGATTTGGCTTTCTTTGTGTCCTTCACCGCTTCGGTGCCAGCGCCGATGTTCAGAACAATTTTGTCCAGGCGCGGGATCTGCATGTCGTTGGTGTAGCCGAACTCTTCTTTCAGTGCGGCCCGAACCGTTTCGGCATAATGCGTCTTCAGACGCGGGGTATAAGTCGCGACATCAAGCATCGATCACGTCTCCCGTGGTCTTGGCGTAACGAACCTTCTTGTCGCCTTCCATGCGAAAGCCAACGCGGGTCGGTTTGCCGTTGCCATCCAGAAGCGCCAGGTTCGACAGTTGAACCGGCATCGCAATCGGCTGGCGGCCACCCTGGTCGGTCTGGGTTTGCTTCTGGTGACGGACGGCGATGTTCACACCATCGACCACAGCCTTGCCGGCTTTCGGATCAACGCTGGAAATTTCGCCTTCGCGGCCCTTGTCCTTGCCGGCAATGACGACGACCTTGTCGCCTTTTTTCAGTTTCGCAGCCATCAGAGCACCTCCGGCGCCAGCGAGATGATCTTCATGAAGTTCTTGGCGCGAAGCTCGCGAACTACCGGCCCGAAGATACGGGTGCCGATGGGTTCGTTGTTGCCCGAAAGGATAACGGCGGCGTTCCTGTCGAACCGGATCGCAGTGCCGTCTTCGCGGCGAACTTCCTTGGCGGTGCGCACGACAACGGCGCGGCGAACGTCACCTTTTTTCACGCGACCGCGCGGAATGGCTTCCTTGACGCTGACGACAATGATGTCGCCGACGGATGCGTATTTACGCTTGGAACCACCCAGAACCTTGATGCACTGAACGCGGCGGGCGCCGCTGTTGTCAGCAACATCCAGATTGGTCTGCATCTGGATCATGTTCGTTCTCCCGACCTTTGGGGGGCTTTTGCCATTTCCCCAGGGTTTCGATCATACCGGATTGCTATCGCTTATTCAGCGAGAACTTCCCAGCGTTTCGTTTTCGAGACGGGCGCGCATTCCTGAATGCGCACGGCATCGCCTACCTTGAAAGTGTCTTGCGGATCGTGAGCCCGGTATTTCTTGGACTTACGAATGGTCTTTTTCAGAACCGGATGCCTGAAACGCCGCTCGACCGAGACGGTAACGGTCTGGGCGTTTGTATCGCCGGTGACGGTGCCAGTAAGGATACGTTTGGGCATGCGCTTAAACCTCCGCGGCAGCAGTGGCCGCCTTTTCGGTCAATATTGTCTTCACCCGTGCAGCGTCCCGGCGAACGACACGCATACGGGCCGTGTTTTCCAGCTGGTTGGTGGCCTGCTGGAAGCGGAGGTTGAAAGCCTCTTTCTTCAGATTTTCCAGCTCAACGTGCAGCTGATCGGGAGTTTTCTCCCGGAGTTCCTTGGCGTCCATCGCCATGTCTCCTTCAACATCACCGGTGCGCCCCGTGGGTTACGCGAATTCCGGTGGAGTTCGTCAATCGAAGGCTGGGCTATAGGGGTGAAATTACTTCGTGGCAAGCACTGATTTGCGCCGTCCGCTGCCGAACTTTGCGGAAGGAGCCGCGAAAGGACCGGGCCGCCCGGTTTCGCCGATGAAGCTTTCGTTTACCGGACGAGGCAGTCATCGCCCAAACGACGTCCCAAGCCGGGCAGCGCCTGCCCGTAGGTTGGCGCTCTGCCGAATGCGCGAAGCACTTTATCCCGCAAGATACTTTGTCCATCTGGCCTATGCGCACTGATTGAAAAAGCGCCTACCCGCCGGAACGGCCTCTTACACATTGCAAAGCAATGTGTTGCCAGCAGGCGATTGCAAGCAATCGCCGAGAGGCAGGCGCGGCCCGGCGCCTTCGGCTTGGTTCCAGGCCATTGGCGGGTACATTCACCCACCCTACCCAGCCAGCCCCAACTGCCGGACAATCGTCGCACTGTCGTAATAGTCGCGACCCTCGACCACCTTGCCATCCGCAACCCGCATGACCGAGCAATAGCGCACCTCGGCGCGCCGCCCCGTGGGCGGGAAATCTCCAAGGCTCGAACGCAAGACGCCGGTATGAGTGCCGGTGTTGCGAAACTCGACGATTGCCCAGTCGCCACCGTCGCCGACAATCACGTTTTCGACCTTGCATTCCCCATCCGGGAAAGCTTCGCGCCAGCGGTGATAATCGCCCTTGTAGGCCTCTTTGCCGGGTTGTTTCTCACCCCGCGCGATATCCTCAAAATCGCAGTCGTCGGCGATTACTTCCGCGCCGCGGTCAGGGTCGCGTATATCCCAGCTTTCGTGGAACTGGCGCACAATTCGCTCGGTCTCGGTCATCCCGTCTTCTCCGCGGTAGTTTCTTTCCGTTCAGCAAGCCTAGGCCGGGCCTCAGCTCAGCGCAATCGCGGCAACCACGAGCACACCTAGATTGGCGGGTGAAGCCCACCCTACGTGTCTATTGATCACAACCCACCCCGCAAATTCCAAAGCTCCGGGAACAGTTCCACCTCAAGCATTGCGCGCAGGTATTTCACCCCGCTTGTGCCGCCGGTTCCCTTCTTGAACCCGATGATCCGCTCGACCGTGGTGACGTGGTTGAACCGCCAGCGGCGGAAGTAATCTTCCAGATCAACCAGTTTCTCGGCCAGTTCATAAAGATCCCAGTGGGTCTCGGGGTTGCGGTAAACCTGCGTCCAGGCCGCGCTGACCTGATCGTCGTGAACGTACGGCTCGCGCAGGGCGAAGGGGGCAAACTCGGCCCCGAGCGCGCGGCCAAGGTTCTGCAATGCCACATGATAAAGCGTCGGCTTTTCCAGCTCGGCCTCCAGCATCGCGACAAGATCGGGGCGGTGCGCATGAACCTGCATCGTCGCGAGGTTCCTGTTGCCAAGCGCATATTCGATCAGCCGGTATTGATGCGACTGAAACCCTGACGAGCTGCCCAGTGCCTCGCGAAACTGCGTGTATTCGCTGGGCGTCATCGTCCGAAGCACATCCCAGGCCGAATTGAGCTGGTCGAAGATGCGCGCGACCCGGCTCAGCATTTTGAACGCCGGGCGAAGATCGCCCGCGCTGATCATCCGCCGCGCCGCCTCGATCTCGTGCAAGGCAAGCCGCATCCAAAGCTCGCTGGTCTGATGCTGGATGATAAAAAGCATCTCGTCATGGGCGTCCGACAGCGGATGCTGGGCCGAAAGAATGGCGTCCATGCTAAGGTAATCGCCATAGGACATGGCGTCGGGGGCAATATCGGTGGGGTCGTCGGTCATGGGGCGGGTGTCCGATGCATTGAAAAGGCTTAGCCCTAGGACCAGGCGTAGTTGAAGCTGACGCTGATCCGGTGTTCCCCGGCCATATTCATCGGCACCTCGTGGCGAAGCCAGCTTTCCCAGAGAAGAACGTCGCCCACCTCGGGTGCGACATAGATGAAGCTACGCAGCTCCTCGCGGGCATCCTTCAGGCGCGGCGGTGCCGCCATCATCATCTGCAGCCGCGGGTCTTCAAACTTGATCGCGCTGGTGCCTTTGGGCATCGCGACATACGTGGTGCCGCTGATCACCGAATGGGGGTGGATATGGGCGCTGTGGACGCCGCCCTCGGGCAGGATATTGAGCCAGATGTCTTCGAGTTTCAACGCTTTGCCATCCAGATCGAACGCGACGTCTTCGGCGAAGGCGGCGATGTGTTTGTCGAGTTGATTGACGAGGTTTTTGAAGATGGGAAACCGCCAAGGCAGATCGGTGAGCGAGGCGTAAGAGGTGTAGCCCGGATAGCCATTCTCCTCGCACCACGCCTGCCCGGCTTCGTCGTCTTCGGCGATGGAGAGGCAGGAGGTTTCAAGCTCGGCCGCGTCGATGCCAGCGAGTTGGGCGTGGTAGAGGCGGGTGGTGAAGAGGTTCTTCGACATGCGGTCGGTCTAGACGAGTTCACACGGAGTGAGAAGGGCAGCGACCGACCCTGGGTGGGCGCATGTGCAACATCTGTTCTCAGCGCTTTTTCTCAAAAGACCGCATGTCGGTCATGCGGCGCGGGACATCGCCAATGCGCCCTCCCGCCGGGAGGGTCGGGCGCGGCCCGGGCTGGTCGCCCGGGCGGACGGTCAACTGTAAATTTCTGTGGCTACAATATTTGCAGCGATATACTCGTCTCTGTCAGTCAATCCGCTACAATAAAACACTCCCTCCAAACCCGTTGTCGCGACCAGTTCCGGATCAATTGGAACCGCGCCTTGGCCGGATGGGTCACTAGAGTTGAATGACTTGATGGCTTCAAGAAGTGACATATCGGGATATTGGCTAATATAGGTGCCACCTTCGAATCCGACGATGAAAGTCCACAGCTTTTGTTTGCCACGCATAACTAGCCCCAAAAAAAAGGCGGGGTGAAACCCCGCCCTACTCTATCCAAATGTAGGCCGGGGTTTCACCCCGGCGCAATAACGACGATCATAATCCCAACCCGGTGACGGCCCGCAAATTGCTGCGCAATTCGCTACACCGCACTCGTCGAACGATTGCGTTCGACGTTTACCAGTCTTCTCTTACCACCGTCCGCGTCTTCACCGGCAGCTTCATCGCCGCCAGCCGCAGCGCTTCACGCGCCACCGCATCGGTCACCCCGTCGATCTCGAACATGATCCGGCCGGGCTTCACCTTCGCGGCCCAGCGGTCGACCGAACCCTTGCCTTTACCCATCCGAACCTCGATCGGCTTTGCCGTGATCGGGGTGTCGGGGTAGATGCGGATCCAGACGCGGCCCTGACGTTTCATATGGCGCGTCATCGCGCGACGTGCGGCTTCGATCTGGCGCGAGGTAATGCGCTCGGGTTCAATCGCCTTCAGCCCATACGAGCCAAAGTTCAGATCCGATCCGCCCTTCGCCTGACCGTGAATACGGCCCTTGAACAGCTTGCGGAATTTTGTGCGCTTAGGTTGCAGCATCTCTTAATCCTCCTTACCGGCGTCCGCCGCCTGCACCACGTGGGGCAGCGCCGCGCGGGGCCGGGCCTTCCTGAAGCTCCTGATGGCGACGGTCGTGCGCCTGCGGGTCGTGCTCCATGATCTCGCCCTTGAATATCCAGACCTTGATACCGATGATGCCGTAAGGCGTCTTGGCTTCGCACAGCGCATAGTCGATGTCGGCGCGAAGCGTATGCAAAGGTACCCGGCCCTCGCGATACCATTCGGTCCGCGCAATCTCGGCACCGCCAAGGCGGCCCGCGACGTTTACACGAATGCCAAGGGACCCCATGCGCATCGCATTTTGCACGCTGCGCTTCATCGCACGACGAAAGCTGACCCGCCGCTCAAGCTGCTGGGCGATCGATTCCGCCACCAGTTGTGCGTCCAGCTCGGGCTTTCTGACCTCGACGATGTTCAGGTGCAGCTCGCTGTCCGTTATATTGGCAATCTTGCGGCGTAGGCCTTCGATATCCGCGCCTTTCTTGCCGATAATCACACCCGGACGCGCCGTGTGGATCGTCACGCGGCACTTCTTGTGCGGACGCTCGATAATGACGCGGCTGATACCGGCCTGCTTGCATTCATTGCGGATGAAATCGCGAATCTTGAGATCTTCCAGCAGAAGATCACCATAATCCTTGGTATCGGCATACCAACGGCTGTCCCAGGTCCGGTTGACCTGAAGCCGCATGCCAATGGGATTGACCTTGTGACCCATTACGCTTGCTCCTCGACTTGGCGGACCTTGATGGTGAGTTCCGAAAACGGCTTGATGATGCGGCCAAAACGACCCCGCGCCCGGGGGCGGCCGCGCTTCAATGTCAGGTTCTTGCCGACATAGGCCTCTGCCACGACCAACTCGTCCACGTCCAGGTTGTGGTTATTCTCAGCATTGGCGATGGCCGACTGAAGGCACTTTTTCACGTCCGCCGCGATCCGCTTTTTCGAAAACGCCAGATCGCTCATGGCGTTCTCAACCTTTTTGCCGCGGATCATCGCCGCCACAAGGTTCAGCTTCTGCGGGCTGGTGCGCAGCATGCGCGTCTTCGCCATTGCTTCGTTGTCCGCCACGCGGCGCGGATTTTTTTCCTTGCCCATGACTTACTTCCTTTTCGCTTTCTTGTCGGCGGCGTGACCGTGATAGGTCCGCGTCGGCGAATATTCACCGAACTTCTGGCCGATCATATCCTCGGTGACATTCACCGGGATGTGCTTACGGCCATTATAAACGCCGAACGTCAGCCCCACGAACTGAGGCAGAATGGTTGAGCGGCGCGACCAGATCTTGATGACCTCGTTGCGGCCCGAATCGCGGGATTTTTCGGCCTTCTTCAGGACATAGCTGTCGACGAAGGGGCCTTTCCATACAGAGCGGCTCATCTTTTAGCGCCTTTTCTTTCTGGCGTGGCGCGACCGCAGGATCAGCTTCGACGACGCCTTGTTCTTGTTACGGGTGCGCGCACCCTTTGTCGGCTTGCCCCATGGGCTGACCGGATGACGGCCACCGCTGGTCCGGCCTTCGCCACCGCCGTGCGGGTGATCGACCGGGTTCATCACGACACCGCGAACACTTGGTCGGATACCCTTGTGGCGGTTGCGACCGGCCTTGCCGAGGTTCTGGTTCGAATTGTCGGGGTTTGAAACCGCGCCGACCGTTGCCATACATTCCTGGCGAACCAGACGAAGTTCGCCGGATGAAAGCCGGATCTGCGCGTAACCGCCATCGCGACCAACGAACTGGGCATAGGTGCCCGCCGCGCGCGCGATCTGACCACCCTTGCCGGGCTTCATCTCGATGTTGTGGACGATCGTGCCGATTGGCATCCCTTCGAACGGCATCGCGTTGCCGGGCTTCACGTCGACCTTGGCGCCCGCGATCACAGAATCGCCAATTGCCAGTCGCTGTGGTGCCAGAATGTAGGCCTGCTCGCCATCGGCATACTTGATCAATGCGATGAAGGCGGTGCGGTTCGGGTCGTATTCGATCCGCTCGACCGTTGCGGCAACATCGAACTTGGTCCGCTTGAAATCCACGATGCGGTAAAGACGCTTCGCGCCACCGCCGCGGCGACGCATCGTGATCCGTCCGGTGTTGTTCCGGCCCGCCTTTTTGGTCAACCCCTCAGTGAGGGCTTTGACCGGGCGGCCTTTCCAAAGCTCCGAACGGTCGATCAGCACCAGCCCGCGCTGGCCCGGCGTCGTCGGCTTATACGACTTGAGTGCCATGCTTTCTGTCTTCCGTTTGCTTTTGCCCCGGACTAGATCCGGAGCCTCCGGTTTCGGTGTGCTGCCCCGGATCAGTCCGGGAAAGCGCGGTATTTTTCACGTAAGATGCCCCGGGTCAAGCCCGGGGCGCCTTGGAGTCAGAGCCCCGTCGTCACATCAATCGTGTTGCCTTCTTCGAGCGTTACATAGGCTTTCTTGACGTCTTTCCGCTTGCCCAACTGGCCGCGAAACCGCTTGGCCTTGCCTTTGGTGATGGTCGTGTTCACGGCCTTCACCTTGACCCCGAAAAGACCCTCGACGGCCTCCTTGATCTGCGGCTTGTTCGCGGCCATCGCCACCTCAAAGACAACGGCGCCATGTTCGGACGCCAGTGTCGACTTTTCGGTGATGATCGGCTTGCGGATCACGTCGTAATGTTCGGTTTTCGCGCTCATCTCAGCCGCGCCTCCAAGGCTTCGACACCCGCCTTCGTGATCACCAGAGTGTCACTTTTCAGGATGTCATAGACATTCGCGCCCATCGACGGCAGCACATCAATTCCGGTAATATTCTGCGCCGCGCGGGCAAAGTTTTCGTCCACCGCGGCGCCATCAATCACCAGAGCCTTCTTCCAGCCCAGGTCACGGACCTGCTTGGCCAGCGCGCCGGTCTTGGCATCACCCGCGGTCGCCTCGTCCAGAATGACAAGACTGCCGGTCGCCGCTTTCGACGACAGCGCATGACGAAGACCCAGCGCGCGGAACTTCTTGGTCAGCTCGTGACCGTGGCTGCGGGGCGTCGGACCTTTGTAAATACCGCCGCCTCTGAAGATCGGCGCATTCCGGGAACCGTGGCGCGCGCCGCCAGTGCCCTTCTGGCGATAGATCTTCTTGGTCGAATAGCTGGTCTCGGACCGGGTCTTGACCTTGTGAGTGCCAGCCTGCGCCTTGTTGCGCTGCCAGCGGACGACACGGTGAAGGATGTCGGCGCGGGGCTCCAGTCCGAAGATCTCTTCGCCCAGATCGACCGAACCGGCCTTCTTGCCGTCCAGTTTGATCACGTCGAGTTTCATGTCAATCACCATCCTTTTTCTCGGCATCGTCACCCTTGGGCGCTGCCTGAGCGTCACCACCGTCTTTGTCCGCCGCGATCTCGGCCTTGGCGGCCTCAAGTGCGGCTTCCTGTGCTGCGGCTTCTTCGGCCAGACGGGCGTCGTCAGCGGCCTTGGCTTCGGCTTCCGCCGCTGCCGCGGCTTCGCCGGCCATACGCTCAGCTTCGGCGGCCGCTGATTTCAACGCAGCAGGCAGAATGACATTTTCCGGCAACGGTTTCTTCACCGCGTCCTTGATCGTAACCCAGCCACCCTTCGAACCCGGAACAGCACCCTTGACCATAATCAGACCACGGTCGGCATCGGTGCGGATGACCTGAAGGTTCTGCGTGGTCACGCGAGCGGCCCCCATGTGTCCGGCCATCTTCTTGCCTTTGAAAACTTTCCCAGGATCCTGACACTGACCCGTCGAGCCGTGCGAACGGTGGCTGATCGACACCCCGTGCGAGGCGCGCAAACCCTTAAAGTTCCACCGCTTCATCGCACCCTGAAAGCCTTTACCGATGCTCGTTCCCGAAACATCCACAAACTGGCCTTCGAAATAGTGGTTCGCGGTAATCTCTTCGCCCACGCCGATCAGGTTTTCCGGGTCCACCCGAAACTCCGCGATCTTGCGCTTGGGCTCAACCTTCGCCACCGCGAAATGGCCGCGCATGGCCTGGCTGGTGCGCTTGGCCTTCGCCGTGCCTGCACCAAGCTGAACCGCTGCATAGCCGTCCTTCTCGGGCGTGCGCGTGGCGACGACCTGCAATTTGTCCAGCTGAAGAACGGTCACAGGTATCTGTTTCCCGTCCTCCATGAATAGCCGGGTCATCCCGACTTTCTTTGCGATAACGCCGGAGCGCAACATGGCAGGTGCCCTCCCTTAAACCGAAATCTGGACGTCCACGCCGGCAGCCAGGTCGAGCTTCATCAGCGCGTCCACGGTTTGCGGCGTCGGATCTATGATATCGAGAAGACGCTTGTGCGTGCGGATCTCGAACTGGTCGCGCGATTTCTTGTCAACGTGCGGACCGCGAAGAACCGTGTATTTCTCGATCTTGTTCGGCATCGGGATCGGACCACGCACCTGCGCGCCCGTCCGCTTTGCGGTGTTGACGATTTCAAGCGTCGAGGCGTCAAGGACGCGGTAATCAAACGCTTTCAGCCTGATCCGGATGTTCTGACTGGCGATAGCCATTGTCCATGTTCCTTTTGTTGAGAGGTGGAGGCGGTCATGCCTCCACGTCGAACTTTGTTTTTCTCTTGCAAGCCGGGCTTAAGCCCGGCCTATATTCGTGCTGGCGCAGGCCGGGGGTCACCCCGACACTGTCCATTTACTCAAGTATCTTCGACACGACGCCTGAACCGACGGTGCGCCCGCCCTCGCGGATGGCAAAGCGCAGGCCGTCTTCCATTGCGATCGGCGCGATCAGGTCAACCGTGAACTTCAGGTTGTCGCCCGGCATCACCATCTCGG
>CAXMNX010000022.1:0-3078 GCA_964194845.1 uncultured Boseongicola sp.
GTCATGGGATATTCCGCCGAATTTCAAGCAACACGTCAGGACACCGGACCCTTCCAGCGTCCGGGAAAATCGTCCATCGCCGCCGGATCAGGTGCATTCAGTCTGTCAAACAGCGCCGATTGCAGCGACATCAGTGGCTTGGTGAAGGGGTTCTCGCGAAGGTCCGCTTTCAACTTTTCGATCTTCATCACATCGACGATCCGCCGGTGGATGAACGCGGTCGTCTCGGCATGATCAGGGCTTTCGTCGCCCAGCCAGAACAGGACAGTCGCGGCCCAGACGCCCGATAGCGTCAAGCGCTTCGAATACCAGTTGCCATCGCGCGAAGCATCCCCCAGCGCGGTCCAGACGTGATCGGCGGTTTCCCAAACCAGACGCGCACCGTCGGGCGCGTGAACCGGCAAAGCGAATAGCGTGGAGGCGCGGCGCACCGCTTCCTTGTCGGTCATCGCTTCGATGCGAAACTGCAGCGCGGTCGCCACCTTGTCGCGAAATCGCATCTCGGAAAGATCGGACCTCGCAATACGTTCAGCCATCGCCGCATCACCCTGACGGTGAAACGCAACCGCGAGGTCGATGGCCCCGCGCGGACAGGTTGCGCGGGCGTCTTTCAATGGCGTTTCGGCGTCTTCGGCGGCCGCGACAAAACTGACATCCGACCAGCCATCAAACGCGACATGGGGCAATATCGCGGAAAGCAGCCGGGCCTTTGTTGTATTGGATTTCTCGGTCATCACACTCTGAATTTTGCGCCCAATGGGGCGGTAGACAAGACTTCAGGCCCCTGCTATAGCGCCACTTCCTGCAATTCTTATGCAACTCTAACTTAGAAAGGTGGTGACAACCACATGCAGGTCAGTGTTCGCGACAACAATGTCGATCAGGCGCTTCGCGCTCTGAAAAAGAAGCTACAGCGTGAGGGCGTTTTCCGTGAAATGAAGCTTCGGCAGCATTTCGAGAAACCGTCCGAAAAACGCGCGCGCGAAAAGGCCGAGGCCATTCGCCGTGCCCGCAAGCTGGCGCGTAAGAAAGCGCAACGCGAAGGGATGCTTTAAGCTCTTCAGACACTGGGCGACTTCGGTTGCCAACGACGACCCCCGTGGCAAGCCCCGGGGGTTTGTTGTTTTTAGGGGGGTGTGTTGCCCCCCTGACCCCCAGAATATTATTGAACAGAAGAAGGCTCAGACCGGTAGGGCGGTTGTCTGACGCACCGTTCTGAGCGCGAAGGACGAGTGCATCTGGGCGACGCCTGGAAGGCGCGCCAGGTAGCGACGATGGATGCGGGCGAAGTCTTCGGTGTCTTCGGCCACGACTTTCAGCAGATAATCCGCCGTCCCCGCCATCAGGTGGCATTCCAGAACGTCCGGGATCAGCTTCACGCCGCGTTCGAATGCGTCGAGCACTTCGTCGGCCTGACCCGATAGCGTGATCTCGACAAAGACGACCGTTGGACGGCCGAGTTTCCGGGGATCAAGAAGCGCCACATAGTCGCGGATGATCCCGGCCTCTTCCAACCTTTGAACACGGCGGTGGCACGCACTGGCGGATAGATTTACAGCCTCGGACAGATCCGCATTCGATATCCGGCCGCGCTTTTGCAGAACGTTCAATATCCGGGTATCTGTCGCGTCGAATTCGGACATTGCGCAAGACTCCATCGTGATTTCTGAGATTCTCCGAATATTCTACCAAAAATAGCGCAACCATCCAGTCAATTTCGCGCCCTCTTGCAAACGATCCGGTGCAAGTAGCGAATGTTGAGTAGGAGAGCCCCATGAAAATCGGATGCCCAAAAGAGATCAAACCGCAGGAATTTCGCGTCGGCATGACGCCCTCGACCGCTGGTGAAGCGGTGCGCCACGGGCACGAGGTTGTGGTTCAGAAAGGTGGCGGACTTGGCGCCGGTTTCACCGACGAGGATTACATCGCCGTCGGTGCCAGCATTGTCGGTACGGCGGAAGAAATTTTCGCCAGCGCGGAGATGATCGTGAAGGTCAAGGAACCGCAGCCGGTCGAGCGCAAGATGCTGCGCGAGGGGCAGATACTGTTCACCTATCTGCATCTGGCACCGGACCCGGATCAAACGCATGACCTGATCGCCAGCGGTGCGACCTGCATCGCCTATGAAACCGTAACCGACGACCGGGGCGGGTTGCCGCTTCTGGCCCCGATGTCCGAAGTTGCCGGACGTTTGGCACCGCAGGTTGGTGCCTGGACGTTGCAAAAGGCCAATGGCGGTCGCGGCGTGCTGATGGGCGGTGTTCCGGGCGTCGGGCCGGCCAAAGTTGTTGTGATCGGTGGCGGTGTCGTCGGCACCCATGCCGCCAAGATCTCGGCCGGGATGGGCGCGGATGTGACTGTGCTGGACCGGTCGTTGCCGCGGCTTCGGTATCTGGACGATGTCTTTGGCGGTGTCTTCAAGAACCAATACTCGACCGCCACCGCGACGGCGGAACTGGTTGAGCAGGCAGACCTGGTGATCGGCGCGGTGCTGATCCCCGGTGCAGCAGCGCCAAAGCTGATCAGCCGCGCGCAATTGTCGACCATGAAGCCAGCCGCCGCGCTGGTTGACGTCGCCATCGACCAGGGCGGGTGTTTCGAGACGTCAAAAGCCACGACCCACGCCGACCCGATCTATGAGGTTGACGGCATCATGCACTATTGCGTCGCCAACATGCCCGGCGCGGTGGCGCGCACATCGACGATTGCGCTGACCAATGCGACGATGCCGTTCCTGCTGGCGCTGGCGGACAAGGGTTGGAAGCAGGCCTGCACGGATGATCCGCATCTTTTGGAGGGGTTGAACGTCCATGCCGGCAAGCTGACATATTTCGCGGTCGGCAAGGCGCTGGGGCTCGACGTGACATCGCCGCAATTGGCGTTAAGGGAGTGAGCGCCGCTTTGAACTGAGGGATAGCGGAATTGATGGCGGGTATGAGCCCAAAGCGGACCTGCGTACCAGTTTCAGCTTCGAGTCAATTAGGAGGTTTCCTGCACGATGTTGAAGTCTGGTCCAGCTGGACACGGCGGAGAATCGGCAGCGATCGAGCTCGGCCCACTACTAGTCGTGGGAGCCGC
>CAXMNX010000023.1:0-4273 GCA_964194845.1 uncultured Boseongicola sp.
TTTCTGGCCTTTCAGTATCCGGTCGAGATACCGGGCGTCGGCAATATGACCTTCCTTCGCACAGCACTGAATGCCCAACGCAAAGCGCGCGGCGAAGACGAGGTAAGTGCCGCCGATTTCCTGAAGCTGATCCGTGAAAAGGCGAAAGACCTGAAAATCGACGCCGACATGCTCAAGCGTTCGGTTAACGTCGGTTTCTCAGGTGGCGAGAAAAAACGGAACGAAATACTGCAAATGGCGGTTCTTGCGCCACGTATGTGCATCCTGGATGAAACCGACTCAGGGTTGGATGTCGATGCGATGAAACTTGTGGCGGGCGGGGTCAATGCGTTGCGCAGTGAAGGCCGCGCTTTTCTGGTTATCACGCACTATCAACGGCTTCTCGACCACATCAAACCGGACGTCGTTCACATAATGGCAGATGGTCGGATCGTGAAATCAGGTGGCCCAGAACTGGCTCTCGAGGTTGAAAATAACGGCTATGCCGATCTTTTGGCCGAGGTCGCGTAATGGCGCTTCCTCAGGCAAAAAGCGATGTAACCGAGGCCCGGTTGGCGGCCCTTGTCATGCCCGACGGAGCGGCCTGGGCAACGGCCGCACGCCAGGATGCACTTGCGCGGCTTCGAATGGCAGGGCTTCCTGGGCGGCGCGACGAATACTGGCGGTTCACCAAACCGGATGCGCTAAACGCACCGATGGCGGCCGAGGCGGAGCTGTTTGATGCGCGCGAGGTGCCTGTTTATGATCGGATTGATCGTCTGGATATTGTCTTTCGCGACGGGGTATTTGATCGCGAGGCATCCGATGATTTTCACCAGGAAGGGTTGGAGATCGAGCGGCTGACCGATGCGATGGCGACGGACATCCACTGGGCCAGGGAAACTTACGGCACGCTCGAGGCGCGCGGGCAAACACCTGTCGCCCGGCCACACGCGGCCCTGAATACGGCATTTGCCACCGATGGTTTGGTCATTCGGGTGACCGGTCCCGTTTCGCGCCCGGTGTCGCTAAGGTTCCTGCACGAAGACACGACCAGCGATGTAATTCTGCATTTCGTCATTAAGATTGAAAATGGTGGTGATTTGACGCTTCTTGAAAGCGGCCCGGCTGCGGCGCGTTTCAACAAGTGCATGGAGGTTGATATCGCCGACAATGCCGCCTTTCACCACGTCCGCACGCAGGGGCGCGACCACGAACGGCAGGCAGTGACGCATATATTCGCGCGCCTTGGCAGCGAAAGCCTGTTCAAATCTTTCACGTTGACGGCCAATGGCCGCCTGACGAGGAACGAGGCAATTGTCGAAATGGTGGGTGATTTTAGCGTCGCTCACATCGCTGGCGCAGCGCTGGGCGACGGCGAATTTCATCATGACGATACGGTTTTTGTGACCCACGACGCCGTCAATTGCGAAAGCCGTCAGGTATTCAAGAAAGTTCTTCGAAACGGTGCGGTCGGGGCCTTTCAGGGCAAGATACTCGTCAAGCAGGGCGCGCAGAAAACCGACGGATATCAGCTTAGCCAGGCTCTTTTGCTTGACGAAGATGCGCAGTTTCTGGCGAAACCCGAACTGGAGATCTATGCCGACGACGTCATCTGCTCGCACGGGACGACCAGTGGAGCGATTGACGAGGATGCGCTGTTTTATCTGCGCGCCCGTGGTGTGCCGCGCGGCGATGCGCAAGATCTGCTGACATTGGCGTTTCTGGCCGAGGCCATCGAAGAAATTGAAAATGAAGCAATAGCGGAAGATATTTATGGTCGCCTTGAAGGCTGGCTAAACCGCAGGCGTCAGGACTAGGAGGCGCTGTTGAGCGTGGTGCTCGATATACTTCAGAGCTATCGCGCGCCGCGGCGGGTGCTGCGGCGGCGCATCGGGACGAAGGTGCGTGAAGATCGCGCGCTCGCGACGTTGATGGCCGCGTGCGGCATCATGTTTATCGCGCAGTGGCCGCGCCTTTCGCGCGAAGCGTTTGTGGATGCCGGAATCACCCTTGAAGACCTTCTGGCGGGCGCGCTTTTTGGTTGGGTTCTGATGGCGCCGCTTGTTTGCTATGTCCTGGCGATGATCAGCCATGCAGCGCTTCGGATTGCCGGAACCGGCGCCACCGGTTACGAGGCGCGCATGGCGCTATTTTGGGCAGCCTTAGCCGCAGCGCCGCTATGGCTCATTTCGGGTCTGGTAACCGGGTTTTCGGGCCAAACGATCACGGCATCGGTCTTTGGCCTGGTTGCATTTACCGGAACCCTGGTGTTTTGGGCAATGGGTCTTGCCGAGGTTGGCAGCTATCGCGATGGAGGGTCTGTCTAGAAATGCTTGGCGTGCTCCTTCCCGTGGTAAAACAAACGTTCCGCGAACCGCGCGAGGCCGCCTCGACGCTTCTTTCGATGGGTGTGCCGAAACAAGTGCTGTGGCCGACATTTGCGCTGCTTGTCGTTTTGTCGGTCATCCTGATTTATCTGATCGGACCACCGACTGGGCCAAATGGCGTGGCGATTGTATCGCCCTTCGGGCTTACGATGTCTTCAGCTGTTGCGGGCGCAGCATCGGTGTTCCTGGTCTGGAAAATTGGCGAGCTAATGGGGGGAAAGGGCGGGTTTGACGAGACGCTTTTGCTGACTGTTTTCCTTCAAGCAATGATTTTTGCCGGACAACTGATCGAGCTTGCACTAGTATTTGTCATTCCGCCACTTGCGGACATTTATTACCTTGCGCTGATTGTGTTCATGTTCTGGCTGAACTTGAACTTCATCGCGGTTTTGCACGGCTTTGGGTCGCTGTGGCGCGCGCTCGGAGTATTGATTATTGCGTCCATAGGTGTGGCATTTGTTCTGATCTTCGCGATGTCGCTGGCAGGAATCCGCGTAGCAGGAGTTGCTTGATGTACGACGTGGGCGCAATTCGCCGCGACTTTCCTATTCTGTCCCGCGAGGTGAACGGCAAGCCGCTGGTCTACCTCGACAATGGCGCGTCGGCGCAAAAACCGCAGGCAGTTATCGACGCCGTGACCACCGGTTACTCGGATGAATATTCCAACGTTCACAGGGGCCTGCATTATCTTTCAAACCTCTCGACCGAGAAATACGAGGCCGTTCGTGGCACGATTGCAAAGTTTCTGAACGCCGGATCGGAAAATGAAATCGTCATGAACACCGGCACAACCGAAGGCATCAACATGGTCGCCTATGGCTGGGCGATGCCACGGCTGGAAGCGGGCGATGAAATTCTGCTGTCCGTCATGGAGCATCACGCCAATATTGTACCCTGGCACTTTCTGCGCGAACGCCAGGGCGTCGTCATAAAATGGGTTGATGTGGACGATACCGGGGCCCTGGACCCGCAAAAGGTTATCGATGCAATTGGCCCCAGAACAAAACTGGTCGCAGTGACGCATCTGTCGAATGTTTTGGGCACGCGCGTCGACGTCAAAGCCATCACGGCTGCTGCGCACGAAATGGGCGTGCCGGTATTGGTCGATGGCAGCCAGGGCGCGGTGCATGGCCCGGTGGATGTTCAGGACATCGGTTGCGATTTCTATGCGATAACTGGCCACAAGCTTTATGGTCCGTCGGCGTCGGGCGCTATCTATGTGCGCCGCGAACGTCTGGATGAAATGCGCCCCTTTATGGGCGGCGGCGACATGATCCGCGAAGTGTCCAAGGAGGCGATAACCTGGGCCGATCCGCCGATGAAGTTCGAGGCGGGAACTCCCGGAATTGTTCAGCAGATTGGGTTGGGCGCGGCGCTAAATTATCTGATGGACCTGGGCATGGAAAACATTGCGGCCCATGAGAACCGCCTGAGGGATTACGCCGTATTGCGGCTTGGGGGCCTGAATTGGCTTCAGCTTCAGGGCACAACCGCTGACAAGGCTGCGATCTTTTCCTTCACGCTTGAGGGTTCCGCCCATGCGCACGACATTTCGACGATCCTTGACAAAAAGGGCGTTGCCGTGCGGGCAGGGCATCATTGCGCCGGGCCGCTGATGGATCACCTCGGGTTTACAGCGACATGCCGCGCCAGCTTCGGGCTTTACAACACAGAGGGCGAGGTGGACGTGCTGGTCGAGGCGCTGGAGCTTTGCCACGAGCTTTTTGGGTGATTGGTTGGGGCGCTGCAAAAGAACTATGTCCCACGCTATCGCGGCGCACAATCTCGATTGCCAGTCGCGGGTCGCGCCATTATACCGCGCCGCAGGCACCCGTAGCTCAGCTGGATAGAGCGCTGCCCTCCGAAGGCAGAGGCCACAGGTTCGAATCCTGTCGGGTGCGCCA
>CAXMNX010000024.1:0-19574 GCA_964194845.1 uncultured Boseongicola sp.
AGAAGCCCCGGTTATTGATACCGAAGACCGCGAGCGCGCCAATCGCAGGACGGTGACGGATGTTTTTGCCTTCATCAAGCCGATCGAAAACGAAGGTCAGGACCTGGTTGTCGCCAGCGTAACCATCGCTGACAGCTTTACAGACCCGACACCGACCTCTGATCCGGTGCAGGAACCGGAACCCGGTCCGACCCCTGACCCCGAACCCGAAACGGATCCCTCTGCTGACGATGATGGCGGCAAAAACCCGGACTCGGGCCGCGGAAATGGTGACGAAGATGGCGATCCGGGCAAGTCCGGCGGCAAAAACAACGGCGGCGACGAAGTTTAAGAATGCTCTGATGCGGTGAGCGACCTGTCCCGGTTGCCCGCGTCGATTGGGTGGGGCTGAGGCGCGGTCGGGTGAGACCGCGCCTCACTAATTTCAAATCCGGACATTCCTACGGCAACGCAAGCCGCGTCGGCGATTTGCGCGCCTACCTATTGGTCCCGCTCGAAAAATTCGAACATGCCGCGCATGAATTGGCCGCGCAGATGCGACGCCTCCATCATCAGTTCATGTTTCGCGCCTTCGACCGGTTCAAGTCGCGCTGTCCCCCAGTTTCGGTGCATATCCCGGACCGCTGACGGCTCGACAATCTGTTCCTCAGTGCCAAGAAACGTCAAAACCGGAACCGCCGGTCTGGGTGCCACTGCAAGTGCGGCCGTTTCCAGATGCGCCTGATGAAACCAATGCACCGTCGGGCCACCCACAGAAATATCAGGCGCATTTTCCGCCTGCCGGATCATGAAGTTATGATATTCCTGATCTGTGGTCAGCATATTCTCGGCCAGCGACGTATAGGTCACGTAGTTGGCCGGGCGGGTGCCGGGCATCACGGTGTTGTCCAGGCCGATCTTGCGCATGATCCAGGAATAAACAGCCGCGAGCGGTCGCAAGTGTGCGTCGACGTGAACGCCCCACATCGGTGCCGAAAAGACCGTGCGTTCAACCCCCAAGCCGTCAATCAGCGCGCGCAGACCGATGCAACCACCCATCGAATGGGCAACCAGATAGTGCGGCGCTGGCAGGCTCAGGTCGGCGGCGGCCTGCACAAATACAGCAACGTCACGCTGATAGTCGGAAAATTGACCAACGTGGCCCGGCCTTCGATCGGGTATAAGCCGGTCCGAATGTCCCTGCCCGCGCCAGTCAATGCAAAGAACGTTATATCCGGCCTCGGTCATTTCGCGCGCCACGCGGCCGTATTTTTCCAGAATTTCGGTCCGGCCGGGAAACAGAAATATCGTGCCGCGCGGGTCTGGCGCCGCCCACAACCCCAATCGCAGCCTCACGCCATCATCAGCAAGCGCCCAAAATGCGCGAACGCTGGATGACCCCTCAGAAAGGGCAACGTCAAACGGTGCGTCGTCGCTCAGGATAGAACCGTTCCCAGGCGCATTGCAGCGCCCATGTCGCCGTCGATTGTCAATTTGCCAGACATGAAAGCAGCGGTGGGGTTCAACTCCCCGTCCAGGATCGCGCGGAACGTGTTGGCGTCAGCGGTCATTGTCACGTCCGCGTCCTCGTCCGCTGCGCGCGCGCCTTCGCCGTCCAGCATGATCGCGCCTTCATCCTCGATCGTGAATTTCGCGGTTCCCTCGAAACCGCTGCCCTCCAGCTTTGCATTCAGGGCGGTCACCGCCTTCTCGATTACGTCGCTCATGTTCAACTCCCATTTTCGTGACGCCGCGGGGCTCGCAATCCTGGCGTCATGCGTTAATCTTGCACGCGTCATGCTTCAAATTCGTTCATATCTCAAATGTGCCGTTGCGGCAGCAAGCGCAAGTCTGATTTTCCTGACGTTTGCCCATGCCGACGATGCCGAGCTTGAAGCGCTTTTTGAAGGATTGAAGTTGGCCGACGCCACAGCGGCGGCGCAAATCGAGGGGCGGATTTACGACATTTGGTCGCGATCTGGATCAGACGCGATGGATTTGCTGCACAATCGCGGACGCGAAGCATTGGAGAATGGCGACCTTGACCGGGCAATCCAGCATTTTTCAGCACTGATCGACCACGCGCCGGATTTCGCCGAAGGCTACAATGCGCGGGCAACTGCGTTTTTTCAAACCGGCCAGTTCGGGCTTTCACTCGAAGATATTCGCAAGACGCTGGCGCTAAATCCCCGGCATTTCGGAGCGATGAGCGGCCTTGCCCTGATTTTGGAAGAAATTGGCAAGCCGGAAGCCGCATTGGGTGCATGGCGCGAAGTCGAAATGCTGCATCCCAACCGCGACGGGTTGTCAGATACAATTCAGCGACTGGAGCGCCAGGTCGAAGGCTCCGAAATCTGACGCACAGAAATTGCAATTTCACCTATTGGTCGCGCTTTGCGATCCAATCGTGATCCGGGTGGTTCTTGAACCGCCACTTGCGCAGCGGGCCCGCCATAACGTTCAGATAATACATATCGTACCCATAAGGTGCACTGCACGGATGATGCCCTTTGGGAACAAGCACGACGTCGTGGTTTGAAACGGCCATCGTCTCGTCCAGCGACCCGTCTTCGGTCCAGACGCGCTGAATGCCGAACCCCTGCGCCGGGTTCAGGCGATGATAATACGTCTCCTCCAGATAGGTCATATTGGGATAATCATCTTCGTCGTGCCGGTGCGGCGGATAGGATGACCAGTGCCCGGCGGGCGTGAACACTTCGGTCACAAGCAGGCTGTCCGCCACATCGCGACCTTCCATCGCTATGTTGTTGATATAGCGCGTGTTCGTGCCCTTGCCGCGCTCTTCCAATGCGATGCCCATCGGGCCGATAACCTGCGCAGAATGCCCACCATTTCCCGGCGCAGTGCATACCGCAATCGTGCAATCGGTCGTCGCGCGAGCAGTCCAGTCGCTGTCGTTTGGCACGTAAAGGCAATGGGGCGGGGTGCGTTCAAAAATATCCATCCGATCGCCCAGCTCGCCGAAACTCTTGCCACCCACGGTCAATTCCGCGCGACCCTCGACAAGCACCAGTATCGCTTCACGATCACCTGTGGCCTCGGCTACCGCGTCGCCCGAAGCCAACCGATGAAGCCCGAAACCGACGTAACCCCAATTCGCTGATGCAGGCGTTATGTCATGCACTTTGCCTCGGTGTCCGGTCGGCTTGCGCAGCAATATGCTCATGTATTTGGTCCTCGTTCGCGCACTACTGAGAACGGCAGGGGGCTGGGGTCAACCCTTGTTCCTTTCAGCAAGGCCCGCCTCGTAGTTCTTGCGTGCCTCGCGGACAGCCTCGCGTCCGCTAACCTCGGGCACCGCGACCTCCCACCAGCTGCCTCCAAAGGGCGTCGACGGATATGGATCGGTGTCAATAACGGCAACGAACGGCCCGGGCGCAGTTTTTGCCTTCGCCAGCGCATCTTCCAGCTCGGCAATTGATCCGACATGAACGGCCTCGGCCCCCATGCTTGCGGCGTGTGCGGCAAAATCAATCTTCGACGGGATTACATGATAGGCGGTGTCGAGAAGATTGTTAAATTCCGCGCCACCGGTCCCCATCTGCAGCCGGTTGATGCAGGCAAATCCACGGTTATCAGTGATGACCACGGTGATCTTGATGCCCATCATAACCGCAGTCGCCAGCTCGGAATTGGCCATCATATAGCTGCCGTCACCCACCATCGCGATCACATCACGATCAGGATCGGCCATTTTGATGCCAATCGCGCCGGCAATTTCGTAGCCCATGCAGGAATAGCCGTATTCCATGTGATACGACCCCGGCCCGGATGCCTTCCAAAGCTTGTGAAGCTCGCCCGGCATGGTTCCTGCGGCCCCCATGACGACAGTTTTCTCGTCGCTTGCGCGCTGGACGGCCCCCACGACCTGCATATCGCTCGGTTGGGCATTGGTATCGCTGGGAACAGCAGTCAGCGGGTCAACGGCGGCAAACCAATCCTGCTTCAGCTTCGGATCGGGTCCGGTGGCTTTGTGGCCTCCCAGCGCATGCGTCAGCGCCTGAAGCCCCACACGAGCATCGGCATTCAATGGCAAAGCGCCGTGTTTTACGGCGTCATAGGTTTGCACATTCAGGCTGGCCAGCACCCGGTCTGGTTCCTTGAACAGCGACCACGAACCGGTGGTAAAATCCTGAAGCCGTGTCCCGACGCCAAAAACCAGATCCGCCGCATTGCACGCTGCATTGGCGGATGCCGCACCGGTCACACCGATCGGGCCCAAATTCAGCGGATGGTCCCATGGCAAGGCGGATTTGCCAGCCTGGGTTTCAACGACCGGAATATTGTGAGCCTCGACGAACGTGCGAAGCGTGTCTGCGGCATCGGAATAATGAACCCCACCGCCCGCGATAACGACCGGATTTTTCGCAGCCTTTATCGCTTCGGCAAGTTGCTCCAATTCGCCTATATCCGGCTGGATGCGCCGCATTTTCCAGACGCGCGGCTTAAAGAAGCTTTCCGGATAGTCATAGGCTTCGGCCTGTGTGTCCTGACAAAAAGCCAACGTGACCGGCCCGCATGTGGCGGGATCCGTCATCGTCGCCATCGCCCGGGGCAGCGCCGTCACCAGGTGCTCGGGCCGTGAAATCCGGTCGAAATACCTGCTAACGGGGCGAAAGCAGTCGTTCGCGCTGACCGTGCCGTCCGACCAATCCTCGACTTGCTGCAAAACCGGATCGGGGCCGCGCGTCGCGAAGATATCGCCGGGCAGGAACAATACCGGAAGGCGGTTTGCGTGCGCAAGTGCTGCGGCAGTGACCATGTTCGTGGCACCCGGTCCGATGGATGATGTGACTGCCATCGCACGCTGACGCTTGGATTGCTTGGCGAATGCAATCGCGGCGTGCGCCATGGTCTGTTCGTTGTGTCCGCGATAGGTCGGTAAAGCATCGCGCGACGCATAAAGTGCCTCACCCAGACCCGCCACGTTTCCATGCCCGAAAATAGCCCAAATGCCTGCGATATAGGGCACGCCATCTTCCGTTAACTGGGCGCTCAGAAAGCGCACCAGCGCCTGCGCGGCCGTAAGACGTATCGTGCTCATGTGAGCCTCCCCTAACTACCCGTTCCGAACTTTAGCGAAGAACCTCGGACACCCTGACCGCCCGCGTCTCAGCCACTGATCGCACTGCCGCCTCGGCCAATACAAGCGCCATCAAACCATCGGCGCCGGTCGTCGGCGGTTCTGTCGCGGTTTCAACCGCGTCGACAAACGCCACTATCTCGGCGGCATATGCAGCGGTATAACGGCTCATGAAAAAATTCAAAAGCGGTGGGCGATGAAAGCCGTCTTTGTCGGCCAGTTCGATGCGCGCTTCGTGCTGGTTTTCCGCCGAAACCGCGCCCGCCGAGCCGTGCACCTCGATCCGCTGATCATAGCCGTAGCTTGCGCGCCGTGAATTGGTGATCACGGCCTGCCGCCCGCCGGGTGTTCTCAAAATCACATTCACGCTGTCAAAATCGCCCCGCGCGCCGATCTCGGGGTCAACCAATACACTGCCCGAGGCAAAGACGCTTTCAACTTCTTCGCCAAGCAGCCACCGCGCCACGTCAAAATCATGAATTGTCATATCGCGAAAAATGCCGCCCGAACGCTCGATATACTCGTAAGGCGGCGGGCCGGGATCGCGCGACGTGATTGTCACCATTTCGACGTCACCGACACGCCCTTGATCAACTGCAGCCTTTAACGCGTTGAAATCAGGATCGAAACGCCGGTTAAAGCCAACCATCAAAATCGCCGAGGTTTCTTTGACAACTTCAAGACAGGCCCGAACACGATCAACACTAAGGTCGACAGGTTTTTCGCAAAATATCGCCTTTCCAGCACGCGCAAACTTTTCGATCAGATCGGCGTGCGTATCGGTTGGCGTGCAAATGATCACGGCGTCCGTGTCATCGGCGCTAAGGATGTCGTCGATCGACCTTATGTCTGCGCCGTATTTCTGCTGCAAGTTTTCCGCCGCGGCCCGCACAGGATCGGACACCGCCACCAGATTGGCGTTGGGAACGGACGCAATTGCCGCTGCGTGAACCTGCCCGATCCGCCCTGCGCCAAGAACTGCGATGTTAAGTGCCATAGCCAATTCCCCACAATCGTCGCCGCGACAAAATCACTGCCCAACGGCCCGCGAGACTCTGCCGACAGGCCTTGGCGGCGTCAATCGGGGTTAGTCGGATTTCCTTCATTTCTTTGCAAGCACCGACCGGCTAATGAATATCTGGACCACGGCGTGCGGCGCAGCCTAGTCTCGGAAAATTACCCGCGAAAGGATGCACCATGACCCCGACCGTCGTTGCCAACTGGGACAAACTACCAGACCGCAAACCGCAATACGCATTGGTCGGCGAGGTGGACCTGGTAGTTGTGCGGTTCGATGACGAAGTTGCGGTCTTCTATGGTCGTTGCCTACACCGCGGCGCGCTGATGTCGGACGGCTTTGTCAGCGGCAAAAACCTGATGTGCGGGGTCCACTACTGGGACTATCGGCTGGATAGCGGTGTCTCGGAATATGCCAACGACGAAGCGCTTCCGAAGTTCACAAGCTGGATCGAAGATGGCGAAGTTTGCGTCGATAAAGAGCAAATTAACGCCTGGGCGCTTGAAAACCCGCAGCCCTTCAACCGCGACGCCTATCTCGGACTTTACGCCGACGCATCCCACGGCACCGAAGAAGAACCATATACCGGCCTCATCCAGCAATACGCGCGCGACGGACTTTCCAAGGTCGGTCACCACGGCAAAGTCGAAGCGATGGGTGTCCCGCGCGCCGAATTGCCCGACTGGGACGACATTCAACTTCTGACCGCACAGCTTCACAAACCACCTTTGCTGGACGAGGACGCGGTCGGCACGGATATTGTCATCGGTCCAAACGCACAAAAGCCGCTCAGGCTCCAGATCCCTCTATTCGTCTCGGATATGTCGTTCGGCGCGCTTTCTGAACCGGCGAAGGTTGCCTTGGCGCGCGGCGCGGAACTGGCGGGCACAGGCATTTGTTCGGGCGAAGGCGGAATGCTTCCCGAAGAGCAAGCGGCCAACAGCCGATATTTCTATGAACTTGCCTCGGCGCGGTTTGGATTTTCCTGGGACAAGCTCGACCGCGTTCAGGCATTCCATTTCAAAGGCGGGCAAGGGGCCAAGACCGGCACCGGCGGGCATCTGCCCGGCAAGAAGGTCAAAGGAAAGATTGCCGAGGTGCGCGGGTTGCAGGAAGGCAAAGACGCGATCTCGCCACCGAGGTTTCCGGAATGGACAGAAGTCAGCCAGATCAAAGAGTTCGCGGACGAGGTTCGGTCAAGAACAGGCGGCATTCCAATCGGATACAAGCTTTCTGCCCAGCACATCGAAAAAGACATCGACGCAGCACTGGAGGTCGGCGTGGACTATATCATTCTTGACGGGCGCGGTGGCGGAACCGGGGCGGCACCGATCCTGTTTCGCGACAACATAAGCGTGCCAACGATCCCGGCTCTTGCCCGCGCCCGGCGGCACCTCGATACGTCAGGGCGCAGCGACATCACCCTGGTCATCACCGGGGGATTGCGCAAGCCGGCGGATTTCGTGAAGGCGCTGGCACTTGGTGCCGATGCAATCGCGCTCTCCAACGCCGCGATGCAGGCAATCGGCTGCATCGCCATGCGCGCCTGCCATACCAACAACTGCCCGGTCGGTATTGCCACGCAGAAACCTCACTTGATCAGCCGCCTTGTTGTTGAAAAATCCGCGCGCCAGCTTGCAAACTTCTTCGAGGCCAGCGTCGAGCTGATGCAGGTGATGGCGCGCGCCTGCGGCCACGACCATCTGTCAGGGTTCAGCGCTGACGATCTGACAACCTGGAAACGCGAGATGGCCGATTTGTCGGGGGTCCGCTTTGGTGGCCTGAGTTAAAAATGGCCGCGGAGTGATCCGCGGCCAAAATTATCAGAGAACCGTTTCCAGCAGATCTTCTTCTTCCATCGCCGATGGATCTTCATCATCGTCCATCGTTCCACGCGGTGGCAGAAGATCGCTCAGAAGCGTTGCCAGTTCATCAAGCTCGTCTTCGACCTCCTCCGGCGCCGGCGGCGGTGTGTCGCCTCCGCCACCCCCGAATATCGACAGTATGATACTGAACAATGCGTTCAGAAATGCGCCGATGCCACCGGATCCTCCGGAATCAACGGGCGGCATTTCCTCCTCACCGCCGGTTTCTTCACCACCGGTCTCCTCGCCGCCAGTTTCCTCTCCGCCAGTTTCCTCGCCGCCGGTCTCCTCACCGCCGGTTTCCTCACCACCAGTTTCCTCACCACCGGTTTCCTCGCCACCGGTCTCTTCGCCTTCCACCGCCTCAAGACCATAGATTGGGTTCAGCGCATCCAGATCGTTGCCGTTTTCTGACAGGAACAGGATCTCGATCTCTTCAAGCGGGCGATCAAGAAGCAGCAAATTTTCAATCTCACCGTCAAAGTGCCATTCAAGATTGTCGTCTTCTTCCCACCGGGTGCGGGTCGAGGCCCCAAGGACGAGATCCTCCTCGTTGCCAGACATGCCACCCGCAAAACCGGTGTCAGCATCGACAAGCTCGCCGTTCAGATAAAGCCCGATCTCGTCCTGATCGAAAGTAAAGGCGAAGTGATATTCCTCATCTTCCTCGATCCGCACGTCCCAGTCGTAAAGGTATTTGTCCTCGGTCTCGCTCTGAAACCGAACTTTCAGAACGCCGTGGGTGTTGATGTATGCGGT
This sequence comes from uncultured Boseongicola sp., assembly GCA_964194845.1. Lineage (GTDB taxonomy): Bacteria > Pseudomonadota > Alphaproteobacteria > Rhodobacterales > Rhodobacteraceae > CAXMNX01. The sequence continues at coordinate 8,726 of CAXMNX010000024.1, forward strand.
CAGGTGACCACCATCCTGAAAGCCAGTGTGGTCTTTCGAGATCAGCGCCTGGTTCTGGTCATTGCCGGGGTTATAGGCGGTGAAATTGAACGCCCAGGTGCCTTCGCCGGTGGCTTGCGCGGCGTCGTGCGCAATCTCAATCGGCTCATTGGTGCCACCAAACTCGCCGCCGTCGTGGGCGAGCAATGTGCCAGGTTTTTCAAGGCCGGTGGGAACTGCCGAGGCCAGATCAACCTCGCCGTTATTGTACCACTCGTTCGACGAATATTCCCATGGGCTGGTGCCCACCGGGTCGCCGTCCACGTCGCGGGTGTCATAGCCCAGATGCATCGTGCCGTCTTCCAACTCGATCCACTTGGTATCACCCGTCGGCGCCAGCGCCTCCTGAATATCATCAACCGTCTCGACAATGCCGTATGCAACGCCTGCGTCTGTGATGATCGCGTCTTCTTCAACCTTGTCACCATGCACCACGATATAGCCAAGATAGTCCTCGTCGTGCGCGCCGCCGTTGTTTCCCTGCTGGGAATAGACAGTGATCAGCGAAACCGCGTCGTCGTCCACGCCGTCGCCGTCGGTGTCGATAGTATGATAATCGACTTCAACCTGCGTCGTGTGACCAATAACCGAGATCGTGTCTTCATCGGCGTCGTAATCGGCAATCACGTCGATCCCCAACGTGTCGACCCAGTGGTCATGCAGCCGGTTGTTTTCGCCAGCCACGCCCATCCAGTCAATCGTGCGGTCGTCGTCAACGTGCTCAAGAATGATGTCTTTCTTGGCGTTGATCAGGGTTTCAAAGCGGAACTCGTCCGCTCCGGCTCCGCCAACCATGACATCATCGCCCGCGATCTCCTGATCAATCCAGTCAACAAGTTTCAGATAATCGCCATCGACGGACGGATCGGGGAATTCGCGCGACGGGTCGTCCAGAACCAGTTGCCCGATCCGACCTTCGCCCGCATCGGCGCGGCTGATCAGAAGATCGTCGCCATCGCCGCCTTCCAACAGGTCCGACCCGCGACCGCCATCGAGCGTGTCATTGCCGGACCCGCCCATCAGGCTATCGTCACCGTAACCACCTTGGATGTTGTCAGCACCATTACCGCCATCCAGCGTGTCGTTGCCTGCGCCGCCGTCGATTGTGTCGCTGCCGCCCATGCCCGAGATTACATCGTCCCCGGCCAGAATCGGCGCGGGGCCACTGGGGTTGGTCAAGGCAGCACCCGGACCATTGTCCATCAAGTCATTGATTTCGGCTGCACTTAAAGCGTCGGCAGGCGTGAACCCGCCCCAGACACCAAAGTCCGAGATTGCACCCTCGAACTCGTGCCGAAGGTCTTCGTCATCGGTGGCAAATTCCTGCGCCGTGTCGTTGTATTCAGCCTTGTATTGATCCGCGCCGAAGACCCAGGGTTCCTCGTTCTGAAGCAGATAGGCTTCGGTATAGTTGCCCGGTGTCGCGACATCGCCCTCAACGGCTTCCCAGGCATTGTTGGGCACTTCGACGCCGTTCAGATAAACCGTGACACCGTCCTCGGTGAACGAAACCGCAAGATGCGCCCAATCGCCTTCGGTCAAAAGCGTCCCTGTCGCCCAGGCGTGATTCTGCCCGCCGTCGCCTTCCGCCATGCGCAGAAACAGCCCGCCTTCTTGCGTGTGCCCCAGCCGGAAATGTCCGCCATCTTCGGCACCGGTATGGTCCTTGGTGACGAACATCGACGTCTCACCCAAATCGTCGGGGCGCACCCACATCGCGATAGTGCCTTGGGTGACGTTCATAGACGCATCGTGGTCAAGGAATGCAAAGCTATCCTCGCCATTGAAATACATCGCACCATCAGCGGTGCCGTCCGGGCCTTCGGTTGTGGCACCGGTGTTCAAAAGCGCCTGGTTTTCATAAAGCGTATAGGATTTGACCGCGCCGCCTTCGCCGCGCAGGTCGTCAAAAGCACCGTCAGCCTCGTTGCCGAAACTCCAGTATCCCAGCGCTCCGGGCAATCCCGCTGGCTCGGCAGGCTCATCCGGGCTCAGATTGTTATTGCCGCTACCGCCAGTGATGATCTGACCGGCCACCTCTTCAAACCCAAGCTGCTCAAACGGGTCTCGGGTCAGTTCCGGTTCGTCAACGTGGACCGGTGTGACCAGCATGCTATCCGCGAAATTGCCGTTCTCAAATGCCCCGTATGGGTCGCCCGTCACCGGGCCGACGTCCTCGGTCCCCATGCCGTTGTTGGTTTCCTTGGTGGCACCTTCTGACGGTGTGCGCGTGTCATAGCCTTTGTATTCAACGCCATCGACGATGGTAATTTTCTCTTCGCCCTGCGGGAACAGCGCCTCGGCAACGTCATCATAACTTTCGACAAGCCCGTAGGTCACATTTGCGTCTGTCTGAATATCACCCTTCTCGACCAGATCGCCGTGAACGATCACCTGCCCGATCAGATCCATATCGTGGGCCCCGCCGCCGCCGTGCTGGTTGGAGATCACCGTGATGATGCTTTCCAGCGCCTCATCGCCCATCACATCTTTATGTTCGACATAGATGTTGGCGGTGTGCCCGATCACCGCAATATGGTCTTCGTCAGCGTTGTAATCGGCGATGATATCAATGCCCGAGCTATCGACCCAATGGTCGTGCAACTCGTTGTTCTCGCCTGCCACACCCGCCCAGTTTATGGTTCCATCGGGATTGATGTGCTTTTCAATGATATCCAGCTTGGCGTTAATCTGTGGCGAGATAAGGAACGTATCCTCACCCTCGCCGCCGATCAGAACATCGTCGCCCACGAGCGGTTGATCGCCATAGATCGCCAACTTTTGCGTAACCGGATCAACCTCGCCATCGGGGTCTTCGCGTGTCGGCATGTCGATCGCGAGCTGACCGATCTTCTGCTCGCCTGCGTCCGAACGCGCGATCAGCAGATCATTGCCGGCACCACCTTCCAGAACGTCCGAGCCGCGCCCACCATCCAAAACGTCATCGCCATCGCCGCCGCGCAGGATGTCATCGCCATAGCCGCCATAAAGCTCGTCGTCGCCGCCAAGTCCCTCGATGATGTCGTCGGTACCTTTGCCCTCGATAACGTCACGACCATCGGTTCCGGTGCCATCAATGGGCGTCGCCAGACTGTCTTCGCCCAGAAAATACGAAGGATGATAATCCTCGACAGGCACAAGCGGGATCGACGGATCGGGATCGGTGAAGTCATCGGGGGATTGGTAATATGCGCTTTGATCCACCGGCAGGCCGTCGATCTCGACCGACAAGGTCATGCTCCCGCCGCCATCGAAATAAAGCAGGTCGAAAGAATACAGCCCGCCGTCGAAATCCGCGACCCGGGCCGTCGAATCGGTGGAGCGACCGCTGGAAAATTCGCTGAAATCGACACCGCCAATATTCAGATCAAATCCATCGTCCGACGTGATCGAAATTTCGTGAACGCCGGGCGGTATATAGATGTACCCCGAGAACGTCAGCGCCGACGGCCCCATTTCAAGATCACCATTGCCCGTCACCGACGCACCGTCTTCGCCCAGAAACTCGGTGATCGACGTGTCGCTGTGTTTCGCGCCGTATCCGAATTCGGTCGTGACAAAAGTAGCGTCAGGCGTGCCAGCAGCCGCTGCGCGCGCAAGCTCGATGTTCCAGATGCTGGTTCCGGGAACATAGGCAGCACCGGCAAGACCGGACCCCTCAGCCGGTATCCCACTGACATCGCTATAAGCCACCGATGGGCTAAGCTCTTCCGGAGTATCTGCGGTTGCCGGGTCAAAAAATGCGGTCGTGTTCATGTCAATCCTCTCCCGTTGGCGCAAGACGTTCCGTCAGCGCAGCGGTTTTTTTCGGTTAATGATATCGGCACTCGGATGGGTGGTTGCGGTGCGCATTATCGTGCGATCAATTGGCCACAAGTCACCATGAACTCGGCAAACTCAGTCCCACGGTAGTTACAATTGTGGCGAGAAAATGGTGCGGCCCCGGTTATTCCGCCGGTCAATCTCATTTCCTGCTGCTCGTTGGCAGAGACTCGCCAAGTCCAATTTATCTAATTGAAAACAAACATTTTTATTTCTAGCTCTATTGTTGCCAATGACAATTCAAAAATGTGGCACTGTTTCACTCTTTCGGAATTGCGAACGAAGTAGGGCGTTGCCACCGGTTTAATCAACTTTCTCGAAACCATAATTTTGCTGGACCAACTATTTCGTTGGACGATCATTCGCGCGGCCCATAATCTGATCCGGGCAGCGAAGGGGAATGGGCATGGCGTCACAAACCACACGACTTGGCGTCGATATTGGCGGAACGTTCACCGACGTGGTGCTGGAAGTCGGCAACACCCGACACTCGGCTAAAGTCCTGACCACCTACGCCGCGCCCGAAGACGCAATTCTTCAGGGTATGCGCCAGGTCTGCGACACCGGCCGCATCACGCCCGATTCCATCGACCAGATCATTCACGGCACCACACTTGCCACCAACGCGCTGATCGAGCGGCGCGGTGCCAAGACCGCCTTGATCACCACCAAAGGCTTCCGCGATGTGATCGAGATGCGAACCGAAAGCCGGTTCGAACAATACGATCTGAACCTGACCCTTCCCGAGCCGCTTTTGCCCCGCAACCGGCGGTATGTCGTGGCCGAGCGGTTGGATGCGCGCGGCGAAGTGCTTATTCCGTTGGACCCGACAGAAGTTGAATTGCTGGCCGATGAACTGGCCATGGCAGGCTACGAAAGCATCGCTGTCGGCCTGCTCCACGCCTATGCCAACGACCGGCACGAACAAATGATCCGCGATGTTCTGGCCAGGCGCCTGCCGGACGTTATGGTTTCGCTTTCATCTGAAGTGTCGCCGCAAATGCGCGAATACGAACGCTTCAACACCACCATCGCCAACGCATTCATCAAGCCCCTGATGAAAAGCTATCTGGGCCGGTTGAAAGGTCGGCTCGAAGAAGAAGGTGCCGACTGCCCGGTTTTTCTGATGCATTCGGGCGGCGGCATCATCAGCCTCGAAAGTGCTACCGAATTTCCGGTTCGGCTTGTCGAATCCGGTCCCGCAGGTGGTGCGGTATTCGCGGCTGATATTGCCGCGCGCCACGGGTTGGACAAAGCGTTGTCCTTCGACATGGGCGGGACCACTGCCAAGATTTGTCTGATCAAGGACCAGACCCCGAAGACCGCACGGGTTTTTGAGGTCGCCCGGACATACCGGTTCAAAAAAGGCTCCGGTATGCCAATCTCTATCCCCGTCATTGACATGGTCGAGATTGGCGCCGGCGGTGGATCCATTGCCCATGTGGACGCGATGAGCCAGATCCGTGTCGGCCCCGAAAGTGCTGGCTCCGAACCGGGGCCTGCCTGTTACGGGCGGGATGGCGACCGGCCAGCAGTCACCGACGCCGATCTCGTCCTTGGCAAGCTTGATCCGGCGAATTTCGCAGGCGGATCAATCCCTCTCTATCCCCAAAAATCCGAAATTTCGCTGGGCGCGCACGTCGGCGAAAAACTGGCAATGGATGCCACAGAAGCCGCCTGGGGCGTGTCCGAGGTTGTCGACGAAAATATGGCCAATGCCGCCCGCGTTCACGCCGTTGAAAATGGCGAAGACCTTGGCGAATACACGATGATCGCGTTTGGCGGGGCAGCACCGCTCCACGCGGCCAGACTTTGCGAGAAACTTGGCATTGACCGCTGCCTGATACCCCAAGGCGCGGGCGTCGGATCGGCAATCGGGTTTCTGCGCGCGCCGTTCAGTTTTGAAGCCAATCGTTCCGTCTTCATGACGCTCGCCGCCTTCGACCCCCAACTTGTCGCGCGGCTTTTCGACGAGATGGAAGAAGAAGCCACCCGATTTGTCCGCTCCTGCGACGCCGAGGCCGACATCCGAACCGCACACAAAGTCTATATGCGTTACGCGGGTCAGGGCTGGGAGATTCCAATCGAATTGCCCGCCGATGTCGCACACGCGCCCGACGCGACTGTCTTCCAGCAATTATTTGAAGCGGAATACACCAATCTGTTCAGCCGCCCGGTCGAAGGGATGAAGGTTGAGATTACCGTTTGGTCAGTCAATGCCTATACGCCTTCGCCGACCGTCAGAAAACTGGGCACAACCGCCAAGACGGTGAAAGCCGAGACTGCAAATACACGCAGTCTGTTTGATGCCGGACTTGGCAAACCTGTCGAAGCGGCAGAGTTCAGACGCGACGAACTGGTGACCGGATCAACCGCCCCCGGACCCGCGGTTGTCACCGAAAATGAAACCACGGTTGTTGTACCAACCAGCCGCGCTGTCGCCGCGTGCGCCGACGGCACGCTGGATGTTTTTGCATACGCCGAACCGTCGAAAGGGGCTTCAAATGACTAAGCTTGGTAAAGTCGCCGCGCAAGTTATGTGGAACCGCCTGATCTCGGTGGTGGAAGAACAGGCGCAGGCGCTCATACGCACAGCGTTTTCGACCTCCGTACGCGAAGCAGGCGACCTTTCGGCCGGCGTCTATAACGCAACGGGCGAAATGCTTGCCCAGGCGGTCACCGGCACTCCGGGCCACGTAAACGCGATGGCCGATGCGGTCGGCCATTTCATCCGCCGGATCGGTCGCCAGGCGATGTTCGAGGGCGACGTCTATATCACCAATGACCCATGGGAGGGCACCGGGCATCTGCACGACATCACGGTCGTAACGCCTTCTTTCGTCGACGACCGCCTGATCGGCTTTTTCGCCTGCACCGCGCACATCACCGACATCGGCGGGCGCGGCTTTGGTGCGGATGCAAACTCGGTCTATGAAGAAGGGCTCTATCTGCCAATCATGAAGTTTGCCGAACATGGCGAGGTTGACCGAACGCTTCTGCACATCATCCGCGGCAATGTTCGCGAACCCGATCAGCTTGTCGGCGACATCTACGCGCTCGCCACCTGCAACGAGATTGGTCACCGACGCCTTACCGACATGATGATCGAGTTCCAACTCGATGATCTGACTGACATTTCCGACTTCATTCTAAGCAACTCGCGCCAGGCGACGCTCGACCGGATCAATGCCCTGACACCGGGTGTCGCCGAGGGCCATATGCGCATCGACGGCTACTCCGACCCGGTGGATTTGAATGTTTGCGTTTCTATCGAAAAGGATCGCATTCATTGCGACTGGGCCGGAACATCCGCGCTCGACAGGAAAGGCATCAACGTGCCGCTTGTCTATACCAAGGCCTATGCCTGCTATGCGTTGAAGTGCGCCATCGCACCCGACATTCCCAACAATGCCGCGTCCCTTGCCCCTTTCGAGGTCTCGGCACCTGAGAACTCAATTGTCAACGCTTTGCATCCAGCACCTGTCGCTTTGCGGCACATTATCGGTCACATGGTCCCCGATACCGTTTACGATGCTTTGGACAAACTGCTGCCCGATACCGTTCCATCCGAAGGCGCTGGATGCCTTTGTAATTTCCAGGTCAGCCTTCGCCCCCGGACAGATGCACCCGCCCCTGCCGATGCCGTCAGATCTGAGGTTTTGACATTCAACTCCGGCGGCTCCGGCGCCAGGCCCGAGCTTGACGGGATGAACGCAACCGCGTTTCCCTCGGGCGTGATGACAATGCCGGTCGAGGCGACCGAACAGGTCGGGCCGGTGATCATCTGGCGCAAGGAACTACGCCCCGACAGCGGTGGTGCGGGGGCAACACGCGGCGGACTGGGTCAGTTCATGGAAGTTGGCGCGCGGACGGGCCACGAATTCGATATCCAGGCCATGTTCGACCGAATTGATCATCCCGCGCGCGGTCGCCGCGGCGGGATGGATGGCGCACCGACAACAATCGCAATGGACGACGGCACCACGATGAAGGGCAAAGGCAAGCAGTTTGTGCCACACGGGTGCCGGGTGATGATGGCGTTCCCGGGCGGTGCCGGATACGGCACGCCTGCCGACCGCGATCCATCAATGGTCCGCCGCGATCTGGCGATGGGGTATATTTCGGCGGAAACAGCGTTGCGCGACTATGGTATTTCGAGAGGCGAGATCGAAGACGTGCTTCGCCGCGCGAAAATGGGCGAGATTTTCTGAATTCAGAGGATTGGTTGCGGGTGATAGGATTTGAACCTACGACCTTCAGGTTATGAGACGGATGATATTAGATTTAAGTTATTGTTTTTAGGTGTTTTAACACGAGAGGCTCTGGTTCAGACCGGATGACAATTCAATGGCAGTTCACCCCCGGTTTGACGGACACTTTTTATTTGATGAAAGAGAGTGCTTTTCATGCCGAGAACAAGGAACCCGTACCCGATGGAATTAAGGGACCAAATTGCTGCCGGCGCATTTGTGGACGACGGCTGTTATTCCGGCAATCCTGCTGTACGCAAAGCCTGTATCAGCCGTTCCATCGTCACTGGGTCACGATATGGAAAAATGTAATAGATACCTGCCAATGAAAGCTCGGGTTGAAGCAGCAGTGCTTCCTCGATTTCCCATTGCGCATCGTCAATCCGATCCAGTTCTGAATACGCCGCCGCGAGCATAAGCCTCAGTCGCGGTGCTTCGGAATTCCTACTTACGGCTTCCTGACTATATCGGATCGATTCTTCGTAATTTCCAAGGCTGAAATGCACTTCGGAGAGCGCGTTCAGATATGGAAACGGGGCTCGGGGATTGAGTATCAGAGCGTGATCGAAGCCCTCGAGAGCCAGCTTTGGCTAGCCGGAATAATGCCGGCTCCATGCTTGCAAGGCAATGGCATCTGCATTGTTTGGGGCCAACTGGATGGCTCGGTCAAACGCCTTTTCCGCCTCCTCAAATTCACGCCTGAACATATGAACGAGACCGATTGTGGATTGCACTGCGGGTAAGTCAGGGGCCAACTCCTCCGCATCTGTCGCCAGGTCAAAGGCGCGATCCAACATCGCATTATTGTCCGCGAACGCAGCGCCTACTCGATTTGTGTAGCTGGTCGCGAGCACGGCCTTAGCCATGGCAAAGTCAGGATCAAGATCGAGCGCATTTCGCAATAGTTTCTGCGCGTTAGTCCGGCCATCCGCGTTGAAACGCCAGATTTCACCCCATGCCCTCAGGTAAAGGTCATAGGCAGGCAGACTGACGGTGTAACGCGTGGAAAGTAGTCTTCGTTCCTCCTGCGTAAGCTCCACTTGCAATGCATCAATGATATGCGTCGCGACTTCGTCTTGCAGAGCAAACAACTCCACGAATTCTCGATCAAACCGACTGGCCCAAACCTGCAGGCCGGTCCTGGCATCGATCAAATTGGTGTTTATTCTCAGATGGCTGCCTGCTCGTTGCACGCTGCCCTGGACCACATACCGAACGCCAAGTTTTTCACCAACAGATTGCGCATCGGTTTCTTCCCCGCGATCGCGAAATGAAAAACTTGTATTTCGAGCGATAACCAAAAGGCCGCCGATCTGGCTTAGATCTGTTATTAAATTATCGGCCATCCCGTCGCTGAAATATTTTTGCTCAATGTCGCCTGAGAGGTTGTCAAACGGCATCACGGCAACGGACGGTTTGTCGCTAATCTGCACCTCACTATCACCAGCCGGACCTAGCCACGACGAAGAGTATGTTGTCCACCAAACCGCCGATAGCACCGCCGCGACCAGCGCGACTCCGGCGCCAATCCATGGCCGATACCGACGATAGTTTGAACTAGCCCTACTCGTTGGAGAAATTTCTGGTAGTTTCGCATCCGATGATCGGACATGAAACACCCTTACTGGCTGGGGAATGTTCTTAACCTCAACGTCCCCAGCGTCATCGAAATACACATTTAGATCGACACGAAGATGCTCGCGTACGGTTCCGGTGATCGCGATCCCCCCAGGTTTGGCAAGTGTCTCGACCCTTGCTGCGACATTGACACCATTACCAAAGATATCGTCACCTTCGACGATAACTTCACCCAGATTGATGCCGATGCGCAGATTCAGAGGTTCGATTTTGGCGGAAGATGCATTCAGTTTTGCCATCTCTTTTTGGATTTCTATGGCGCACTGCATGGCCTCGGTCACGCTCAGAAATTCGACTAGCGCGCCATCGCCCATCAGCTTGATGATACGTCCCTCATGCTTCGAAATTATGGGCTCAAGCAATGTTGCGCGCACATCCAGGAAACGGGACAAGGCCCCGGACTCGTCCTCAGCCATCATTCTGCTGAAGCCGACCACGTCCAACATCAGTATGGCGGCCAGACGTCTTTGTTTCCCGTCAATGACCATATCGCATCCAATGCTTTCATCATTGTCGCTTAGGCTATGGGGCCCAAACGGGCCGAACACGGCCGCGTGGGTTTGGAACCAATGCCGTAACACAACCTGTGTCTTCGTGTCGATTTGGGAAACGCTTCAAAAGGCGATCGACGCATTGCCTTACGTCGGCGGCGGCTAGACTTTGCCGACACCAAGAGACACAAAAAAGCGCCGCCCAAAAAGGGCGGCGCTTTTTGAAACATCGTGTCGAGAGATACCTGCGACGTTGCTCATTAGGTTTGGCAGTGACCTACTCTCCCACGCCTTAAGACGCAGTACCATCGGCGCAGCGGCACTTAACTGCCGAGTTCGGGATGGGATCGGGTGTTTTGCTCGCGCTATCGCCACCAAACCAAAAGAACAACATCCGGGCCCGCCAGTTCTGCAAGCAGAACTCGCTATACCCGTGGTCGTCAAAGACGACCTATCCAAGTCATGTACACTAATGGTGTATGCTTTTGAGCCAGTCTACTACTGGATCAAATCAAGCCTATCGGACAATTAGTACCGGTCAACTGAACGCATTGCTGCGCTTACATCTCCGGCCTATCGACGAGGTGGTCTACCTCGGTCCTCAGGGAT
>CAXMNX010000025.1:0-80351 GCA_964194845.1 uncultured Boseongicola sp.
TTTGGAACATGGGTTGTGCAAAAGCGCCAAAACTTCACGCTGTCACCATGGCACCGAGATCAACGGTCCGGTTACTTTGGCCGCGTTTTATTCATCGCGGATCTGGGCTCAGGTTTTGATCTGTTCACCGCGCGCAAGTGCCGCGACACCTGTTCGCGCCACTTCTTCAAGACCCAGCGGTCGCATCAAATCGGCAAACGCGTCGATCTTTTCGGGCGCGCCGGTGATCTCGAATACAAAGCTTTCAAGGGTGGAATCGACGACATTTGCCCGGAAAATATCCGCGAGCCGCAGCGCCTCGACCCGTTTCTCCCCGGTGCCGGTAACCTTGAACAGGCCAAGCTCGCGTTCCACCGACGGCCCCTCGACCGTCAGGTCGTGGACCTCGTGCACAGGCACGATCCGCCCCAACTGCGCTTTGATCTGCTCGATGACGCTGGGAGTTCCGGCGGTGACGATGGTGATCCGGCTGCGGTGCCCGGCGTGATCGATCTCTGCCACGGTCAGGCTTTCGATGTTGTAGCCACGACCCGCGAAGAGCCCGATCACGCGCGCCAGCACACCCGCTTCGTTATCAACGACCACTGCCAATGTGTGCCGTTCGACACCTTGCTCGTGATAGTCGCGCAGGTCGTAGGCAGAATGGCTGGAGGAGCCTTTTTTGATTTTGAGTGCGGACATTTTATCTTCTTCTAAATTGAATGTTCGAAGGGGGATGCGGAGTAATTCAAACCATCACCGCCCCGCCTTCTTTGATAGCATCCTTAGTCGAGGCCTCGCCCAACAGCATCGTGTTGTGGGCTTCTCCGCTCGGGATCATCGGAAAGCAGTTTTCGTGCTTTTCGATCATGCAGTCGAAAATGACCGGCCCGTCGTGGTTGACCATTTCCATGATTGCGTCATCCAGATCGGCGGGATCGTGGCACTTGATGCCCTTTGCACCAAAGGCCTCGGCCAGCTTGACAAAATCAGGCAAAGCCTCGGACCAGGAATGCGAATATCGCTCGCCGTGCAGCAATTCCTGCCACTGGCGCACCATGCCCAGGCGTTCATTGTTCATGATGAACTGTTTGACGGGCAGATTATGCTGCACTGCCGTTCCCATTTCCTGCATGTTCATCAGCCAGGACGCTTCACCGGCGACATTGATCACCAACGCGCCCGGGTGCGCCATCTGAACGCCAATAGACGCGGGAAAACCGTAACCCATCGTGCCAAGTCCGCCGGAAGTCATCCACCGGTGCGGCTCGTTGAAGCCGATGTATTGTGCTGCCCACATCTGATGCTGGCCAACCTCGGTGCAGATGAATCGGTTCGGGTGATCTTTGGTCAGTGCTTCCAGTCGCGCGACGGCGTGCTGCGGGCGGATCGTTTTGCCCTTTTGCTCGAACGCCAGACAATCAACGGCGCGCCATTCTTCGATTTGCGACCACCACTTCTTGACAGCCCCGCCATCGGTCTTTCGCCCGCGGTTTTTCCAAATGCGCAGCATGTCTTCCAACACATGCGCCACGTCACCGATGATCGGCCAGTCGACGTGGATCACCTTATTGATGGACGAAGGATCAATATCGACATGGGCCTTTTTCGACTTCGGGCTGAAATCCTGCACGCGGCCAGTAATCCGGTCATCGAACCGCGCGCCGATGTTGATCATCAGATCGCAGCCGTGCATCGCCAGATTGGCCTCGTAAAGACCGTGCATCCCGAGCATGCCCAACCAATTCTTGCCGGTGGCGGGATAGGCGCCGAGCCCCATCAAAGTCGAGGTGATGGGAAATCCGGTTGCGTCCACAAGCTCGCGCAGCAACTGGCTGGCCGCCAGGCCCGAGTTGATCACGCCACCGCCAGTGTAGAAAACGGGTTTCTTCGCCTTTTCAATCGCTTCAACGACTGAAGTTATTGTCGCGGCGTCGCCCTTGACCTGCGGTTTGTAGTGCCCGGTCGATGCGGCCTTCGGCGTCACGTAAGTGCCGGTGGCGAACTGAACATCCTTCGGGATATCGACCAGAACCGGCCCCGGTCGGCCGTTCATCGCGACGTGAAACGCCTGGTGAATGGTTTCGGCAAGCCGGTCTGTCTCCCGCACCAGCCAGTTGTGTTTGGTGCAGGGCCGCGTGATGCCGACGGTGTCGGCTTCCTGAAACGCATCATTGCCGATCATGAAGGTCGGAACCTGACCGGTCAGGACGACGATTGGGATCGAGTCCATAAGCGCGTCCGTAATACCCGTCACCGCGTTTGTCGCACCCGGACCGGAAGTCACCAGGCAAACACCCGGCCTGCCGGTTGAGCGCGCATAGCCTTCGGCGGCATGAACGGCACCTTGTTCGTGGCGGACGAGGACGTGCCGGATCTGGTTTTGCTGAAATATTTCGTCATAGATCGGCAGGACAGCGCCGCCGGGATAGCCGAACACCACATCCACACCCTGATCCTTCAGGGCTTCCACGACCATTTTCGCTCCGGTCATCTGCGTTTTCGTCATCGCGCCGTTTTCCTTCATGTCTCGCGCAAAAAAAAGCCCCCGGGGTTTCCGAGGGCGCATGGGGTAGTTCAGGGTTCCGTCACCGGCCCATGCGCAATGTCCCTACCACCACGAGAATCCGCTCCATAAAGGGGCTCCTAAGCTTAAGTTCAGAGACACTAGGCGGGCCAGAATTGCCCGTCAACAGGGAATTTTGGAAATTTACTGTCGTGTGTCGCCGATAATTATTCCGAAGATTGCGGAAAAACGGCGAATTTCGGAATAATCCAGAAATATTTTCACCCTTCTTGCGCTTCTTGTCATGCGATTAATTCAGTTGAACGCACCGATCTGCCGGACGCTGCCGGTTCCTTGCCGCATAGAATTTTCCGGGCGCTCTGTCCCCGCCGGCCTTCCGATCCCATCGTGGGCTATCCAGGTTTTCGGATGGCACAATTTCGCCAGGGCGAGATGCAAAGGCGACGACGCTGCTAGCGGTTCGCCTGAGGAACGCGCGAGGCCACGGCAGAATTCTCTGAATCCATGATGTTTTTGGTTTTCCTCGTCCATCCTTGGCGCTAGTCTTTGAACACTTTCAACGATCCGCCTGCCAAAGGCGGGCATTTTTAAATGGGAGGAACTAACCACATGGATCGTCGTTCATTTCTGAAAAACACGGCACTTGGCGGGACTGCTGTCGCCGCAACAGCGCTTGCAGCACCCGCATATGCGCAAGGCAAGCGCACGTTAACCATGGTCACGTCATGGGGCCGTGGCCTTGCGGGCGTTTTTGACGCCGCGCAGAAAGCAGCCGACAACATCACCGCTGTCACCGATGGCCAGCTAACCGTTGAGGTAAAAGCGGCGGGCGAACTTGTTGGCGCATTTGAAGTCTTCGACGCCGTGACCGCCGGTCAGGCCGATATGTATCACGCCGCCGACTACTATTTCATCAACCAGCATCCGGGCCTGGCGTTCTTTACCGGCGTGCCGTTTGGCATGACCGCAACCGAGCTGAACAACTGGTATTATCATGGCAACGGCATGGCGCTTCATGATGAGGTCGGCGAAATCTTTGGCCTTAAGTCGTTCCTGGCTGGAAATACCGGCACGCAGGCTGGCGGTTGGTTCCGCAAGGAGATTAACGGACCTGAAGACTTCAATGGCCTCAAGTTCCGTATGCCCGGCCTTGGCGGTCGTGTGCTTGGCAATATGGGCGCCAGCGTCCAGAACCTACCAGGTGCGGAAGTGTATCAGGCACTGGCGTCCGGCGCGATTGACGGAACCGAATGGATTGGTCCGTGGGCCGACGAAAAAGCCGGTTTCCAGGAGATCACCAAGTTCTACTACACCGCTGGTATGCACGAGCCGTCGGCAGGTCTGACGCTTGCGACTAACCGCGAGGTGTTTGAAAGCCTTACACCGGCTCAACAAGCAGCGATCGAGGTTTCAGCAGGTCACGCCAATGTTTGGAACCTCAGTCAGTACTTGATGAACAATGGAGCCGCTCTGCAGCGCCTTCAAGCCGGTGGCGTTCAGGTTCTTGAATTCCCCGACAGCGTCTGGGACGGCATGTTCGAGGCTTCGAAATCGGTTTATGCGGAGTTCATGGGCGATGAGTTGTTCAAAAAGATCAACGACGACTACTTCGCGTCTATGGAAGACAGCTCGGGCTGGCTGACACAGTCGATTGGCGCCTATCGCGCGCAGCGCGACCGCGTTCGCGGCTGAAATCGGTAACAACGCGACGGGTTCCGCTTGGCGGGGCCCGTCGATTTCCGAGCGCTGACGCCTAAGTAAAAAAACGGGGGAGGGGATGCTGGACGCCGTCACCTGGCTTTTCACGAATATCGCACTGGCATTCGTGAACTTCGGATATGCCCTGACGCATCCGGGAGAGTGGCTCGACTGGTCGAACAAGGAATCGCTGATGCGGTTCATTTACTATGGCGGGTCCGCTGAGTTTTTCTTCATTCTTTTCACCGCGTTTCTCATCCTGACCGCGGTCGGGTTCTGGCGAAACAGCGTGATGTGGGGGGCAGTCCGCCTATTCGAGGGTGTGGCAAACACATTTGGCCGCGTCTTCGCCTGGGCCGGGTTGCTGATGGTCATTCAGCAGATCATCATCATCTTCATGCAGCGGATATTCACATCCGCGCAAATATCCATCGGCTTCGGGGCGACTTTCACCAAAGACGTCAGCTGGTGGGCAGAAGAGCTTAAGTTTTACAACGCCATGATCGTGACGCTTTGCGTGACCTACACCTTCGTGCAGGGCGGGCACGTGCGCGTTGACCTGATCTATTCCGCGGTGAGCTATCGCAAGAAGAAGATGATCGACATGTTCGGGTCGCTTTTCTTCATGATGCCGGTGGCGGTTCTGACCTGGATGTATGGTTGGTATTTTCTCTGGCGGCATTTGGTGACACCGAACCCATCGGCCTCGGATTCGCTGGAAAAGCTGATGCTGAAGTCCCGCGCATTGAAATGGAATGTCGAAACCATCGGCTTCAGCCCAAACGGCTTCAACGGCTATTTCCTCTTCAAGATACTGTTGGTGGCCTACGCGGGGCTGGTCTTCCTGCACGCTATTGCCTTTTTCTATCGCTCATATCTCGAGTGGAAAGAGGGGCCCGAAAGTGAAGGCAAATATCTCGATCGTGACATTCTTGGCGATGACGATGCCGACTTTGTTCACGCCATCGAAGAACATCACTAGGGGGCCGGGGGCATGTTGTTTGGTTTAGACGGCGTACAAATTGGTCTGCTTATCGTCTTTTTGTTCCTCTTCGGCGGTATCCTGTCCGGTTTCCCCGTAGCCTTCGCCATCGGCGGGTCGGCGATCATCTCGTTTGGTGTCCTTGCCGGGCTCGACGGTGCGGGGTTGTTGATCCATCAGGCAATTGACACCGGGTCAGCGGAATATGCCGGTCTGATTGCCGAGGGCCTTCGCCCCGATGGTATTTCGATATTCCGATACCCGGATTTACCGCGCATCGGCGAGCCGGTGTTTCCGCGTGGCTGGGAAGTCGCGCTGGACCGAAACGTCTCATTCATCGTGAACCGGATGAACGAACGGGTGCTGGCGGGTCAGTCTATCGAGACGCTGCTGGCCGTCTTGATGTTCGTGCTGATGGGGATCACGCTGGAACGCTCGAAGATTGCCAATGACCTGCTTTTGACCATGGCGCGGGTTTTTGGGCCGCTGCCGGGCGGGTTGGCGGTGTCAATTGTGGTCGTGGGTGCGTTTCTGGCGGCTTCAACGGGGATTGTCGGTGCGACGGTCGTGACAATGGGTCTGCTCGCGCTGCCGACAATGCTCAGGAACAGATACTCGCCAGAGCTTGCGACCGGTGTGATCGCGGCCGCGGGCACGCTGGGTCAGATTATCCCGCCGTCGATTGTCATTGTGCTTTTGGGGACGCTGGCGGGCGACCTATATTCTACGGCACAGGAGGATCGCGCGAATTCGGCCGGCTGTTCGGATGCCCTGACCTATCTCGGCGAGCCTGCGGTGGTTTCGGTCGGAACGCTGTTTCAGGCCGCCCTTCTACCCGGGATCATGTTGGCGGTGCTTTATGCGCTCTACGCATTTTGCTACGCGCTTTTGAACCCGACCAAGGCGCCGGCCGTGCAGATGGGGTCGACGAACAGTGAGGTTATCACCCGGAACGAGGCCCTGACCTGGTTCCTGGGCGCGCCGATTGTGCTGATCGGCGGATTGCTTTTGCTGTCGTCGGCTGGGGTTGTCGGCAGCCAGAATGTAACCGTCGGGTCGTTCAGCGACGCAGGCGAAACTGCGGCGTTGCGGACCAACGTATCCGATGCGTGTCAAGCCTCGATGATCGAGCTGCACGGCCAGGGCGCATGGGACACCGCGGTGGCCGAGCAGGACGCGATCGACGCCGCAGGCGGTGTTCAGCAAGCCCAGGCGCTAAGCGAAGAAGAGCGCGCCGGGCTGCTTGTCGAAAAACTCAGGAATGCACCGCCGGTTGGCACAGGCATAGCGATTGGGCTGTTGGTGCTGGCGCTTGTCCTGACAACGGCGAAAGGCATTTCACCATCATCGGATCCGCGACCGCTTTGGATCGGGCTGGGCGCGGTGGCGGCCGCGTTGTTGGTTGACACGGTGTTTATCTCGCCGCTCAGCACGCCAGGGATTACCTTCCTGTGGTTGCTGGCACCACTTGTGGTCATCCTTTGGGCGTGCAGATACGCCTCTGAGCTTCTTGGTCGAAACGAACTGTTGCGCGTAGTTTTTCCGCCGCTGGTACTGATCGTCGCCGTGTTGGGCTCGATCCTTGGCGGGATTACCAACCCGACACCGGCGGCGGCATTGGGCGCGGGCGGCGCGATCATGCTTGCGGCCTACCGGAAGCTGAAAGACGAAGAGAAATCGGGCCGGATCATAATAATGGTGACCTTTGCGGTCGTCATCATGATCCTGATCGGTATCAACTTCGATCTGCGTGTGAACAAGGCAAACGTTGGCCTGGAAAATTGGCTGGCGTTCATCGTCGCGAAGGCGGCCTATCTGTTTGCTCTCTTTGGTCTGTTTTACGGCTGCTGGGTTCTTCTTCGCTCGGGCGTCTTAAGACCCGTGGTCCGGGAAACCGCCAAGGTCACCTCGATGGTATTTACCATCCTCATCGGGTCGCAGTTGCTGAACCTGGTGGTCATTTCGTTCGGTGGCGAGGAGTATATTCAGGATTTTCTCAAAAGCTTTGACAACGAGATCAAGGTCTTCCTGATTGTGATGCTCGTCCTGTTTGTGCTCGGTTTCGTGCTGGACTTCCTCGAAATCATCTACATCGTCATCCCGATTGTCGGGCCGGTGATATATGGCGGTACATTTGATCCAAAATGGGTCACGATCATGATTGCTGTAAACCTGCAAACATCGTTCCTTACACCACCATTCGGGTTTGCGTTGTTCTATCTGCGTGGTGTTGCACCGCCGGAGGTGACAACGACGCACATCTATCGCGGAATCGTGCCGTTTGTATTGATACAGGTGTTGGGTCTGGCGCTGCTCTGGTATTTCCCAAGCGTGGTCACGATCCTTCCCGATCTGATCCCGAATTGAGCTGAAGTCACTCAGCCTACCGCGACGTCGGCCGCGTGTCCGGCAAATTGATCCGCGCCACCTGTTCTGCAATCGGATCGGTCGAAAGCGGGTGGGTGTCCGAGGTGTATTTCGCCGGATCACCAATATTGCGCCATTCCCCGCGATAGTAGATCTCAAGCGCCGAGAACCGTGCCTTGTAGCTCATTTTGGTCGAGCCCGGGACCCAATAACCAAGGTAGACGTAAGGCAAACCGGCGTCTTTCGCGATTTCGATATGATCAAGAATGACATATGTGCCCAAGCTGGAGGCCGCGAGCGAGGGTGCGTAAAAGCTGTAGACCATGCTAATCCCGTCATCCAGCACGTCGGTCAGGCTGACGGCCGCAAGCGTCTTGTTGCCCGAATTGCTGGCTTCGGTGTATTCGATCACCCGGCTGCGAATGGGTGTTTCTTCGATCATTGCCGCAAATTCGAATATATCCATGTCCGCCATGCCGCCGTCCGCATGGCGACTGTCAAGGTAGTCGCGAAAAAGCGCGTATTGCTCTTCTGTCGCCCAGGGCGACGTGGCCTCGCGACGAAGCATTGAGTTTCGCCGCAGTGTCTTTTTCTGGCTTCGTGATGGATTGAAATCGTTAACGCGAATGCGCGCCGAAAGGCAGGCCGAACATTCTGAACACGACGGGCGGTAAAGGACGTTCTGCGAGCGCCGAAAGCCTTGTTTTGATAAGGTATCGTTCAGCTTTTCGGCATAGTCGCCCTGTAACGCCGTGAACAGCTTTCGCTCGAGCCGCCCTTCAAGATAGGGGCAAGGTTGCGGTGCCGTCACATAAAACTGGGGCGCAATGGGAAGACTGTGGCGCATGAACCCATCTGGGCAGTTGTCTAGCGGTTCTTCCCGGGCACGTTAACAACTTGCTGCCAATGCGCCAATCCCCAATTCCGGCGAGGCATTAACGCGCGCGTGTATTCAGCAAAGCGGTTCCCAAAACGACGTCCGTGAGCCCCTGTCGACGCCGGCTCAGAAGCATCATTGCAATCGAGACGAGCTGTGCGGGAAATATCGCCACGCTGGCGAAATATCCCGCTGTATGAAGAAATGCGGTTCCACCATCAAAGTGCGACCCGTCCAAGCGGCGAAGTTCTACGGCGAACAGCCGCATCCCTAACGTCGCCGAACGACTGGTCAACGTTACCCACCGATACAAAAAGCTGATCACAGCGTAAAATAGCGGCAAAATGAACAAGGCCGTGAACAGCGTGAAAATTGACAGAAACGCTGTCAAAATCGAAATTATCAGAACGTCCACAATCCACGCCAAAATACGCTTCGAGACGACATCTTCATAAAACTCAGGATGCGTTTCGGGGTGTGGAAGGTGCATGTTGCCAGAGGCAGAAGCATAGTCGGTCATGGTAAGGCAATCCTGAAAAAAATTGGCGGGCGCTGCAGGGACTGCAGCGCCCATTGTCCGCTCAGGCTTCAACGGCGTCGCCGTCGATATTCGATTTGTTCTTTTCACGGTCGGCCATGAATTCATCGAATTCGGCCTTGTCTTTCGCTTCACGCAGGCGCTGAAGAAAGGCTTCGAACGAGCCCTGTTCTTCTTCCAACCGGCGAAGCGTTTCTGCCTTATAGGCATCGAAGGCGCTGTTTCCGCTGGATTTGAAAGCCGAGTGGGCGTGGCGCGAGCGGGCCGCGCAGGAACCGTTGAACATGCGTTTGCTCCAGATCATATAGGCCAGAAGGGCAAGGCCGACGGGCCAGAAAAAGATGAATCCAAGGATCATTGCAGCGATCCAGGCCATTTTACCTCGGTCATCAAGCCATTTTTCGCTGCGGCCAAGAAAATTACCGCGTCCGACGTGCGCGGCGTTGAGAGAGGCGGTCGTCATTTAAGGGCTCCAATCGTTGTGTCTCTGTTAATGTGAATGCGTTTCACATACCAGATATCGGAGCAGATGGACCGGTGTTCAAGAGTAAATGTGAAAGTATTTTACATTGCATCGATTTCCGACGTAAAATCAGCAGGTTGCGCGCCGGAAATTTCAAAAAGAACCGTTGGTGGAATGGCGAAAATGTGGTGCGGGGTACCCGCTGCGGCATAGATAATTTCGAACTCAGACAGCCGTCTGTCCCAAAATGTTCTGGGCGCGGTCAGGTGGGCAATCGGTGCCACCCCACCAATGGCAAAGCCGGTGACCGCGCGTACGTAAGCGGCATCTGCGCGCCCAAGGGCTTCGCCAGCCAGCGCGGTGGCTTTCACGTCATCGACGCTGTGTCCCCCCGAGGTAATAAACAAAAACAGCCGATCGGTTTCTGCGGCCCTAAAAATAATGGATTTCGCTATCTGATCGATTTGGCACCCGGCTTCGCGCGCGGCGTCCGCCGCAGTCCGTGTCGCGCCCGACATCTCGAGTATATCCACGTCGATGCCGGCGTCCGCCAATGCCAATTTCACACGCTTCAGGCTCTTGCTCATGAGGACTTCTTTGGGGCCTTGCGTGCCGGATCGCAAGATCGCACGCTTTGCAAATGTCATTTGCCGATCGGATCACGCGCGTTCCCATTGTTTTTGAGGCTGACCGAGCGGCTGAAACTTTGGCAGTTCTTCCCGGTCTGGCGGGCGGCGTTCGCGAACTTGTGGCTGGTGCTGCCGGGTCGTCGCCGTATTTGTCCGACATTATACAACGCGAAACGGCGTGGATTGAAGACATCGGGGCCGACAATCCAGGTGACCGGCTTGCGGCGATTCTGGCGGATGTGAAAGCGCTTAGCGACGACGCGCTTGTGGGCGGGCTAAGGGTTGCAAAACGCCGCGTTGCTTTGCTTGCAGCCCTGGCTGATTTGGGCGGCGTCTGGACGCTTGAAGACGTGACCGGCGCGCTGACGTCATTTGCCGATCTTGCGGTTGACCGTGCGTTGAAGTTTTCAATCGCGACCGAGCTTCGGCGCGAAAGACTGCCCGGTCAGGCGGTTAGTGATGGTGCCACGGCGGCCGGACTGGCGGTCATTGCAATGGGGAAAATGGGGGCGCACGAGCTGAATTACAGCTCGGACATCGACCTGATCTGTCTCTTTGACGAAACCCGCTATGCGACGGAAGACTATGGCGAAGCCAGGTCGGGGTTTGTGCGCGCGGTGCGCGGGATGGCGAAAATACTCAATGAAAGAACGCGCGAGGGGTATGTTTTCCGAACCGACTTGCGGCTTCGCCCGGATGCTGCGGTCACGCCTGTGGCAATGTCGATGGAAGCCGCCGAGCGATACTACGAAGCCTTCGGCAGGACCTGGGAACGCGCGGCCTATATCAAAGCGCGGGCGGCGGCAGGCGACATCGCCGCTGGCCAGCGATTTCTGGAAGCCCTGACGCCGTTCGTGTGGCGGCGACATCTCGACTATGCGGCGATCCGTGACGCGCACGACATGCGGCTGCGAATACGCGACCACAAGGGTCTGAACAAACCGGTCACCCATCTTGGCCACGACCTGAAATTGGGCCGCGGCGGTATTCGCGAGATCGAATTTTTTACGCAGACGAGGCAGATCATTGCGGGTGGAAGAGACCCCGATCTGCGAGTGGCGGGAACGGTGGAAGGGCTGACCAAGTTGGCCGAGAAAGGTTGGGTTGGTGACAGCGAGGCAGAAGTTCTGGCCTCGGACTATCGCGCCTTGCGCGAGGCGGAACACCGCGTGCAGATGATCGCGGACCAGCAGACGCACCTTTTGCCCGGTAACCCCGACGAGTTTGCCCGATTGGCGGCATTGGCGGGGGTGGATCCGGGTGAATACGCCGAAGAACTGACCGGGCGCTTTAATCGCGTTCACGAGCTGACCGAGGGGTTCTTTTCGCCCGGGCCGAGAACGTCGGCGGATCTGGGCGCTGCGATGCCTGCGCAGGCAAGCGAATTTACCGATCGCTGGCCGGGTTACCCCGCGCTCAGAAGCCCACGCGCGGTTGAGATCTTCACCAGAATGCAGCCAATTCTGATGCACCGCCTTTCAAAAGCGGCACAACCCCTGGAAGCACTGGTTCATTTCGATGGATTTCTTTCGGGCTTGCCCGCCGGGGTGCAATTGTTCGCGCTATTCGAGTCCAACCCCCAACTATTGGACCTGGTCGTGGATATCGTCGACACGGCACCTGCGCTTGGCCAGTATCTGGCCCGAAATTCAGGCGTATTTGACGCGGTAATCGGTGGCGAGTTTTTTGCCGAATGGCCCGGGGTTCCGGGCCTGACCGCCCGGCTTGAGATCGCATTAGCGGCGGCCCGTGACTATGAGGCGCGGCTGAATACCGCGCGCGTCTGGGCGCGGGAGTGGCATTTCAGGATCGGCGTCCACCATCTTCGCGGCCTGATCGACGCGGAAACCGCCGGTCGGCAGTATGCCGATCTTGCGACATCAATCTTGGCCGCCATCTGGCCGCATGTTGCCCAGAACTTTGCGGAAAAGCACGGGCCGCCGCCGGGTCGCGGGGCGGCCATTCTGGGCATGGGGTCGCTGGGTGCGGGGCGGTTGAACGCCGCCTCTGATCTTGATCTGATTGTGATCTACGACGGTGGCGACACCGAGGCATCCGAGGGGCGAAGGCCATTGGATACGCGCACATACTACGCGCGCCTGACGCAGGCGCTGGTCACCGCACTTTCGGCACCAACAGCTGAGGGTCGGCTTTACGAAGTTGATATGCGGCTCAGGCCCTCGGGTCGGCAAGGGCCGGTGGCCACGGGTTTTGAGGCGTTCAAGGCTTATCAATTGACCGAGGCCTGGACATGGGAGCATCTGGCGCTGACCCGCGCACGCCCGGTTGCGGGCGATGCCTCGGTGGCCGAGGATATCGAGGCGTTACGCGCCGACCTTCTCGCACGGCCCCGCGAACAATCGTCGGTTCTTCACGATGTATCGGATATGCGCGCCAGACTGGCTGTGGCAAAGCCTGCGGCAGATACGCTGGATGCAAAGACCGGCCCGGGTCGGCTGGCGGACATCGAACTTTTGGCCCAGGCGGGCGCGCTTCTTGCGGGTGTCAGCGCGCGTGGATTGCTGGATCAGCTACAGGCCGGACGCGAACCGCTGAACTTGACGACCTCAGAGCACGAGGTGCTTTGCAAGGCGTCCGAGCTATTCTGGCGGGTGCAGGCGGCAGCACGACTTATCGTCGGCGGTCCACTGACTTCCGAGGTGGTCGGCGCAGGCGCCAGCGCCTTTCTTCTTCGCGAAACCGGCGCTGGTTCCATCGACGCGCTTGCCGCGCGCGTCGCAGAAGCCGCAGATGCTGTCGCAGAGATTATCGACAAAGTCGTCGGTAGCATCGAAGGCTCGGATGCAACGATAGGTTATGAAGGCAAGCCGGGTTAAAATGCCGAGACATGATGATACCGCCGACCCTCGCGGGTTGATCCACGAAAGTTACCGGATCGACGGCATCAGCGCGGCTGAATGTCGCTCGATTTTTCTGGATTGGGCCATTGGTGTGCCTCTGGGCGAGGACAGTGCGGTCCACGTCCGAAAGCTGCTTGGTCAGTACGGTGCCGAAAATCCGGATCACCCGATGACGATCGTGCTGCGCGCGGCACTTGGCACACCTGCACACCGGGGTCGTCGAGGCGGCGCGGGCGGACGGCGCTCAACAGCCGGGGATGGCGACGCCTCCTGAATTTACGCTTTCAGAGATGCCGCGTCCTTTGCCAGCATCTCAATGCGTCGCCAATCATTTTCCAGAACGGCGTCCTTTGGCGCGACCCAGGAGCCGCCGACACAGATTGTATTGGGCAGGCCCAGATATTCATGGGCGTTTGTCAGGTTGACCCCACCGGTCGGGCAATAGCGCACCTGCGGAATTGGTCCGCCGATTGATTTCAGCGCCCGCACCCCACCTGAAGCCTCCGCCGGGAAAAACTTCTGGATGTGAAATCCGCGTTCCAGAAGACGCATCGCTTCACTCGCCGTCGCTGAACCCGGCACAAGCGGCAGTTCGGCGTCAAGTGCCGCATCCAGCAACCGGTCCGTCGTTCCCGGTGTCACGCCAAATAGCGCGCCCGCTTCCTTGGCCGCGACGACATCCGCCACGGTCAGCAAAGTGCCGGCACCGACGACACCGCCTTCGACACGGGTCATTTCACGGATAACATCCAGTGCGACCGGCGTGCGAAGCGTGACTTCCAGTGCCGGCAAGCCCCCGGTCACCAACGCTTGTGCCAGATCAACGGCAATACTTAGGTCATCGACAACCAGAACCGGTATGACGGGTGCCAACTGACATATTTCTTCTACCTGGTGGCTGCTTTGTTCTGGTGTCATCAGCGGTTTCTCTGCTTCTTAATCAAGGTCTCGGCTTCGGCTTTTGTATATCGCGTACGTTCGGGCGCTCAAACAACTGTTCCGGCCCCTTCGATTGCATATCCGCAATTTTCGCGGAATGCGGTGAAAAGTTCGCGCCCGATCCCTTCGGAGTTGCCGGAAAGATCGCGCGTGACGGGATCGCGGGTAGCAAAATCCGGCTCCAGGCAATCGAGCGTGCCCGCGTGTGCGTCCACAAGCACACGGTCGCCGTCACGCAAACGTGCCATCGGTCCGCCGTTGGCGGCCTCGGGCGAGACGTGAATAGCCGCAGGAACTTTGCCCGATGCCCCCGACATTCGCCCATCGGTGACCAGTGCCACCTTCAAGCCCCGATCAAGCAGGACCGAAAGCAGAGGTGTCAAAGAATGAAGCTCCGGCATCCCGTTGGACCTGGGGCCCTGAAAGCGAACCACGACAATCGTGTCCTCGGTAAACGCGCCCGCCCTGAACGCTTCTTTAACGCTGGCTTGGTTTTCGAAAATGCGGGCGCGCGCTTCGATACGTTGGTTGCCGGGCGCAACGGCAGATACTTTCATCACCGATCGACCGAGGTTGCCTTTAAGTTCGCGCAGCCCGCCAGTCGGATGAAACGGATCCTTGGCCGTTCGCAGGATTTTTGCGTTATGCGAAGTTCGTGGCCCGTCAATATACCGAAGCTCATCCTGGTGAAGCGAAGGCTCGCGGGTGTAGTGGCCTAGCCCGTCACCGGCGACGGTTTTGACATCCGCGTGCAAAAGCCCTGCGTCGAGCATTTCGCTGATCATGAATTGCAGCCCACCGGCGGCGTGGAAGTGGTTCACATCCGCCAGACCGTTTGGATAAACCTTGGCCATCAGCGGTGTGGCGGCAGACAAGTCGTTGAAATCTTCAACGTCCAGCAAAATGCCCGCAGCGCGCGCCATGGCGGGCAAGTGTATCGCCAGATTTGTCGATCCCCCGGTGGCCATCAAGCCAACGATACCGTTCACAAATGCCTTTTCATCCAGAATGTCGGCGACTGGAGTGTATTCATTTTTTTGCGCCGTTATTTCCACGGCACGTGTCGCGGCAAGATCGGTCAAGGCATCCCTTAGCGGTGTGTCCGGATTTACAAAGCTGGCACCTGGCAGATGCAGCCCCATGAACTCCATCAGCATCTGGTTCGAGTTTGCCGTGCCATAAAACGTGCAGGTGCCGGGGCCATGGTAAGACGCCATTTCTGCTTTCATCAGTTCGTCGCGCCCAACCTCGCCTGCGGCGTGTTGCTGACGAACTTTGGCTTTTTCATCGTTAGGAAGGCCGCTGGTCATCGGTCCGGCGGGGACGAAAATGCCGGGGATATGCCCGAACGTGGCAGCTCCAATCACCAGGCCAGGGACGATCTTGTCGCAGACGCCAAGATAAAGTGCTGCATCAAAGGTGTTGTGCGAAAGTGCGACGCCGGTTGCGAGTGCGATCACGTCGCGCGAAAAAAGGCTAAGCTCCATTCCCGGTTGGCCCTGCGTGATGCCGTCGCACATAGCCGGTACGCCGCCCGCGACCTGGGCCGTTGCACCGACGGTGCGTGCGGCCGCCTTTATGCGGTCCGGGTAGTCCTTATAGGGAGCATGCGCCGACAGCATGTCGTTGTATGCGGTCACGATACCGATATTTGGCGCGCTCTCGGACAACAGTGCTGCCTTGTCATCGCCCATCGCAGCATAAGCGTGCGCCTGGTTGCCACAGGAAAGATGCGCGCGTCGCACGCCGGTCTCCTGCGCCCGCGCAATCTTATCCAGATAGGCGCGACGCGCCGCGCCCGAGCGTTCGATTATACGCGCGGTGACGGCTGCGACGGTGTCATTCATTGCCATGAAGATTACCTCTGAAGACAGTTATCGGCTCAATACCACGTTGTGATAGCGCTAACAATCACCAACGCTGACCGCACTTTCCTTCTTTGCATTGGCACATACCGGCCTTGCAGAATGCGGCTTTCGGTCGCTCTGCATGAACTGTAAACGGGCGGCATGACGGAAACTATCCCAATTGTTCGCTTGCGCCCCAAAACCGATGCCCGTCGGCTTCGCCACGGATTTCCCTGGGTTTACGCCAACCAGCTGGTGACCGACAGACGGACCCGCAGTTTGGCCGCAGGGACGATTGCCCGGCTGGAAGACGAAAAGCGCAACCCGCTTGGGATTGTCGCGATTAATCCGAACTCCAAAATTATCGCCCGCGTCTTAGATGGCGATCCCGATGCGCGCGTCGATCAGGACTGGTTGGCCACGCGGCTGAACCGGGCGCTGCGAAGCCGGGAAGCCATGTTCGACGCGCCTTTCTATCGGTTGATACATGCGGAAGCCGACGGACTGCCGGGCGTCATAATTGACCGGTTTGGGTCTGCCGCCGTCATTCAACCCAATGCCGCCTGGGCGGACGTGTTGCTGGAGCCGTTGGTCAAGGCACTCGTCGATGCCACCGGTGTCACGGCAATCGTCAAAAACGCCCAGGGGCGGGCGCGCGCACTGGACGGGCTGGACGATGTGTCGTCGGTTCTTCTGGGACAAGTTGATGGCCCGATTGAAGTGCCTATGAACGGTGCGGTCTACATGGCGGATCTGCTGGGTGGGCAGAAAACCGGGCTGTTTTTGGATCAAAGACCAAATCATGCTTTCGTGGCTTCGTTGGCGCGCGAGACATCGGTGCTGGACGTACTTTCTCACGTTGGAGGGTTCGCATTGGCGGCACTTGCGGGGGGTGCAACGCATGCGCTTTCAGTTGATTCTTCGGAACCGGCTCTGAGCCTCGCGCGCGCCGGTGCCGAAGCCTCCAAAGTGGCCGACAGATACGAGACACGTGCCTCGGACGCTTTTGACGCACTGGACGCATTGAAAGATGAGGGCCGAAAGTTCGGGACCGTCATCTGCGACCCGCCCGCCTTCGCGCCCAATGCGAAGGCTTTGGATGCAGGATTGCGGGCTTATGAAAAACTGGCGCGAATGTCGGCGTTTTTAGTCGAAGAAAATGGCACCCTGACGCTTTGTTCGTGTTCGCACGCTGCGGATCTGACGCAATTTCGATCGGCTTGTATTCGCGGGATCGGCCGGGCAGGGCGCGGCGCTCAGATACTTCGCACCGGCTCTGCCGGCCCCGATCACCCACAGCACCCGCACCTGGCGGAGAGCGGCTATCTGAAAGCGATCACGTTTCGGATGATTGGGTGAAGGTTTTCATCGATACCTGCGTTCTGTTCCCCACATTGACCCGCGAGTTGCTGATGGGATTTGCGCGTGCGGCAAGTTTTGAACCACTTTGGTCGCCTGATGTGCTGGGCGAATGGCGGAGCGTCGCGCGCAGGTCCGGGAAATATGCGCCCGACCCGGAAATAGATCGCCTGGTCGAAGAATTTCCGGCAGCGTTGGTGGAGTATACGCCCGAGACGTTGCTTCCGCTTTCGCTGCCAGACCCAAACGATATCGCAATACTGGCGGCGGCCATTGATGGCGGTGCCGAGGAACTTTTGACCTTCAATTCGCGCGATTTTCCGATCCGCACATTGGCGAAACACGGGCTCATTCGCCGCCACCCGGACGAATTTCTGCTTGAACAATTTCAGATGGATCCGGATATAGCGCGATCGATTACCGACATCACACTGAAAAAGGCGCAGGCGGACGGCTTTGACGCATCCAATCCGCGGCGAATTTTCAAACGCTCGCTTCTGCCGCGATTTGGCAAAGCGCTTTACCGGTCCTGACCGGCCACCGCCCACCGCGATTCCAGCTTTTCGATGGCGGCAATCCGTTCCTTGGTTTTCGGGTGGCTCATGATCCAGGCAGGCATGGACGCACCGCGCATACCTGTCAGGGTCTCCAGCTTCCGAAACAAGGATTTCTGCGGGTCGGTGCCAATGCCGGATTTGACCAGCAGTGCGGAGGCATAGGCGTCGGCTTCATATTCGTCCGAACGGCTCAGCCGCGCGGCCAGAAGTGTCGTCAGAAAATTCGCAATTACCACGCCCAGACCCGGCAGGAACCTGGAAAGCACCATCGCCAAAGCCGCCCGGATCGCATTTTGCCCGGAAAAGTCGATCATTCGACGCCGCGAATGCCCAAGTGCGACATGCCCCAATTCGTGCGCGATAACGCTGGCCAGTTCCGCGCTCGTTACCTCACCGCCTCGGTATTTCTGATAAAACCCGCGTGTCAGGAATATTCGTCCATCCGGTGCTGCAAGCCCATTAACCGGCTCGATTTCGTACAAATGAACGCGAATGCGCGAAACCTCCAGCGCTGCCGCCATTTTGTCTGTCAGCCGCTTCAACTCGGGATCCGCAAGCTCGCTGGACTTCGCGTCAAGCTCGCGCCGCGTGCGCCACATGGAGAAGCGGTACATCACGACGGCATAAAGGATCGCCAACAGGATCGGGGTGAACTTGAGCATTCTTGGAATATGGGTCGGATGGCCGGGCGATTAAAGGCGTGAAGCTCTCAGCCCAGTACCCTCATCCCCCGCGTCAGCCCCTCAAGCGTCAGCGGCACCATCCGATCACCACCAATGATCTGCCGGACCATCGAGATTGAGTGGGTGTAATCCCAATGCGCCTGCGGGATCGGATTGATCCACAGAAAATCCGACCAATGCGCGTGGGCGCGCCGCAACCAGGCTTCTCCCGGCTCGGCGTTCCAGTGCTCATTCGCGCCGCCGGGGATCGCAATTTCATAGGGCGACATCGCCGCGTCGCCGACGAATATGCACTTATAGCCCTTCCCGAAGGTGTTCAGCACTTCCCACGTCGGGGTCTGTGCATTCCAGCGCCGTCGATTATCGCGCCAGACGCCTTCGTATAGGCAGTTGTGGAAATAGAAATGCTCAAGGTTTTTGAACTCGGTGCGGGCGGCCGAGAAAAGCTCCTCGACAAGTTGAACAAACGGGTCCATGGACCCGCCAACATCCAGAAACAGAAGCACTTTCACCGCGTTGCGGCGCTCGGGCCGGGTTTGAACGTCAAGGTAACCGTGTTCAACAGTCGCACGGATTGTACCGTCTAGATCCAGCTCGTCGTCCGCACCTTCGCGCGCCCATTGCCGAAGCCGCTTCAGCGCCATTTTCATCGTCCGTGTGCCGATCTCGCGCTGGTCATCAAGATCGCGAAACTCGCGCTTGTCCCAGACCTTGACCGCACGTTGATGGCGCGAAGCGTCTTGCCCGATCCGCACGCCTTCGGGGTTGTATCCATATGCACCGAAAGGCGAGGTGCCAGCGGTGCCGACCCATTTCGATCCGCCCTGATGGCGCGCTCGTTGCTCTTTCAATCGCTCGCGCAACGTCTCCATCAACTTCTCGAAACCGCCGATTGCCTCGATCTCGGCTTTTTCGGCATCGGTCAGGTGTTTTTCCGCCATTTTGCGCAACCAGTCTTCGGGAAGGTCCAGCGCCTTAATAACGGCTTCCGCCGGTATCGCCTCTATCCCCTTGAACGCACTGGAAAATGCTCGATCAAACCGGTCAATATGGGTTTCATTTTTGACCATCGTGGCGCGCGCCAGATAGTAAAATCCGTCGACATCATAGGTCGCCAGACCGGCATCCAACGCTTCGAGAAACGATAGGAATTCCCTTAGACTGACCGGAACGCCAAAGTTGCGGAGGTTTTCGTAAAACGGCAGGAACATCAGGCCGCCAGTCGCTCGATCACAATTCCCAAAAATAGGCCAAATATTGCGAAGGCTATACCGTATCCGGCGGCATATTGCGCCATGTCAAGGCGGTTCCCGTTGCGCCGACGCGCTGAATTGACGCCAAATGCTATGCCAACCAGCGTCGAGACGATCATGATCATGTCGCACCACCATCTTTCGGGCGTGGACTGATGGCGCGTATCTCGGCGGCGCGGGCGCGGATTTCGTCTTCATCGCCAAAGCCGTATCGCGCCCACGCCAGGGCTTCGCGCTGAATTTCTGCGGCTTCGACGGATCGGTTCAAAACTTCAAGCGCCTCGGCCTTGACCAGCAATAGCAGCGTCAGCAAGGCCGCATGTTCGGCCCGGGTGACGACGCGAATATTTCGGTCCGCCAAGGCAAGGGCGATATCGGCGCGACCGGCGGAAAGCTGAAATGCCGCCAGCTGCATGGCGACGTGCGCTTCCTGAATGGCCGTATCGGACCGGTTCTGGTAAATCCGACCAGCTTTCAAAAACGCGTTCAAAGCTTCTTCGGGGTCGCTGCCAAGGGTCAGTCGGCCAAGCACATAGTTTGAGTAGGCATATCGAGTGTCTAACGCCCCGGCGGATTCTGACAAGGCAACTGCGCGGCGCGCCGATGTGATCCGCCTGGTCCGGGAAAGACCCGGCCGCGTTGCCCGGTCGATGGCCTTTTGCCAAGATTTGAAGTCAGGGCCTGGTGCGGCAATCGCCTCAAGTCCGCCAGTCGGGTTAAGCCGCGCAAGGATCGCTGGCAGGTGCCGGGAAACTTCAGTGCGCGACAGCCCCGACGATAGCGCGCGATCATAGATCACCCGCAAGATTAGCATGTCATAACCGGTCAGCACGGTATGAAAATTGTCGTCGTTGAAGATCGACTGGTTCAACCGGTAGATGTCGTTGACCGGCCCAAGCGCCTGGCTGATCTCTTCGTGCAGGCAATCGCGAATTTCTTGCGGGCTGACGTCAAATGGCAGGAAAACCGCCATCTGTCGGCGCTCGGTTAGTCGGTTCCAGAAAGTTGCCGGATCATTTCGGCGTGCCCGATATTCCGACCAGCTTGAGACATTTGGCCGAACGAAACATGCCGCAGACGGCGCCACCCCAAGTATTTGGGACCGCTTCACCGGCTGGATGGTGATGTTCGCTGGCTGGTCGGCGGACACTTCGCGAATGTCGACCCCTGCCTCGCGACGCAGACGCTCCAAAAGCCGCGCCAGATCGGGCCGAAGGCTTGGCGGCGACGGCTCGGCGACTCGCACCGTTATCGGCCCTTCAAAACGCGTGAAAACCGGCAGTTCCGCACCGTTTTCCAGGTTGAACGTCAGGTCCAGAAAATCCCGCGCGATCACGGCGTTTGACGTGCGGGGCAGCGAAGGGGCCGCGCGTGTGAAAGTCTTCATCGGCGGCAGCGCAATAGGCGCGGTCGCCCGGCGCGTGGTTTCCGGCGTGCTGCAAGCCGCCAAAAGAAGGCAGAGGATGATGCACATGCGTCTCACGATGGCCGCGCGTATTTGATGAACGACGTCAGCTCGCCGATCCGGTCATAAAGCACCCGCGCCTCGGCATTGAAGTCCTGCGTCAGCCAATAAACCGATGGCGCACCGGCGTCGTCGGCAGCGGCATAGACAGCTTCGATCAACGCCCGTCCCACGCCCTGGCCGCGCACTTCTGGATCGGCGTAGAGATCCTGCAAATAACACGTGTTCTCAATCTTCCAGCCGTGGCGATGGAACAGGAAATGCGCCATCCCGACCGGCTGGCCATCAACTTCAGCGATCAGGCCGTGAAAATCCTGGCGGTCGTCGCCCAGCAGCCGCTGGAAACAGACACCATATACGTCCTCGGAAAGCTCGGTTTCATAAAACGCCAGATAATCGCGCCAAAGCCGTCGCCAGTGCCGTTCATCGTCACCAATTAGCGCCCGGATTTTCAGCGTCATGACCGGCCTCGTGCCATAAACGCCAGCCGCTCGAAAAGCTGGACGTCCTGCTCGTTCTTCAAAAGCGCGCCGTGCAGCTTGGGTAAGGCATCGCTTCCATCCCGGCGCAAATCTTCGGGCGACAGGTCTTCGGCCAATATCAATTTGAGCCAGTCCAGCACCTCGGACGTCGAGGGTCTTTTCTTCAGACCCTGAGTGTCCCGTATCTCGAAAAACTGTGTTAACGCAGTTGTTAGCAAGCGGTTCTTGATGTCTGGAAAATGCACTCCGACGATCGCCTTCAGCACCTCCATATCGGGGAACCGGATGTAATGGAAAAAACACCGGCGCAGAAACGCATCCGGCAGCTCTTTTTCGTTGTTTGAAGTGATGATGACGATGGGACGATTTATTGCCTGAACGGTTTCACCTGTCTCGTAGATGTGAAACTCCATCCGGTCGAGCTCCTGAAGCAGATCGTTGGGAAACTCAATGTCGGCCTTGTCGATCTCGTCGATCAGCAGCACAATCTTTTCGTCCGCCGCGAAAGCCTCCCAAAGTTTCCCGCGCTTAATATAGGCGGATATATCGTGGACTTTGTCCTCGCCAAGCTGACTGTCCCTAAGGCGGCTTACAGCGTCATATTCGTAAAGACCCTGCTGCGCACGGGTCGTCGATTTGACGTGCCATTCAATAATCCTGAGACCAAGCGCACCGGCCACTTGCCGCGCAAGTTCGGTCTTGCCGGTCCCGGGTTCACCCTTCACCAGCAAGGGCCGTTCTAGCGTGATCGCCGCATTGACAGCCACCGCCAGATCATCGGATGCGATGTAGGCTTCTGTGCCTTTAAATTTCACGATACGCCTTGTCAATTTGCAACTATGGGCAGCAAACACTAGCCCGCCATACAAGCGCCTTCAAGTGTTCCGATCGTGTAGTGACAAGGCATCGGCGATGCGCTACACGCCGCGCCAGAGGCACCGGATGGCCGGGCAAGGTGTAACGGTTTGTCATCCGGAGTTGTTTGATAATGATAAAAAAGGTGAATGATGTGAAAGCAGAAGTATTCCTGCCGGACGATTATCGCCCTGCCGAAACCGAACCCTTTATGAACGAACGGCAGCTTGAGTATTTTCGCCGCAAGCTTTTGAACTGGAAAGCAGAACTGTTGGGTGACAGTAAGTTGACCATCGAGGGGCTTCAGCACTCTTCGAGAAATATCCCCGACATTGCCGACCGCGCCAGCGAAGAGACCGACCGCGCGCTTGAACTTCGCACCCGCGACCGGCAACGCAAACTGGTTGCCAAGATCGACGCAGCACTCAGACGAATCGAAAATGGCGAATACGGCTACTGCGAAGAGACCGGCGATTCGATCTCGCTCAAGCGGCTGGACGCCAGACCGATCGCGGTAATGAGCCTGGAAGCGCAGGAACGTCACGAGCGCCGCGAGAAGGTTCATCGCGACGACTAGATGATCCGCACCGGGCTGGTCGGCTTGCGCTTGTCTGGCCCGGCTTTTAACTGAAGACGCAATTCCTAAGACGCGCGACCCAACCCACGCGCGGCGCGCCCGCCACGGCGACCCGGAAGCAGGCTTTTGCGCGACGGCAGCTCGTCAATCAGCTTGCGGCGGTCTTCGGGTGCCAGTCTGGACCAGCCCGCAATCTCGTCGGCTGTGCGATGGCATCCGATACAAATTTTCGCATCTGGATGGATCATGCAGATCTTGACGCACGGACTTTCCAATTCGTCGCGCTCCCAGACGTCGTCGGTCAATGGCCTGCCTCCAGATGCGCCATTCGGTCCAGCGCGCCTTGCAAAATATACGATGCAGCGACGTGATCTATGACCTCGGCGCGACGTTTTCGCGACGTATCCGCCTCAAGAAGGGCGCGTTCAGCGGCGACGGTCGATAACCGTTCATCCCAAAATGTGATCGGCAAATCAGTGAATTTTTCCAGGTTCCGGGCAAAAGCGCGCGTTGACTGACAGCGCGGGCCTTCGGTGCCGTCCATATTGAGCGGAAATCCAAGGACCAAGCCGCAAATGTCCCGCGCAGCTAGAATGCGAAGCAATTTTTCCGCATCGACGCCGAATTTCTTGCGCCGGATTGTCTCAAGCGGGGTGGCGACACGACGCAGCCGGTCGCTGACCGCAACCCCGATCGTCACCGTGCCAAGATCCAGCCCTGCGACTGCGAAAGAAGCGGGCAGGGCGTTTCTGAATTGCTGAAAATCGTCGAGGATCAATTGCCGATCCCCGCGCTTGGTCGTGCCTGTTCGATCAGCCCAAGTGCGCTCTGGTCGTCGGCAAAAACCACCCTTGCCTCATCTGCAATCTCAGTTGCGCGCTCCAATTCACCCAGCACACCAAGCGAAGTTATCAGCCGCGCCCAATCCTGCGCAGGCCCGCCTTCGGTTGCCAGACGGTCGGCCAGCCCCGAAACCATGCCGCGGATCATATCCTGTCGTTCATCTTCGGTAAGATCTTCGGCTGCTGCGATGTCTGCCTCGGATGGCCCCGGCACCTCGGGCAGGCGATACTCAACACCTGCGGCGGCAGCGACGGCTTCAATCTCGGACCTGATGACCGGAACCCAGGGCGCGTCGGGCGGGCCGTCTTCAAGCAAACTACGCCAAATCGGAAAAGCCCGGTCTGCACGCCCGTTCTGGGCTTCAAGAAGGCCAAGATAATATTGCGCCGCCGCGCTTTCCGGCGCCCGATTTAGAACCCGCTGCAATACCGCCTCGGCTTCGGGCGACACATATCCGGCTGCGGCAAAGACCATCGCATCAAGCAGGAACAGATGGTCTTGCGGTGTCGCGTCATCGCCCTTCGCCGCGACCAGACGTTCCCGCGCAGCACGGGCGTCGGCAAAACGCCCCAGACGGGCCTCATATTGCGCCAGAAGCGTCAGGCCCCGAATGTCGTCGGGCCTTTTCTCAAGTGCTGCCCGCAGCTGCGCCATCAACGCCAGAAACGCTTCGGATACTTCTTCGGCTTGAGGCAACGCGGCGCGCGCGCGTTCTTCGGCGTCGGCCTGGCTCATCCGATTGATGCGCGCGTCCTCCAATGCCGCCAGCCGGGCCTTGATCGGCAGGTCGCCATATCCCGGCGACCCGATCCCGAAATAAAGCGCACCGCTGCCGAGAAAAAGCGCGACGGCGACAAAGGCGATGACCAATCGGCTGCCGCTCGATTTCGGTGCATTGAATTTCATTTGTCGCTTGTCAGCGCCGAGAAGTCTGCGGGATACCTCCAGGCGGACCTGCTCGGCGCCTGCGTCTGAAAGAACCCCGCGCGCCAGATCGCGGTCAATTTCGGCAAGCTGATCTTTGTAGACCGCGATATCGCTGTCAGCACCACCCCGCATGTCGTCACCATCGCCGTGCGCGCCGGCCGCGAACGCGAGCATGGCAGAGACGAGAACAGCAATCGCGACGATGACAAGCCAAAAAACCATAGCATCCAATTAGTCGTCGTTTTGCAATTCTTAAAGTGATTTCATTCCTTTGCGACACCGCGTCACGACCTCGTGTCGCGAAATTGCAGCGTCCTGCCGTTTTGCCGTCTTCACAAACCCAACGTATTTTGGAATGAGGGGGCGACCCAGCGAGTAGGGACCAGGATCGAATGAGCCGATATTCCGCCTTTGCCGTCGCCCGCGAAGCATTTCGCGATCATCAGGGCTGGACCCGTGCCTGGGCAAACCCCGAACCCAAGAAACGCTATGATGTGATCATCATCGGTGCCGGTGGGCATGGATTGGCGACCGCGTATTACCTTGGAAAAAACCACGGCATCAGGAATGTGGCCATTCTTGAAAAGGGCTGGCTTGGTGGCGGAAACACCGGGCGCAACACCACAATCATTCGGTCGAATTATCTACAGGACGCCTCTGCCGCGATCTATGAAAAGGCGCGCGGACTTTACGAAGGCCTGAGCCAGGACCTGAACTACAACGTCATGTTCAGCCCGCGCGGTGTGATGATGCTGGCCCAGACCGAGCACGAAGTGCGGGGCTATAGGCGCACCGCTCATGCCAACGCACTGCAAGGCGTTACAACCGATTATATCACGCCGGAGCGGGTTAAAGAGCTTTGCCCCATCATCGAGACTCGCGGCCCGCGTTACCCGGTATTGGGCGCGCTTTGGCAGGCCCGTGGCGGCACCGCGCGCCACGACGCCGTTGCCTGGGGGTATGCGCGGAAGTGCTCGCAAATGGGCATGGACGTGATCCAGAAGTGCGAGGTGACCGGTGTGCGTTCGGAAGGCGGCAAAGTGGTCGGGGTCACCACCATTCGCGGCGACATCGACTGCGACAAACTTGGGATGGTTGTTGCCGGGCACTCGGGACACGTCGCGGCGATGGCGGGCTTTCGGCTGCCGATCGAGTCCGTGGCACTGCAGGCGTGTGTGTCCGAGCCGATCAAGCCCTGCATGGACGTGGTGGTGATGGCAAACACTGTTCATGGCTATATGAGCCAGTCGGACAAGGGCGAAATGGTCATTGGCGGCGGCGCTGACGGATATAACAATTACACCCAGCGCGGCAGCTTTCATCACATCGAGGAAACCGTGCGGGCGCTTGTCGAGACGTTCCCGATCATCTCGCGCCTGAAGATGTTGCGGCAATGGGGCGGGATCGTCGATATGACCGGTGATCGGTCGCCGATCCTGTCGAAAACGCCGCTGGAGAACTGCTTCATCAACTGCGGCTGGGGCACAGGCGGGTTCAAGTCGATCCCCGGGTCGGGCTGGGGCATGGCCGAGCTGATGGCGACGGGCGCGTCACCTTTGACCGCTGAGTTCGGGCTGGAGCGGTTCAATGAGGGCCGGTTTATTGATGAGAGCGTGGCGGCGGGGGTGGCGCACTAATGGCCGAATCTCCCGTCCTCTTCTCGCCAGACAATGAACCGTATCTCGGTCGTAAGCCCTTGTACGTTCTGGATACATCTATCTCTTCAGCGATGAAGACTGTCGAGAAAATCGCTCCACTCACACTTGAGGTTGATGATGACCAACTGAAGAAGGCATGCCTTGATCTTGTTCCCGGCGGCATTTCGCTCGCCTTGAGTATCCGCGAACTAATACGTCAGGCTCATTTGTATAGTGCGTACGTTTTAACAAGGCCGCTTGCCGAGCGGGCATTCACATCACTGTATCTTTTTCATAATCATCAAGATTTGCCGCTTTGGAAAAAAGGATGGCCTTACAATGAACGGCCAAGGCTCGCTGAAATCATGAGGCGACTAGACGCTAAAGGTGTCTTAGGCACAGCAAATCCACTTAATGGTCTCAACAGTCTCATCCACGGCGATCCGTCGTCTTCGCAATTCCTGCTGTTCGAAGATGAGGAAGGAGAGATCAAAATCAGTTTGTCGCGCAATCTCCTCAGACCGGATATTTGCAACGACATTTGCAGCCTTACAATCTCCTTCATTGCCATCCTAATGGGAGTGGCATCAGGTACATTTGGATTAGGTGAGAAAGTTAAGCCATGCTGATCCTGAACTGCCCAAACTGCGGCATCAACTGCGACGAAACAGAGCTTGCTCCCGGCTGCGAGGCGCATCTGAAGCGTCACGGGCCGGGGTCGTCGGAGGATGAGTTTCGCGACTATTTGTTCGCGAAGGAAAACCCGCGCGGCGTTCATTTCGAACGCTGGCGCCACGCAAATGGATGCGGCAAGTGGTTTCATGCGGCGCGCGACACGGTGACGCTTGAGGTGTTCGGAACCTATTCAGCGCAAACCTTTGAACCGCCTCAGGAAATTCGCGACGTGATCGCCAGGAAACGACCCGGATGGGCGTGGAGGGAAATGCGATGAGCCATCGTCTTGAAAGCGGCGGCCGGTTGATTGATCGCAGCCAGCCGCGCGGCTTCACGTTCAACGGCAAGTCGATGCGCGGCGTGAAGGGCGACACGCTGGCCTCGGCACTTTTCGCCAGCGGGCAGGTGCTTGTCGGCAGGTCGTTCAAATACCACCGCCCGCGCGGCATCGTCGCCAGTGGTGCTGAGGAACCCAACGCTTTGGTAGGGTTGGGTAAAGACAGGACATTCGAGCCGAACGCCCGCGTGACAACGACGGAATTATTCGACGGCCTGACCGCTGAAAGCCAGAACCACTGGCCCAGCCTTGAGTTCGATATCGGCGAGATCAACGCAAAGCTCTCGCGTTTTCTGCCCGCCGGGTTCTACTACAAGATGTTCATGTGGCCGCGCGCGTTCTGGAAGCACTTGTACGAGCCGATCATTCGGATGTCGGCGGGGCTTGGCCGCCCACCGAGGCACCGCGACGCGGATCACTACGAGCACTTTAATATCACGACGGATGTTGTTGTTATCGGGGGCGGAATAGCGGGCCTGACGGCGGCGAAAGCGGCTGGCGACGCAGGTGCCGAGGTTTTGCTCTTGGAACAAACAGCGCATTGGGGCGGGCGCGCCCCGGTCGATGGCGTCGAAATTGACGGGCAACAGGCCGAGGGATGGGTCGAAGAGACGCTGAAGTCGCTGGAAGCAATGCCCAACGTCACCCTGCGCACGCGCACAATGGGTGCCGGGGTCTATGACCACGGGTACATGCTGGCCTCTGAGCGGATCACCGACCATGCACCGGATGCAAGTGTCCCTCGGCACCGTTTGTGGCGCATTCGCGCGCGTCAGATCATCACAGCAACCGGTGCAATCGAGCGCACATTGTCTTTCGCGGGCAATGACTTGCCGGGCGTCATGCTGGCCTCGGCAGTGCGGGATTATGTGGTCAATTTTGGTGTCGTGCCGGGTGAAAAAACCGTGGTCGTGACCAATAATGACGATGGCTACAGAACCGCGATTTCATTGAAATCGGCTGGTCTGAATGTTCCGGTCATTCTGGATGCCCGCGACGAGGCCATTGGTGAACTGCCTGAAAAGGCACTCGAAATGGGCATTCGCATAACGCCCGGGCGCGGGATCGCCAAGGTTGTCGGCAAGGGCCGCGTTCAGGCCGTCCACATCTGCAACCAGTCGGGCGACGGTGCCGCAATCGAGGAGGTCGAGGCCGATTGCGTTGCAATGTCCGGCGGCTGGTCGCCGGTGGTGCATCTCTGGTCGCACTGCGGCGGCAAACTAATCTGGAGCGAGGAGAACGCGCATTTTCGGCCCGATCCCGAACGTGCGCCCACAGGCGCTGACGGGCAGGCATTTGTCCTGACGGCGGGGGCTGCAAGCGGTGAATTGACCTCCGACGGGGTGCTGGCGGATGCGCACAAGGCCGGACAAAGTGCTGCGCGGAATGCAGGATATGAGGCGAAGACCGGGAATGCGCCAACCTCGCCGGATGAGAACCCAAAGCCGATGCAGGCCGTCTGGAACATGCCCGCGAATGCGCCCTATGAACTGCGCTCGAAATCCTGGCTTGATTATCAGAATGACGTAAAGGTCACGGACGTCGAACTGGCGGCGCGCGAAGGCTTTGAAAGCGTCGAACATGCCAAGCGCTATACAACACTCGGGATGGCGACGGATCAGGGTAAGCTCAGCAATATCAATGGGCTGGCCGTCTTATCACAGGCGCTTGGCGCCGAGATCCCAAAAACCGGAACAACCACATTCCGCCCGCCTTATACGCCGATCACCATGGGCTCTATTGCAGGCGAAGCGCGCGGCGAGCTGTTCCAGCCTATCCAGAGAACACCAATTCAAGACTGGCACGAGGCCAACGGCGCAAATTTTGAACCCGTCGGGCACTGGCGGCGACCGTATGCGTTTCCTCAAAATGGCGAGACCATTGACGATGCGGTGACGCGCGAGATTAACGCGACACGAAATTCGGTTGGCCTTCTTGACGCCTCGACACTTGGCAAGCTGGTCGTGAAGGGCCCGGATGCGGGCCGTTTCCTCGATATGCTTTACACCAACATGATGTCGACGCTGAAGGTCGGAAAATGCCGCTACGGCCTGATGTGTAACGAAAATGGCTTCCTGTCCGACGATGGCGTTGTGGCGCGGATCGATGACGACACCTGGCTTTGTCACACCACCACCGGCGGTGCAGACCGGATCCATGGCCACATGGAGGAATGGCTTCAGACCGAATGGTGGGACTGGAAGGTATTCGTCGCCAATGTCACCGAGCAATACACGCAGATCGGCGTGGTTGGGCCAAAAGCGCGGGAAGTTCTGGAAAAACTCGGCGGAACGCTTGATCTTTCGCGCGAAGCATTGCCCTTCATGGCCTTCGCCGATGGTGCGATTGGCAGTATTCCGGCGCGCGCATTCCGCATCTCTTTTTCCGGCGAGCTAAGTTTTGAGATTGCTGTCCCGGCCAGTCAGGGCCGCGCATTTTGGGACGCGCTTCTGGAGGCGGGGGCGGAGTTTGGCATCACACCATACGGCACCGAAGCGCTTCATGTCATGCGTGCTGAAAAGGGCTTCATCATGATCGGCGATGAAACCGACGGCACGGTGATTCCGCAGGATCTGGGGCTGAATTGGGCTATTTCGAAGAAGAAAGACGATTATCTTGGCAAGCGCGCGCAGGAACGGTCGCATATGACCGACCCACTTCGTTGGAAGCTGGTTGGCCTGGAAACGCTTGACGGCTCAGTTCTTCCCGACGGTGCCTACGCCGCCGAAGCCGGTGTGAACGAAAATGGCCAACGCCGGACCGAGGGACGTGTGACATCCACCTATTACTCCCCAACGCTGGACCGCGGGATTGCCATGGGCCTTGTCGTTCGCGGACCCGATCGGATGGGCGAGGAATTGGAATTCGCGAAGATTGACGGCAGCGTCGTGAAAGCAAAGATTGTAGACCCTGTGGTCTTTGATCCAGATGGGGAGAAACAGAATGTCTGAGGCAGTAAGCGCGTTGGCGGACGCACGGTCCTCTGGAACCATTGAAGTTGCCGAGGCGGGCCTTCAAGGCATGTTGACCATTCGTGGCGATCTGGCAGACACGGGCTTTTCTGACGCCATAAAGACAGTGACTGGAATGGATATCCCATCGCGGCGCCAGTCAACCTCCTCTGACAGCGACACATTGCTATGGATGTCGCCGGATGAATTGATGTTGCTTTGCCGGCACGACGAAGCCGAAGCGCGCGTTCAGGCGCTGGCCAAGGCTTTGAGCGATCACCACCATCTGGTCGCGAACGTGTCGGACGCACGCGCTGAGTTCACTTTGTCGGGAGAAGGTGCCGCCATTCGGGAAGTTCTGGCCAAAATTTCACCTGCCGATATGCGCGCTGCCGCACTGCCGATCGGTGAAGTGCGCCGCACCCGGGTCGCGCAGGTTGCGGCGGCGTATTGGTTCAGCGCTGAAGACCGCGCGCATTTGATCTGCTTCAGGTCTGTTGCGAGATACGTTTTCGACCTTCTCAAGACATCTTCGGCTTCGGGCAGCTCGGTCGGGTATTTCTGACTATTTCATTCGGTGGCCGGGCAGGCGATACTGCGCGTGCGGCAAATATCTATTTCGCCTTGACCTGCTCGCTGTTGCAGCACAGGAAAGACGAAGAATTATCGATATTGTATAAAAAGGGCTGACCTATGGCATTTGAACTTCCCGATCTTCCTTATTCGCACGACGCGCTTGCATCCAAGGGGATGAGCGCCGAGACGCTCGAGTATCACCACGACCTGCATCACAAGGCCTATGTCGATAATGGCAACAAGTTGATTGCTGGCACGGAATGGGACGGCAAAAGCCTGGCAGAGATCATCGTCGGCACTTACGAGACTGGTGCTGTTGCGCAAAACGGCATCTTCAACAACATCAGCCAGCTTTGGAACCACAACGAATTCTGGCAAATGATGGGCCCGGGCGATGCGGGCATACCGGGCGAGCTGGAAGCCGCGATCAACGAAAGCTTCGGCACGGTGGATGAATTCAAATCCCAGTTTGCCGCCGCCGGTGCCGGTCAATTCGGATCAGGCTGGGCCTGGCTGGTCAAGAACGTCGATGGATCGCTTGCGGTGACCAAATCTGAAAACGGCGTGAACCCGATTTGTTATGGTCAGACCGCGCTTTTGGGCTGCGATGTGTGGGAGCATTCCTATTACATCGACTTCCGCAACAAGCGGCCCGCTTATCTTGCCAACTTTCTGAACAGCCTTGTGAATTGGGAAAACGTCGCAAGCCGCCTGTAATTTAGCAGATCAGTCACTTTGCGGGGCCGTCCGGTGGGGCGGCCCTTGGCGATTTCAGGAAAGCATACCAACCGCCTCTTCAGCGCTGCTGGCGACATTTATCAGATTCAACAGCGACGGATCTGCAAATCCTTGCAAAACAACGTGGTTTATCAATGCGATAAGCGGATCCCAAAAGCCGTTGGCATTCAAAAGCACAATCGGCTTGTCGTGCAGTCCAAGCTGCCCCCAGGTCAGAACTTCAAAAAATTCGTCCAGTGAACCGGCACCGCCCGGCAGGACAACAACCGCATCGGCATTCATGAACATGACCTTTTTGCGCTCGTGCATCGTTTCGGTGATGACACGTTCGCCCGATACGCCCCGTGGGGCTTCGCGGTTCAGCAAATGCGTCGGGATCACGCCTAGTGTGTCTGCGCCATTTCCCGAGGCTGCCTCGGCCACGGCACCCATCAGCCCGATATCACCCGCACCATAGACAAGGCGCCAGCCACTTTCGGCGATGGCAGTTCCAAGTTCCCGCGCAGCGGCAAGATAGGCCGGATCGGACCCGGATCTGGAGCCACAATAAACGCAAACCGAAAATACATTCTGCGACATCAAATCATTACCTTGCGCCAATGGTGTTTTGACCCCTGATACCGGTGTTGCTATGGTCTCTCAAGCGCCGAGCGAATGGATTTCGCGGCGCGTTGGGGATGTAACCGGCAGGCGGGAGAAAAGCTGTTGAAAGCAACCTGGGTAGGTGGAGCCGTTTTGGCTGTCATCGCGATTGCGTTGGCGTTGTTCTTTGGGTTGAGCGGCGGCCAAGAAGAATTGGCTGAGACACCGCAATCCGACGGATCGACCGACGCCGAAACGCAGATAGTGGTCGAGGAAAGCGGTGTTGAAGAACCGTTGGCCGAAGAAGTGGCTGTTGAAGAGCCGGTTGTTGAAGATGTGGCCTCGGAAGAGCCGGCGACCGAAGAGGCGGCAGTAGCCGCTGAAACCGAAGATGACGGTACAGGCGATGCTGCGGCATCTGATGACGCCGACACAGGCGTTGCTGCGGCATCTGATGACGCCGACACCGAGACACCAACCACAAGTGCCGCCGAATATGACATCGTTCGCGTCGAACCAGATGGCGAGACGGTTATCGCCGGGCGTGCGACGCCCGGTTCAGTGATCAAACTTAGCCTTGATGGCAACATCGTTGGCGAGACAGTTGTCGATGCTTCGGGCGGGTTCGTCGCACTTCTATCATTGGGCACATCGGACGATCCGAGGGTGCTGACGCTAACCGAAATTCTTGAGGACGGCACAGAATTGGTCGCAGAAGG
This sequence comes from uncultured Boseongicola sp., assembly GCA_964194845.1. Taxonomy (GTDB): domain Bacteria; phylum Pseudomonadota; class Alphaproteobacteria; order Rhodobacterales; family Rhodobacteraceae; genus CAXMNX01. The sequence goes on from CAXMNX010000025.1 coordinate 32,924, forward strand.
TTCGCTCATTCTGGCGCCGAGCCCGCGTGTTGCCCTGGCCGATACCGGTGATAGCGCGGCCACGGATACCGGGACCGAAGGCACAAACAGCGAAAATGACGCAGTGGCTGATGAAACGGATGCGGAAACTGACGCGGTGGCTGATGCAACGGATGCGGAAACTGACGCGGTGGCTGATGCAACGGATGCGGAAACTGACGCGGTGGATGATGCAACGGATGCGGAAACTGACGCGGTGGATGATGCAACGGATGCGGAAACTAACGCGGTGGCTGATGCAACGGATGCGGAAACTAACGCGGTGGCTGATGCAACGGATGCGGAAACTGATAAGACCGGGGATACTAGCGGCGAAGATGTTGCAAGTAGTGACGCAATTGAAACGGATGATACGACCGAAGCCAATTCGACCGGCGAAGAATCCACCGCTTCGAATGCCGCCTCTGGTGAAACCGGTGATGACACAACAACCGCGGCCGAGGCAGCGCCCGAAATATCTGAGACACAGCCCACACCCACGGCACCTTCAGCCCCCACGGTGTTGCTGGCCGACAGCGAAGGCGTAAGGGTTCTGCAATCCGGCGGCGATGTACCGCAAGTCCTGTCCAATGTGTCTATTGACGCGATCAGCTACGACAGCGAGGGCGAAGTCGCCTTGTCGGGCCGGTCCACCGGTCAAAGTACGGTACGCGTATACCTGAACAACCGCCCGATACTCGAAACCGACATTGGCGACGATGGCCAATGGCGCGCCGATCTTCCAGAAGTTGACACAGGCACATATACGCTGCGGGTGGATGAGATCGACGCCTCGGGAACGGTCGTTTCGCGCGCCGAAACTCCATTTCGCCGCGAACCCGTTGAAGCAATTCGTTCGCTTGATACTACGGGCGCGACCGAGCGCGCGCCGGTGGTGCTGATCACCGTTCAACCCGGCAACACGCTTTGGGGTATCGCGCGCCAGAAATACGGCGAGGGTATTCTGTATGTTCGGGTCTTCGAAGCGAACATAGATCGTATCCGCGATCCCGACCTTATCTATCCGGGGCAAATATTCACCGTTCCCGATTAGCGCGCTGTCGGATCTTCTGCGCGCGTTCCATTTCAAAAGCGGCACAGACCGCACCTTCGGCGTCTGGCAATTGCACAACGAAGTGCATAGGTAGGACGCTCGACGGCGAGGGAAAATGAGCGATACCCACACAGCAGATCAGGCGCGTCGAAGCGGTTGGCGCACGATCCGTAAGGTCGGGCCGTATCTATGGCCGGACGAATATCCCTGGGTCAAACGCCGGGTCGTGCTGGCACTGGCCGTACTTTTTGTGGCGCGGCTGGTTAGTGTCGTAACGCCATTTTTTTACAAAGCTGCCGTCGACGCATTGTCCGGCGAGACGCTCGACCCCGCGTGGACACTGGGACTGGGTGCGGTGGGTTTGACAGTTGCCTACGGTGGGACGCGCCTGTTGTCAGTCGGGTTTCAGCAATTGCGCGATGCGATTTTCGCCGCTGTCGGTCAACGCGCCCTCAGGCAACTGGCGCTTGAGACATTTTCGCACATACACAACCTGTCGCTCAGGTATCACATCACGCGGAAAACCGGTGGCCTGAGCCGGATCATCGAGCGCGGCGTGAAAGGCGTCGATTTTCTTCTTCGCTTTATGTTGTTTTCAATTGGTCCACTTTTTCTGGAACTTTTGATGATCGGCATCGTTCTGGCCATCGTTTTTGACATGACTTACGTCGGCGTCATCGCGGCGACGATTGCAATCTACATCTGGTTCACCTTCACGGTCACCGAATGGCGGGTCAAAATTCGCAAAGAGATGAATGACCAGGATACCGACGCCAACCAAAAGGCGATCGACAGCATGCTGAATTTTGAAACCGTGAAATATTTTAGCGCAGAATCGCGCGAGGCCGCGCGGTATGACGTGGCGATGGCTGGTTACGAAAGCGCGGCGCTGAAAACGTCTTATTCGCTGGCATTTCTGAACTTCGGCCAGTCGGTGCTGATCACGGCGGGGTTGGTCATCGTGATGATCATGGCGGCGATGGGCGTGGCCGAGGGCCGTTTGACGGTCGGCGATTTTGTGTTGGTCAACGCCTACATGATCCAGATCACGATGCCGCTCAATTTCCTCGGGACTGTCTATCGCGAGATCAGGCAGAGCCTGGTGGATATGGGCGAGATGTTTGATCTGTTGGAGCAGCCGCAGGAAGTTGAAGACAGACCCGGTGCTCAGGCGTTGACGGTCAATGGCGGCGAAGTGATATTCGACGATGTTGTGTTCGGATACGAGGCAGCACGGCCAATACTGAAAGGCGTGTCGCTTAATGTTCCGGCCGGCGAAACCGTGGCAATCGTCGGACCGTCGGGATCGGGTAAATCCACAATCGGTCGCTTGCTGTTCCGGTTTTATGACGTGGCCGCCGGGGCGCTTCGCATTGATGGGCAGGATGTGCGCGAGGTCACGCAAGCCAGCCTGCATTCCGTGATCGGCGTTGTCCCGCAGGACACGGTGCTGTTCAACGATACGATCTACTACAATATTGCCTACGGACGCCCTGACGCAAGTCATGGCGAGATCCTGGATGCCGCAAGAGCCGCGAAAATACATGACTTCATCGAAAAACTGCCGGATGGCTACGAGACCACGGTTGGCGAACGCGGGCTCAAACTCTCGGGCGGTGAAAAACAGCGCGTCGGCATCGCACGCACGCTTCTCAAAAACCCACCCATTCTACTTCTCGACGAGGCGACAAGCGCGCTCGACACCGAGACCGAGGCGGAAATTCAGGCCGAACTGAAGGAAATGGGCGAGGGGCGCACGGTGATAACTATTGCGCACCGGCTGTCGACCATCGCGCATGCCGACCGCATTGTCGTGCTTGAAGACGGCAGAATCGTCGAAGAAGGCACGCACGAGGCACTGCTGGCCCGGCAAGGCCGCTATGCCTCGCTCTGGCACCGTCAGGCCGCCGAGGAAGAAGCGGCGTGAGAACCTCTTGCGATCGCTGAGATGGAGGTTGAGCCGGGAGACGATGATGACGTTTCGGCAAACGGGCGCGGGCGCTAGGCGGCAAGCCAACGCATAGGCGAGACATTTAGTCGTTACGAAGTGAACCGAACGGGGCGCGACATGAAAATTGCCATCCTATCGCAGCACTTTGACAAACTCCCGAAAATTGGAGCGAGTTCGGTTGGGCAGTGCTCTCGCGAATTGGCAATGGCGCTGGCAATCGAAGACGACGTCGTTTTGATCGGCCGTGGCAAGGCCGCGTTTAGCCATACCCAAACAGACGTGGAAGGTGTGCCAGCCGTGTACCTGCCAAGGCGACTTCCCGACCTTGCTCTGGCTGGAGCGCTCAAATACAGCCGACCGATCCATCCGCTTTTCAATCGCGGTTATCCGATAGCAAATTCAACCGCGCGGTTTGTTGCGCCTTATTATGGCTACGACGCGGCTCGGCTTTTTGCTGAAATTCGCCCTGACCTGATCCTTGTTCAGCACAATGCCTCTCGCGTTCCGGGCATTAAGCGGCTTCTCCCAAATACGCCTGTCGTCGTGCTTCTCCATGCGCCGGTCTTTATCCAGGAGCTGAACCAGCGATATCTCCGGGCGCTAGCGATGGCCGATGCCGTTGCTGGGGTCAGTAAATTTGTAGCTAGGTCGTCGGCCGAGCGAATTGGACGCGAGGTTAACGTAATCCGTAACGGCGTCTCGGCAGACATGTTTCACGACCCTCGAGATTATGTAACCAAACAGGCTGAACCGAGGATTCTCTTCTGTACCGCTGTGTCGCCCGAAAAAGGTGCTCACGTCTTGACCGCGGCCTTTGCGCGGGTCCACCGCGAATTTCCTAAAGCGCGACTTGACATCATGGGCACAGTTGGCGCCCGCCCGTTTGCCAACGTCTTTCCGCAGGATGCTGGCGCTGAAACTTCCGCGATCAAACCTTATTTTCGCCCAGAGTACGGGCGAATGGTTCTCGAGCCTCTGTCGGAATCGGCGAAAGCAAAAGTGACGATGCATGGTTGGCGCGGCGGTCAGAAATTCCGCGACTTGTTCGCTTCGTCGACTTTATTGGTCATGCCCTCGATTTGTGATGAGGCATTCGGATTACCTGTTGTGGAAGCCATGGCTGCAGGATTGCCGGTTATTGTGTCCGACAGCGGGGCGATGCCAGAAATCGTCAACTACGGGCGCGCGGGTGTAGTTGTTCCGAAAGGGGACCCCGAAGCCCTGGCGAATGCGATCCTTTCGATTCTGGTTTCACATGATTTGGCGGCCCGACTTGGCCGCGCGGGCCAGGAAATGGTGAGAGCAAACTTCAGCTGGAACAATTCCGCCGCCGATTTTCGCCATTTGGCCGGACAACTCAAACCATGCTCAAAACAATCTGAGGATGCATGACGCCGCCGTGCTTCTTGAAGGCCCTCATTCAGCCGCCCTCAGTTCTGGCTTGTCCGCCTTGCTCGGTGCCGATGGTTCATCGTCAACATCCCAGATAATCTCGGGGTTTTTCACTTTATTGGCCGATTTACCGAGCGCCAGATCACGGGCCGTTTTTGACGCGGTACCGTGACTGAGCGCACGAAGCGACGCATATGACCGATAGGCACCGGTCCAGAACCAGATGCGAAGCGCCAGCATCGACGGCGTAAATACAAGCGTCAATACCGTGGCAATCCCAAGACCAAAGACAACGGCGGTCGCCAGTTGCTTCCACCAAAGCGCGGTGGGGCTGTCGATTGAAAAACCGCCACCGATGAAATCAAGGCTAAGCCCGAACATCATCGGGGCAAGACCGGCCATGGTCGTGATTGTTGTCAGAAGAACAGGGCGGATGCGGGCTTCGGCGGTGCGAACGATCGCCTCGACCTTTGGCATGTATTGGGAATATTCCTGATAGGTATCAATCAGAACAATGTTGTTGTTCACCACAATCCCCGCCAGCGCGACAATCCCGGTGCCAGTCATGATGATCGAAAACGGCTGCCCCATCACCAGCATCCCGATCAAAACGCCGGTCGTTGAAAGCACAACCGCCATAAGCACCAGCGCGGCGTTGTAGAACGAATTAAACTGCGCGAGCAGGATAATGAACATCAGTCCAAGTGCGGCCGAAAATCCGACTTGCAAGAACGCCTGGCTTTCCTCCTGTTCTTCCTGATCTCCGGTCCATTCCCAATCCAGGCCCGCCGAAATTGGCCGCTCGGATTCCAGCCATTCAGTCAAAACCGCAATCCGTTCGTTCGCGGTGATCGACGTTCCATCTTCGTTTTTCAAGCCCGGCGCGACATCTGCCTTGACGTCGAAAAACCGTTTCTGCCCGATCCGATTGATCTGCGCCAGTTGGGCCACCGGTTCGCGCGTGATGAAGTTCGAAAGCGGCACAAGGCCATCCTGAGTGCGAACTTTTAGGGTATCCAATGTCGACAGCACGCGGTCCTTTTCGGGAAGCCGCACCCGGATCTCGATCTCTTCGTCGGAACTGTCGACACGCATCGTATCCAGCAGGATGCCACGGGTGACCAGTTGGACCATCCCGCCGACCGTCGCGACATCGGCACCATAACGACCCGCTTTTTCGACATCGACGTTGATCTGCCAGTCAATCCCCGGAAGCGGCAGATTGTCTTCGATATCGATCAAACCGTCGGTTGCCTCAAATTTGGCGCGCGCAATATCAACTGCGGCGAGAAGCTCTTCCCAATTGTCACCGCGCAGTCGCAAATGTACCGGCTTGCCCGATGCAGGACCGCGGGCAAGGTTCAGGATCTCGACCTTGATGCCTGGTATCTGGTCAAGCCTGCCCTGAAGCGTCTCGATGACTATATCGCCGTCCAGTTTTTCAAGGTCGAAATCATTTTTGGCGGCGAAGGCGGGGCGATCCTCCCAAGGGATAAGTTCAATCTGAACCTGTCCAATAGTGTCGACTGGTCCTGCCGCGCCACCAGTGTTCGCGTTCAATCCGCCGGACCCGGCAAATGCAAAGGCGCTGTCGATGCCCTGTGTATCAAGGATGACATCTTCAACTTCCCTGACCAGCGCATCCTTTTCATCAAGCGACAGGTTGCCGCGTGCGCGCACGTAAACAATCGCCTGTTCGGGCTCGGATTCGACGAAAAACTCGACGCCGTTGTTGTTAGCGCCGAAGTAGAGGAACGTGGACATGACCAAGACAAATATCGTGCCGATGGAAATGATCGGCATGATCGGGTTACCGGCAATGGCTTCGATGAAGCGGCCAAATCGCGAGCGGCGATAACCGGATGCGACCGGTTCCTCGTGCGAAGGTCGAATTTTGGAAGCAAGCCATCGACCAGCGTTCCCGACCCGTTGAAAAATGGCGAGGATGGCAAGGAATGCGCCGACAAACCCGCCAATCGCCGCGATCGCGGATACGACAAGCCCGACGATAATCGCGAAAACCAGGGCAGATTTGGGAATGAGCGAACCAGCGATATTGCCCACATCAATACCGCCCGCAACCGATCCCAGCGCGGGCTGAAGCGCCGAGACACCATTGACGCCTGCAATTGCAAAAGCGGCACTGCCGACGATGATCGCGATGTGCGTCACAACGCTGGATCGCGCAATGGCCTCGACCGATTTGCCAAGCATCCGCGCGAACCGGCCATAAGCCCCGCCCATGACCGGCAGGTAGATCAACGCCACGACAAGCGAAGCGGAAAGTACGAAGATCAAAGTGATAGGCAACATGCCCATGAATTGGCCCGGAACACCCGGCCAGAATAGCATCGGCAAGAATGCGCACAGCGTCGTGGCCGTTGATGACACGATCGGCCAGAACATCCGTTTAGCGGCCTCGGTGTAAGCCGCCATCGGGCCGGTGCCTTCGCTGATGCGTTTGTCGGCGTATTCGACCACAACAATCGCGCCGTCGACCAGCATACCGACGGCCAGAATCAGTCCGAACATCACAATGTTAGAAATGGGAATTCCCATGACCGCGAGCAGCGCGAAACAAAGAAGGAATGACGTTGGAATTGCAAAGCCGACAAGCAAAGCCGACCGCACCCCCAGCGTCGCCAAAACCACGATCATCACCAGCGCAATCGCGGTCAGAACCGACCCTTCAAGCTGGCTGACCATCGAGCCAATGATGCGGGATTGGTCATTCGATGTTCCGACCGAGATTGCTTGCTGCAATTCGGGTGGCCAGCTGTTTTGTTCGGCCTCGACCTCGGCTTTTACCAGCCCGGCCATGTCGAGAATGTTGAAGCCCTTGCGCTTCACGACCTGCAAGGCAACGGTTGTTTCACCGTTAAATCTGGCGGTTCCGGCGCGGTCTTCGAATGTCAGTCGGATGTCAGCGAGATCGCCAAGCGTGACGACGCGGTCGCCGGCAACTTTGACCGGCAATTCGAATATGTCCTGTTGTTCGTCGAAGGACGACGGGATTTTTACCGCGAAAGAGCCGGATGCCGTTTCGATTTCGCCTGCGGCGATCAGTTGATTGTTGTTAACGACAATGTTGATCAGTTCGCCAGCAGTGACATTGTAAGCCTCAAGCCTTAGCGGGTCGATGACCACCTCGACCATCTCGTCACGATGGCCTGTCAACGCCGCTTCAAGCACCGGTTCCAGACTTTCAAGCCGGTCCTGCATGTCCTTGGCAACCCGAAGAAGCGTGCGTTCCGGCAGCGCGCCAGTCAGGTTGACGATAATGATCGGGAATTCAGAAAAGTTAATCTCGGCAATCGAATATTGCTCGGCACCGGACGGGAATGCGGCCTCGGCATTGTTCATCTTGTCGCGAACGTCCGCCATAACCTGGGTCTTGTCCCAGCCAAACTCGAATTCAAGCGCAACCCCGGCATAACCTTCCGCCGCAGTTCCTTGCAGGGATTGAAGACCGTCCAGATCGGCAAGCTCGGTCTCCATCGGCTTTACCAGCAGTTTTTCACTGTCTTCTGCCGAGATCCCAGGGAAGGGGACGGAGATGAAAATTGCCGGGATTTCAATGTCCGGCTCACCTTCTTTCGGGAGCGACGCATAAGCTAATGCTCCCGCGGTGAGCGAGAGCAAGATAAAGGCAATGACCATGCGGGCACGGCCTGCAGCCCAATCGACCACGCCGATCATTGTGTGACCTCGCGGTAGGTGACGGCCACCAGCACGCCGTCGGTCACGTATTCCTGACCGACAACGATAACTTCGACCTGCGGTTGCAAGCCAACGACCCAGATGCCTTCAGTAGTGTCGCGAATGACACTGACGGGCGCGAAGGCCGCGGCGCTTTCCAGCACAATTCGGACGCCCAATGTGCCTTCGTCATCCAGCGTCAACGCCGACTGCGGTATCAGATGCGCGGTGTCGCCGTCGGCGTGGATGGCAATCTCGGCGGTCTGTCCATCCCTGATCGAAAGATCGGCGTTGGGTACGTCAACATCGACCCGAAACGTGCGCGTGGCAGGATCGGCTGAACGGCTAAGAAACGTCACTGTGCCGAAGACCTCGCCCCCGGAAGACAAACGTGCCCCAGCCGCCGCACCGACCTCGACCCGATCCACCATTGTTTCGGGGACAAATCCCACCAGTTTGATCGGATCAAGCTGGATGATTGTCGCGCATAGCGAGCCCGGCTGTTGCAATGATCCAAGTTCGGCCGAGTCGATCTCCAACAGACCCGCAAATGGCGCGTGAATTTCCAGTTTCCCCAATTCATTTTGGGCAGCCGCGACACCGGCTTCAGCGGACTGAACACCGGCCTTGGCACTTTCCACACCTGAATTTGCCGCCTGAACACCGGCGCGCGCGGCCTCAACCGCCGCGGTGGTCTGAGCAACGCGCGTCTCGGATGCGAAGCCACCTTCGCTCAGCCGTAACGCTGCGCGGTCGTTAATTTCGGCCTCTGCCAGGCGCGCCTTCGCCTCGGCCAGCCGTGCCTCGGCCTCGGGATGGCGCGCCGCTGCTTCAAGAAGCCGCGCGTCCGCTTCGCGCAGGGCAATTTCGCGCGTTCCCGGGTCCAATTGGCAAAGAAGATCGCCTTCTTCGACAAACGCGCCTTTTCGCAGTGGGGTGGAAATTATATTCCCACTGGTTTCAGCGCGGACATCAACCTGACGCGCGGCTTCAGTCCGGCCTCTCAAAATCACCGCGCCGTCAATATTTTTCGCTTCGGAACGCATTGCAACTACGGGCACCGCGCGTGCGCCATTGTCAGCCTCGTCTGCAACCGCTTCTTTAGCGACGGCACTTGAGTTTTCAGCCGTATCTCCGACAGAATAGGACAGCAATTGCTCACGCTCGAAAACCAGCATGTAGAGCAGGGCGACAACAACGATGGCCGCTATGATCGGAAAAAGGCGCATGTAATTGCCTATTCATTCCCTTGTTTGTTGGCGCGCCCGCGGACATTAGGAAAGCCGACCGGTCGCGATAAAACAGCATAGCGTGCTAAACTGTTCAGTTCAGATTAGTCATTTCTGCTTTTTATTGCAAGATTGCAAGGGGCGCGGGCCAAATCCGGCCTTTGCAATCCAGAATAGGCCGGGATATGAGACCGTAAAGTTTGATAATGCACGAAAAATAACGGAGAGCCGGTGTGTCCGATCAGGACTCTTTTATCAACGAAGTGACGGAAGAAGTTCGTCGCGACAAGCTTTTCAAGATGTTTCGCCGATACGGCTGGATCGGCATTCTTGCCGTTGTTCTGATCGTTGCCGGTGCGGCCTTAAACGAGTGGCGCAAAGCGCGGATCGCGACCGAGGCGCAATCTGCGGGCGACACCATCTTGGCAGCGCTTGAAAGCGAAGACGCTGCGGCGCGCGCCGAAGGGCTCGCGGCGCTTACTGCCGGTGACAACCGATCCAGAAATGCCGTCATGGATCTGCTGGCCGCGGACGCGGCCCTGGACAGCGGAAATCTGACCGATGCCGTTGCCAGACTTGAAGCTTTGGCGAACGACACTTCGGCACCAACGCCTTTTCGTGATCTGGCGACGATCAAGGCCGTAATTGTCGGCGTCGGAACGATATCTGCGGAAGAGCGAATTGCGCGGCTGAACGCCCTGTCGCTTAGTGCAAGCGCATTTCGATTGGTTGCAATGGAACAGATTGCATTGGCGGAACTGGAGTTGGGCGAAACCGGTGCCGCGATTGCGCGCCTACGTGAGATCATCAACGACGCCGCCGTCACTCAGGACTTGCGCCGCCGCGCGGCGCAGTTGATTGTGGCATTGGGTGGCGCGCCGGAAGCGGGATAGGCGGCCAGGCACGTCGCAAGGCAGGGGGCAAAAGATTGAGTTCACTCGTTAAACCGTTTGCCGCAGGGCTGTTCGCATTGCTGGTGTTAGCGGCCTGTGGCGACGATGAGCTGATCCTCGAGGGCGAGCGATTTGGCGTTCGCGATGGGTCTTCTGCAAGCGCTGTTGGCGAGGATGAGGTCGCGCGCGCCCAGCCGCTTGCATTGGCCGCACCGGTGGTCAACGCGAACTGGTCGCATACAAACGGCTCTGCGACACACAATATTGTGCATCCCGCGCTTGATCGGACGTTAACGCGGGCCTGGAGTGCGTCGATAGGTCAGGGAAATGACCGCAAACACCGGATAACTGCGGATCCAGTCGTTGCTGACGGCCGCATTTTTACTTTGGACAGCCGCGCATTTGTATCCGCCTTTTCGACATCGGGCGCGGTTTTGTGGACCCGGGACCTGACGCCATCCTCGGACCAGGCCGATGATGCGTCTGGCGGCGGGCTTGCGGTGTCTGGCGGCACGCTTTTTGTAACCAGCGGATTTGGCGTGCTGACGGCGCTCGACGCGGCCAGCGGAATAACGCTTTGGGTGCAAGACCTTGATGCGGCGGCAACTGGCGCGCCAACTGCGACCAACGGCGTTGTTTACGCCGTCACGCGAAATGCCACGGGGTGGGCGATTGATGCGCAGAACGGACGCATTCTTTGGCAGGTTCTTGGCGCGCCTTCTTCCACCGGGATCGCCGGTGGTCCCGGGCCTGTTGTCGCCGGACCGCTGGTGGTGTTTCCGTTCGCGTCCGGCCAGATGCTGGCGGCGGTAGCCACTGTGGGGTCACCCGCCTGGATCGCCAGCGTTGCCGGTCAACGCCCGGATCGAAGCTTTTCTCGTATTTCGGACCTTTCGGGTGTTCCGGTCGCCGACGGCACGCGCATTTATGCGGGAAATCACGCCGGGCGCGCCGCGGCATTCGAAAGTGCAACGGGGCAAATGGTCTGGACCGCCAACGAAGGTGCGATGAACGCGCCCTGGTTGGCCGGAGGCTCGCTGTTTTTCGTCACCGATGAAAACCAACTGGTGCGTCTGGATGCCGCCACCGGACAGACGGTCTGGACCCGAGAGCTTCCGTTTTTTCGCCGCCAAAGAGTAAGCCGACGCAAGGCGACATTCGCCCATCACGGTCCGGTTTTGGCCGGGGGCCGGTTGATCCTGGCATCGGATGATGGTGCCATGCGCGAATTTGATGCCGAAACCGGTGCGCTGATCGCGGAAACTCCGCTGCCGGACGGCGCCGCCCGAAATCCGGTTGTGGCAGGCGGCACGCTGTTCGTCGTTACAGAAAACGGACAGCTTCACGCTTTCCGCTGACCAAGAACCGGTGTAAGAGCGCGCCCTGATCCACCGAACCTGGAAAATCAATGTCGTTCACACTGGCGCTTGTCGGCCGCCCCAATGTCGGGAAATCGACGCTGTTCAACCGTTTGGTCGGCAAACGGTTGGCCTTGGTTGATAATCAGCCCGGCGTGACGCGCGACCTGCGCGAAGGCGAGGCGCGACTGGGGGACCTAAGATTTACGGCGATCGATACCGCTGGTCTGGAAGACGCTTCCGACGATAGCCTGCCTGGCCGTATGCGAAAGCTGACCGAGCGCGCTGTCGAAATGGCAGATGCGTGCCTGTTCATATTGGACGCGCGTGCCGGTGTTCTGCCGACAGACGAAGTATTTGCCGACATTCTGCGCCGAAAATCGGCAAAGGTAATTCTGGCAGCCAACAAGGCGGAAGGCAGAGCCGGAGAAGCCGGACTTCTTGAGGCATATTCGCTGGGACTGGGCGAACCTTTGCGGCTCTCTGCCGAACACGGCGAGGGCATGGGCGAATTGCTGGACATGCTTCGACCACTTGTCGAGGTTGCTGACAAAAAGGGAGCCATAGTTGAGAATTTGGCACCGGCGGTTGACGTTGACGTCGATGAAAATGGTTCGGAACATGCAGCAAGGTTTCAGCCGACCAAGGATCGCCCGCTGCAAATTGCTGTCGTCGGGCGTCCGAATGCGGGCAAATCAACGCTGATCAACCGGTTGATCGGCGAGGAGCGTCTTTTGACCGGTCCTGAACCCGGGATAACCCGCGATGCAATTTCGCTGCCGTTCGACTGGGATGGTCTGCCGGTGCGGGTATTTGACACTGCGGGTATGCGAAAAAAGGCCAAAGTTCAGGAAAAGCTTGAAAAGCTTTCGGTCGCGGACGGTCTGCGTGCGGTTAAATTTGCCGAAGTTGTCGTTGTCCTTCTTGATGCGGCAATTCCATTTGAAAGCCAGGACCTTCGGATCGCCGATCTTGCCGAACGCGAAGGTCGGGCAGTTGTTTTGGCGGTCAACAAGTGGGACGCAGAGACGGACAAGCAGGACAAACTTCGCGAACTGCGCGAAGCGTTCGAGCGGTTGTTGCCACAGCTTCGGGGCGCACCTTTGGTCACGGTAAGCGCCAAAACCGGGCGTGGGCTGGACCGGCTTCGCGACGCCGTTGCCGAAGCTTACGATGTCTGGAACCGGCGCGTGGCCACCGCCGCGCTGAACCGTTGGTTGACCGAAATGGTCCAGGCGCACCCGCCGCCTGCGCCATCTGGCCGCCGGATCAAACTCAGATACGCAACGCAGGCAAAGACACGTCCGCCGGGTTTCGTTATCATGTGTTCGAATTCCGAAAAAATGACCGACGCCTATAAACGGTATTTAGTCAATGGGTTGCGCGCCGACTTTGATATGCCGGGAACACCGATCCGGCTGCACTTCCGAAGCCGACCGGAAAAGAATCCCTTCAAAGACAAGAAAAAGTCGACACCTTCTCGATTGCGCAAACATCTCGGCAAGCCATCGCCAAAGGCTTGATCTCTGACAGGCGACGGTTGGCTTATCTGCGGATTTCCGCTTTCCGTCCGCGTGGAACCGCCCCCTGACAGGGGCATTTTGAGCCATTTAAAGCCGACATCCTTCCTCGCGAAGTCCCACTGTTGATTCTGAAAGCCTGGGTGGCAGGTTCTGCTCTGAAGCTTCGAAAACAGGTTGCGGGCCCGCACCGATCAAACGGAGGAAAGAGAATGAAGTTTATTGCACTGACGATTGCTTCGTTGGCGTTTGGCAGCGCCCTTTGGGCACAATCAGCGGTCGAGGACGCCGATGGCGACGGCATGTATTCGCTTGGCGAACTACTGACCGTTTTTCCCAATATCACCGACGAGCTCTTCGCCGATATTGACGTCAATGATGACGGCGGCGTTGATGTCGAGGAACTCGCAGCAGCCGAAGCGGCTGGACTGGTAACTGCCGGTTAAGGGCGGTCTGCTGTCAAGTGGCCGTCGTCGGCGCCTTTCACCGACGACGGCCTATTTTTGTTCCAGCGCAAGAAGCTCATCCCGACGGGCGACGTGCGCTGGTTCTTTCATCAAGGTAATGCCGGACCCTGTTGATCCATTCCCGGCGATGGTGCAGACTGCCGGGAAACAATAGACAGGAGGCCGAAATGGCCCCAGGCGAGGAGGCGGCGGTCGAGCAGAGCCGTAAGCCCAAGATCAAGCGCCACGGACGTGGCAAAGGCGGCCATCGCACCTGGTTCCGTGGCAAGCACACGAACTTCAATCCCGACATTGCAACCCTGTCGTCGCCCGAGGCGATATCCGAATACGTCCTGAAGGGCTGGTTACCGGCGGCCCCCGCTATCGACCACAACACCCGTATCACCGCTTTTGGTTCGTGCTTTGCCGAGAATATCTCTGCCTGGCTTTTCAAGCGGAATTTCAATGTTCTGAACAAGTCCGACCCAGCATCGACCGCATATGTGGTGCGCATGGGTGAAGGCATGGTCAATACGTTCGTGATCCGTCAGCAATTTGAATGGGCGTGGGAAAATAAAGTCTTCAAGGAACCGCTCTGGCACGGCTACAATGCTGAGGAATATGCCTACGACGAACAAGTGAGGCTTGAAACCAAGGCGATCTTCGACACAACCGACGTGTTCATCCTGACCTTCGGTTTGTCCGAGGTCTGGTACGACGAGCCAACCGGAAACGTCTTCTGGCGCACCGTGCCCCGCAACCGATACGATCCGAAACGCCACAAATTCCGGGTATCGACTGTTGAGGAAAATCGCGCGAACATTCTCGCGATCCATGAATTGATCCGAAAGCACCGGCCGGATGCGAAGACGATCATGACATTATCTCCGATCCCGCTGATTGCGACATTCCGCAACGCAGGCTGCCTGACCGCAAATTCGGTGTCAAAAGCCACCCTTCGGGTCGCCATTGATCAGGCGATGAGCGACGTAGGTGCCGATGGCGGCCTTTTTTACTGGCCATCCTACGAGCTTGTGACCGACGTTTTCCACCTGCCCTACAAGCCGGATCGGCGCCATGTCTGCGGGGAGGTGATCGAGTACATCCTCAAACTGTTCGAGGCGACCTGGTGCAGCGACAGCCAGATCGATGGCGACGATTTGCTCGAGGCTTTCGTTAAGGCCCAGATCGCGGCGCGCAGCCTTCCAGCAGACCTGGAGTTGATACTGGACAAGCGTAGGCCGTGGCGGCTCAGGGAATTTCTTGCCGAGCAGCGCATAAGCGGCGATCCAGCGGTCGCCGAAGCCCAGCGCAGCACGCTTGAGCGTCTGCTTGCTGTTTGGCGGAGTTAACGTGCAAAACTGGAGGCGTCGCAAGAGGTGGCATCAAAGGAAACCGCCGGGGGTTAGCGCTTTCTGGTCGCCCGCAGTATCCGTCCTAAGGCACCGGAATCAAAGTCCGTTTCAGACCAACTCGCCCTGCGCCGTGATCTGTGACTTGCCGCCGATCCAGGGTCCAAGGACTTGCGGCAGCTTCACGCCTCCGTCAGCGGTCTGCCCATTTTCCAGAACTGCAATCAGACAGCGCCCGACAGCCAGCCCCGAGCCGTTTAAAGTGTGCATAAATTGCGGCTTGCCATCCTCGCCACGAAAACGCGCATTCATGCGGCGGGCCTGAAAGTCGCCGCAGGTCGAAACCGAGCTGATCTCGCGATAGGTATTCTGCCCCGGCAGCCACACTTCAATATCATGCGTGCGTTTTGCGCCAAAGCCGATGTCGCCGGTGCAAAGCACTACCGTTCGGTAAGGCAATTCCAGCCGCTCAAGGATGTCTTCGGCACACCGTGTCATCCGCGCGTGCTCATCTTCAGACGCATCGGGATGGGTGATCGACACCATCTCGACCTTCTCAAACTGATGCTGCCGCAGCATGCCCGACGTGTCTTTGCCGGCACTTCCGGCCTCGGACCTGAAACAGATTGTGTGCGCGCAAAAGCGGCGCGGCAGATAGTCGCTCGCGACGATCGCGCCCGCGACGATGTTCGTCAACGACACCTCGGACGTCGGGATAAGCCACATGCCCTCGCGCGTCTGATAGCTGTCTTCGGCAAACTTCGGCAGCTGGTTGGTGCCATACATGGCCTCGTCGCGGACCAGAACCGGCGGAATGGTCTCGGTCAGGCCGTTTTCGGTCGTGTGAATATCCAGCATGAACTGCGCAAGCGCGCGGTGCAGGCGCGCGACCGCACCGGACATCAGTACGAAACGGCTGCCGGATAACTTCGCAGCAGTCTCGAAATCCATGCCGGACTTCACGCCGCCAATATCAAAGTGTTCTTTCGGCTCAAAATCGAACGCGCGAGGCTCGCCCCAACGGCGGATCTCGACATTGTCGACCTCATCTCTACCCACCGGCACGTCTTCGTAGACGATGTTTGGAAGGCTCATCAGGATATCGCGAAGGCGCGTGTCTTCAGATTTTGCTTCTTCCTCAAGCCGGGCGATTTCGTCCTTTTTTGCCGCAATCAGCCCACGCAGACGTTCAAACTCAGCGTCATCTCCGCGCGCCTTTGCAGCACCAACTTCCTTCGAGGCGGCGTTCCGATCAGCCTGTGCGGCCTCGGCGGCGGCAATGCGTTCACGCCGCAGCTCGTCGACAGCAAGGATCTCCGACGACGCGCCCGTTATCCCGCGCTTTGCCATCGCGGCATCAAAGGCGTCAGGGTTTTCACGGATGGCGCGGATGTCGTGCATCGTCCTCTCCAGGTTTTGAAGTTGTGCGCCCCATATGCCGCAGCATTTTACCAAATGCGAGCGCGAATTGACGCGCCCCATTGCTTGCCAAGCAATCCGGCCACAGATAGGGTGCGCGCCAGTTTGGAAGGGGCCGAAGCGGCCCAGTTAAAAGCAAGGATAAACGCGAATGTTCGTCACGCCTGCCTATGCGCAAGGGGTCGCCGGGGGTGGAGGCGCATTTACCTCGCTCTTCGTTCCGATGGCGCTGATTTTCGGGATCATGTATTTCCTGCTGATCCGGCCACAGCAAAAAAAGGCGAAGGAACACCAGGCGATGCTTGAAGCGGTGCGCCGGGGCGATCAGGTCGTCACTGCGGGTGGCCTGATGGGTAAGGTCACCAAGGTCAAGGACGAAGGCGAGGTCGAGATAGAGATTGCCAAGGGCGTCAATGTTCGGGTCGTAAAACACACGATCAGCCAGGTCCGGTCCAAGACCGAGCCCGCGAACAACTAAGGTCACAAAATGCTTCAGTTCGATGCCTGGAAGCGCGTCCTGATTTGGGTCGTCTGCCTCACCGGGCTTTTATTCGCGTTTCCAAATGGGTTCTATTCCCGGGTGGAACAACACAACGACGCGGTTGCCGAAATCGAGGTCTTGGGTTCGACGCCTGAACGGGTGGCCGCAGCCGCCAGTTGGCCCAATTTTTTGCCTTCATCGCTCGTTAATCTCGGGTTGGATCTTCGCGGTGGCGCGCACCTTCTGGCGGAAGTGCAGGTCGAAGACGTTTATGTAGACCGGATGGATGGCTATTGGATCGGCGTCCGCGACGCGCTGGTCGACGTTCGCGATCAGGTGGGCTTTGTCGAGCGCGTGCCGGATGCGCCAAATGGCGAGCTTCATGTGCGGATCAGCCAGGCCGATGGATTGCCTGCTGCATTAGAGGCCGCGCGCGCGCTTGCACAACCAGTGGCCAGCCTGACGGCAATCGGCGCTTTTGACATCGTTGTGTTGGGGCAGGGTGATCGCATCATCGTTGCGCTCTCGGACGAGGAAAAAGTGGCGACCAACAGCCGCACGATCCAGCAGTCGCTTGAGATTATCCGTCGCCGCGTTGACGAAGTTGGCACCCGCGAGCCAACCATACAACGTCAGGGTGTCGACCGCATCTTGATCCAGGTGCCGGGTATCGGTTCAGCCCAAGAGCTGAAGGCATTGATCGGGACCACCGCGCGCCTAACGTTCCATCCTGTTGTCACCCCCAATGCACAGTCAGACAGCCAGATACGTCCGGGCGAAATTCTTGTGCAGGATCGTGATGAAAAGGATCGATACTATATCCTGGAAACCACCGCTATTCTGTCCGGCGAAGATCTGGTGGATGCCCGACCCAGCTTTGACCAGAACGGGCGCCCGGCGGTCAGTTTTCGGTTCAATCCCTCAGGTGCACGTATATTTGGCCAGTTCACGTCCGAAAATGTCGGCGCGCTATTTGCGACAGTTCTGGACGACAAGGTGATCACGGCGCCGGAAATTATCCAACCGATCACTGGTGGTTCCGGCCAGATCACCGGCGATTTTTCAGTGGATAGCTCGACCGAGCTTGCAATTCTGCTCAGGGCGGGCGCGCTGCCTGCCGAAATGACGTTCCTCGAAGAACGCACCGTCGGCCCGGAGCTTGGACAGGACAGTATCGAAGCTGGGCGCATTGCCTGCCTTATCGCCTTCGCCGCTGTGCTGATCTTTATGGTGCTGAGCTATGGCCTATTTGGGATATTTGCCAATATCGCGCTTTTGCTGAATGTCGGACTATTGTTCGGTGTGCTGTCGGTGATTGGCGCGACGCTGACGTTGCCGGGCATTGCGGGCATCGTTCTGACGATCGGCATGGCGGTTGACGCGAACGTTTTGGTGTTCGAGCGCATCCGCGAGGAACTGAAAACCGCCAAAGGCCCAAGCCGCGCTATCGAGCTGGGCTATGAACGCGCGCTTTCCGCGATCTTCGACGCTAACGTCACCACGTTTATCACTGCGGTTATCCTCTTCGCGCTCGGCTCAGGCCCGGTCAAAGGATTTGCCGTCACGCTCGGCATCGGGATCATCACGTCCGTGTTCACAGCGATCTATGTCACGCGCCTGATCATCGTCACATGGTTCGAGCGGAAACGCCCACGGACAATCGAGGTTTAAGTGATGCGACTAAGACTTGTCCCCCAGGAAACCAACTTCGACTTTTTTCGCTATCGAAAGATCACCATGGGCGCGTCGATCACGGCGGTAGTGGCCTCGCTTCTGCTTTGGATTTTTGTCGGTCTTAATTTCGGCATTGATTTTCGGGGCGGCACGACGATCCGCACCGAGGCCGTGCAACCGGTCGATGTCGCCGCTTACCGGACAGCGGTCGCACCGCTTAATCTTGGCGACGTTTCGATTTCGGAAGTGTTCGACCCGACTTTTGGCGCGGACCAGAACGTTTCGCTAATCAGGATCCAATCCCAGGAAGGGCAGGAAAGCGTTGCAGGAGACGTCATTGGTCAGGTCATGGCGGCGCTCCAAAAAGTCGATCCCAGCCTGAAATTTACCTCTGTGGAATCAGTCGGTCCGAAAGTTTCCGGCGAGTTGATCATAAGCGCGTTAATTGCCGTTGCCGCGGCACTCGGGGCGATCCTGATATATATCTGGCTTCGGTTCGAGTGGCAGTTTTCCGTCGGTGCCGTGGCAGCACTCTTTCACGATGTCATTGTGACAATCGGTATTTTCAGCCTGCTTCAGATCCGGTTCGACCTTGCCACCATCGCCGCGCTTCTTACCATCGTCGGCTATTCGATCAACGACACCGTGGTCATTTTCGACCGGCTGCGCGAAAACCTGCGGAAATTCAAAACGACGCCGCTGAAGGACGTCATGAACAAGTCGGTGAACGAGACACTTAGTCGGACATTGATGACAAGCGTCACCACGCTTCTCGCGCTTATCGCTCTTCTTGTCCTTGGCGGCGATGTGATCCGTGGCTTCGTGTTTGCCATCACCTGGGGCGTGATCGTCGGCACTTATTCGTCCGTTTACGTGGCCAAGAACGTCGTGCTGGCGCTAGGCGTCAAACGCGACTGGTCAAAGCCCAGCGACGGTGGCGGTGGTGCAGGCACACAATTTGCAAACATAGATGCCTGAGGCATTTGCTGCGGCCCTGGCAACACCGGGGCTTTGGTTTCTCGGTGTCGGCGCATGTCTTGCCGGCATCGTGCGTGGCTTCACCGGGTTCGGAACCGCGTTGGTTTACCTGCCGGTCGCGGCGCAAGTGCTTGGACCGTTTGAGGCCTTGACGACATTGATCGTCAAAGACCTTGTCGCACCCTTAATCCATGTTCCGCGCGCCCTTCGCGACGGGCATCCGGGCGATGTGATGCGGCTGGCCTTGGGTGCGTTGTTTGCAGTTCCCCTTGGCGTCTGGATATTGTCACTGGTCGATCCCAGCATCTTTCGCTGGGGCGTCTCAATTGTCGCCTTAACGTTGCTTTTGATTTTGATCATGGGCGTGCGATATCGCGGCACGCTGACGAAACCCCTGATCTATGCAACCGGCGGGGCGGGCGGATTTCTGGCAGGCTGCGTCGGGCTTCCAGGCCCGCCGATCATCTTGCTTTACATGGCGTCGTCGTTCCCGGCTCAGGTGATCCGCGCCAATACGACGCTCTACCTCATCCTTGCCGATGTCATCCTGCTGGCGGTCCTGTGGTTCGGCGGCTTTCTGGTCATTTCCGCCCTTGCAATCGGGGTCCTGATGATTGCCCCATATTTACTCGGAAACTGGGCGGGCGCGCGTCTCTTTAGCCCTGAGGCCGAGCGTCAATACCGAATTGTCGCCTATGCGATCATCGCAGGATCGGCCATACTCGGCCTGCCGGTCTGGGACTGAGAGGGGATATGCGCCTGAACGAATTGACATTTACGGATGCGTTGCCCGTTGAAGGCTATGGTGCCGGATATTTTCGTTTTGGCGGAAAGGCGCACGAAGCGCCGTTGGTGGTATTGCCGACCGGCGTGACGTCATGGGCGGGTTTTGAGGATTTGGATCCGTTGCTTGCGGCCACCGATGCGATCGACCTGTTGATCGTCGGCACGGGCAGCGAAATTTCGCAAATCCCCGACGCATTCCGCGCCGCACTGGACGCCGCCGGGATTGGGGTAGAGTTCATGGCAAGCGCGCAGGCCTGCCGGACCTATAACGTGCTTTTGGGCGAAGGCCGGCGCGTCGGACTGGCGGCGTTCCCTATCTCATAACTGTCGTAGCGTTTGACCAATTGCCGGAAAACCGCTTGCGACAGCGAGGCATAGCGGCGAACAGTGCCGCCATGACAACGGCGTTGCTCAAAGTGACAGAACTTGCGTGCAGCCGGGGCGGTTTGGCTGTCCTGGAAGGTGTTCAGCTGTCGGTCGTGGCAGGCCAGGCGCTGATCCTGCGCGGGCCAAACGGTTCCGGCAAAACAACGCTGTTGAGAACACTTGCCGGATTGCAGGTCCCCGACAGCGGCAGAATTGACTGCGAGCTCGAAAGCATCATTTATGCCGCGCACGCCGACGGCATCAAAGCCACGCTAACGGTGGAGGAAAATCTGCAATTCTGGGCCGATCTCTACCGCACCGGGCCCATTGACGCAGCCATTGCGGCATTTGACCTGCACGATCTGCGAATGCGCCAGGCACGAACGTTATCCGCCGGGCAAAAACGTCGGCTAGGTCTCGCGCGGCTCTTGGTCGCCGACCGTAAAATATGGGCATTGGACGAACCCACCGTGTCGCTGGATCAGGCATCAGTTGCTCTGTTCGCGACGACATTGAAAACCCACCTTGCGTCCGGCGGCTGTGCGGTGATCGCCACGCACATCGAACATGGGCTAGCAGGCGAAGCGCTTGATATTGAACAGTTTCGCGCGACAGCGACGCAAAGTGGTGCCTTTGACGAGGCTTTCACATGAAAAGTCTGCTCGTACGCGATCTGCGCCTCGCGGTGCGTGCAGGCGGCGGGTTTGGACTGGCGCTGGCGTTCTTTCTGATTGTCACGGTTCTGGTGCCTTTCGGCGTCGGTCCAACAACGTCAACGCTGGTTCCAATTGCGCCCGGCATCCTTTGGGTCGGCGCATTGTTGGCATGCCTCCTGTCGCTGGAGCGCATTCTGGCAACAGATTGGGAAGACGGCTCGCTGGAATTGTTGGCGACCTCGCCACTTCCTCTCGAGGCGCTGGTGGTGGTGAAGGCATTGGCGCATTGGTTGACAACGGGTCTGCCGCTCACGATTGCCGCGCCCGTATTTGCCGTGCTTTTGAACCTTCCCGGTCCCGGCTACCCTTGGCTGGTCGCGTCGCTGGCGGTCGGCACGCCAGCGCTCAGTATGATCGGCACATTCGGCGCGGCATTGACATTTGGGCTGAAGCGCGGCGGGCTGTTGCTGTCGCTGCTTGTCCTGCCGCTTTATATCCCGACGCTGATATTCGGTGCCGACACAGTTCGCCGTGGGGTCGAGGGCCTTGAACCCGGCACGCCGCTTCTGCTGCTTGCGGGTATCACGGCTGGATCGATTGCAGTGCTGCCATTTGCCGGTGCGGCAGCGCTCCGCGTCAATTTGCGCTAGTGGCTGCACGTTGTCGTGTCTTGTGAGAGTTAAAGGCGAGGGATAACTACAACGCATGTCGCTTTGGGAATACGCAAATCCACGCCGTTTTATGGCGATAACCGACCGGGTGGTTGCACCGGCATTCGGACTTGCGTTCCTTGCGTTGGCGGTGGGGTTGATCTGGGGGTTTTTCTTTACCCCGGATGATTTCCGTCAGGGTGCGACTGTCAAGATCATCTATCTGCACGTTCCATCGGCAATGATGGCGATCAATATCTGGGTCATGATGCTTGTCACGTCCCTGGTCTGGCTGATCAGGCGACATCACGTCAGCGCTCTGGCAGCCAAGGCCGCGGCACCCGTTGGTGCTACAATGACGCTTATCGCACTTTTGACCGGTGCAATTTGGGGTCAGCCTTTGTGGGGCACGTATTGGGTTTGGGATCCGCGCCTGACGTCGTTTCTGATCCTGTTTCTGTTTTACCTTGGCTACATCGCACTTTGGGCCTCGATCGAAGACCCCGATGCTGCTGCCGATCTGACCAGCGTGCTGTGCCTGGTCGGTTCGGTGTTTGCGCTTTTGTCGCGATACGCCGCCAATTTCTGGGCCCGGGGTTTTCACCAGGGCGCAACCCTGTCGCTGGACCGCGACGAAAACATTTCAGATGTCTTCTGGGTGCCGCTGCTGTTCTGTATTGCCGGGTTCATCCTGCTTTTTATCGCTCTGGTTCTGATGCGCACCCGAACCGAGATCCGTCGTCGCCGCGTCCACGCAATTACAATTCGCGAGCGAGCCACTTAATGCCGGATCTTGGGAAATACGCCGTCGAGGTTGGGCTTGCCTATGGCGTTTCACTGGCGTTGTTGGTGGGAATTGTCTGGATAAGCTTCGTGCAATCCCGCAGTGCAAACCACGATCTGGATGCGGCCGAGGAGCGCTGGAAAAATGGCTAGGATTCCAATTTTGGCAGCGCTACCGCCGATCGCATTCGCCGCCATCGCCGGGCTCTTCTTTTCCGGCATGTTCCGCGATGACCCAGATGCCCTGCCTTCGATGTTTGCGGGGCAAAGTGCGCCACACGTTACGGCGGAACCGCTTGCCGGTCTGACTCCTTTCACCGACGAGGCGTTGCAGACCCCGGGTCCGAAACTGGTCAACTTCTGGGCCAGCTGGTGCAGGCCCTGCTTTCTTGAGCATCCACAACTGATGAAACTCCAGGCCGAGGGTTTGCCGGTTTACGGTGTAAACTTCAGGGACGATCCTGTCAGAGCACTGCGTTTTCTGAATGATTTCGGCGATCCATTCGAAGGCGTTGGCACAGATAACGAGGGACGCATGGCGCTGGACTGGGGTGTCTACGGCGTTCCCGAAACATTTGTAATCGACGGCAACGGAATGGTCATATTGCGCTACCCAGGGCCGATCACCGAAGAGGTTCTGGAACGCCGGATCCGCCCGGCGCTGAAAGAAGCCCTAGCCGAATAGCCAGATTGCCATCATCACAAGAAGTGCCGCACCTTCCAGAGGCGGAACGGTGGTTGGAATGGCCCGGGCGAAAACCCGTAGCCGATCACTCGCGCGATCTATACTCATAACTAACCCCCGATACTCATTACTAACCGCCGATACTCGGACGCCGCTTTATCGCCATGATCGTGCCACTTTGCGAGGAAACAAAGCGTTTTCATGGTAGTTTGTCGTCAGTTGAATGACAATTGAGCAGTTTTCGGAAGATTGATCACGCATTCACCATTATCAACAGTGAACAGCGCGGCGCTCTGGCCCGGCGTTGGTCCATCTATTTTGGCTGACGGACCAATGACATGTGCGATTAGTGATCAGGCGGCGCTGGCCAGATCCCGCAGCACATAGTGCAGCACGCCGCCATGTTCGATGTATTCTTTCTCGATCGCGGTATCTATCCGGCACTTAAGTTCGATGTCTTTCTTCGAACCGTCAGAAAATTGGATCGAACAGGGAACCATGCTCAGCGGTTTCAGGTCACCTTCAAGACCGGTGACGGATATTACTTCGTCGCCCCTAAGCCCCAGCGACTTGCGGCTGTCGCCGGCCGTGAACTCGAACGGAATGACGCCCATTCCAACCAGATTAGAACGGTGAATGCGTTCAAAGCTTTCGGCGATAACCGCCTTGACGCCCAACAAAGCCGTGCCTTTCGCTGCCCAGTCACGGCTTGAACCGGCGCCATATTGCTCGCCGCCGAACACCACCAATGGCACGCCCGCCTTCTGATAGGCCATCGCGGCCCCGTAGATGGAAGTCTGCTGCCCATCGGGGCCCAGCGAATATCCACCCTCGACACCATCCAGCATCTCGTTTCGCACGCGAATGTTTGCGAATGTGCCACGCATCATCACTTCGTGGTTCCCACGACGCGAGCCATATGAATTAAACTCGCGCGGCGCGACCTGGCGGTCGGTCAGGTAACGGCCGGCGGGGGTTGTTTCCTTGAAAGAACCGGCGGGCGAAATGTGATCGGTTGTGACCATGTCGCCCAGGATCGCCAACACCCGTGCATCGACCACATTGGTGATGACGCCCGGTTCCTTGTCCATATCGCGGAAATAAGGCGGGTTCTGAACATAGGTCGATGCCGCCGGCCAGTCGTAAGTTTCGCTGTCGGTCGTCTCGACCGCGAGCCATTTTTCGTCGCCCTTGAAGACATCGGCGTATTTCGACTGGAACGCCTCGCGGGTCACGGTTGCCTGCACAAGCTCCGCGATTTCATGCTGCGACGGCCAGATGTCTTTCAGATAGACGTCGTTGCCGTCAGTGTCCTGCCCGATCGGCTCGGATGTCAGGTCGATGTCCATGGTCCCGGCCAATGCATAGGCGACAACCAGCGGTGGCGACGCCAGGTAGTTTGCCCGGACATCCGGGCTGATGCGACCTTCGAAGTTGCGGTTGCCCGAAAGAACGGCGGCTGCCACCAGATCTCCCTCGGCAATCGCCTTGGAAAGCTCTGGCTGGATCGGTCCGGAATTGCCGATGCAGGTGGTGCAGCCGTAGCCCACTAGGTTGAAACCGATTGCATCTAAATCTTCCTGCAACTCTGCGGCCTCAAGATATGCCGACACAACCTGCGATCCCGGCGCCAGCGACGTCTTTACCCAGGGTTTGCGGTTCAGCCCAAGTGCACGGGCCTTTCGGGCGACAAGCCCCGCGCCGATCATCACATATGGGTTGGATGTGTTGGTGCAGGACGTAATCGACGCAATCACCACCTTGCCTGACGCCATCGGATAATCTTCGCCGTCGACCGCGACTTTCTTGTCCATCGGGCGCTTGAACGTCTCGGACATTTCCCGCGTGAACGCCTGCTTGGCATCCGTCAGGGCGACAAAATCCTGCGGGCGTTTCGGCCCTGATATCGCGGGCACGATCGTGCCCATATCCAGGTGCAGCGTGTCGGAATAGATCGGGTTGTAATCGGCGCTGCGCCAAAGCCCGTTTTCCTTCGCGTAAGCTTCGACCAAGGCGACCCGTGCCTCGTCGCGCCCGGTCTGGCGCATATAGCGAAGCGTTTCGTCGTCCACCGGAAAAAATCCGCACGTCGCCCCGTATTCGGGGGCCATATTGGCGATGGTTGCTCTGTCAGCCAGCGGCAGGCGATCCAGGCCACGGCCAAAAAACTCGACAAATTTGCCCACAACACCTTTTTCGCGCAGCATCTGAACCACCTTCAAGACAAGGTCGGTTCCGGTGGTTCCTTCAAGCATCGCGCCAGTCAGTTCAAACCCCACGACCTCGGGGATCAGCATCGAGATCGGCTGACCAAGCATCGCGGCTTCCGCCTCGATTCCGCCGACGCCCCATCCCAGAACCGCCAGACCATTGACCATCGTCGTATGGCTGTCTGTCCCGACCAGCGTGTCGGGATAGGCAACCGTTTCGCCGTTCTGATCCGTGTCGGTCCACACGGTTTGGGCCAGGTATTCGAGGTTCACCTGGTGGCAAATGCCGGTGCCCGGCGGCACCACGCGAAAATTGTTAAATGCGGACTGGCCCCACTTCAGAAAGGTATAACGTTCCAGGTTCCGCTCGTATTCGCGGTCAACGTTCATCTGAAAGGCGCGCGGGTTGCCGAACTCGTCGATCATCACCGAATGGTCGATGACCAGATCGACAGGGTTCAGCGGATTGATCATCTGGGCGTCGCCGCCCAACGCCACGATGCCATCGCGCATCGCCGCAAGGTCGACCACCGCTGGCACACCGGTGAAATCCTGCATCAGGACGCGCGCCGGTCGATAGGCAATCTCGCGCGGGTTCTTGCCGCCCTGATCGGCCCAGTCGGAAAATGCCCCGATATCATCGACATCAACCGTTTTTCCATCTTCAAACCGAAGCATATTTTCAAGAACGACCTTCAAAGCGGCGGGCAGGCGGGCGAAATTGCCCAGGCCAGCAGCTTCGGCGGCAGCTATCGAATAGTAGGCAACTGACTGGTCCCCGACCGTCAGCACGCGCCTGATTTTCGAGGAATCATGACCAACGGTTATGGGCATTTTGGCGGCTCCGATTCTGATTGTTTTGCGGTGTTGCGCCGGACTTACTCTCTTGTTTGCGGCTTTCCAAGGGGGTGGCGCAATTATTTGTATACCATTGCACACAATGAAAATCGAAACTTTCCTGTAACGTGCTCTCGCAAAACCTTGATTGGCGTCAGAACCCAGGTTGCAGTAGGCAGGTGATCGGGATCAGGCGTGATGGATTGAAGCGATGACGCGAGTATATCTTTGGATTGTGGCGCTATGGACGTCGCTGGCCGGCTGGGCGATGGCGGAGGGTCCGGTGGTTGTTGAGCTATTCACATCGCAAGGGTGTTCGTCCTGTCCGCCAGCCGACGCAATCTTGGCGGAAATATCCAAGCGCGACGACATCATCGCGCTGGCACTTCACGTCGACTATTGGGATTACATCGGCTGGAAAGATGAATTTGCGGACCCCGAGCACACGGTCCGTCAACGCGGGTATTCGCGCGCATCGGGCCATCGGTCGATCTACACACCGCAAATGATTGTTGGGGGAAAAGACAATGTGATCGGCAGCAAGCCGATGAAGCTGGCCGAGATTATCGAAAATCACCGTAAACTACCGCTGGCCGCAAAGGTCGCGCTCGAGCGCAATTCGGGCCGCGTAACCATTCGCGTTTCGGCCACCGACCGCCTTACAGGCGGCGGCGCCGTGGTTCAGCTTGTGACGTTTACGCCGCATGAAAAGGTCAGTATCCACCGCGGCGAAAACGCGGGCCGCACAATAAATTACTACAATATCGTCCGAGAGCTTGTTGAAATTGGGCGCTGGGATGGCCGTGGGGTATTTCGCGCAACTGTGCGCGTTCCCGAGGATATTTCGGTGGCCGTCCTTGTGCAGCAGCGAAACCATGGTCCGATTCTTGGGGCCGCGCAGCTGCGATAAGCTGCAACCGCTGGCAACTCAGGTGGTGTCGGCGCGCAGATTTAATCCCAGATCACTACGAAATCCGGCGTAGCCCTTCGGCGTAATCTCAACCGTGCCGCTTCCACGCCGCGTCCGCACCCAATCCATGCGCTTGCAGGCCGAAAGGATCGACGCGCCAACGGCGCCGCCGATGTGGTGGCTATTTTCCGTCCAGTCCCGGCAGAGAACGGCGACGTTGCGGGGCGCCGTGACTATCGCCGCCACGTCAGCACCACGTGCCGCGAGCCATTTCTGGCCGTCGGCGGTCAGTCTTACACCTTTGCGGGTGTGGGAAAGCAGGTCCGCCTCGAACATTGCATCGGTGATGCCGCAGCCCAGACGTCCGGCCAGATGATCAAAGCACAATCGCGAATGCACTATCCCGGGCGGTGCAACTTCATGACTGCCACCAAATTTTTGCGCCAGCGCCTCAAGACCGTCAAGGATATCGAACAAATCAGGGGCCGCGATCCGAAAATATTTGTGTCGCCCGCTTTTTTTCTGCTTAAGCAGGCCCGTGATGGTAAGCCGTGCCAGGTGCTCGCTGGCGGTACTGGGTGCAACGTTTCCGACATTAGCCAGATCGCTGGAACTAAGCTGGCCATCCTGCCTCAATGACATGACCATGCTGATCCGCACCGGATCGCCAAGTGCCGACGCAATTTCGGCCAGTTTGAGCGAACTTATCATAGTTCGGTATTAACCGAAGTATTAGCGAAAGAAAACCTTTAACTTCAAACCATAAATCGAAATGATAGGAACTAAAATGTGGTTTTCAGATATCGACATACGCCTGCAATACCCAGGACTTGGCGACGTTCAGACAACGCTCGCGCCAAGGCGCGCAGACGTCATCCGCCGCCAGATGATCGAAGACAAACAACTTCATGACGCGCTTGGGCATCGCAGGATCGGCACTTCGTTGATCGAAAGTGTCATTCGTCATCTACGACAAGGGTTATTTCACCGGCACCTTCAAGCTCGCGAATGACATTGACGATCTTCATCATCGCGACCTCGCCGTCTTTGGCGGGAACCGCGGCCTTTTCGGCGGCTTCGCCACGCAGGCTTTCGGCCAGTCTTTGCGAAATGTTCTCCAGCAGAAAATCGACGGTATCCTTGTCTTCGCCCTCTGCCGCGGCGATCACCGTCACCAAATCGGCCTGATCAAGGTCTCGCTGAACGCGCGGCACGTCGCGTGCCGAAACGCGGTCCTTGACATTGGCAAACGTGAAGATCGCCTTGCGTACTTGTTCGGCAAATTCATTGTCTACGGTCTCGAGTCCGCTCAAAACCTCGTCACGAACCGAGGCCGGTGAGTAATTCAGAATTGCACCCACCCGCGATACCGGGCCGTCGGAAAAGGCAAAATTGGGCCGCGTATCCAGTTGTTCTGCCAGCGATATGCCAATGCGCCTGACCATTTCGGGGGCCACCGATGCTGTCAGTGACACGGCATAGGTTATGCGCCGCGCCCGCTCGCCGGGAATAAACCCCAGCAGTTCGGCTGCCTTGGACACTTTCAGTTTCGACAGCAGGATCGCGGCGACTTCCACGGATTCCGTTTCAAGAACCGGCACAAGACGTTCGACATCAACATTCGAAATGCTTTCCCAGGGATCGCCCTGGAAGTGGTCGGATGACATGCCCCGAAGCCGGTTTGAAGCGCGTTCGCTGATAACCCCGTCAAGCAGCCCCAGCGCGCTTTCAAGCCCGGCCGGGAAGGACAAGCCAATCGCCTCGATCGCATCGCCGAATTCGATTGCCACGGCATCAACCGTGATCTGGTCCACCGGTGCCATGCGGACAAGTTGCAACGTCAGGTCGGTTTGCAGCTTTTCAGGAAGGTCGGCCAGGGCGGGCACCGCGCCGGATTGCAAAAGCAGCCGAACGGCAATCGCGGCTTTTTCCCGACCGCTCAGATGACCCGTCAGCGAAATCACTGGCGCGCCCTTAGCGCTTTGCATATCTAAGTCGAGCGACATACCACCACCTTAGTTCCTGTTATGTTCTAAAGGGTGCGGAGTTAACGTTTGCCTACCGGCGGCGGCTACAGAATAGATTGACGTGACCCAAACAAATAGGGCGGCTCACTTGGAACCGCCCGAGGCTTGAACGAGGGAATATTGCTAACCGGTCGTGGGTACGCAGCGCTGTGTATCTGTATCGAATATTGATCCTTCAACGCAGGACATCACGACCTTTTCAGTTTTCACATGGCCAAAACCGCCGCACGCCTGTGCCAGCGCGAACGTCGGGGCCATTGTCAGAGTGGCCAAAAGCATCTTCGCTTTCATCGGTCTCTCCTTTTTGGTCTTGCACGCAGCATAGCATTGCCCGACCCGGCCATAAAGCTAAGATTGCAAAATTGACCTGACGATTACGTGTCCCCGAAAACGCGCGCAAATATCGTATCGACATGCTTCGTGTGATAGCCGAGGTCGAATTTCGCCTCGATCTCCGCGTCCGATAGCGCGGCTTTGACCTCGGCATCCGATTTTAGCTCTGTCAAGAAATCCTTGCCTTCTTCCCAAACCTTCATCGCGTTTCTTTGCACAAGACGGTAGGCGTTTTCGCGGTTAACGCCCTTTTGGGTTAAGGCCAACAAAACCCGCTGCGAATGAATTAGACCACGGAATTTGTTGAGATTGCTCAACATATTCTCAGGATACACCAACAGCTTGTCGATAACCCCGGTCAGGCGGGTCAACGCAAAGTCCAGCGTGATTGTCGCATCTGGTCCGATCATCCGCTCGACGGATGAATGCGAGATGTCGCGCTCGTGCCACAGCGCGACGTTCTCCATGGCTGGCACCACGGCCATGCGTACAAGGCGCGCGAGGCCGGTCAGGTTCTCGGTCAGAACCGGATTTCGTTTATGCGGCATCGCCGACGACCCCTTTTGGCCTTTCGAGAAGAACTCTTCGGCCTCCAGAACTTCGGTCCGCTGCATGTGACGGATTTCAGTTGCAATATTTTCGACCGAACTGGCGACCACACCCAGTATGGCAAAAAACATCGCGTGGCGGTCACGGGGAATGACTTGTGTCGAGACCATTTCAGGCGTCAGACCCATCTTCGCACAGACATGCGCCTCGACCGCGGGATCAATGTTCGCAAATGTACCTACTGCGCCGGAAATTGCTCCAGTCGCAACCTCTTGGCGGGCGTTCTTCAACCGATCCAGATTGCGGTTCATCTCTGCGTAGAACCGCGCAAATGTCAGACCCATGGTCACCGGTTCGGCGTGAATGCCGTGGCTTCGCCCGATCCGCACGTCCATTTTGTGCTCGATCGACCGGCGCTTCAAAGCCGCCAAAAGCGCTTGAATATCCGCAATCAGAATATCCGCCGCCCGGGTCAGTTGCACGTTCAGTGTCGTGTCCAGAACATCGGAAGATGTCATGCCCTGGTGGACGAACCGCGCCTCGTCATTGCCGATGATTTCGGCCAGATGCGTCAGAAATGCGATAACGTCGTGCTTTGTTACGGCTTCGATCTCGTCGATGCGGGCGACATCAAATTCAACGTCCTTGGCTTTCCACACAGCCGCGGCGTTTTCCTTTGGAATTACATCCAGTTTAGCCATTGCGTCGCAGGCGTGCGCCTCGATCTCGAACCAGATGCGATATTTGTTTTCGGGCGACCATATGGCGACCATTTCCGGGCGGGCATAGCGTGGGATCATCTGCCGGGCTTTCCTTGACTGTGCCTATTGTTCGGGCGCGCGCCCCGCGTTTAGACTGGCGCGGTCGCAGGAACAAGGAGTGCGCGGTGCGCCAGTTTCTCACAGCGCTGGTAATAATTGTGGCCTCGCCAGTTGCCGCCGAAGAATGGCGTCCGATGAACGGCGACGAAATCCGCGAGGCGCTTCTGGCACAAACTGTCGACTACACCAACGCGTGGCAGGAGTTCCGCGCAACCGGCCAGACGCTCTACAACGCCGGAGCGGACAGCTGGGGAACATGGGACGTTCGAGGCAACCGCTATTGCAGCCAGTGGCCCCCAAACAGCGCCTGGGATTGTTACGATGTCGATTTGAATGCAGATGGATCCGCGGTGCGGTTTCGCGGCACGGGCGATGACATCACCGTCGGCCAATTTCGAAGTGTCGAATGAGCGGCTTGCCGTCGCTTGCTGTACTGGAAGGCCGCTGGCGGCTTTCGCGGGACATATTGCACAGTGACGGCACCAAAGATCAATTTGAAGGCGAGGCGAAATTTCATCGCTCGGGGCCGCGTCTTATTCAGGACGAAGACGGCTGGCTGACGTCGGACCGCGCTGCAACGCCGATGAAGGCAACCCGGCGCTATGTCTGGAGCGCTAGTGGAAACCGGCTGGACGTCGCTTTTGCGGACATGCGCCCATTTCACAGCGTGCCGATCGGGATCGACACACCCGGCACGACCTATCTCTGCCCGCCAGACCGATACGAAGTATCCTATGATTTCCGAGATTTCCCGGACTGGAGCACCGTCTGGATTGTCGAGGGTCCACGCAAAAACTATCGCATGACCAGCCGCTTCAGGCGTGACCCGAAATAGTCACTCAGTCGCATTCGCAGTGCTTGCCCCCGTTCTGCGGGGATGCGATAAGCGCGACAAGTTCCACATAAACCTTCGAGGAAATAGCCTATGTCCACGCTCAGTGCTCGCCCGGTTCTCGCTGACGTATTTTGGTTAGCAGAAGGCAGCCAGATCTGGCTGAAGCGCCTTGTGCTTCTGGTTGCCGGCGTCGCCGCGCTTTGGATCTCGGCCAAAATTCAGATCGCCAGCGTTCCGGTGCCGGTCACGCTTCAGCTTTTGGTCGTCATGGTGATCGGCGCTTCGTATGGACCGCGACTTGGTGCGTCGACCGTCGCGGCGTATCTCGCACTTGGGCTTCAGGGCCTGCCGGTTTTCGCCGGAACACCGGAAAAAGGCATCGGTGCAGCTTATGTGCTTGGCCCGACAGGCGGATATCTTCTTGGGTTTCTCATCGCCGCCTACATCGTGGGCGCGCTTGCCCGCGCCGGTTGGGACCGTTCGCCGGTCAGTATGGCGGGCGCGATGGCCGTCGGAATTCTTGCAGTCTACATCCCCGGCGTGATCTGGCTAAGCTCCGGCTTCGGCTTGCTCGCCAGTCTTGGGGGCGAAGGCGCTTTCATGGGCTACGGTTGGGAAAACTGGTATGCCTACGGTGTTAAGACGTTCATCTGGGTCGATGCGTTGAAACTTGTCGTCGCCGTTGTCGCGTTCCCGGTCATCTGGCGCCTCGTCGGTGACGCACGCGCCTGACTTCTCGTCATAAGTTAGGGGCGTAGTGAATAGTGCGGGGCGGCCCCCGCACTTTTGGCTTTTTTGCCAAGACAAATTGATCGGGAATTAAAATGGCCATCAGAAACCGTTTCGCCGAGCTGCACGATGAAGTCACCGCGTGGCGCCGCGATTTGCACCGCCACCCCGAGCTGATGTTCGATGTCCATCGGACAGCGGGATTGGTTGCCGAGAAACTTCGTGAATTCGGCTGCGATGATGTTGTCACCGGGATAGGAAAAACCGGTGTCGTCGGCGTAATTTGTGGCCAGAATTCCGGTTCCGGACGAACGGTCGGATTGCGCGCCGACATGGACGCGCTGCCGATCGTAGAGGCCACCGGCGCCGAATACGCCAGCGAAACCGAAGGCACGATGCACGCCTGCGGCCACGACGGGCACACCGCGATGCTGCTTGGTGCCGCCAAGTATCTGGCCGAAACGCGGAACTTTGACGGTGATGTCGTGGTCATCTTCCAACCCGCCGAAGAAGGCGGCGGTGGGGGGCGCGAAATGGTCAACGAAGGCCTGATGGAGCGCTTCGCCATCGACGAAGTATACGGTATGCACAACTGGCCGGGCATGGATGTGGGGCAATTTTCCATCCGGTCGGGGCCGTTCTTTGCGGCAGCCGATCTGGTTGAGATTCAGATTACAGGGCAGGGCGGTCACGCCGCGAAGCCGCACGAAGTCATTGACCCGACACTTGCGGCCTGCAACGTGGTGCTTGCACTTCAGTCGATTTCCAGCCGGACCGTTGATCCGCTTAGCCAAGTCGTTGTGTCCATCACCTCATTTCAGACTGCATCGACCGCATTCAATGTGATCCCGGAAACTGTGTTGCTACGTGGAACGGTCCGAACTTTGGATCTCGACGTTCAGGACACCGTAGAAGCGCGCCTGAAAGAGATCGCAACACACACCGCCGCCGCTTACGGGACGGAAGCAAAGGTCGACTATCAACGCAATTACCCTTCGATGGCAAACCACCCGGCGGAAACCGATTTTGCCGCCGATGCAGCCCGCCGCGTATCCGGGGCATGTCGCGACGAACCACCGACGATGGGCGGCGAAGATTTCGCGTTTTTGCTCAATGCTCGTCCCGGCGCCTATATCCTGATCGGAAATGGCGACACCGCGAAAGTCCACAGCCCGGACTATGATTTCAACGATGACGCAATACCGGCCGGGTGTTCCTATTGGGTCGAGCTTGCTGAAAGTCGGTTGCCGCTGGCCAAATGAGCGCGGAAACCGGTTTGGCAGCGCGGTCGCGTTCGGCTAACCTGTGCGGGGCAAGAACTGAACGGGCAGCGCGCATGAACTATCGGATCGCGATGTTTTGGGCGCGGGGGCCGCTGAGTTATCTCGAGCAGCTCTCGATGACGTCATTTGTGCGTCTGGGCTTTGAAGTCGAGCTTTATTCATACGGCGATGTGGGGAACACGCCCGCGGGCGTCACGCTTTGCGATGCAGCCGATATTCAGCCGCGCGGTTCTACGCCGGGCGAATTTCGCTGGAAGCTTCTTTCGACGTTAGAAAACCGCATATGGGTCAACCCGGATGTCGTTGCGACAAAGCCAATTATGGTTCGCGACGGGTATTTGCTGGGCTGGGCCGACGAATACGCGGTCAGCGAAGACGTGGTGGCGGTTCCGCGAATGAGTGCGGCGCTTCGGACAATGTGCAAGCCCGCGCCCGACCAGTCATGGAGCCAGGCGCTGGAGGCGACCGGCGAAATTTGCCACGCGCGACCGGAAGACGTGTTTCAACCCTATTCCCGCGAAACGCGCGAACTTCTGTTGCGGCCACAGCCCAAGCGCCAGACCCGCTTCGAGACTGCGGACACCTGCGCGATCAAATTGCACAGTCGGTGGGCCGGTCGCGAGCTTGAGAAGTTTCCCGGCGGGATGCCGCACCCCGATAGCATTCTTGGCAATCTTCTGGCCGAATTTGGGATTAATCCGGCATCCGCGCCGCTGCCAAACACGCGACCAAAAGAGTGCGACAAAAAGACGATCAGGCACTATCGAAGAGCCGCACGAGTAAACGCGGCGAAACCCAAGCCAACGCAGACGCAGGATATTCGGCCCCTGAATAGCGTCGTTGCCATCACAACGATGCGCAACGAAGGTGCTTTTATTCTCGACTGGGTCGCATATCACATGGCGGTCGGGGTCACGCATTTTCTGGTCTACACTAACGATTGCGACGATCCGACCGTGGAAATACTGGATGCCCTACAAAAGCGCGGTGTCGTCACGCGCGTCGATAATCCCTTTGCAACGGGCGAGCGCCCGCAAAGGGCAGCGCTCGAAGCGGCGCGCAATCATCCAAAAGTTACATCTGCCGATGCGGTCGTTGTCATGGATGTCGATGAATTCATGAATATCCATACTGGCGACGGCACGTTGAAGGCGCTTTTTCAGGCGGCGGGCGATCCTGATCTGATATCAATGACCTGGCGTCTTTTCGGCACGTCTGGTCGAATCGAATTTGATGACCTGCCACCACCGCTTCAATTCATCAGCGCCGCCGCCCGCCAAAGTCACAAACCGCACCAGTGCTGGGGCATGAAAACCATTCTGCGGCACGGTGCGCCATACGCCCAATTGGGCGTTCATCGCCCGTTGGACCCAACTGGCGCGATGCCCCACTGGACCAATGGCTCGGGCCAGCAAATGCCCGAGAAATACCTGATCGACGGATGGCGATCATCCAAGCACAGCTGGGGCTACGAATTGGTGACGCTCAATCACTATGCGGTCCGATCCGTGGAAAGTTTTCTGATCAAGCGTGATCGCGGTCGAACCAATCACATTTCCCGCCCGCAGGATGTCGACTATTGGAACGTATTCAATCGAAACGACGAGGAAGACACCACGATCCAGGATCGCTGGCAGATGGCCGCACCACAAAGCGAGGAATTTCGCCGCGACCCAGAACTGGCGGCACTGCATGATAAGGCCATCAAATGGCATCGCACCCGCGTCAGCGAATTAAAAAATCAGCCCCAAGAGGCCACGTTATTCAAAGCGTTCTCCGACGCACCGAAGTCAAACGACATTAAGCAGGTTCGCAAGCGGAATGTCACCGCCGCGTCTCCTAGGCACGAAGACAAGCCCGTCAAGAAACCCCGGTCGGAGGCCATCGAAACACGCGCCGACGCTCCCCTGACCGGCCTCGCCGCCGACGAAGCATTTCGCGGGCTGGCCGCCCGGATCGAGTCCAAGCAACGCCGTCTTACGCCGCTTGCAGCACCACCGCAGTCCGATCGCATCGTGATCGTGTCGTCGATGAAAAACGAGGGCTGCTTCATTCTCGAATGGATTGCCTACCACCTGTCGATCGGCGTAACCCACTTCCTGATCTATACAAACGATTGCGACGACCCCACCAATGCCATTCTTGACCGGTTGTCGGTTCTTGGACTGGTGACCCGTCGTGACAACCCGTTCAATCGCGACGCCGGGCAGAAACCGCAACGCGGTGCGCTTAACGACGCCGCCGAACGACCCGAGGTCATAACTGCCGATTGGGTTGGCGTGATCGACGTCGACGAGTTTGTGAATATTCACGTCGGCGAAGGAACCTTCGACGATCTGCTGCATGCCGCGCACGATCCAAACGTTATTTCAATGACCTGGCGGTTTTTTGGAAATCGCGGTCTGCACAAATACCAGGATGTGTGGCAAACCAAAGCCTTCACGGCATGTGCTCCAAAATACCTGCCGAAACCAAGGCTTGGATGGGGTTTCAAGAGCTTTTATCGACCGGATGCGCCGTTCGGAAAACTGGGTGTTCACCGGCCGCTTAATCTAAGGAAAAATCGCGCGGGCAAGGTGCGCTGGGTAAACGGGGCAGGGCGGGTGATGCCCGACCGGTTACTGCGGAAGAACGAGTGGTTCTCGCGAAAAGACACGATTGGCTACGAACTTGTCACGCTGAACCATTACATTCTTCGAAGTGCGGAAAGTTTTCTGGTGAAGCGCCAGCGCGGGCGCATCAACCATGTCGATCAGGATCAGGGTCTGGCCTACTGGGTTTCGCGAAACTATGCGACGGAAACCGACGCAAGCATTCACAAGCATTTGCCCCGCGCCAAGGCCCGGCTTGCGGAATTGATAGCCGACGCTGAACTGGCGCGATTGCACACCGAGGCGGTCGCCTGGCACCGATTGCGGATAGAGTTGCTGCTATCGCAAGACGACTACCGGGCCTTATACACCGGGATCACCGACCCGATGCTTCCCGATGCCATCTGGCGCGCGCGACCGGCCCGCGCCAATGTTGCCGCCGCGGAATAGGACTTTGATCACGATCAAAGTCACTGGGCGCAAATTCCGCCTAACCTCTGACCAGGAGCATTTGGTGCGGAGGCGGCAATGAAAATCACGGTTGCTGGCGCTGGCATCGGCGGTCTTGCCGCTGCTGCTGCGCTGGCCCAACGCGGCCACGACGTAACCGTGGCAGAGCAGGCACCCGAGATTGGCGAAGTTGGCGCGGGGCTTCAGATAAGTCCCAACGGCATGAACGTGCTAAAGGCGCTTGGATGTACGCAGTCGTTAGATGACGTCTCGATGCGCTCGGATGCCGTCAAATTGATAGATGGGCCGACCGGGCGATACGTCATGACGCTGGGCTTGCGGCGTTATGCACCGGATTTGGAATGGCGCTTTGCCCACCGCGCCCGGTTGATCGAGGTGCTTTCGGAATGCGCTCAATCTAGTGGTGCGCGCCTGAAAACCAACTTCCATGTCGATCCTCCACCCGCTGGCATGGCACTTGATGGCGACGATTTGCTTGTCGGTGCTGACGGGCTGCACTCGCAAGTTCGCGCGCGCGTCGATAAGGCGTCAAAACCCTTCTTCACCGGTCAGGTTGCCTGGCGCGCGCTTATTCCCGACGAAGGCGCGCCGATTGCCGAGGTTCACATGGGCCCAGGTAGGCATCTGGTGAGCTATCCATTGCCGGGCGGGCTGCGCAATATCGTCGCCGTCAATGAACGCAAGTCCTGGGCGGATGAAGGCTGGAGTTTCACTGACCACCCAGCCAACCTGCGGTCGGCCTTTGCCGACTTTTCGCCGCGGGTACAGAGCTGGTTAAAACAGGTCGAAAGTTGCTATCTTTGGGGGCTTTTTCGGCACCGCGTCGCCCACCGGTGGGTGAACGGACATCAAGTTCTGCTGGGTGACGCGGCGCATCCGACGTTGCCATTCCTGGCCCAAGGCGCGAACCTGGCGCTGGAAGACGCATGGGTGCTTGCCGAAACCATGACAAGACTGGGCCTGAACGACGGTTTGGCG
This sequence comes from uncultured Boseongicola sp., assembly GCA_964194845.1. Taxonomy (GTDB): domain Bacteria; phylum Pseudomonadota; class Alphaproteobacteria; order Rhodobacterales; family Rhodobacteraceae; genus CAXMNX01. Next base: position 70,888 of record CAXMNX010000025.1, read on the forward strand.
CAATATCAACAGCAGCGCCGGCCGCGGGCAATTCGCGCGATTAATGCCGCGTCGGCAAACGCACGCAACTATCACCTGCGCCAACCCATGAGCACAATCGCACACACCGCATTCCGCATAGTTGATCGCGTTGCACCAACTGCGCCGTTGCGCAAATTCGACTGGCTTTACCGGCATGACGTGACCAAAACCGGCTAAGTCTTTTCTTTCGCTCCGGCGCGTGTTTCACCTCAGGCCCATGACGCCGATCACGACCGCATACAGGAAGAAAACCGGATCAGGAGCTTTGGCGGCGGATGCCGCACAAACAATGGTGTTGCCCGAGCTTGACCGGATAGCCGTTCAGGTCGCCAGCGCGCCGCAAAAGGGCAGCGGACTTGGTTGGGTGTTTGCCAGGAAATCCGAACCCATAAAGGGGCTGTACCTTTGGGGCGGGGTTGGTCGCGGAAAATCCATGCTGATGGACCTTTTTCACGACACATCCGGCGTCGCCGCAAGCCGACGCGTGCATTTCCATGAATTCATGCAGGATATTCAGGCGGCCCTGCACGAAGCCCGCAAAACCGGCGTCGACGATGCCATCAGGCCGGTCGCAGACGACCTGGCGGCAGGTCTGAAACTTCTCTGTCTCGACGAAATGCAGATCACCGATATTGCCGACGCGATGATTGTCGGGCGCCTGTTTGAGCGGATGTTTGAAAAAGGCGTCACCGTTGTCACGACCTCGAACCGGACGCCGGACGATCTTTACAAGGACGGCCTGAACCGGGATCTGTTCCTGCCGTTCATCGAGCTGATCAAGGCGCGGATGAATGTTGTCGAGCTTGCCTCGCCCAAAGACTATCGCCAGGATCGGCTGGAGGGCGAACAGACCTACTTCTATCCGGCGAATACGCAAGCGCATGGCGCCATCGAGGCAATCTGGCGTGACCTGAGCGGCGGTGCCTCTGCGCCGCTTGTTCTGAAGATCAAGGGTCGCGATGTCACCCTGTCGGCCTTTTCAAACGGGATCGGGCGCGCGCGGTTTTATGACCTCTGCGGACAACCGCTGGGTCCGGCGGATTATCTGGCCATCGCCGAGGCCGTGCGGGTGTTAATCCTTGAAGACATTCCAAGGCTTGGGTCCGACAATTACAATCAGGCCCGCCGATTTGTCACCTTGGTTGACGCGCTTTACGAGGCGAAAGTTAGGCTGATCGCAACCGCCGCCGACGTGCCGGAGCTTTTGTACATCGAGGGTGCCGGAATCTTTGAGTTTGAGCGCACCGCCAGCCGTCTGCGCGAGATGCAATCGGCGGAATGGGCAAGTTGACGTTCTGCAAGTTCAAGATGGTATATGATCGAGACGCCCGCGACGCACGGAAGATCGCCGCTGCCGTGGGGTAGTCTCTCGTGCATTCCAGAGCAATGCACTACCGACAGGCGATTGCGTGCAATCGCCGAAAGGCAGTCGCGATCCGGGGCTGTGGCGCTGGTAAGACGACGCAATACTGTCCTATGTCATCTCGCACTCGAACTACGCCTTGACAATATGAGGCGCAATTTCGATCCGCCCTTCCGGGCGGTGTCTCAAACGCCGAATAAGGTTAACGGCGGGTGAAAACCGAGACGCCGGTCACGCCCGTTCAAGCGCGGCGACGATGCCGCCAAAATCTTCAGACCTAAGCGATGCACCGCCAACCAAAGCGCCGTCGACGTTGGATATGGCAAATATCTCTGCCGCGTTCGACGCCTTGACCGATCCGCCATAAAGAATTCTGATGCCGCCGCTTTGGGCTGGATACATCGTCGCAAGCTGCGCCCGGATCGCGTCATGCACCACGGCGATTTCGGCCAGGGTCGGCACTTTGCCGGTACCAATGGCCCACACCGGTTCGTAGGCGACCACAGTGTTGTCCGCCGTCACCATTGCCGGCAGCGATCCAGCGATCTGATCGCCGACGACCGATAAAGTCCGGCCCGCTTCTCGTTCGGCCAGCGTTTCGCCAACGCAAATCACCGCTTTCAGCCCGGCGCGCCATGCCGCCTCGGCTTTTGCCTCGACGTCGGCATTTAATTCACCGTGATCAGACCGGCGCTCAGAGTGTCCAACAATGACATATGCCGCACCCGCGTCCGCCAGCATCTCGGCGGATGTGTCGCCGGTATGCGCCCCCGATGCGTTTGCGTGACAGTCCTGGCCGCCCGTCGCAATCGACGTCCCGCCAGCACGCGCCGCAATCCGGGCAACCAGCGTCACAGGCGGACAGATAAGCACGTCGCAATCCGGGTTCGGAAATGCTGCCGCAAGCGCATCAATCTCGGCCAGACTTTCGTCTGTTCCGTTCATCTTCCAGTTTCCTGCGGCCAGTTTGCGTCGCATCGCCAGTCCTAAAATTTATCACTCGGCGGACAATGGCGTTCCCGCAATTGCAGTCAACCCTTCGATTCGGCTTCGCGCTCGACGTTCAATTCTTCGACGTCTTTGAACTTGATCGATTCGCCGCACCCGCAGGCATCTTCGACATTCGGGTTACGAAACCTGAAACCGCTTTCCAAAAGCGACGTCTCATAGTCGATCTCGGTTCCAAACAGAAACATCTGCGCCATCGGAGCGATCATCACCCGCGCGCCGTCCTGCTCGACCACCTCGTCCAGGGGATCAATCTCGTCGGCAAATTCCATGGTGTATTCCATGCCCGCGCAGCCGCCCTTTTTGACGCCAATCCGCAGCCCTTTGCGGCTGTCGCGCGCCATCAGCGCCGCGATCTGACCAACAGCCTTTGGGGTCATCGAAACCGCTTGTTTGCCGGGAATGCCAAACATCTACATAAATCCCAGTTCAAGCCGTGCTTCGTCGGACATCATGTCCATGCCCCAGGGCGGCTCCCATGTAAGCTCGACATCGACCGTTTTCACACCGGGCATTGCCTCGACAGCTTCAGCCACCCATCCTGGCATCTCGCCTGCCACCGGACAACCTGGTGCGGTCAGCGTCATGATGACCGTGACGTCACTTTCCGCATTGATTTCAATGGTATAAATCAGCCCAAGATCAAAAATATTGACCGGAATCTCGGGATCGTAAACGCTCCGGCAGGCATCGACCACCGCCTCGTGCAACGGATGGTCCGTGCTGGATGGCTTGATCATAGGCGTGCCTTCAAGCTGATCGGTATGAGTCATATCGTGCGAAATCCCGTATTTCCTGACTGTTTATATAGGGAAAGCAACTTGCGCCGTAAAGATAGGCGCTTGCTAAGAAATTGAGTGTGTCCCTGGGGCTTTCGGTCCCTGATTATACGCAGTAAAGGCGCTTTAGCTTAAAGAATGGACGCTAATTGGGAAATAAATTTTCTTTTCGGTTGATGGCCACCGACGGCAAAGCCCGCACAGGGGTCATCTCAACGCCGCGCGGCGATGTCCGAACGCCCGCGTTCATGCCGGTGGGCACGGCTGCAACCGTCAAGGCAATGTTGCCGGAAAGCGTCGCCGCAACGGGTGCCGATATAGTTTTGGCAAACACCTACCACCTGATGCTGCGGCCCGGTGCTGACCGGATCGATCGCCTTGGGGGGCTGCACAAGTTCATGAACTGGGAAAAGCCGATCCTGACCGATTCTGGTGGCTTCCAGGTGATGAGCCTTGCCGGGCTCAGAAAACTGACCGAAGAAGGCGTCCGGTTCACCAGCCACATAGACGGCGACAAACATTTGCTGACGCCGGAGAGGTCAATCGAAGTTCAGCGGCTTCTCGGCGCGGATATCGTCATGTGCTTTGACGAATGCCCCGCACTGCCTGCCGACGAAAAGGCGGTCGCCGACAGTATGCGCATCTCGATGCGGTGGGCGCGACGATCGAAAGAGGCGTTCGGTGACAGGCCGGGTAACGCATTGTTCGGCATTCAACAGGGCGGTGTCACCCGCGAGCTGCGCGAAGAAAGCGCGCAAGCGCTCCGCGACATCGAATTTGACGGCTACGCAATTGGCGGTCTGGCGGTCGGCGAAGGGCAGGCGGCAATGTTCAGTGTGCTGGATTGCGCGCCAGATATGCTGCCGGCAGAAAAGCCGCGGTATCTGATGGGGGTGGGAAAGCCGGACGACATTGTTGGCGCCGTCAAACGTGGCATCGACATGATGGACTGCGTTTTGCCTTCGCGGTCGGGCCGCACCGGGCAGGCGTTTACGCGACGGGGTGTCGTGAACATCAAAAACGCACGCCATGCAGACGACCCGCGCCCGCTGGACGATGCCTGCGACTGCCCGGCCTGCTCAGGCTACAGCCGCGCGTATCTTCACCATGTGTTCCGCGCACGCGAGATGATTTCGGGTATGCTGCTGACCTGGCATAATCTGCACTATTTTCAGGATATCATGGCGGGAATGCGCGATGCCATTGGCTCGGGCAACTTTGCCGATTGGGAGGCGGATTTTCACGCCATGCGGGCAGATGGCGACATCGAGCCACACAATATCGGTTGAAGCTTTGCACCTCGGACCTGGAAGGCCAAACATCTTTTTCGAAAGGCATCAAAGACGAATTGGCGTCTAAATCCGCACCGGCACCGCGTCGTCGACCCAGCCGACAAACCGTTGCTGCCAGGGGCCAGCGATCACCCGCGCGGGCACGCGATATGCCTCCCTGAACTGCGCGATCCGTATGCGCAGGCCCGGCAGCGCTTGCCGCACTACGCGGCCGTGCATCGCCCGGCTGATCGCAACAGCGAAGCCGACAACGATGACCGCGGTCAGTATTGGCGACGCCAGGATCACCGCACCAACTTCGGGAAATGAATAGACGATGCAGGCAACGCACAGACGCGAAACGGCGACGGCTTCGATCATGAAGCGGAGCGACGGAAGAAAGAGGCAGACCAGAAGCGCCACCGGCGCGATGACAGCTGCATAGATCAGCCCTGTCACTACTGCGGCGGGCAATCCAAAGACCTGAATATCTAGTCGGGCGTAGAACAAATATCCGCCAATGAAAGCAAGGATTGTCACAAATGCGAGCCGCCTCCGCTCGCGGTATATCGCGTGACCAATGCCGAACAACATACGCAGTCTCCCAAGACAGGCGCCCCCACGTCCCCCTCGGTAGGTGCCAACTAGGGTTAAAATGGGGCGATTCTCTAAAAATTTCCATAACGTAAACAAAAAAGACTGTGATCGATGGCCGTTTCCGTTTGTGATAGGTGCCGAAACCACGGAAGTCGTAAGTTTTACTCAGGTTATCGCCATAGGCGCTTGCCCCCGGCCAGTGCGGCAGGCAAACTGGTTTTGCCTCGCAACAACGGTTGAAGCAGGGATCGAACGCCCCACATATAGAGGCCATGACCGGAGAAGGCCCAAGGTTGCCGCGAAGCGGGACCGGCTTTTCTTGCCACTGATAAGGACATTCAATGACCGCTACGTTTTCCAATTCGTTTCCGGTGCTGCCACTTCGGGACATCGTCGTTTTCCCGCATATGATCGTGCCGCTTTTTGTCGGCCGCGAGAAATCCGTGCACGCACTTGAAGAAGTGATGCAGGACGACAAGCAAATTCTGCTTAGCTCTCAGATTGATCCCGCCGTGGATGATCCGACGGCGGACGGAATTTTCCGGGCTGGCGTGTTGGCGAATGTATTGCAACTGCTGAAGCTGCCCGACGGTACGGTGAAGGTGCTTGTCGAAGGCCGGTCGCGGGTGCGCATCACCGAATTTGTGGAAAACGACCGTTTTTTTGAGGCCAAGGCCGAACCGCTGACCGAGGAGCTGGGCGACGAGGCCGCGGTTGAAGCACTCGTTCGGTCCGTCGCCGAAGAATTCGAGCGTTACGCCAAGGTTAAAAAGAACATCCCCGAAGAGGCTCTGGCCCAGGTCAGCGAAAGTCGCGAAGCCGCCAAACTGGCCGATCTTGTCTCTGGCCATCTTGGCGTCGAAGTCGACCAAAAACAGAAATTGCTTGAAACTCTTGTCGTCGCCGAACGGCTTGAGACGCTTTACGGCCTGATGCAGGGCGAAATGTCAGTTCTTCAGGTCGAGAAGAAAATCAAGACGCGCGTAAAAAGCCAGATGGAACGCACGCAGCGTGAATATTATCTGAATGAGCAGATGAAGGCCATTCAGAAGGAGCTTGGCGACGGCGAAGAAGGTGCCAACGAAATAGCCGAGCTTGAAGAAAAAATATCCGAAACGAAGTTCTCGAAAGAAGCGCGTGAAAAAGCCGAAGGCGAGCTTAAAAAGCTGAAGAATATGTCGCCGATGTCAGCCGAAGCGACGGTTGTGCGAAACTACCTCGACTGGATGCTGGCGATCCCGTGGGGGACCAAAAGCCGCGTCAAAAAAGATCTGAACCGCGCCCAGAAGGTGCTGGATGCGGATCATTATGGGCTTGAGAAAGTCAAAGAACGGATCGTCGAGTATCTGGCAGTCCAGCAGCGGTCGAAAAAACTCAAAGGCCCGATCATGTGCCTTGTGGGCCCGCCGGGCGTTGGCAAGACATCGCTTGGTAAATCTGTCGCCAATGCAACGGGACGCGAGTTTATCCGCATCTCGCTTGGCGGCGTGCGCGACGAGTCCGAAATACGCGGCCACCGGCGCACCTATATCGGCTCGATGCCCGGCAAGATCGTGCAGGCGTTGAAGAAGGCGAAAACAATCAACCCGCTTATCCTTCTAGACGAGATCGACAAGATGGGTCAGGATTTTCGCGGCGATCCGGCGTCTGCCATGCTCGAGGTTCTGGATCCCGAGCAAAATAACACGTTTACCGATCACTATCTTGAAGTTGAATACGACCTTTCGAACGTGATGTTCCTGACAACGGCGAATACGTACAACATGCCGAGTCCGCTTTTGGACCGGATGGAGATCATTCCGCTGGCCGGTTACACCGAGGACGAAAAGCACGAGATTGCCCTTCAGCACCTGATCGCCAAGCAGATCAAAAATCACGGGCTGAAGCCGGTGGAGTTTGAACTTACCAGTGAGGCTCTGACCGAAATAATCCGCACCTATACGCGCGAAGCGGGGGTTCGGAACCTGGAACGCGAGATTGCAAAACTTTGCCGGAAGGCCGTGACAAGAATTGTTCGCAAAGAAACCGAAAAAGTCGTGGTGACGCCGGACGTTCTGGAGGAATTCCTCGGCGTGAAGCGGTTCCGCTATGGTCTCGCGGAACAAAGCGACCAGATCGGTGCGGTGACCGGCCTGGCCTGGACCCAGGTCGGCGGCGATCTTTTGTCGATCGAGGCTCTCAGGCTTCCCGGCAAGGGGCGCATGAAAACCACCGGCAAACTTGGCGACGTGATGAAGGAAAGCATCGACGCCGCGTCCAGCTTTGTGCGGTCCATCGCACCGTCAATTGGCGTCAGGCCGCCAGAGTTTGACACCATGGATATTCACGTCCACGTGCCGGAGGGTGCGACGCCAAAGGACGGACCGTCCGCGGGCGTCGCGATGGTCACGTCGATTGTCTCGGTTCTGACGCAGATACCGGTTCACAAGGATCTCGCGATGACCGGCGAGGTTACGTTGCGCGGCAATGTGCTTGCGATCGGCGGGCTGAAAGAAAAGCTGCTTGCCGCCCTTCGCGGCGGCATAAAGACCGTATTGATCCCGGAAGAAAACGCCAAGGATCTGCGCGAAATTCCGGACAACGTGAAAGACGGGATCGAGATTATTCCGGTCGCGCACGTCAAGGATGTGCTTCGACTGGCGCTGGTTCGAAAGCCCGAGCCCATTGATTGGGACGAGGCATCCGAAAAAGCCGCAACGGCGCAACGCGCCAAGGCCTCAGCCGCCGAAAATCCCGGCGCCATCGCGCATTAAAATTGCGTGCGGCCCCCAAAGGGGCCGCGCCGCGTTATGATCCGGACTTCCTTCCTGGGGTAACGACCAGAGACGCGGTCTGATCGGCGTGCCGTATCGTCGAAACTTCGTCGCAAACTGCGCGACAAAGCGGCCCGCAATCCGGTTCCGGCGCCAATGATCTGGTTGTGCGCCGCGTCCTTACCACAGCTTTAGCTTTCGACTTGGATCGGGCTGATGGGGAAGCCCCACGTCATCGGCCAGATGCTTGTCGCTCAGCGCTGTATTCAACGCCTTTTCCATTCGGCGGGCAGCGGCGCGACGTTCCACACGTCGTGCAAAGTCCATAAGAGGGTGTCCCATTGTCAATTCCCTTGCGATTCGAATTTCATTTCCTTACTTTGCCACCTCAAGCGAACTTGAGGTAAAGCACAAAATTCAGGAAAGTGTGGGCATGGTCAAACCAAGCGATCTAAGCGTTGGCGAACTTGCGGCGCGCGCCGGGGTGCCGGTTTCTACGGTTCACTACTATGAAGCCGAAGGTCTGATCGAAGGCTGGCGAACCCCGGCCAACCACCGGCGCTATGATCGTCGCGAGTTGCGGCGCGTTGCTATCGTCCGGATCGCCCAGTCGGTCGGCGTCCCCCTGGCCGAGGTGAAATCCGTGCTGGACCGCATCCCGCGTGAAAAAGCGATCAGCGCGCAGGCGTGGGCTGATGCGGCAGCACCCTGGAAGACGCTTTTGGACGACAGGATCGCGTTGCTTGAGCGCCTGCGCGATCAGATGGGGTTCTGCATCGGATGCGGGTGCCTCTCGCTCGACAGTTGCCCGCTTTACAATCAGGACGACGCCCTCGGCGCGAACGGCCCAGGCGCCCGGCGTTGGATCGGCAAAAAAAGTGAACGCGCGAAGGTTGTTGATCGCTAGGACTTGCGCATGGCCATCCAAGCCGCTACATCCTCGGCCCGGCGGGTGATTAGCTCAGTTGGTAGAGCGCTTCGTTTACACCGAAGATGTCGGGAGTTCGAGCCTCTCATCACCCACCAAAATACCCTAATAAAAAAAGAAAATAAGGACTTATGGCTTCAATGGAGCATCATTTTGGAGTATCACAGAGTATCTATCCGAACTCTGTTCGAGGTACTTCATGGATTACCCACCCACAACCCTGACGACTCAGAAGGGGAAGCTCTACGTCCTCTGCACGGTTCCAAGGGAACTTAGAGACGCCTTCGGCGGTCGTAGGCAGATCAAGCGCTCAACAGGCACCAGTGATCCTAAAGTTGCAAAACAGAAGCAGCACCAGATTGCCGACGATGTCTACCAGGCGTTTGATGAAGCTCTCAATGATCCTGACCGGTCACTTAGGGAAGGTGCGAAGCTGCTTGAATCGCTGATAGCCTCTCCCGAGGACATTCAGCGGATTGTAGAGAGAGACCTCGATCAAAGAATGAGGCAGGCTGCACTCGGCCTGGCTGACGGCGCTTTTCTCTACTCCGAAGCGGCAAAGAGCTACATTGAGAAGAACGACTGGAACAGGTTCAGTACCAAGAGGGCTGTAAAAAAGGCTATAGCAGAGTTCCTGGCTTTTGCTGGTGACCTGCCGGTTAATCAGATCACGAAGAAGCACGCCTATGACTTCGCAAGGGACCTGATGGAGAAGAATGGGTTCTCAAACAGCACAATTAAGAA
>CAXMNX010000026.1:0-11786 GCA_964194845.1 uncultured Boseongicola sp.
CAATCAAGTTAAGTTCGTAGGTTGAGGTTATTACGGGAGCGGCTGCGCAAGGTGAGCGAAAGAGAAATTGTAATGGTAGGCGGTAGCCGACATTCGCTACGGCCAGCGGCGGTGATCGCTCAGAGGACATTTCAGACTTACGCTGCATCTGCTCCAACGTCCGGTTCTGTCGCATCGCGACATCCCATATTTCTTTCCGCTGTCGCAGACTGCTTTTGCATTCCTCTCAACACGATCGAGCAATGCGGCGCGGCGGCGAATAATGCCAGCGCTTGAAATTCGGCTGCGAAGTCTCTTTTTCGGCAATACGGCAGCAGATGATCACGCTATCGGCTCTGACGCACCAGAGCGAATCTGTCGTTCGATGTGGCGATCTGCGGCCAAGCTGACTTGCGGTAAAGTTCAAGTATCTCGCGCCTAATGATAGATTATTTCTGTTTAAACTCAATCTGATACAGTTTTTTTAATTTTTTATTGAAAACCTGCCCTTTATCTCGTAACTTCGCTTCCAAAGTTGAATGCGATCGGAAGCGCCATGACATCTCGTATCTTGCTCGGAGTTTTAACCCCATCTTCGAACACAGTGATGGAGCCCCTCTGCGCAGAAATCCTGGCGGACACGCCGGATATTTCGGCACATTTTGGGCGATTTCGCGTGACGGAAATCGCGTTAAGCGACGCGGCGCTTGGTCAGTTCGACAACGAGCCGCAATTGCAGGCCGCTGATCTGCTGGCCGATGCCCGGATGGACGTGATCGCCTGGGGTGGCACGTCAGGCAGCTGGGTCGGGCCGGACAGCGACCGCAAGCTTTGTGCACAGATCACGGAGCGGGAAGGTATTCCGGCGACGACTTCGACCTTGGCATTGTTCGAGGCACTCCGTTCGCTGGGCGTGTCGAATTATGCGCTGGTAACGCCGTACCTCGACGAGGTGCAAAGTGCGATCCTGACCACTTTTTCGGGCGAGGGCCTTACCTGCGTCGCCGAGCAGCACCTCGGCGATCGCGGGAACTTCTCGTTCTCGGAATATAGCGAGGCGCAGATCGAGGCGATGGTCCGTGACGTCGCCCGGTCCAAGCCCGAAGTCATTGTGATCCATTGCACAAATTTCCTAGGCGCACGCATCGCACCAAAGCTCGAAGAAGAGCTGGATATCCCCGTGATCGACAGCACCTCGGTCACCGTGTGGCACATGCTGCATCTGGCCGGCGCGGACGCTTCGCGCATCCGGGGCTGGGGCCGGATTTTTGATCTGGAACCTGCGGCCCGACACGAAGACCAAACCAAGACTGGGTGAGCCATCAATGGAAAACCCTCAATCGCAATGTTCAACCCAACAAGGAGAACGGAATGAATAGATCGATCCTAATAGCGGCTGCGGCCGTGGTTTCGCTGGCCACCGGTGTGGCGACAGCCGAGACATACAATCTCAAGGTCATGGGCCAGCCGGTCGCCACCGGTCTGATCCAGAAGAATGTCGAACAGCCGTTCTTCGAGAACTTCGCAGAGCGGACCGGCATCGACGCCAGTGTCGACTACAAGCCACTGGATGTAACAGGCATCAAGGACACCGAGCAATTGCGCATCCTCAAAGCGGGATTGTTCGACATCGTGTCGCTTCGATTGAGCCAGGTTTCGCGTGACGAGCCGACGATCCTCGGGCTTGACCTTGTGGGGCTCAACCCGGACTACGCGACGGGGCGCACGACCATCAAAGCATATGCCGAGAAAGTCGACGAACAGCTGCAAGCAAAGTTCAACACAAAACTTCTGGGTGTCTGGCCCTTCGGGCCGCAGGTGTTGTTCTGCGAGCCTGAGATCACCAAACTGACCGACCTGACTGGGAAAAAGGTTCGGGTCTACGACCAGAACCTGGCCAACTTCGTCTCATCGGTCGGTGGCACTCCAGTTCCGATCGGGTTCGCTGACGTGCATCAATCCCTGGCTCGTGGCGTAGTCGATTGTGCGATCACCGGTCCAAGTTCGGCAAACTCGGCCGGTTGGCCCGAGGTCACCAATTATATGCTGCCGGTGGCCTTCCAGCTCGCACTGAACGGCTTTGGCATTAATCTTGACGTATACAATGCTATGGCGGCGGAAGATCGGGCCAAACTGGATGCCGGTTTTGACGAGCTGGTCGAGGAGATTTGGACGTATTCGGAAGTTCTGTTTGACGACGCGGTGCGCTGCAATGTCGGCGAGGATCCTTGTGAGACGGTCAAGAAATACGACCTGAAGCTGGTTCCGATTACTGACGAAGATCGCGAAATCATCGGCAAGGCGGTCACCGAGATCTCTTTCCCGACCTGGGCCGCAGTTTGCGACAAACAGAACGCAACCTGTTCCGCCGACTGGCAAGCGACCGTCGGTGCGGCAAGAACGAAATGACGTTCGTCAGAACTAAAGGCGGGGCCAATTTGGCCCCGCCCCCCCACCGCGCAAATACGAGCCCCGCCTAAGGAAAGTGAAATGATCCAACGATTCGCTGCATTCGCAAGCTGGCTTTTCGGTATCGCGCTGGTCCTGCTTTCGTTCTTCGTCGCCACAGAAACCATCGCCCGCAAGCTTTTCAACTTTTCATTCGGGGGCGCGGACGAGCTAGGCGGCTACGTACTAGCTGTGGGCTCCAGCCTTGCCTTCGTGGTGGCGCTGGTGGATCGCGCGCATATCAGGATCGACGTGATGCACGCGCGCTTTCCTAAGCGGCTGCAAGCGCTGATGGATTGGCTTTCGATTGTGTCCATTGCCGGGCTGGGAATTTTCATCGTCTATGTCGGCCGCATCGTTATCAGTGACACGATGGACTATGGCAGCACTGCTCCGACGCCCTGGGCGACGCCGTTGATATGGCCACAGGGTGCTTGGTACGCAGCGCTGTGCCTTTTTGCGCTATGCGCCGTGCTTCTTGCGATCCGCGCCACGCGGCTGTTTTTGGCAGGTCGCATGGATGAACTGTCGGAAGAGTTCCACCCCAAGGGGGTTATCGAGGAGCTCGAAGAAGAATTGAGCGACCTGGAAAGCCGCTGAGGATTAGGTCGAACCGGAGGATTAGAAATGGGTGTTGGGTCGGTTTTTATAGGCTTTTTCAGTATGATGGCGCTATTGTTGGCGAGTTTTCCTATCGCGGTGATCATGGTCGTGCTGGGCGTCATCGGTGGAGTGATGCTTTATGGCTCGCCGCTTCTTAATTCGATGGGTCCGGTAATCTGGGGCGTTCAGAACGAGAATATTCTGACCGCGATCCCGCTATTCATTCTCCTGGGCGAACTGTTGCTGCGCAGCGGAATTGCCGACCGGATGTATGGTGCTTTGGCGCTATGGTTGGGGCGGCTGCCGGGCGGGTTGTTGCACACCAATATCGGCTGCTGTGCGATTTTCGCGGCCACTTCGGGGTCATCCGTCGCGACCGCTGCCACAGTTGGAACAGTCGCCTTGCCAGCGTTGCAAAGCCGTGGGTACGGCGCGCGCCAGTCGCTGGGCTCTCTGGCGGCCGGCGGAACGCTTGGAATTTTGATCCCGCCCTCGGTCAATCTGCTAATTTATGGGTCGCTCGCAAATGAATCCATAGGTCGGCTGTTCATCGCAGGGATCATTCCAGGCATCCTGCTGACCCTGCTATTTATGGTCTATATCGCCGCGGAATCCTTCGTTGTTCCGACCGGCGATACTCTCGACGAAAAGCCGCCTCTTGCCGAACGTATCTCTGCGCTGCGCCACCTGGTGCCGCCCGCGATTATCTTCGCCGTTGTGATGGGTTCTATCTACCTCGGTATTGCGACCCCCACTGAATCCGCCGCGCTGGGAGTGGTGGTGGCGCTGGCCTTCGCCGCAAAAGAGGGCAAGCTAAGCCTTGAATTCTTCGACAACTGCTTTCGCCAGACCGCAAAGACCACGGGCATGATCTTGCTGATCATCACCGCGGCCTTCATGCTGAACGTCACGCTGGCGCTCGGCGGTATCGCGCAGACGATGACCGAATGGGTATCTTCCTTTGGCCTGTCGCCTGCCGGTCTTCTGATGGCATTGATCGTTTTCTACTTATTCCTTGGCATGTTTATGGATGTGCTGTCGATGCAGGTTCTGACGATCCCGGTGGCGCTGCCAGTCGTGACAGCTGTCGGGATCGATCCAATCTGGTTCGGCATATTCATTGTCCTGATGTGTGAGCTGGGTATGATTACCCCGCCAGTGGGTATGAACTTGTATGTTGTTCAGGGCGTGCGAAAAGATGGCGGTCCGTTCCGCGATGTGGTCTATGGCGCGATTCCCTACGCGCTGATCATGGTGTTGTTCACGATCCTGCTGATCATGGCCCCTGAAATCGTGCTCTGGCTGCCCAACACAATGATGGGCTTTTGAAACCAATGTCGCGGGAGTATTGGAAATTGGGAGCCGCCGGTCTGTCGGCGGCCTACCTTGCAGGCGATGCCTCGCCAACCGCGGTCATAGCCGAGCTGAAGCACAGGATTGCGCGGCTCGACAAAACGCTGAATGCCTATGTGGCGCTTACGCCTGATCTTGACGAACAAGCCGAGGAGAGCGCAGCGCGGATTGCCGCGGGCTCGGCGCGCTCCCCGCTCGAAGGCGTCCCGGTCGCGATAAAGGACAGCCTGTCGATGGCGGGATTACCCGCCGCGTGGGGCAGCGCGGCCTTTGCTGAGGACGTGCGCCAGACCGATGAGATACCAGTTGCGAGGCTGCGCGCGGCGGGTGCGATCCTTGTCGGCAAGACCAACTGCCCGGAATTCGCCCTGGAGGGGTATACCGGCAACGCAACCTTTGGCGTAACCGGCAACCCGTGGAACCCTGCCCTGACGCCGGGCGGATCGTCCGGCGGATCGGTTGCGGCGGTAGCCGCCGGATTGGCAGTTGTCGCCATTGGCACCGATGGCGGCGGGTCTATCCGGCGCCCGGCCGGGCATACTGGGCTTTACGGTCTGAAGCCGGGCATCGGGACGGTGGCACGCGGCGGCGGACTGCCGCAGATCCTGATGGATTTCGAAGTTCTTGGGCCGGTGGCCCGCAGCGTTGAGGATCTGCGCCTGCTCTTTGACATCCTGGCTGGACCTGACCGTGCTGATCCAGTTTCGCGGCTTCTACGGCCCGAATCAGGTGTCGCAAAGGGACTGCGCATTCTTTATGTCGAGCGCTTCGGCGACGATCCCTGCGATCCGGCCATTCGCGCCTCGGTCGCAGCCGCGGCGGATACACTGGAAGGCCTTGGCCACACAGTTATTCGTGGGGCGCTTCCGCTCGACCTTTCCGAGATTAGCGCGTTCTGGGCGCGGTTCGGGCAGATCGGCCTCGCCCACCTGCGAAAGCGTTTGCCAGAAGTGGCGCAGAAAGCCGCCCCAAAATACCTTGCCGTTGCCGATGAAGGCGACGCGGTGCCCGCGCCTGCGCTTTTTGCGGCGATCGAAGCCGTGCGGCGCCTGCGCTCGGAGATGTCGCAGCTGATGGGAGATTGGGACTTGATCATGACGCCTACGGCCGCGGCGCAGCCCTGGCCGGCGGGTAAGACATATCCCGAAGTGATCGACGGACAGCAGGTCGGGCCGCGCGGGCATGCGATCTATACAGGTTGGGTGAATGCGGCAGGGCATCCGGCCATCGCGGTTCCAGCTGCGCCGGATGCAAACGGGCTGCCCATCGGCTATCAGTTGATCGGTGATCTGGGATCAGAGCAGATGCTGCTTCATCTGGCCACCGAGGTCGAGGCTAGGGGCCCGGGTTGGCGATGGCCGGATTTTGCCCTTGACTGATGGCCCCCGACCCGCACCTACGAAGCTTTGAAAAAGGCCATCCTGCCCTAGAATTCTGCCGACACTTTACCGATGCCGGCGATGATCCCTTCGACCCGCGTGCCTTGTGGGACAAAGGGCATTCCATTCAGCGACCCGGTGATCACCACGTGGCCCGGTTTCAAACCGCCGCAGTGGCCACCGACCATTTCGGTAAGGATACAGAGGCTTTCGAATGCATCACCGCCGGGCACATCGGCGGGCCCGTCCAGCACCAGGTCTCCGTCGAACCTCAACGTCGCTGTGACACGGCTAAGGTCGCCGCCCTGCCAATTTCGGTTCGGGTCGCCCACCACAAGCCCGCCGTTCAGCTGGTTGTCGGCCAACCGCAACATAGCCGGTGCGCTCGGGATATCCGTCAACCGGGTGTCGACCACCTCGATAACCGCTGTAGGCGCCACACAATCGCGGACCTTGGTGCGAAAGTCCGGCGCGCTGACCGGCGGCAGCTCCTTGAGAACGATGAACCCGATCTCCAACTCGATGCCGATCAGACCGAACCGGCCAGCGGCGAAACGCGTATGAGCGCGTGCCACGTCCTTTTCGAAAATTGGTGCCATGATGACCGGCTGCCCCGGCTTACGCGCTGTTTTAAAGGCACCTACCGGGCCGGTCTCTTCCGCGACTGCGGCCTGTGCTGCATACGCCGTTTCAGCATTCAGCCCGCTGTCGACGGATGCCGGGCTGATCGCAGGACCACCGTTGCGGGCAGACATCAACCGTTTGGCAAGGGTGTTTGCAAGCGTTTGGTTGATCATAATCAACTCCATGAAAATTTTATTATTAAATATCACTCAAATGATTGAACTTACAATCATAAACGGTATTATAAACACGAATTTTGGACAGTTTTTCGGGAGGCGTTGCGCCGATTGCGTTCGATGGGATGTAAGGGAGAGACCATGTTAGAAGACAGCCGAGCCCGAGGCGACCGGCATCGCAGGTCCAAGCGAGGCAAAGTCATCCTCAATCGAGAGCCGTTGCACCTACAGGTCGCAGCTCAGCTGCGGCAAATGATTGTGTCGGGAGAATTGACGCCGGAGGAGAAAATCCGGTTTGGCGATCTTTCGGAATCGCTAGGTGTGTCGCTGACGCCGTTGCGCGAGGCGTTGAAAGTGCTCGCGACCGAACAACTGGTAGAGCTGACGCCCAACCGGGGCGCGCGCGTGGCTCCGCTAACTGTCGCCGAGACCGAGGACCTCTTCGAAGTGATGGCAGAACTGGAAGCGTTGGCGGCCAGGCTCTCGTGCCTGCGGATGACCGACGACCAGCTGCAGGAAATCGAGGCGCTGCATTCAGAGATGCGCGGTCATTTTCAGAGAGGCGACAAAGACGGTTATTTCGCCTGCAACCGGGCGATCCACGACAAGATCGTAACCTTTGCCGAAAATCCAATTCTTGTTAATTCACGCAAACAATTGTCTGTCCGGGCTGAGCGTGTGCGGTATTTCTCTGTGGCAAAAGGTACGCGTCGCGATGAGGCGATGCAGCATCACGAAGACCTGATGACCGCACTTCGGGCGCGCGACGCCGATGCGGCGCATACCGTCTGGCGGCGGCATCTGGTGCGCTCTGGTCAGGAGACGTGCGAAGTGTTGAGAGAAGTCGAAGAACAGTTCCGTGCCAATAAAGAGCGCGGCGGATGAGCGTGCCGGATCTGGTAATTCGCGGCGGCGAGGTCGTGACTGCCACCGACCGGTTTCACGCCGATGTCGCAATCAAGGACGGCCGCATCGTCGAGATTGCCGACCAAGTGGAGAGCACTGGCGAAACCATCGACGCGTCCGGGCTTCTGGTGATGCCGGGCGGCATCGATGCCCATGTCCACATGGCGCAACCAACATCGGATGGCACCGTGATGGCCGACGATTTTGAGACTGGAACGAGGGCGGCCGCGGCAGGCGGCAACACCACGGTCTTGCCGTTCGCATTGCAGATCAAGGGCCAGAGCCTGCGGTCCTGCGTGCAGGACTATCACGAAAAGGCGCGCGGCAACTGTTATGTGGATGTGTCATTCCACCTGATTGTGTCAGACCCGACGCCGCAAGTGTTGGGCCAGGAACTGCCCGCGCTGGTCAAGGATGGATATACCTCGTTCAAGGTCTTCATGACTTATGACGATCTTGTTTTGTCGGACCGCGAATTGATCGACGTATTCGAGGTGGCGCGCCGCGAGCACGCCCTTGTCATGGTTCATGCCGAGGGGCACGACGCAATCCGATACATGACCCGCAAGCTGGAAGAATCCGGGAAAACGGCGCCCTATTACCATGCGTTGTCGCATTCAAAGATTGCCGAGCGCGAGGCAACCCACCGCGCCATTGCGCACGCCGAATTGACTGACGTGCCAGTTGTCATCGTGCACGTATCAGGCCGCGAGCCGATGGAGCAGATCCAATGGGCGCGCCGGCGCGGCCAAAAGGTCTTTGCCGAGACCTGCCCGCAATACATCCTTCTGACCAAAGATGACCTGAAGGGTCTGAACATGGATTTCGAAGGCGCGAAATACGTCTGTTCGCCGCCGCCGCGCGAGGCCGCGGATCATGACGCGATCTGGGAAGGCTTGCAGGACGGCACCTTCGACATCTTTTCGTCAGATCATTGCCCGTTTCGCTACTCAGGCAAAAACGGCACCGGCAAGGACAATCCCAAGGCGCGAACGTCGTTCAAATGGGTGCCCAACGGCATACCGGGCATTGAGACACGGTTGCCGATCCTATTTTCCGAAGGGATCAGCAAAGAGCGCATCAGCGCCGAGCGCTTCGTCGCCCTTACCGCGACCAATCCCGCGAAATTGTACGGGCTTTATCCGCAGAAAGGGTCGATTGTTGTGGGTGGTGACGCGGATCTTACGCTTTGGGATCCTGAACGCGAGATGACGATCAGCCAGTCGATCCTGCACCACGGGTCGGACTACACTCCCTACGAGGGTGTTGTCGTCAAAGGCTGGCCAGTGCGCACAATTCTGCGCGGTCGCACAGTGGCATTGGATGGCTCGGTGATTGGGCAAAGAGGGTTTGGCGAATACCAGAGCCGGGGGCTTCACGGACTATTCTGACAAAAAAAAGGCGGCCGCAACGAACGGCCGCCAGTCACAGGGAGGTAATTTTGACCAATCAGGCAGCGGAACGAGACTGTTCGCCGGTCCGATCTAGGCCCAGATAATCCAGTGCGGCCTGAACGCCGCCGCGCTGGTGCGGAATGCCTGCCATTTGCAACCCAATCTCAACACCCGACAACGTGCCGGCCAGCATCAAATCATTGAAATCGCCCAGATGTCCGATACGGAATACCCGATCGGCCAATCGACCCAGACCATTACCAAGCGACATGTTCAGCCGTTCGGCAACAATCCGTCGGAACGCATCGGCCGAGTGCCCCTCGGGCATCATCACCGCGGTCAACGCACTGGAATAATGTGCGGGCTCGCGGCAGAGCACCTCTAGCCCCCAGGCGCGGACTGCCCGACGTGTGGCCTCGGCATGCCGGTCGTGCCGGTCAAAGACGTTGTCCAGCCCTTCGGCGTGCAACAGGTCAACCGCCTCCACCAGACCATAAAGCAGGTTGGTCGAAGGCGTGTAAGGGAAATAGCCCGAGGCGTTGGATTTCAGCATTTCATCCCAGGCCCAATAAGAGCGCGGCAAAGATGCAGAATTCGATGCTTCCAGCGCCTTCGGACTTATGGCGTTGAAGGCCAGCCCGGGCGGCAGCATCAATCCTTTCTGCGAACCGCCCACCGTTACGTCGACCCGCCATTCGTCGTGTCGGTAATCAATCGAGCCGAGTGAAGAGATTACATCGACGAACAAAAGCGCCGGGTGGTCGACCGAATCCATCGCTTCGCGTACTTTGGCAATTTGCGACGTGCATCCGGTCGACGTTTCGTTATGTACGACACAGACAGCTTTGATAGCTTGACTGCTGTCGGCTCGAAGGCGGCTCTCGATTGCATCCACATCCGCCGCCACCCGCCAATCGGTGTCGATTACGTCGGATTCCAATCCCAAACGCTGCGCCAGTCGCTGCCATAGTGCGGCGAACTGACCCGTCTCACAGATCAGAACGCGATCGCCGGGCGAGAGCGTGTTCACGAGTGCAGCTTCCCAGGCGCCAGTCCCGGATGCAGGATAGATCACGGCATCGGACGTCGTCTTGAATACAGATTTCACCGCCGCAAGCGCGCGCGTGCCAAGCTCTCCGAATTCCGGACTGCGATGGTCCATCGTCGGATTGTCTATGGCGCGGAGCACGCTGTCGGGGACGTTTGTTGGTCCGGGTATCTGCAGAAAGTGCCGACCTGGTTGTCTCATTAGTATCTCCTTTAATACCTTTTCCCAATGGGTTACATTGTTATTAATAAAAAATCAAATTTAAAATACTTCGCGAAAACAAAGGCTTGTTGGAAAGCCTTTGGCCGTACGCGAAATCCATTTGGTGGAATCGGAAGAAGCGATGCACAAATCCAGCAAACTGGCGACACGCTCGATCGCGAAGGAAGGCGATGTTCTCATGCAATTGTAGACGTTTTTTCGGACCGCAGTGATCGTCGTGTAACCCCAGCCTTCCTTGTTCTCTGCAGAACCCAATGACCGGTTTCGGCGCTTCGCTGCATAATGAGCGAGGCGCAGTATTCGGCTCTTTGGGCTCTTTCCCGGCTTTCGCCGCTTGGGTGACCAATGTCCGGTTCGGAAGAAAGCCATCAACAAGTCGCTCGAGTCGACCCGCACAAACCACTGGACTTCGCCTGCGAACAGAGCGGTACTGTCTGTGTCGACGCACCTATGCACGGTGCCGCCTTCTCCGCCCGGACATCCGGGTTCTGCTCAGTAGCAGGGTCAGCCGATCCTGTTCGAGAAACAAGGAGAAGATGATGCCCAAGATGACTACGAAATCGCAGCCCCGAAATGCCAACGGGGCGAAAGTTGGCCGAAAAGGCCAGCCCTCGAAGGCTTCTGCAAATACTAAAAAGGCGCTGCTGATCGGCCTTCTGAGTAAGAAAGCTGGCGCTGATGTTGCTGGCATCAGCAAGAAGTTCGACTGGCTGCCACACACGACACGTGCGGCTCTCTCAAGGCTGCGCAAATCAGGTTACCAATTTTCCAGCGTAAAATCGGGGAACGGAAATCCGTCAAAGTATCACATCACAGGTGTTCCGTCGGAGCACAAAGCTCAATGACGAGTGGGGACAAAATCATGGCGCGGATGTCGGAGCTGGACGAACTTGACCGCTCCGGCCTCCGCGTTGCCTGGCACAAAGCGTTCGGCGAGGCCTCACCGCACTTTCTGTCCATGATATTCATGCGCAAGGCCCTGATCTGGGATGCACAGTGCCGGTCATATGGTGGAATGCCCGCCAATCTGAAACGGGCGCTCAAATCAGCAGCCGATGGAAAGTCGCCAACGATGGTGATTGCCCGCTCCTTGCGTCCAGGCACCCAGCTTATCCGGGAATGGAATGGCCGCCGCTATCTGGTTGATGTCACCGCAGACGGATTTCGGTTTAACGGTGACGACCATAAATCTCTGTCTGCCATTGCACTGCTGATCACCGGAACCACATGGTCCGGACCACGTTTCTTCGGTCTGACGCGTGCGACCGGAGCTGGCCAATGAAAAGGATCCGCTGCGCCATTTACACCCGTAAGTCCTCTGAAGAAGGGCTTGAGCAGGAGTTCAATTCCCTGGATGCGCAACGCGAGGCATGTGCGGCCTACATTACCAGCCAAAAAGCAGAAGGTTGGGTGCTGCTGCCTGAGCACTACGACGATGGCGGTATCTCCGGCGGCACGATGGAAAGGCCAGCCTTGCAGCGGTTGCTGAAAGACATCGATCGGGGAGCGGTCGACCAGATACTGGTTTACAAGATTGACCGGCTGACGCGGTCGCTGGCGGACTTTTCCAAGATCGTAGATCGCCTGGACGGGGCTGGGACGTCGTTTGTCTCGGTCACCCAATCGTTCAATACCGCCACGAGTATGGGGCGGT
>CAXMNX010000027.1:0-6471 GCA_964194845.1 uncultured Boseongicola sp.
AAAAGCCCGGTCTCGTGGAACACCAGCTCCGCCATGGCGCGCAGATAGTCTAGCGTGCTGGCATACCCCAATGCGTCGAGTGCCTCGCGCGCCGCTGCGTAGCGCTGTTCTGGCTTGTCGCCAAGCGTGAACAGCGCCTCCTTGCAGCCCGCGTTCTGCCCGGCGCGGGCGATAGCTAGCACTTCTTCCGGACTCAGATAGGCCGCTTTCAACCGCTTTGGCGCTTTTGCGAACGTGCAGTAATGGCAGACGTCGCGGCAGAGTTGCGTCAGCGGGATGAATACCTTGCGCGAATAACTGATCAGCCGCCCGTGTCCCTCGTCACGAAGCCTTGCCGCGCGGGGGAGCAAAGTTTCCGGGAGCTGATCAAGCAGTTCGTACGCCTCGACCGCGGATAATTGCGGCGTCAGTTTCTTGATATCGACGTTGGTATTCATGCGACCCCCCGCCGAAGATCTGAGTGTTCCAGCTTGTGGCGGATGCGCTCTAGAAAAGCGGAAGTTGCGCCTTGCGTGACGCATTGGGCCAATTCGTACAAATCTTTCGGCGTATCAATGTCGCGCGCCAATCCCGGCGCATCCAGCAGGGTTGGTTCGATCCCCGCATCACGGGCGGTTTGTTGATATCTGGTAAGACTGTTTGATCCAAAGCCGGGGCGGATCAGGTCGCGCGCCGCCAGAAACACGCCGTTGGTGCCCCGCCGGTCGTGGCTGGCCGCCAGCCTGAGGCAACGGCTGTCCTCATCCGCCGGCGCGCAAAGACAATTGATCTCGTCAGCTGCTGCAAGTGGGATATCTCCCGGCAGTACGGCGACGTTGCCGTTCCCAGCCCGCGCAATACCGAGCGACGCCGCGGCGTTGTAGCCGCGGACTTCGTGCTCTTTGACTGCGCGGGCACCAAACTCGTGGGCAATGTCGAACACAGCGTCGTCGCTGGCCACGACCAGTACCGGCCCGCAATCCGCCTCGGCCACGGCGGTCAGCAGATCGTTCAGCATCACCAGCACAAGTTCGGCACGTTCGGCCGGGGACAAAACGCCCATCAGCCGCTGTTTGGAGCGGGACAGTTCTTTGATCGAAATGATAATCGTCGTCAACGCTCGACACCTCCGCTTAGACGGGTGGCAAAGGCGACAGATTGCTTTGCCAGTTCGATACGCGTCCCTAGATCATGCATGATCGTAGGCAAAACCTCAACTTCAAGACCCAGCTCACCCACGCCGGACGCCAACTCGGAATCTTGCTCGTCGATGATGATCCCGTCAGCGAACCCCTGATAATGCTTAGCTATTTCAATGGCAGTCGCGCCGCAGCCCAGCTCAACCATCATCTTTGCAGCAGGCCCCTTGATCGCGGCCCCGCCAATGATCGGCGAGACTGCGATGATCGGTGCGCCGCAGCCGCGCAACAGATCGCGCATGCCGGGGATCGCCAGGATCGGATCGACGCTGACATACGGGTTCGAGGGCGCGACAATGATCGCCGAAGGCCGGTCCCTCAGCATCGCGACCAGTGCCGGGTTTGGCCGGGCGCTTTCTATCCCGGCAAACTCGAACCCGGTCACTTGCGGTGCGCAGCGTTCGCGCACGAAATACTCCTGAAAATCCAGCCGCCCCTGCGGTGTGTCGACCTTTGTTGCCACGGGCTGGTCGCACATCGGCAGGACGCTTGCGCTGATCCCCAAGGATTTCGCTACCTCGGCAGTGATCTCGGTCAAGCTCGCGCCCGCGCTCAGCCGCTCTGTTCGCAACACATGCAAAGCCAGATCGCTGTCGCCCAGGCTGAACCAATCGGCACCGCCCAGAGATTTCATCGTCTGCATGAAAGTCCAGGTTTCATCTGCTCGCCCCCAGCCCTTTTCCGGATCGGCCAGACCGGACAGCGTATAAAGAACGGTATCGGTATCGGGGCAGATTCGCAGACCGAAATGGTAGAAATCGTCGCCGGTATTGGTCACGACCGTCAGCCGGTCAGGTGCCACGACATGGCTGAGACCAAGCACCAGTTTGGCGCCG
The DNA here is from genome assembly GCA_964194845.1 of uncultured Boseongicola sp. Lineage (GTDB taxonomy): Bacteria > Pseudomonadota > Alphaproteobacteria > Rhodobacterales > Rhodobacteraceae > CAXMNX01. The sequence continues at coordinate 2,015 of CAXMNX010000027.1, forward strand.
CCGACGCCGCCTGAAAGAACAATCACACGCCCGTTGTTCATCGAAAAAGATCCTCGGATGCGTCGCGGATCAGGTCGGCCGCAGGGCGGTTCGGAACGTTACCGTTGCCGATCTTCAGCCCGCGGATCAACACGACCGGGCGGCCCTCGTCGGCCTGCCCCTGCAACAGCGAGGCTGCATTTGCGAGTTCGTCCGCAAGCGCCTGCTGGCTGACCACCAGCTCGCGGCCAAATAAATCAAGATCGCCGCGCCGGTCCCATAGACTCGGAACGCCGGCGGCACCGATTGCCACAGCCGTTGTGCCCAGACGCCACGGGCGGCCGAAACTGTCACTGATGATGACGCCAATTTCCGCATTGTGCTTTTCGCCAAGCCGGCGGCAAAGATCGGCGCATGTGCCATCGGGGTCTTCGGGCAGCAGCAGAACATTTTCCTCGCCGTCCGCGCTGGCGACATTCGAGGCGTCAATGCCCGCGTTCGCCATGATCCAGCCACGCCGGTGTTCGGTGATAATCACTCCGCCCGACTGCCGGATGACAGATATGCTTTCGGCCAGGATCAGCTCGACGACACGCGCGTCCTTGTCAGTTGCCTCAGCCAGCATGACGGCCTCGTCGCCGGGAACTACGAAACGTAGATCGACGGTCCGGCCTTCGGCCTTCGACACGATCTTCTGTGCCAGAACCAGAATGTCACCGTTCTGCAAGGCTTGGTTGTTCGCAGCCAATGCCTTGTCGATCACGCCAACCAGATCATCGCCCTCTGCGATCATCGGCACACTTTTTAGGGCCTTGAGAGTCAGCGCGTCATTCATCAGATCTGTTGTCCGTATCCTTATCCCCCGGCCGAACCGGGCGTGCCGGAGATTCTGATCCCGGCGCCGTCTATTTTATAGCTGCCATTAAGGAAGATCAGAATTGATGTCAGCCCTTCGGCCACCGCCGAATTGTCGATCCGACCTGCGTGCCAGGCTTTCATGCCCGCATCCTCAGCCAGCCCGATAACGGTCGCACGGGCATCCTTGTCGTTGCCGCAGACCAGCACGTCGCAGTCGATATCGTGGTCCAGATCGGCCAGATGCGCGGCGGCCACGTTCTGAAAGGCTGAAACGACGCGCACATCGTCGCCGAGTTCATTCTGCACCGCTTTGGCGACCGATCCGCCCTCGGGAAGTTGCACGGTTCGCGCCTTTGGCGGCATCAGCGGCACCGTCACATCGACCATGATCTTGCCGCTTAGATGCGGGCGGATCACTTCCAGCGTCGGCGCATGGCTTGCATAGGGCACGGTCATCACAACAACCTCGGCCCCGGCTGCGGCGGCAGCATTTTCTGCGCCATTGATCGGAACGTCAGCCAACCGCGAAAACGCAGCCGCCTTCGCCACTGCACGGTCGACGTCGCGTGAACCGATGACAACCTGGTGCCCGGCGCGGGCCCAACGCATCGCGAGGCCAGAACCCAGATCGCCGGTGCCGCCGATTATCGCGATATTCAACTTCTGATCGCTGCCGGTCATTGTCTCGCCCTTTTGTCTGTGAGCCCGGTCGGCACGCCGCCGGGGTTCAGGTTTCCTTGATGTCCGCCCGGATCGCGTAACAAGCCTTGCCCGCCGCAACCGTCTGACCCATTGCATCGTCGATCTCGACATCGACGAAGCCCACCGTGCGCCCGACCCGGCGCACTTTCGCCCGCACGATCAGGTGGTCTGAGGTCGCCAGCCGAATAAAATCGGTCGAGAAATTCAGCGTCAGAATCTGTCCGCCAGCGACCAGCATCAGCGCATAACACCCGGAAGTATCAATCAGCGAGGCCAACACACCGCCGTGCCACTGGCCGGTATCGGGCTGGCGTTCGAACTCGGAGCACATATGAACCTTGATCGCAAGCGACATCGCGTCATTGTCGACCTCCAGCACCTCGGGGCGGAACAGCTGGTGGAATTTCGACCGGCTGATCCGTTCCTGAATGATGTCGACAGTCAGGTTGTTATGCGCCATCTCAATTGGTCCTCGTCGCTTGCAGCACCGGCAGGATTTCGGTCGCGAATTTGGCGACGTAATCCATTCGCTCTTCTTCCGGCATTACAAGCGCGATGATCAGGTTGTTGGCACCGGCCTTTACGTAATTTGCCAGTTCTTCAATGATCCGGTCCGTAGGCCCATACGCACAGTATTTGTCGACGATCTTTTCGAACGGCATGTTGAAACGATAGTTCAGCTGTTCGATTGCGCGATTGCGACCTTCCTGAACATCGTCGTGCATCGAGACATACATGAAGGTCGTGAAAGCGAAATCCTGCGGCAATTCGCGACCAATATCGTCAGCAAATCCCCTCACCTTGTCGACAGATTCGGCAAGCAGATCGGCGGTGTACATATAGGGTTGCCAGCCGTCACCGTATTTGGCGGCGCGCTTCATCGCCGGGTCGCTTCGCCCGCAGACCCAAAGCGGCGGGCCACCTTTCTGGTACGGCCCAGGTTGCATGTCGGCACCCTTGAGCTGAAATATCTTGCCGTCATAGTCGAAGGTTTCGCCCGACCAGAGCTTTTGCATGATCTCGATGCCCTCGTTGGCGCGCCGGCCGCGCTCGCTCATCGGCACGCCCAGTGCCTCGAACTCACGCGGATAATCGCCGCCGATCCCGACCGAGGCGGTAAGCCGCCCTTTGGACAAAATATCAATCGAAATCAGCTCTTTGGCCATCATTACAGGGTGGCGCAGCGGCAGGATCAAGGTCGATGGGATCAGCCGGATTTTCCTGGTGGCAGCCGCCGCGTAGGCCAGAACCGTGACAGTATCCAAAATCGGTCGGAAGAACAGGATATGTTCGCCCGTGGTCAGTATGTCGAACCCGTGGTCCTCGACCGCGGTGATCTGCTCCGGCTCCCAGACGTCTCCGTCGATATGCAGCCCGACCTGTAGATTGCCCATGGAATTCTCCTTAGCCTGACTGCGTTTTCTTGAATTTTTTCCACACAAGATCTTCAAGTTCGCCGCGAAGAACCTTGCCAATGGCCGACAGCGGAATTTCGTCTATCTCGACCAGAAATTCAGGCCACTTTGCCTTGTCGAGCCCGAAATCCTGGCAAAAGGCGCGCAGATCGTCGAGCGTCACTCCGGTGTTTTCACTGACGACCACCGCAGCCAGACGCGAGCCGAGCCGGTCGTCGGGATAGCCGATGATGGCCACGTCCTTGACGTCTGCATGCCCGAGCAACGTGTTTTCGATCTCCAGCGGTGATATGTTTTCCCCACCGCGCAAAATGATGTCCTGCGCCCGCCCGATCATCTTGATATAGCCGTCTTCGTGCTGCTCGCAGGCGTCGCCGGTGTGATACCAGCCGTCGTCGCGCAGACGCCCGTTCGGATCGCCGCCCCAATAACCTTTCATCATCTGCTGCGGGCTCAGGAGCATAAGCTCGCCGTCCACGACTTTGGTCTTGGTGCCGGGCAGCGCTGTGCCGTCGGTGTTGAGGCGTTTTTTTAAATCCGCGTCAAGCGGCACCGCGGTGACGGCTCCGGCCTCTGATGTGCCGAAATAGGACCAGACTTGGCATTTAGGCAAGGCCTCCAGCCCGCGCCGCACCAGCGTCCGGGGTACCGGCGCGCCAGCAGACGGGAAGAACTTCAGCGTCTTGAGTTTTTCGGCACCGTTCTGCTCGGCCCAGGTAACCGTGTCTACCAGATACGGCGTGGGCGCGACGGTGAATGTGCAGCCGTAGCGGTGGATCAGTTCCACCGCAGCTTCCACACGCCAGCGCGACACCAATATCATCGGCGAGCCAAGCAAAAGCGAGAACCGAACGCCGAAAAGAAGTGAAACCGCGTGTCCGACCGGCGAGGACACCAAAACCGGATCAGCGCGGGTCAGTCCGAAATGCTCTGCAAAAACCTCTGACTGCCGCTGCCACGTCGCACTGGTGTGCATCGCCGCCTTCGGTGTGCCGGTGGTACCCGAGGTGCAGGCCAGCCATGCAATTTCGTCAGCCCCGCGCGCGATGGGATTTTCAGGCCCGATGGGCGCTGCTTCATCCATGCGGAACCGGCGATCTTGCAAACAGTCGAAAATAGGGTTGTCGCCCACAAGATGCTCGGTCAACACGACCACTTTGGCGTCGAGGATCTCGGCCAGTTCGGTGATCGAGGTGCCAGCGCCCCATGGTAAATTCACCAAAACAGCGCCGCAAAGCCGCGCGGCCAGATAATCCACGACAAACTCGATGACATTTGGCCGCGCCACGATCACCCGGTCGCCCGGACCGAGGCCCTGGGCGATGAATTGACCGGCACGGGCGCGGGCCTGCGCAATCAGCGCGCTCACAGTGATCTCGCGGTCAATCTCGGCGACGGCCAGTTCGTCTGGGTTGCGGTCGCGAAGCCGTCCCCATTCCTCGGCGGCGAAATCGCGGGTGGCGTATGTCTGGTCTTTCAGCATCCGCCCCCTCAGATTTGCTT
>CAXMNX010000028.1:0-37075 GCA_964194845.1 uncultured Boseongicola sp.
CTCGGCATATTTGTTCGTCAGCACAGACCCCTGCGCCTCCAGCACCGCACGGCTGACGATGTTCTCGCTCGCAATCAGCTCGATCTCACAACGCTGGCGACCAAGCTCCGACTGGATCGCACTATGAATCGCAGGGTCGCGGCTTGAAAGTGGCTCCGTGAAAAAGGCGGTGTCAGTCGACGAGGCGTTCATGGGTATGATCCTTTTGCCGTCAGCCGGTCCATCCAAGACCGGCGGATATTGTGTTCATGGATTGCAGAAGCGGAATGGACGTCGCGGCGGCGTTTCCGGCGCGGGCCTCGCGCAGCAGATCGACCTGAAGCGCATTGACGCGGTCGAGATCGGCGCGCAATCGGTTAAATCGGGCGCGAAATTCCGGGAACCGGTCGGCGATGCTAGGCTCGCCGGTTAGAAACAACACACCTTCGCAGGCACGGCGATATTCTGCTTCGATAAGGCCCGAAATGCTGTTTCGCGCACTCTCGTCAACGACAAGCGTTGCGTATTTCGCGGCCACATCCAGATCGGTCTGGTAGAGCGATTTTTCGACCTCGTCGGCGATCAACCGGAAGACTTTCGAGTCCCGGAACATCGCGGCCAGCGTGTCCTCGCCACGGTCGCCGCGAAATCGGCGGAGGCTTTCCATCGCAGTGCCGAAACCATACCAGCCGGTGATCAGGTGGCGGTTCTGTGACCAGGCGAATACCCAGGGGATCGCCCGCAGATCCGACAGGGCAGATGCCCCAAAACGCCGCGCCGGGCGCGACCCGATTTTAAGACGCGCTAGCTCCTCAACCGGGCTTGCCTGTTGGAAATAATCGATAAAACCCGGGCTGTGCAGCAATGTGGAATAGGTGGTTTGCGACAGCGCCGATAGTGCGTCCATCGCCTCGTCAAATTCGGGGTTTGGTGGTGTGTCCGCCGCATTCAGCGAATGGGCGAGCGCGCTTGCCGCAAGCCGTTCAAGGTGCGACGCGGCTGTGCCACGGTTGGCGTAATTGGCAGATACCACCTCGCCCTGTTCGGTGATCCGAAGCCGGCCCGCAATGGTGCCCGCCGGTTGCGCCGTAATTGCCCGTTCGGTCGGCGCGCCACCCCGACTGACGGATCCGCCGCGCCCGTGAAAAAAGCTGACGCCAAACCCGCATTCCTCAAGCGCCCGCTTGATCTTGCGTTGCGCACGGTCAAGCTCCCAGGTCGAGCAAACAAAGCCGCCATCCTTGTTGCTGTCTGAATACCCCAACATGATCTCGGCAGTTCGGCCGCGCGTTTTCATGCTGCGCCGCGCCAGCGGAACGTCCAGCAATTCTTTCAGGATAGACGGCGCGTTCCGCAGGTCGTCGATGGTTTCAAACAGCGGCACGACCGTGAAATCGAGAACTTCGGCACCGAACCCGGCATAGCGCGCCAGTAGATATACCCCCAAAAGATCGTCCGCTGAGCGGGTCATCGAAAGGATGAATGGCCCAATTGCTTCGGGGTCTGTGCGATTGCGCATCGAGGCCATGAGTTGCAACAAGTCGAGCAATTCTGTGGCCTCGGGACTTAGTCGCGCCCTGTCCGCAAAACGCAAGTCCGCCGAGGCCAGTTCTTTGCGCAAACGGCTCGACCATTGCTTGCTGCCGTAGCCCGGTGCGGTATCGCCGCCCAAGGCCCAGATCTCGGCAAGCACCCGGGTTGTGACGGTTGAATTCTGACGGATGTCCAGCGTCATGGTGCGAAGACCAAAAACCGACGCCTGCCGCCGGATCGGGCGAATATAGCGGCGCGCCAATTCCGATGCCGAGATCGCACAAAGGGCTGCATCAACGGCATCAAGATCAGCCGCAAACTGGCCGACTTGGGAATAAAGTTCATCGCGCAGTTTTTGCGCCATCGCCGAAAGAGCTTTACGGAAGATTTCGCTGGCGTTCCGGTCACTGGGCGAAGCACCATCCACGATGGCCAGCAGTTTTGCGCGGTGTTTTTCGTTAGGTGGCTGAATGTGATCACTAACGCTAAGCCGCGCGGCCGCTATGCCTAATTTTTCAAGATAAAGCGCCGTTGCGGCTTCGCGCCCGCGCCGCATGGCCAGTTTGGTGACGTCAGTGGTCACATTCGGATTGCCGTCGCGGTCGCCGCCGATCCAGTTGTGAAACTTAAGGCACGGCGTCACGGCAGGCGCCTCGCCAAACGCCGCTTCCGCCGCCAATTCAAACTGTTCAAATACCTGCGGCACGGCGTCGAAAATGCTGTCGCGGAAAAATTGCAGGCCCCATTCGATCTCGTCCGCCAGGCTCGGTCGCTCCAGACGCAATTCCCCGGTTAGCCAAAGAAGATCAATCTCGCCTTTGATATCATCAAGTATTTGCGCCCGCTCGCGCGGCGTCCAGCGTTTGGTTTCAAGTTTGACCAGCCCGCGATAGATGCGCCGGTGGTTTTCAAGAACCGTCACCCGCTTCGCCTCGGTCGGGTGCGCCGTCAGCGTCGGCCCCACCGACAGCGCCTCGGCCAGCTTGGCGAACTCATCCGCCCCAAGTTTGCGGTCCGCCAGAACCTGGGCAAAACTGCCCGGCACCGAAGCTGCACCACTTTGCGTTTCGTCCAGCCTTCGGTCGCGCACTGCCGCATTTTCATCGACGATCCGCGACAAGTGAAACCAGATGTTTAACGCCTGTAGATATGGGATCGCCTGCGATCCCGCCGGGATCGGCGTGTCAGCAGCAGTTTTCAACCAGGCGGCAACCTGCGGCGCGCGTTTTTCGAGGATCTCGCGCCAAAGCTCACCCAAGACCTCGCGCAATGCGACTGCATAGTCGCCACGACCCGCGGTTCCCCGAAAGGTATCAAGCGCCGCCGCGCACACTAGACTACGCGGTCGCGCTGGCCGCGACCCTCGAGAACGTCGGCAAAGCTGTCAGAATGCGCCATCGCGGCCTCCGCTACGCTGCGGCCATAATCTCGGCAATCTTATCGCCAATTTTCGACGGGTGTTCGGCCACCGTCACGCCTGCCTGAGACAGGATTTCAACCTTTTCAGACGCGCTTTCGCCAAACGCCGAGATAATCGCGCCCGCGTGCCCCATCGTCCGGCCCTTAGGCGCAGTCAGTCCGGCAACATAGGCGACAACCGGTTTTGTCATGTGATCACGAATAAATTCCGCTGCTTCAGCCTCTTGCGGCCCGCCGATCTCGCCGATCAGGCACACAATCTCGGTCTGATCGTCTTCCTCGAAATGCTTCAGGATGTCCTTGAAAGACGAGCCATTGATCGGATCACCGCCGATCCCGACCGAGGTTGAAACGCCAATTCCAAGCTCCATAAGCTGGCTGGCTGCTTCGTATCCCAACGTTCCCGAGCGGCCAACAATGCCCACCGGACCTTGAAGGTAGATATGCCCCGGCATGATCCCCAGCATTGCCTTGCCCGGGCTGATCGTTCCGGCACAATTAGGCCCTGTCAGAACCATCCGGCGATCTTTTGGGAAGCGGAACATATAGCGCTTCACCTTGATCATATCCTGCGCCGGGATGCCGTCGGTGATGCAGACGCAATAGCGGATGCCCGCATCGGCGGCTTCCATGATGCTGTCTGCGGCAAAGGGCGGCGGCACGAATACCAGGCTGGCCTCAGCACCGGTTTTCTCAACCGCCTCTTTCACCGTGTTAAAGACCCGCACGCCTTCAACGCTTTCGCCGCCCTTGCCCGGCACCACGCCGCCGACGACATTTGTGCCATAGCCAATCATTTCGCCGGTGTGGAACCGCGCCATTTTTCCGGTGATACCCTGGACGATGGCGGGTGTGGATCGATCAAGAAGGATGCTCATTTCACGGCCCTCATGGTTGTGCCATTTGACAGGTCGTTTTTCCAGGCACCGACAGAGCGCTCGGCGGCCTCCATCAGCGTCGCAGCACGGATGATCGGCAGACCGCTTTTGGAAAGGATTTTCTGGCCCTCTTCGACGTTCGTTCCAGCAAGTCGAACAACGACCGGCACGTCGATGGGATTTTCGCGCAGCGCCTGCACGACGCCTTCGGCAACCCAGTCGCATCGATTGATCCCGGCAAAAATGTTGACCAGCACGGCCTGCACGTTCTTGTCCGACATCACCAGACGAAACGCCTTTGCAACACGCTCGGGCGTGGCACCGCCCCCGATATCCAGAAAATTCGCAGGCTCCCCACCCGCCAGTTTGATCGTGTCCATCGTCGCCATGGCAAGGCCAGCACCGTTGACGATGCAACCGATGTTACCTTCCAGCCCGACATAGCTCAGCCCACGATCCGCCGCCCGGCACTCACGCGGGTCTTCCTGGCTTTTATCGCGCAGCTCCGAAATCTGAGGATGCCGAAACAGCGCGTTGTCGTCGAACGTCATCTTGGCGTCCAACGCGACGACGCGACCGTCTTCGGTAATCACCAGTGGGTTGATCTCGACCATCGTTGCATCCAGCTCGCGGAACGCGCTGAAGCATCCCTGAAGCGTCCGCACGAAACCCTGAACCAGTGAAGCATCCAGTTTCAACGAAAAGGCAATCTCACGGCATTGAAAGTCCTGCAATCCGACCGCCGGCTCGACGGTCGCACGAATGATGCTGTCGGGGCGATCTTCTGAGATGTCTTCGATCTCCATGCCACCCTCGCCCGAACAAACGATCATCACCCGCTGGCTGGTGCGATCCAGAACCAAGCCGACGTAAATCTCGCGGGCAATCTGCACGGCGGCCTCAACGTAGACCCGGTAAATGCCCTTGCCTTCAGGGCCGGTTTGATGCGTCACGATCTTTTGGCCGAACATATCTTCGCAGGCGACCTGAATTTCGCCGTCGCTGTCGCACACTTTCACGCCACCGGCCTTGCCGCGACCGCCTGCATGAACCTGTGCCTTCGCAACCCAGCGGTCGCCGCCCATTTCGCGCGAACGATATGCCGCCTGTTCCGGGCTGTATGCCAATGCACCGGGCGGGCATTCGACGCCGAACTGCGACAGAATTTCTTTGGCCTGATACTCGTGAATATCCATGGGCTTTCTCCTATTCGGCGGCCATTGACGGCTCGTAGCGCTCGGTCAGCCGGGCGTGGATTTCATCCAGATCGACCCACGCACCAAGCCGGTTCATCGCCTCACCGAAACGCATCACGATATCGGTGATCGCAGCCTGGCTCAGCTGGTTCAGAATACCAATCCGAATTTGCACCGGTGCCGAAAGTGTCGGCCAGATGCCGAAACCTTCGGCTCGGCATCCCTGCACAAGTTCCATCTCGCGGCCCGCCAGTTCGCCCGGCAGGTTCAGCACAACCAGGCTGGTCATGTTTGACGTCACATTGCAGCCCATCGCCTGAACCGCGTCACGCAGAACCGCTTCGTGGAAGGCATAAGACCTGGCCCTTTCCGCGCGCCCCTCTTCCAGCGTCAGGCGCAGCGCTTCGTGGAAAGCAGCAACCGCATACCCCGAATGCGTGCGGTGATAGGTGCCCTTCTCGACATCGGCACCGTCGATGATGCCCCAGTGACGCGCCTCCAAAATCGGGTGATGAACGAATGTCCGCGCACCGCGCGACTTCAGGACGTCGATATAGCGATCAGTGAAACTGACCGGCGCATAAGTCAGCGGCAAGCAGCAGATGCCCTTCTGCGGGCAGCTTGCCCAGGCGACAACACCCGCGTGTCCGTCGATCGAAAAATCGGAAACACCCAGCGAAGAAACCGCATCGACCAGACCCATCGCGCCGTAGCGCGCGCAGGCATCCGAAAACGCCGCCAGATCGTTGACCCGGCCCGACCCGGTTTCCCAATGCGCCATGAAGGCCCACATCGGTTTGTGCTCGCTCAGTGCGGCCTCGATCACATTCCCTGTCACAGACTGCCCGTGCGGCACCTCGACAATGACAACATTCGCAGGCTGCGGGTTCAATGGATCCGCAGCCAGGTCCTCCGCAGAAGCCGCCTTCATGCGCAACGTCTGCCCGTCGATGCCTGAAAACGTCCCGTTTGTGAAAGCAACAACCGTGTCACCCGGCATCACTGCCGCCATCATCGCATCCAGCCCGCTCCATCCGGTTCCGGCCACGCCAAACGTATGAACGTTCGCCGTCCCCCAAACTTCGCGCAGCATGTGCTTGCATTCGATCATCCCGCGCAGAACATCCGCCTGCATGTGGTCAGCAACGCCAGCTCTGGCAAAGCTGTCCAGAACTCGCGGGTCGGTATTTCCCGGCCCCGGTCCGGCCGCCAGCGTTTCGGGAATTTCGAGCGGCGGAAAGATTGCTGTGGTCATAATTGGTCCCTGCCCTTGCAAGAATGTTGCCTTCGTCGACCAATTTGTAATTTCCCTCCTCAGCCGAACAACATTACTTACTCCTGCTTTTGGGCATCTAAAAGTATGGTGAAAAACCCACCCTTTATGGTAAGTCTACCGTTGTATACCAAATTTCCCCTGTCTGAATGGGTGGGAAACTCGAAAAGGCAAAAGATTGCAACAGGTTAGTGAAAGGCCGGAAAAAGTTGGCGTCATGCTCGCAGACAGCAATCCGTTGGTTCTGACGGCCATGTCCGAGATATTTGATCGTGATCCGCGATTCTCTCTCATCGCCACCGCCGCGACTGCCGAAGGCTTTCTCGGAACCGTCATGCGCCTTCCCGTGCAGGTCGGCGTCATTGACTGGAACCTGCCCGCACTTGGCGGCGCAAAGCTGATCGAAGTGCTTCGCGCGCAGGAAACCGCGCCCCGCTTGGTCGTCTACGGCGACGACAAATCAGACTTGCCGCGCATTGCCATGGCCGCCGGTGCTGCCGGGTTTGCGCCCCGATCTTCCCCGGTAGAGAGCCTTCTCGACACCTGCATCGACGTGGCAGGCGGCAAAATGGTGTTCCCGTTCGTCGATGTCCGGGAGCTTCAGCGCGACCCGATCCAAAGCCTCAGCCGCAAGGAACGCGCCATCTTAGAGGCATTGTCCAAGGGTCTGACCAATCGCGAGCTTTCGTCCGAGCTTGGGATTTCGACCAACACCGTCAAGTTCCACCTCTCCAACCTCTACGACAAGCTCTCGGTCAAGAACCGCGCCCAGGCGATCGCGTTCTACTACTCCTCGCGCCTTCCCTCGGAGCCATCGGGACAAACGTAATCTTATTTCGCCGCACTTCGTCGCAGGGAAATAATATTACTTGACAGAATTCAAAATCCGCCGTTCTTCTCAGCGCCGTTTCCCCCACCGCCAAAAGAGGAGCGGCCAAACATGTCTTTCCACGCCATCGAGCAGGCCCCTGCAAGGTTGAACCGCAGCGAGCTGGCCGTCCCCGGCTCGCAACTGCAAATGTTTGAAAAGGCGGCGAGTTCTGACGTCGACGTTATCTTTCTTGATCTCGAAGACGCGGTCGCGCCCGACGAAAAGGAACAGGCGCGAAAAAACATCATCAAGGCCCTGAACGAGGTCGACTGGGGCAGCAAGACGATGTCAGTTCGCATCAACGGGCTCGACACCCACTACATGTATCGCGACGTCGTCGATGTGGTCGAACAGGCCGGTGAACGTCTGGATCTGATCATGATCCCCAAGGTCGGCACCGCCGCCGATGTCTACGCCGTCGATATGATGGTGACCCAGATCGAAGACGCCAAAGGCTACACCAAACGCATCGGATTCGAACACATCATCGAAACCGCGCTCGGCATGCAAAATGTCACCGAAATCGCTGGCGCATCCAAACGCAACGAAAGCCTGCATTTTGGCGTCGCCGACTACGCCGCGTCGATGCGCGCCCGCACCACAGTGATCGGCGGCGTGAACGAAAACTACGCGGTACTGACCGATCCCTTGGAAGCCGGCTCGCGCGCGGTGCATTGGGGCGACATGTGGCACTATGCCATCGCCCGGATGGTTGTCGCCGCCCGCGCCAATGGCCTTCGCCCAATCGACGGCCCATTTGGCGATTTCTCAGACCCTGACGGATACAAAGCGGCTGCCTTCCGCGCTGCTGTGCTTGGGTGCGAAGGCAAGTGGGCGATCCACCCCAGTCAGATCGCGCTCGCCAACGAGGTTATGAGCCCGTCTGAGGCCGAAGTGACAAAAGCCAATCGCATTATCGAAGCCATGGCCGAGGCCGAGGCGGCGGGCAAAGGTGCGGTGTCGCTTGACGGGCGGTTGATTGACTATGCCTCGATCCGGCAGGCCGAAGTGCTGGTCGAAAAAGCCAAACAAATCGCCGCAGGTTAAGCCCTAGCGGATCAGCAAAGCCCTGAAATCATTGACGTTCGTGCCGGTTGGACCCGGCACGAACAGATCCCCCAAGGCATCAAAAGCTGACCAGGCGTCATGCCCGGCAAGCATCGACACCGGGTCATACCCCCCTGCCCGCAGCCGCGCCCAGGTCGTGCCATCGGCAAACGCGCCTGCGTTATCTTCGGACCCGTCAATCCCGTCTGTGTCGGCTGCCAGCGCTGTCATATTCAGCCCTTCGATCCCGCCCGCGCAGGCCAGCAGAAATTCGGTGTTCCGTCCGCCCTTGCCGCCGGCGCCGATGATCGTCACCGTTGTTTCGCCACCCGATAGGATCACGACTGGCGCTTCAAACGGCCTGTTTCGCAGCCGCACTTCCCGGGCAATTGCGGCGTGCATCTGGCCAATGTCCCGCGCCTCGCCTTCGATCGCATCCGAAAGAATGACGGCGGGAACGCCTTCGGATCGGGCGGCTTTCGCGGCGGCTTCCAGCGAAATGGCAGCACTTGCGATCACCCGGACGTCGTTTCTGGCGAATGCAGGATCGTCCGGCGATGGCGCCTCCCCTGCCCCGCTTTCAAGATGCGCGCGAACCGACATGGGTAATTCAATTCCATAAGCTGAAATATGCGCCAAAGCCGCAGCGCGACCGACTGCATCCGGCACCGTTGGCCCGCTCGCCACCTGTGCGGGGTCATCACCGGGCACATCCGAAACAACAAGGCTGACCACGCGCGCCGGAAACGCGGCGGCGGCCAACCTACCACCTTTGATCCGGCTGACCTGTTTTCGGATCGCGTTCATTGCAGATATCGGCGCACCTGACGCCAAAAGCACCCGGTTCAGCGCCTGTTCATCTTCCAGCCTCAGCCCGTCGGGTGGCGCGGGCAAAAGCGCCGAGCCACCGCCACAGATCAACGCGACAACCAAATCTTCCTCGGATAGTCCCTGTACCACCTCAAAAAGCGCGTCTGTCGCTTGAAGTCCCGCCATATCCGGCACCGGGTGCGACGCCTCCAGGATGCGGATGCGTTTGGCCGGTGCGGCATATCCGTACCGCGTGACAACCACGCCATCAACGGGCTCTCCCCAAAGCTCTTCAAAGGCCGCAGCCATTTGCGCGGCACCTTTCCCGGCCCCGATCACGACCGTGCGACCATTGGGACGCTCTGGAAGAAAAAGCATCATTGCCGCCTTGGGATCGGCCGCAGACACTGCTGCATCAAACAAGCGGGTTAAGAACCGGCGGTCGCTGGGATCAATCAATTTCACAAGATGTGCCTTATTAGTGACTGTTCGGGCGCATATCCGACGCACCTATATGCGATGGCCCACGAATGGTTATTGCCCGGGGTGCGCCCCATTCAGCCGCCACGGCATCCGCAATGTCGCGGCCGAAATGCGTTTTCACATACTCCGCAGCAAATGCGCTTTTCGCCTCAAGCACCAATCCGTTCTCACTTTCACTTGCCACCAGTGGTGCAATCCAGGCGCCGTATTGGGTTGGAAAGCGGTGCGCCAGGTTCAAATTTACAGCCTCCCAGCCGCCCTTGTCGCTATTTTCGCGCAGCGTTGCGCGAATTGCATCCAGCCGAATGACACGATCACCGCCAGGTTTCAGCGCGGTCATCCTGTCAACGAAATCCTGACCCAACAGTTGCCAGTGGGGCTCGGTCACTTCGCAAACGCGTAGGAAATTAAGACGATATGCGGCCACCCTGCCCCGCACACCCTGGCGTGTGCAGATGAGTATTCCTGTCTCCAGCCAACATTTAACTTCGCGTTTGACAGTTCGCGATCCAACGCCCCAAAGGTTTGCCATTTCCTGCTGGCCAATGCTCAGTTCGTCGCGACGCCAGTTGTAACGCGCTGTTATCAGCAAACAAAGCCGCATCATGGCAACCTGATCGCGGGCTGATCCGTTCAGCCCGCCAATATTGATCGCCGTAAGGATATCATATTTGACGGCACCAGAACCTGGGCCGACCAACCGCCTATTGTCCATATTAGAACCATGCTTTGCCTCAACAAGATCAGTTTCTCTGAACCGATTCTCTATGCGTAGATCAAGGCACGATGTCCCGTATTCTGTCAAGGTGGCGGATTTTACGGGAAAATCAAACCTGGAAAAAGAATCTGGTTCTCTGGTGAAGCGTGACTCCCTGCGAGTCACCTAATAGTCGATTTCGTGACACCACATAAGTCAAAAGGTGTCGTGGCGTGCCACCAAATATGGGTTTGTGGCCACAAATCTTCCATTCACAATTCGCGGAAAATCTAGTTTTGCAGATCCGCGCAAATCCCGTTATTAGATATACAGAGGCAAAGAACACGAGATACGCAGGCATGAGAGACTTCAGCGACCTTCAGTCCATGAACGAACGCAGCTTGGCACAGCAGGCCATTGTGCGTAAAGCGACCTTTGATCCCGGTGAGGTCAAGGTTCTGAGGCCGTTCTCGATCTGGGAGATCTCGACCTTTATGTTCGGGGTTCCCGCCGACACGCTCCGTAAGAAACTCGGCGATGATCCCTCGTTGCCGCAGGGCACCGTTGAAGAAGATGGGCGGCAGCGTTGGTTTTTGCTTGAAGAAATCAATGAATTGCGACGGCGGCTACGGTTTCGAGGCAAGTCGTTTTTGCCCGAGCGCCCCAAGGGCCGGGCCATGCGGATCGCGGTTTCAAACTTCAAAGGCGGCGTCGGAAAAACTGTCGTCGCACAGCATCTGGCCAATGCCGCGGCGCTGGATGGATACCGGGTCTTGTGCATCGACTTTGATCCGCAGGCGACGCTGACCCATTCCATGGGACTTGTTGAAGTTAAGGAATGGAACACTGTCTGGGGCATAATGTGCCGTGATCTTTGCCGCGAGGCGGACCGGATCATCGAGACCTATGACGACCCGGCAGATTGCCCCTACCCGGCTTCTGATGAGTTGCCAGAGGACGTTCAGTCGATCGGCGCGCAAAGGGTCCAGGATTTCATTCTGCAAACCTGCTGGCCGACGATTGACCTGATCCCGTCGTGCGCCAATGCGGCCTTCGTCGAATTTGCCAGCGCGCAATACCGCGCGCTGCATAAATCGTGGAGCTTTTTTGGCTGCGTATCGCGCTATCTTGATGAGTTGCCGGATGACCAATACGACCTGATCATTTTCGATTGCCCGCCTGCGATCGGTTACCAGTCGCTGAACGCCGCATTTGCGGCCGATATCCTCTATATCCCGTCGGGGCCGGGCTATTGGGAATACGATTCGACCACCAGCTATCTCGGCCAGCTTGGCGATGCGATGGAAGATATCGCCGAGGGCTTTGGCCCGATAGCGGCGGACGCTGGCCTCACGCTTCCGAAAACCTATGCCGATATTCGCGTGCTGATGACGCGCTTTGAGACGGCGAACCCACTGCACCAGGCCATGATGGACGCATTTCGCAACGTGTTCGGGGCCGATGTTTGCCAGAACGCCATAGAGATGACGCGCGCAGTCGAGCAATCCGGGCGGTTTCAGATGTCGGTTTACGAGCAGGACTACAGGCAGATGACCCGCGAAACCTGGAAACGGGCGCGCGGTAGTTTCGACCGCGCGTATGATGAGTTCAAGGGCACCATACTGAAAGCCTGGTCGGCGCGCGAGAAGGAGTGAGGCAATGGTTGGCAAGAACAAATTTGGCATCGATGCGCCGGAAGTGAAGTCGGCTAGTCCGCGTGTTCGTTCCGTGGGGCCAATGGGTGCTGCGGTTCGCGAAGCGGCGGAGGATTTGCAGGCGGCCACTGACGCCAAAGTCGAAGCGCGGCGCCAGAACGCCGAAGACGCGCGCGAATTTCGCGCGGCGCGGGACGAGGGCAGGGTGCTGGTCAACGTTCCATTGGCAGACATCAGCACCGATGCCCTGCCGAGGGACCGGATGGATCTGGAACGCATCGCAGGTTCGCTCGAGATGGAGGAACTTAAAGCCTCGATCCGGGCGCGCGGGCAGAAAGAACCGGTCGAGCTTTTTCGCGATGAAGCGGGCGGGCTTCAGCTAAAAAAGGGCTGGCGGCGGTTGACGGCGCTGAGACAGCTTTTTGCGGAGAACGGCGACGAGGCGTTTTCGAGGATCGTCGCGCGGATAGAGGGCGAGGAAAGCGGACGGCTTGACCGATATATCGACATGGTCGAGGAGAACGTTGTCCGTGAAGACCTGTCATTTGCCGAAATGGCCCAGGTTGCGCTGACTGCGGCGGCGGATCCGAGCGTTCTTGAGAACGATGCTGATGCGTTGGTGAACCGGCTTTATGCCTCGCTGCACAAGATGAAGCGATCTTATGTGCGTTCGTTTGTCTACTTGCTGAGCGAGCTTGGCGAGAGTCTGAAATTTCCAAGAGACGTGGCGCGAAATGTCGGTTCGGATGTGGCGCGCAGGCTTCAGAAAGATGGCGGGGCAGGGGAGCTGAAAACCGTGCTCGAACGTTGCACCGACGGATTGCAGCAGTATGCGGCGCTGCGCGAATTCGTTGCTGAGAACAATGCCCTGAACAAACCCGCAAAGCGCGTTTTGACGCGAGCTAGCGAGAAGTTCGAGTTCCGCGTTGGCGACACCAAGGTGACTGCCCGCAAAGGCGAATGCAGGATCGTCAGCGAAGCGGATTTCGCGAGCCTGCCGAAAGATAGGTTGGAGACCGCGGTCCGGGCGTTTGAGGCAGCGCTTGAGGAGGAGTAACCCATGGGTTACCTTCAATTAATCAAATAATATCAATAAGTTACTGAATGGTCGCGCGGATTACGCGCGGGTTACAGGAGCGATTCATACATTACGCGCGTGTTTTCGGTGGTCATTTCCACAGGATTGCCGCCGGTTGACGGGTCGCGCAATGCCGCCGCGACCAGGGTGGCGATATCCGGAACGGTCACACCAAGCGCGGTCAGCGTTTTCGGGATTGCAAAGCTGTCGTTGAAGGCATCGACAAAGGCGCAAAACCCGTCAAAGCCGCCGTCGATTTCCAGATAGGCGGCAACCAAGTCGAACCGGTCGCGAATGGCGTTGGCATTGAACTTCAGAACCGTGGGCATGAAGACGGCGTTCGTTGTTCCGTGGTGGGTATGATGCACCGCACCGATCGGATGGCTGAGTGCGTGGATCGCGCCAAGGCCCTTTTGAAAAGCGGTGGCACCCATGGCGGCGGCACTCATCATGTTCGCGCGCGCTTCGATATCCGACCCATCGGCGTAGGCGCGGGGAAGATTGTCTTTCACCAGCCGCATCCCCTCCAGGGCGATGCCTTGCGACATCGGGTGATAGTGCGGACTGGAATAGGCTTCGACGCTGTGCGCAAAGGCATCAAGACCGGTGCCGGCGGTGATGAACTTCGGCATTCCGACGGTCAGTTCAGGGTCGCAGATGACGACTGCGGGCAGCATTTTCGGATGGAAGATTATCTTTTTCTCAGCCGCACTGGCGTTGGTGATCACCGAAGCGCGCCCGACCTCGGAACCGGTTCCGGCGGTTGTTGGCACCGCGACGATGGGGACAATTCCGTCCGGGTCGGCGCGGGTCCACCAGTCGCCGATATCCTCGAAATCCCAAAGCGGGCGGGTTTGTCCGGCCATGAAGGCAATGGTTTTTCCCAGATCGAGCCCCGAACCGCCGCCAAAGGCGATAACGCCGTCAAATCCGCCGGAGCGAAATGCGCGCAGGCCTTCGGCGACATTCTGGTCCGTAGGGTTCGGATCGACATCGGAGAATATTGCCCGCCCGAGATCGTCATCGGCCAGCAAATCGAGCGTGCGCGCGGTAATGTCCATCGCCGCCAGCCCGCGGTCGGTGACGAGAAGCGGTCTGGTGATCCCGGCTGCGCGAACGGCGCCGCCAATTTCCGCGATACGGCCAGCGCCAAAACGAATTGAGGTGGGGTAGGACCAGTTTGCAACGAGCGTCATGAGCGTTACGCCTTCTTCAAATGATAAGATTTTGGCCTTGTTAGAGACTGATAGGCCAGCCTGGATAACCCCGCACCGCGACCGGTATCCTTGCAGCCAGTCCAGCAAAGCGCGGGGTCGAGGTAATCGCAGCGGTTCATGAAAACCGTGCCCGTCTGGATCAGGTCACCGATGCGTTCGCCGGCGTGGGGGTCTTGGGTCCAGATGCTGGCGGTCAGACCGAATTTGCTGTCGTTCATAAGCCGGATCGCCTCGAAGTCGTCTTCGACCGGCATGATGCCGACGACAGGCCCGAAGGTCTCATCGCGCATTACCGACATTTCGTGGGTAACGCCGGTCAGGACCTGCGGGGTCACGTAAGTGCCGTTGCCGTCATCGGCCTGCATTTGCGCGACGTGCGCAGTGGCACCGTTTGCCACGGCGTCTGTGACCTGGGCGCGAACGACGTCGGCGAAACGCTGGTTCGCCATCGGGCCGAGGATGGTTTCCGGATCGAGCGGGTTGCCAAGTTTTTGGGCGTCGGCCCAGGCGACGGCTTTATCGACAAAAGGCTGAAACAGTGACTGTTCCACGTAGATCCGCTCGATCCCGCAGCAACATTGACCGGTGTTGAAGATCGCGCCGTCCATCAGAGTATCGACCGCGGCGTCGAGATCGGCGTCAAAGCGGACATAGCCCGGATCCTTGCCGCCAAGTTCGGTGGATACGGGGATAAATGTTCCGGCGGCTGCACGTTCCATCGCTTGTCCGCCGTCGACAGAGCCGGTGAAATTGACGAAATCGACGGCGCGTTCGGCGATCAGAGCGGATGTGGTGTCGTGATCAAGAACGAGGTTCTGAAACACATCTTCGGGCACGCCGGCTTCGTGGAATGCCTCTGCCAGTCGTTCGCCGACCTGAAGCGTCTGGGCGGCGTGTTTCAGGATCACGGTGTTCCCGGCGATCAGGGCAGGGGCGATGGTGTTGATCGCGGTCATGTAGGGATAGTTCCAGGGGGCCACGACCAGCACGACGCCCCAGGGTAAACGCTTGATCATCCGGTGAAACGTGCCGCTGTCTTCTATGACATCAGGCGCGAGGCTTTCGGATGCTATTTTCGCCATATACTGCGCGCGTTCGTTGAAGCCGCCGAATTCGCCGCCATAGCGGATCGGGCGGCCCATCTGGTGCGCCAGTTCCTGCGCCATTTGGTCGGTGGACTGGCCGATTATTTCGGTGGCTTTCAGGACCAGGGCAATTCGATCAGCAACGGGTTTGGAGGCCCATCGGCCCTGAGCTGCTGTTCTTGCCCGTGCGGCGGCTTCGAATGCGGCGTCGCGCGAGAGAACCTCGCGGGTGAGGTAAACCGAGCCGTCGATGGGGGAGATGAGGTCAATTGTTCTGGTCATTTGTGATCACATATTGCTGATGACTTCGATGAGATGGCGCTTAGAACCTCGGAGCGCCTCGGTGGCGGCCTTTAGCGCCGAGTGCGGTAAAAACCGGATTGCTAACATTCTGAACGCCGTGCGTGAGCGTCTCAGCGAGGCTGAAGCGGTCATTGATGCGTGACGCGGCCTTGGCGCTATAGTTCATATTCGCCCCCGGTCAATTCGATCTGATGTCGCTGATCATCTCGGTGACAAGGCGAGTCTCGAGCATCTGGCCGTTGCGGTAAAGGATCGGGTAGGCGATGGCCGCAAGATGCCCGTAAAGCTCGCGCAGCGCGCGCAGGGTTTCAAGATGCACATCGCTTGAAGCGAAACTGTCGGTCTGGCCGCTTTCCAGTCGTTTCAGGTGCGACTTACGGCTGGACCTTTCGCGGCGTTTAACTTCGGCCTTGTCGAGAACCAGGCGCCGTGCCGCTTCGATGTCATCGACCAGCAACACGTGCCGCGCCAGACCAAAACCTGCCAGGACCAGCGCGTGCAGTTTGGTCAATTCATTTTGACCGGGTTCCGAAAATTGCACATCGGATTTGTGCTTGGCGCGGGCAAGCTCGGTCATTCGTTTGGCAACCAGATCACCAGCTGCTTCGACCCGAATAGCGTATTCGAGCAGGGCGCGGGATTCCTTGAGTTGCGGTTTGTCCAGCTGCTCGCGGGCGCTTTCTGCCATAAACCGCCGGAGGTTGGTAAAAAGCTCGTTAACGCGGCCGTCGCGGCTGCGTATTGCCTCAATCGCACCGGGCGTGTCGGCCTCGTAAAGCCCCATGATTGGGCGATACATCCGCTCGACCTCTTGCAGCATTTGCAGAATTTCCTGGCGGATCGCCGAAAGCGCCACCGACGCATCGCCGTCCGCCGACCGGTCAAAGGCGCTGAGCGGGTCATCAAGCGTGGTTGCAAGTTCGGGATCTGGCACCGCGCCCGGCATCAATGCCAGAGCAGGAGCTTCAAAGAGCCGCGACATGGGGGCGAACACAATCACCAGCAGCAGGTTAAAAGCGATATGGAGCAGAAGCAGCGACGTTGCCGGTCCGGCAAATTGAAGGGCTTCGGTCAGGTCTGCTGCACTGATCAGAAAAAGTGCTAGAAGTGCCGCACTTCCGCGAAGCAGCGCGTTTGCTATCGGGATGCGGCGGGGCTCAATCGCCATGTCGCGGGTCAGCCAGACCGGGATCAGCGCGCTTCCCAGGTTTGCGCCAATGATAAGCGAAAGACCGGCGGCGAATGGCAGGGCGCCGGTTTGGACAAGGGCGACACACATCAGGATCGCGGCAACGCTGGAGTGCAAAAGGAACGCCAGCGCCGCGCCGATCAGGAAACCCGTCAGGCTGTCAGCGGCGATATAGTTGGCGACGGCGGGCAAAAATGCGCTTTCTCTCAGCGGTGCCACCGCTTCGCGCAGCAGAGCCAGCGACACAAGGATCAGCGCGAGGCCAATAATGATACGGCCGATCACGCGCAGTTGCGGGCGACCCGATTTGAGATAGAGCCAGCCGCCTACGACCAACAGGATCGGTTGCAGCCAGCGGAGATCCAGCGACAGGAACTGGATGACAATCGCGGACCCAAGATCCGCGCCAAGAAGTGCGGCCAGCCCCATTGGGAAGCCAAGCATTCCGGTCGCCGCGAATCCACAGAGCAGAAGTGCAACGGCGGCAGCGCTTTGGAGCGTTATCGCAAGACCCATGCCTGACAATGCGGCGGCAGGGGTCGAGCCGTGCCCGGTCAGATAGCGCGCGAAATGCTGGCCGAAGCGGCGCTCGATCCCTGAACGAACCAGGCCGACCGCGAACAATAGTAACATCACGGCGGCAAAGATTTGCAGTATGAAGCCGAGGATTGCCATTGCTGGAGCGTCGTCCTTTCAGCGATTTTAGCGTCCGATCTGGACGGAAGCCGTGGAGAGGCCCCGGGTCAGGCCTGGGGCGCGTCCGGTAGTAAAATCATGTTGCGCGCCTCTTGGCGAGAGCGGAAGCTGGATGTCTGAGACGCAGGCCGGTTTTGACCGTCAAGCGGCGATTTGGCCATTGCAACCGATCCGGGCGGCCAGAAAATCGGATTGCAAAATAATTCAAACGCTCGAATTCGCGATGGCGGCCTCGACAATCGCCAGTGCGGTGCTCAGCTCGTGTTCTTCGATTGTCATTGGCGGCGACAGTGTGATCACATTACCGGCGCTGACTTTGAAACTCAGACCCTCGGCAAGGCAGGCGTAGTAAATCCGTTCGGCACGATCCGGGTCCGGTGTGCGGGCATTGGGGTCCGACACAATTTCCACTCCGAAAATCAGTCCGCGACCGCGAATGTCACCAACATGGGGGAAATGCCCCAAAGTTTCGCGCAAGCGATCCATCGCGCTTGTGCCTAGGGTCGCGGCGCGTTCGGTCAGACTTTCGTCGCGGATGATATCAAGCGTGGTGAGTGCTGCGCACGCGGTGACCGGGTTTTTCTCGTGCGTGTAGTGGCCAATGGCGTAGTCGCCCGCGACATCGAGGTCGGTGCGGGCGATGACAGCGGCGATGGGCAGGATGCCACCACGAAGGGCTTTGCCGAGCGTGACGATATCGGGGATGATTTCGTCGTGCTCAAAGGCGAACATCGCACCGGTCTTGCCCAATCCGGTCGGGATCTCGTCAATGATCAGCAGCGCGCCGTGCCTGTGGCAGGCATCGCGAACGGCTTTCCAGTAACCCGGCGGAGGGACAACCGGAACCGCACGCATGGGTTCGGCAATAACGGCGGCGACGTCGCCTTCGCGGCCCAGCACGTAGTCGACCATTTTGGCGCAGGCGAGGCCGCGGGTTTCGGGGCCGGGGTGGCCATAGGCGCAGTGATAGCAGTGGAACGGGGCGACGTGTTCGGCACCCGGCAGAAGTGGTCCGGCGATGTGGCTGCGGAATGTTGCTTCGCCGCCGACCGAGGCCGCACCGAAGCCCGTGCCGTGAAAGGCGTCCCAGAAGCTGAGGGTTTTGAACCGACCGGTCGCGGCGCGGGCGATTTTTAGCGCGACTTCGTTGGCGTCAGAGCCGCCGGTGGTGAACAGCACCTTGCCGAGGTTGCCGGGTGATATTTCAGCCAGCCGCTCGGCCAGTGTGACCGAGACATCGTTGGTGAAACGGCGCGGCGAAAAGGGCAGGTCGTGAAGCTGGTCCTTGATGGCCTGGATCAGGCGCGGGTGACCGTAGCCGATGTGGTGAACGGAATTTCCGTGGAAATCCATGTAACGGCGACCAGCGGTGTCTTCGATCCAGATGCCTTGGGCTTTGGCGATGGTTGATACGCAGGGGCTTGAGAGCGACTGGTGCAGAAAGGCCCGGCCATCGCGGTCAAGAAGCGCGCGGGTGGCGGGATCATCTTCGCGCGCCGCCCATTCAGCGCGGGCGGCAGAAGTGTTTGCTTCGCCTTCGGTATGACGGGTCACGCCTGCCGCCGTGTCAGTTGCGTATTTGAAAAAAGATGAAGGGGCAGGTGCCTCATGGCCAGGGGAGCGAGTAGGTTTTCACGTTGGTGAAGAACTTCATCGCTTCGAGCACGCCTTCCTTGACGCCATTGCCGCTGTCTTTGATGCCGCCGAACGGCGACATTTCGATGCGGTAGCCGGGTTGTTCCCAGATGTTCACTGTGCCGACGTTCAGGCCCTCGATGTAGGCCTGCATGCGGCGGAAATCATTGGTGCAGACGCCCGAGCTGAGGCCGAACTCGGTTCCGTTCGAGATCGCCATCACTTGCGCGTCGTTATCGGGGACGCGGACGATGGGAATGATGGGGCCGAAAGTTTCTTCCATCACCAGTTCGGAACTGTGCGGCACGTGATCGACCACGATGGGTGGCAGAAGCGCGCCCTGACGGCCGGGATGATAAAGGATTTCGGCGCCTTCCTTTTCGGCCATGTAGACGCGTTTTTCGAACAGTTCTGCGGCCTGCGCGTGGATCACGCAGCCAAGTTGTGTTTCCGGGTCCATCGGGTCTCCGAATTTGATTGCCTTGGCCCTTTCCAGAACCATTGGCACGAATTTGTCGGCGACGCTTTCCTGGACGAGGATGCGTTTGACTGCGGTGCAGCGTTGGCCAGAATTGCCGGTGGCCCCGGCCACTGCGATAGTCGCGGCACTCTCAAGATCGGCGTCGTCGAGGTCGTTCAGGATGATCAACGGGTCGTTGCCGCCAAGTTCCAGTGCCTGGCGTTTGTAGCCTGCTTTGGAGGCGATCAGTTTGCCGACAGGCACGCCGCCGGTAAACGTGATGATGTCGATATTTTCATTGGTGATCATCTCGTCGCCGATATCTTTCGGCCAGCCGGTGACGATCTGGAACATCTCGGGCGGCAGACCGGCTTCGTAGAGAATATCGGCCAATGTGATCGCGGTCAGCGGCGTCAGTTCGGTGGGTTTGCAGACGACGCAGTTGTTGGTTGCAATCGCCGGGGCGATCTTGTGAGCGACCATGTTCAGCGGATGGTTGAACGGTGTGATCGCACTGATCGCGCCGACCGGTTCGCGCTTGGTGTAGATCTTGCGGGACTTGCCATGCGGGGTCAGGTCGCAGGAGAAAATTTGTCCGTCGTCGTGAATGGCCAGCTGACCGGAGAGCGTGAAAACGTCGTAGGAACGGCCGGTTTCATAAAGCGCATGCCGTTTGCAGATGCCCAGTTCCAACGTCAGCCAATGGGCAATCTCTTCCTTGCGATCGCGGATCAGTTCGGCGGCGCGGAAAAGGATTTGCTGGCGCTCATAGCGGGTGAGCTTGGGTGTGTAATTCGCGGCAATCTCAAACGCGCGGGCCGCGTGGCTGGCGTCGCCTGCGGGCACTGTGGCGATCACTTCGTTGGTATAAGGATAGCGGACCTCGACCACGGCGTCGGTGGTGACTTTTTCGCCACCGATGCGCATGGCTTCGTGACGGATAGCGGATTCAGGCTTGTTCATGCGGTCACCTCTTCAAGCGCGGCGGCGGTGGTGGCGTAGAAGAACGCGTCGAAGTTACGAAGCGTCGGCGCGCCCGGCAGGTCGATCTTTCGGTTAACGATAAACGGAACTTCTTGCTCTGTCAGGCCACCATGCGACCGCAGCGGTTCGTTCAGCGCCGCCAGATCGTGGCGGTGCGCACTGGTGCCGATGGTCATGTTTTCGGTCGAGATCATGACGATGTCGCCGATGCGGTCGGCGGGAAGCTCGAACCACGCTACGGCTTCGGCTTTGTTGACAACTTCGAGGATTTCATCGCGCGCCTGAAGGCGGGTAATGATATCATTCACGTCTGTGCCTTCCGGCAAATAGGCGGTCGCAAAGCCGCCAAGCGCGCCGTGGTGGACGACGTAAGGGTCGGTGATCGGCAGGATCACACGGGCCGCAGCTTCGCCCAGCCACTCGTCCAGCAGGTCTTGCACATAGATGACTGCCGGATCGCCGTTGGCGTCGTGTTTTGGCTTCATGCCGTGATCGGCGGTGACGACAATGGCGGCACCCATCGCGTTTAGTTCGCCAAGGTACTTGTCAAACATCGCGTAGAAAGCTTTCGCCTCGGCATCGTGTGGCGCGTATTTGTGCTGCACGTAATCGGTCGTAGTCAGATACATCACGTCCGGCTTCCAGTCGCGCAGCAGCCTGACGCCGGCGGCGAAAACAAACTCGGAAAGTTCGGCTGAATAAACTTCAGGCTGGGCCATGCCGAGCCATTGGCTGGCGTTGACTACCCCATGTTCCGCCGCGGTTGAGGTCGCGGATTTCTCGGCTGAGAAGCAGCGGGCGCGATCTTCGTCAAAGGCGAGGCCTGCACCGAGGAGGGCGCGCAATTTGTCTTTGGCGGTGACAATCGCGACGCGGGCGCCAGCGTTATAGAACTGGCCAAATATCGTTGGCGCACGCAGGAAGCGCACGTCGTTCATCATCACCTCTTCGCCGGTGTCGGGGTCAAAAAGGAAGTTACCGCAGATCCCGTGAACGATCGGCGGGCGACCGGTGGCGATCGACAGGTTGTTGGGGTTGGTGAAGCTTGGGATCACCGAATGGGCCAGCCGGTCGGTGCCGGTCTCGCGCATCCGCTTCAGCGTCGGCATTAGCCCTTCGGCAATCGCAACGTCAAGATACTCGGGCTCGCAACCGTCAAGACATATGGCGATGGCGCAGGCTTTCGGGGCGGGGTAGGTGCGACCATTTGTGATCACAGGGGATTCTACAGGCATAAGATTTCCTTAGGCGGCCAGTTTGGCTTTTTCGTCCAGCGAAGATTGTGGCGGCGAGGCGTCGTCGACGCCAAGCTCTTGCAGAACTTCGCCAGCAGCGACTACGGCCCTTCGCATGACATGGCTGTCCAGACGCCCGATGCAGCCGATGCGGAATGAATCCACAACCGTCAGCTTGCCAGGGTATATGACGAAACCACGCTTGGACATACCTTCATAGAAGGCGTTGAAGTCAAAATTCGGATGCGCGGGATTGAAGAAGGTCAGGATGATGGGTGCCAGCCATTCATCGCGAAGCAGGGTTTCAAAGCCCAGCCCACGCATACCCTGAACCAGCACATCGCGATTTCGGGTGTAGCGGGCACCGCGCCCGGCAACACCGCCTTCCACTTCATGTAGGCGCAGCGCTTCGAGAAACGCGGCCAACACGTGGGTCGGTGGGGTAAAACGCCATTGCTGGGTTTTGTTCATCGCGGCCCACTGATCGTGCAGATCGAGGCTTAGAGAGTGGCTGACGCCCTTGGCGGCTTCCAGTTCGTCTTGGCGCGCGATGACGAACCCGAAACCGGGAACGCCCTCGATACATTTGTTAGCCGAGGAGACCATTGCAGTAAACGGCACCTCGCTAACGTCCAGAGGCAGCGCGCCGAAGGCCGACATCGAATCGATGAGCAATTTGCGCCCGCAGGCGATGACGGCATCGGAAATATCCTTCAGCGGGTTCAGGATGCCCGAGCTGGTTTCGCAATGCACAACAATAACATGGGTGATGGACGGGTCCGCGGTGAGTGCCGCCGCAACCTCGGCGCCGCGCGGCGGCAGATAGTCGCCTTTGTCGATGACCACGGTGTCGCGGCCAAGATAATCGAGGATTTTGACGATGCGCTTGCCGTATGCGCCGTTCACCAGGACCAGTGTTCTGGAGCTGCGCGGCAGAAACGAACCGCACATCGCTTCGACCGAAAAGGTGCCGCTGCCCTGGACCGGCACGCAATCGTAGTCGCCCTGAGTGTCGCCTGCCATGGCCAATAATTTCGAGCGTATATCTGCTGTCATTTTGCGGAAATCATAGTCGCGCGATCCCCAATCGCGCAGCATGGCTTGCTTGACTTCGAAAGCTGTCGTCAGGGGTCCGGGGGTCAGCAGCCAGGGTTCGCCCTGTTTGGGGTCCGGGAATGGCGTGTCGGTCATCGCGAGTTCCTTTGTGTATCGGCGAGAAGATTGCCGAGATTGACTCATATGTAAAATCTCTGTTTTGTATCGAAGTATAAGTTTTGCAGATAGCGGTGATTGCGTGCGGTATTCTCAGCTTCGGGCCTTCCATAACGTCGCACTGCACGGCGGATTTTCCCGCGCGGCGGTGGCGCTGAACCAGTCGCAGCCGTCTTTGAGCGACCAGGTTCGCAATCTTGAGCAAAGCCATGATGTTTTGCTTTTCCATCGTGACGCGCGTCAGATCCGCATGACAGCGGCGGGGGAAGAACTGTTTGTGCTGACGATGCAGTATTTCGAAATGGAGGCCGGGATTGGCGAATATCTGGACCGGTCGCGGGCGGAAATTTCCGGGACGCTTCGGATTATCGCGGACTCGGCACTACACGTTACCGGTTTCGTCAGCCGGTATCGCGCGTCGCACCCAAATGTCTTCGTATCGGTCCACACCGGGAATACCGAGGAGGTTCTGCGGGGGCTTCGAAACTACGAAGCGGAAATTGGGGTGGTGGCAAATCTGGTGCCTGCTGGCGATCTGGATACGGTCGAGCTTGGGTCGGCTCCGATCGTGGCGATTGCGGCAACCGGGTATATAAAGAAGAAAATCAAGAGCTTGTCGCTGGATGGATTGAGAGATTACCCGTTGATATTCCGCGAAGTAGGATCGCGGACGCGGCGCGCGTTGGAAGAAGCAGCGACGAAACGCGGGATCCGGTTTGAACCCGTCATCGAGGTCGAAGGCCGCGAAGCGATGCGCGAGATCGTGGCCTCGGGCGCGGGCATCGGGTTCATTTCCGAAGCCGAGCTGGGAAATGACCCGCGTGTCCGGTCGTTGCCGATAGATGGGTTGCATCTGGCAATGTCCGAGACTTTGGTAACGTTGAAGGCGCGCCGCGATGTTCGCGTGGTCCGGTCATTTCTGAGCACGCTTGGGAAATCCGGCGCGAAGCTGTCGAATTAGATTTATAAGTTTACTTATACGTCGATATGTAACACAGATTTCACAGATGCGCGCGAATGCGAATTATTAACCAGCTGCGTTGATCGAGCTTTCGGAAGGGCAGGGTGCTGAGCCGACCAAATGTTCTCTTGGTTGTTATTGATCAGTTGCGCGCTGATTGCGTCTTTGGGGCGCTGGCGAACCACGTAAATCTTTCTCACATGAGAGCACTTGCTGCGGACGGCGTCACATTCCGCAATCATTACTCGGTCACCGCGCCTTGCGGACCCTCGCGCGTGTCGCTGCTGACAGGCCAATATGCGATGAACCATCGCGCCGTGCGCAACGGCACACCTGCGCGGGCCGACACGCCGACGCTCGCGACCGAGGCGGGTAAGGCCGGCTACGAGCCACTTTTGTTTGGATATACCGATACAGCCCAGGATCCCCGACACTTCAGCCCGGACGATCCACGCCTGTTCAGCTACGAGGAGTTATCACCGGGCTTTACCGAAGCGCTTCGTTTGCGAATGGAATCGGACAACACGGCTTGGGAAGAATACTTGATTGGCAAGGGCTACGACGTTCCGCCAAATCCGGAGATCTATCGACCTTCGGGTCCTAACCCCAACGATCCCGCGTTCTATGCCGCCGAGGATAGTGACACGGCATTTCTGACCGATCACACGATAAAGGACCTGAATACCCGTGCTCCAGGCTGGTTTGCGGCCGTTACGTATGTCCGTCCGCATCCGCCATTTGTTGCGCCGGCACCGTATAACAAGATGTATGACCCCGCAGATGTTCCATCTGCAAAATTAACAAGCGAGAATTCCGATAGTCCTGTATTTCTTGGCGCGGCGCGCGAAGCGACCAAGATATCCAGCACAATCGAAGGATTTCCCGAATTTGAGCAGACTGACGAGAATGTTCGGCTGCTGCGTTCGATATATTTCGGACTTGCGACCGAGGTCGACCACCATATCGGACGATTGGTCGGATGGCTGAAGGATAGCGGCCAGTATGATCAGACTCTGATTGTCGTGACCTCGGATCACGGCGATATGCTGGGAGATTACGGACTGTGGGGCAAACGGTCCTATCACGACGCCGCATATCACGTGCCGTTGATCGTGAGATCTCCGGGCGGGGCGCGGGGCGCGACGGTCTTGCAGCCAACCGAATCGATTGATGTCACGCCAACGATCCTCGACTTCATTGGCGCAGATGTTCCTCACAGTATGGACGGTTGCACTTTGCGTCCTTTCATCGAAGGAGAGGAACCGGACGCCTGGCGCGGGTTTAGCTTTTCGGAGCTTGATTTCGGTGATCCGATTAAACCCACTGTATGGCAGAGTGAACTCGGTGTTTCGCTTGACGAGGCAAACCTGTCTGTATTGCGAACTGACACGCATCGATTTGTCCAGTTTGCAGCGGATATTCCTGCGATTTTGTTCAATATGGACGCCGGCGGTGAGGCCGAGGACATCTCAAGTCGCCCCGACGTAATGCCAATTTTACTTGATTTGTCGCGCCAGATGCTTAGCCATCGGATGCGAAACACCGACGGAACGTTTTCACGGACGAAGATAACTTCGAAAGGTGTTATTGTTGGCACGTGAGGAAGGGCTTATTTAGGACGGCCGGCAGCAGTAATAGCAACGGTCTGTACGGGCGATTTCGCCGCGCTTTGACCGAATGGCCACTACTAGAGAAGCCGCCGTTCGCTGCGGGGCCGAAAGGTAACGACTGGGCGAGACTGTGCCCGAATAACCCCGCCTGAGCCCATCAATTGGATTCTATCCCGGCCGGGCACCGCTTCGATCGCGGTGCTGGATCAGCCCTCCATGATTCCTGCTTTCAACAGCCCATCGCGGTGGTGCTGGAGGTCTGTGTCATCCTTGTAATGCAGGGTCGACAGGTGGGTTTCGAGATCGGACTCCGGGTCGAGCGCAAATACACGGATGATATGGGCCGAAGCCGCGGTCTTGTCGCCAAGCCAGCCGTAGGAGGCGGCGAGGAACGCGTGGTGGGATTGGTCGGTCGTCGAGAGATGCATGAAGGCCTCGATCGCGTCGGTGTATTGGCGGGCGGTGAAATGGGCCTTGCCGAGATTGGACTTGCCCCGTTTTAGTTCCGGTCTCTTTCGAGCAATTTTTGCTATGAAGGAGATAAGGAATGGCAATGAGATACACCGAAGAATTCAGGCTGATGCGGTGCGCATTGCGACCACCAGTGGTCTGACGCGACCGCAGATTGCGTCAGACCTGGGGGTTGGTCTTTCGACTCTGAATAAGTGGGTTCAAAAGCATCAGCATGATGACCTGATGTCTGGGCCCCATGAAGATGTCGAAAAGGAAAATGCCCGACTTCGTAAAGAAATTCGTCTTCTGCGTGAGGAGAGGGAGGGGCATTGTCAGATTAAACCGTCTTGCTATGGCCGATCTGCGGATTTGGGCTGGTCTTGGAAATAACTGCTTGGCGTTTCTCAAGCAACTCAGTGAGCTTTGCCCAATCCGAAATTGGATTGGGAGAGGCAAGGCGTGCATCTGCGTTTAATCTGAAAATGCGGCTAGTCTTGCCGACGCTCTCACTGAGTGGCGCGGCTGCTGCGCGGCATAAGGGGCAGTGATACTGGTCTAGCCGCGACTGGTTCGAATTCGTCTAACATCACCCTCGGGTTATCTACGAGCTGGCGAGCTCTTTCCAACGGTGGCAGGCCAAATTGTGCTCGGTTCCGGCACTCTCAAGAAGTGGTTCTTCGACACGGCAGCGATCTACGGCAAACGGACAACGAGTCTGAAATTTGCATCCGGGCGGTGGGTTGGTGGGTGACGGAATTTCGCCCTCTAATTTCTGAGCCTTACCGCGATCATCAGGGTCAAGCGACGGGATCGCCGACAACAGCGCCTTTGTGTAGGGGTGGCGCGGACCGGAAAACAGAGTGCGCGTTGGGGCGGTCTCAACAAGGCGACCCAGATACATCACAGCGACATGGTCACAGACATGGGCCACAACACTCAAGTCATGGCTAATGAACAAGAATGTCAGGCCCATTTCTTCTTGAATAGCCTTGAGCAGATTAAGCACATCTGCCTGAATTGACACATCTAGTGCGGCGACACTTTCGTCCGCCACAATGAATTTTGGACCCGACACTAATGCGCGCGCGATCGAGATGCGCTGTCGCTGTCCGCCCGAAAACGCGTGTGGGAAGCGCCGCAAGTGTTCGACGTTCAACCGACACTTCGCGGCGATTTCGCGGACTCGTTCATCAGTTTCAGCCCGCGATTTCGTCATGCCCATGACCTCTAGTGGCTCGGCGATTATGTCGCGCACCGTCATGCGTGGACTGAGGGCGGCATAAGGGTCTTGGAAAATCAGTTGTGCGCGTTTTCGGTAGTCTTTCAGTTCTTTCTTGCCGAGATTTTTTAGCGAATATTCAACTTCGCCGTCTTCGAACAAGACTTCCCCCTGGCTGATCGGGGCGGCCCTCAGCATAGCGCGCCCAAGCGTGGTTTTGCCGGACCCGGATTCGCCCACGAGGCCATAAAAACTGCCCGGTGCAATCTCGATATTGACGTTTTCGACGGCGCGGACAAAAGGCGTTGGCCCAATCAACCCGCCGCGCAACGGATAGTGGACCGACAAATCCTTGGTCGTGATTAAAGGTTTCTGGCTCATTCGGTGCCCCCAGCCGAGCCATATAGGTGGCAACCGGCCGCGTGATCTGTATCAACCTGAGAAAACGCGGGCACATGTGTGGCGCAACGCGCGCCTATGAACTCTTGGCAGCGGGTATGGTAGACGCAGCCCGATGGTCGTTCCAACGGTGACGGGATGTCACCCGGAATCGGAGTGAGGGGAGCGTCGATGTCATCCAGTGTTGGCAATGCGGCCAACAATCCGCGCGTATAGGGATGTGCGGGCCTGCGGATCACGTCGCGCACGGTGCCTTGTTCGACCAGTCGGCCAAGATACATTACGGCCACTTTGTCGGCAGTCTGAGCGATCACCCCAAGGTCATGGGTGATAAAGATAATCCCCATGCCGAATTCGGTCACGAGGTCCTTCATCAGGTCGATCACCTGCGCCTGAATTGTGACATCCAGTGCCGTCGTCGGTTCATCCGCAATCAGAAGTTTGGGTTTGGTAGACAAGGCCATCGCAATCATCGCGCGTTGACGCATGCCGCCGGACAACTCAAATGCGTATTGGCCAAACCGAGCGCTCGGGTCCGAGATACCGACGCGATCCAGCATTTCAACTGACACTTCTTTAGCCCGCGCTTTGGAAAAATCCGTGTGGATCAAGAGCTGCTCAACCATCTGGTCACCAATGGAAATAGCAGGTGCAAAACTGGCCATCGGTTCCTGAAATATCAGCGAGATTGCACCGCCGCGCACGACCTTCATTTCGCGGTCGTTTTGCAACGACATGACGTCAACAGGACCATCGTCGAGGTGCAAAGTAATCTTGGTGTCTTCGCCATAAATCGCGTTGCGCGGGTTCAATTTCATCAAGGACTTGGCAGTCACGGACTTGCCGGACCCGCTTTCGCCGACCAGCCCCATGACTTCGCCGGCCTCAAGGCTGAATGACACATCGTCGACAGCTGTGATCCGACCTTCGTCGGTGTCAAATTGCAGCGTCAGGTTTTCAACATCGATCAGTCGGCTCATTTCTTGGTGTCTCCATACGGATCGGCCGCATCTCGAAGGCCGTCGCCGACAAACACAAAGGCCATCACAAGGACAATGAAGAAGATCACCGGAATGAAATACCATTGATAGTTGAGCAACACGTCCGCGCTGGTCACGTTCTGCAACATGACCCCAAGCGAATTGACCGGGTCCTTCAGACCTAGACCGATGAAGCTTAACGCCGTTTCCGACAGCACCATGTAAGGAAAAGAGATCACCAGATCGACGATGATATAGCTGGTGAAACTGGGCAGCAGATGTTTGCGGATCACGTGCGCAGGCGACGCACCACATAGCTTGGCCGCCAGGACATATTCCTGATTGCGTTCGGTCAATAAATGGGTGCGCACGCGTCTTGCCAGCGTTGGCCAACCGATGAATCCCAATATGATCGAGATGAAGAAAAACCTTTCTTCCGAGCTCCACGTGTCTGGAATGAATGCAGCCAGTGCCATGAACAGCGGAATAGCCGGTATTGTTCGGACCGCATCCGTGACCATTTGAATGGAAGAATCTACCCAGCCGCCATAAAACCCCGATATTCCGCCGATTATCAACGCCAGAACGAAGGCGATAAAGACGCCGATCGTCCCTACCGCTAGGGATGTGTTGATAGCGTGGAAGGTTCGAGAGTAGATGTCTTTGCCGGTTGAATCGGTTCCGAAGAGATGCAGATAGCCCGCATCCAAGCCAAACAAGTGTGTAGAAAAGTTCAAGCCAAACATCTTGTACGGATCACCTTCGACAAAGAAGTGAACATATAGCCGTTTTTCGGTGTTCTTGGTCGTGACCCATCTGAAATTGGTCTTGATGGAGCGTTCCCGCTCAAGTGCATAGACGAACGGGCGTGCAGAGCAGCCATTGTCGTCACAAAACTGCGGGATGGTGGGGGCACCGTTCAGGTAATCTTTGTCACGGCCCGATATCGTTGGATCATACGGTGTATGAAACGGTGCGAATATGCCGGACAAGACCAGGATGACCAGAACCCACGCGCCAACCATGGCTGCTTTTTGCTTCTTGAACCGCGTCCAGATCAGCTGGCCTTGCGAAGCGGTAAAATACGCATCCTTAGCGTTTTGGTCAACGGAAGCGTCGTAGATATTGGTCTCTGTCATATCCGTTATCCCAATATGCTGCGGCGAATGCGCGGATCGACCAAGGCCAGCCCGATATCGGTGATAAAGTTGATGACCACGATGCTGCCGGTCAGGAAAAAGATGATCGCGCCCGCAAGCTGTTGGTCGTTCGAGCGGGCCAGCGCCTCGATCAATAGCGATCCGGCCTCGGTCAATGTAAGGATCAGCGCGACGATTGGCAGCTCGTTGAAAATGCGATTGAGGTCGAAGCCAAGAGAATTGATGATCGGGCTTAGCGCGTGTCGTGCCGGATACCGCATGAGCAATTTGCGCCCAGATACCCCGCGCGCCGCCGCCGCCGTCACGTATAGCTTTCCTATCTCGTCTGACATGAGTGCGCGAACCGTTTGAATTGCAAATGCGGTAGCGGACCAACCCAGGATAAACACTGGCAGCCAAACGTGACCGAGAAAGTCTTTGATCTTGGCGGCATCCCAAGGTGCGTCGCGATATTCCGGCGAGAACAGGCCAGTCAAACTGTCCCCGAACATGACAGTGGAAAACAACATGACCATGAGAGCCAGCAGAAAGTTCGGCAGCGCCAGTCCCAGATAGCTGACCAGACGTAGGCCGTTGTTCAGGAAAGGGTTGCGCGATGTGGCGGCGATGATGCCAACCGGGATCGCGATTGCATAGGCCAACAGCAGCGAGCCAAGACAGATGCCAATGCTGAGCCACACTTTTTGACCCAGCAACTGATTGATGTTGAGACGCAGAATACAGCTGTCGCCGAATTCACCCTGAAAGGCGTTGAATATCCAACTGGTCCAGCGCTGAATGAAGGGTCTGTCCAGACCGAGCCGGATGCGTTCGACCTCAACATCTTCGGTAGAAATCATTGCGCCTGCAGAGCTCTTGAACGAGAGGTAGCGTTCAGCGCAATCCCCGGGCACTAGTTCCATCAGAGAAAAAACGATGAACGAGACAAGGCATAGCGTGAAAAAGGCAAGAGCGGCGCGGATCATCGCAAATCGAAGGAATTGGACCATCTGTTCTCGCGCCCCGTGGAAAGATGCGACCCCTTAGGAGTTCACTAATTTGCTTGAGTTGCGGGCCGGATAAGCGGCCCGCAACGTGATCGTATTCAATCCGTAATGGACCTATTCGTCAAAGAACCACTGTGACGGGCGGTAAGGGTACGTCCGGTAATAAGCATAAGACGCAGTTTTGAACTGTGGCACGTTCTTCAGCGCCACCGATTGATAAATCGGCTTTTGCTCTTTTACGGTGCCTATGAAAAGCAGGCTACCAGTCATGGTTTCAACCAGCTTCAAACCCAAAGCATCAGACTCAGGTGTGCCAACCGGCGTCGCCTGGAATGCGTTGATGTCTTCGATCATGGCGTAGACATACTCTGGTGGTTTTACACCTGCGGCACCGTCGGACTCAACGTATTCGCCCCACAACATCGCGGTACGCATGTTGAAGTAGTTGTCGAAGGGTGGGATGAAGATTTCAGGGTTGGCAAGAACCACGACCAACGGCACGCTTTTCTCATACATGGTGACGTCGAGCTGGTTTGCGGATTGAGCCGAGCGATATTCGTCGGTTGTAACCTCTTTGACAGTGTTGTCGATGCCAACGTCGCGCCATGTCTGACCGACAAGTTCAACGATCTTAATCGACATGCCTTGGGTTGGCACTTGCAGGTTCAGCGTCAGCTTGTCACCATTTGGCAGTTCACGCATGCCGTCACCGTCTATGTCAACAACACCAATTTCGTCCAGCAGGGAATTTGCTAGTGCCGGATCAAACTGCGCGTAATGCTGTTCCCATTCAGCCGGAATGAAATCAGGCGAGGGCGAGAACCCAACGTATTGTTGAGGCGTTCCAAGACCGAACATCACAACTTCGTTAATCTCATCGCGGTTCATGGCGACAGACATCGCCTGACGGAATTTCAGATCACCAAATACTTTGCGCTTTTCAAGATCGGCAGACGTGACGTTGAATGCAAAGGTCGGCATCGTGATATCTGGTTTCAGATCGACAACAAAGCCGCCCTTCTCCTGATTGTCCATCAGCAGAGGAACATAATCAATCTGCAGCGCCTGGGATTTGTAGTCGACTTCGCCGTTGACCAATTTCAGCAGGCGCACTTCGCTTTCCGCAACATAGAGCTCGTCCATCTCGTTGATATAAGGAAGCTGATTGCCTGCCGTATCGACCATGTAGTAATAAGGGTTGGCAACAAACTGGCGGCCCTCAGTGGTATCGGAAATGACGATATGGCTTTCCAAGGTGGGTGCGGCATCAAGGGGCAGATTTGCGACTTTGTCAGGATGGGCCAACATAGGTGTTGGCGTATCCATCCAGTCTGAACTGCCATAATAGGCATGTATAAGGTCATAGCCATTCTCGAAACCGAGCGATTGGGCCAATTTGTCGGCATCCGGGTTGATGTCTGGATGATATTGCCCAAGGAAATGCTTGGGCTGGAAGCCCTGCCCATAATGGTTTGCAAAGTGTGCCAGGAAACCGAGTTTTGGTGACGGCATGTTGAAACGCACCGTTAGCGGATCAATGACGTCAACTGTCATCGGCTCACCACTGGCCAGTAACCAGCCTTTCGGGACTTCCATCACATTGGAGTCCATCTGCAGGTTTTCGTACCAAAACTCGACATCTTCAGCACCAAACGGTTCGCCGTCCGACCACTTGTGGCCCTCACGTAGAACAAACGTCAGTTGTGTAAAGTCATCGTTCCAGGACCAGCTTTTTGCGACATTCGGCACGATCGTCGTCAGATCGTCTGCAAAGCGTACCAGATTCACGTGACGCACTGACATGAAGTCGGACGTGCCGGCTTCAGTCGCGTTCGTCAGCGCGTTGAACGTGCCGCCATAGGTGCCAATCAAGTCATAGGGTGCGAAGATCAATGGTTCCGCGGGCAGACGATCTGCCAACGCAGGCAATTCCGGGTTTCCGCGAATGCGACTGTTAAAGGCCGAAATATCGGGATTTTCTGACATTTCCAGCGTGCAATCTGCCAGAGTTTGGAATTCAGCCAGTTCATATTGCTGTGGGAATGCCCCAGCAGCAACGCCCATTGGCTCCGAAACGGTCACGGCCGGGCAGGCCGCCATTGCCGCACCTGTAAAGGCCAAAAGCGCAGCACTGGACAACAGTAACTTCTTCATTAGTCGTCTCCTTGTTGTGTTCACAGCGTGTCCGTGAATTTTTTTACGGGCCTTCTGCCCATTTTTATTTCATAAAGAATCGCCCAGAATCTACGGGCTGGAGAATTGTATTATGCGATTTCGACACGCCGGGCGCGGAATACCTTTTCTATGTGTGCAGGTGGCGGGCCTAGGGTACTGACGCACGAGATACGAGCCGTATCAGCTTGGCCCGCGACAAGATTACCAACGGGAGAATCCGAAAGCCGTCGGATTCGGTCGGCTTTTGCACGACTCAATCGCGGTTCGCGCCCGGCGCATGATACCGGTTCTGTCCGAGGTGCTCGCGCATTGATTGAAACATGAAGATTTCCCAGCAGGTGGCGAAAGTTAGTAATAATACTTTCAATAAGTCAACACTGTATCCTTTCTTGCAACGCCATGAGAATCGGCGCCATGTGGACAGATGATATCCATTTGCATCCCTACTCTCTGCAAAAGGCTGGTCCAATGATCTATGATTATCTTGTAGTTGGCGGCGAAATTGCAGGCGCGTCAGCCGCTCACGAACTGGCGGAACATGGGAGCGTCTTGCTTCTCGAAGCGGAGGGCAGAATGGGGTATCATGCTACCAATAGATCAGCGGCTTTGTTCACGCGCAACTACGGCCCGGTTGTTCAACAGGTCAATTCGGTCAGTGCGGTTTATATTCAGTCTCTGCCAGCGCGTTTTTGCGACACGCCTCTGTTGACACCGCGCGGTTCCTTGACCGTCGCCCCTCCCGATCATGAAGGCACGCTGGACACATTGTTGGCCATGTCTGAGCCCGGAGAGGAGTTGATCTAATTCACCCAAAGGTCGCGTGTGAGATGGCCGCACCTGTCGCGGTCTACGAAACTGCCCGCACACCCGAATGGGATAGGATGGTCAAGCGTCTTGCGCGAGCAAAATCTGTCTTTGTTGTTGGCTTTCAGACCGAGCGCGGTTTCGCCCAAATTTTCGTTCACCAGATGCAGTATTTGCGCGACAGAGTGCAGTTGATTGATCTGACTAGCGGTAATTTTGCCGACGTGCTTGCGCCAGACGACAGTGAATCCGCAACGGCTATGTTTGAGGCGCCGATATTCGAACGACGCGTTGCTATTGGCCGCAGAGGCCAAATCGGCAGGAATTCCAGTGACGTTATCCACCGATCCCTAATGCGATTGGGGACGCCAGGTAGCAGACGAAATTCTCGTGGTGCCGACCTCTTTCAACTTTTTTTGGGAATCCACAGCGCAGATGGCCAGCCTTGCCAATTTGTTAGTCAACGGCGTGTTTATGGAACTTGGACCACAGGTCGAAATTCGAATGAACAAGGTTGCTCGACTTTACGGCAGGTTCACCGGCCATGTCGATGACGCTGCGCAAATCAGGACGGAGCCCAAACCCTAATGTACTTCAGACGCCGCGAGCGCGCTTTTTCGTGATTTGCGCCAGCAGCCGTAGAGGAGCAGTAGCGTGAGCTTCAGAGTTCTCAGCGCCGAGATCTCACATGAGACCAATACGTTCAATATCCGCCCTACGACTATCGAGAGGTTTCAGGATCGCTATTTATTGATTGGTGCGCAGGCTATCGCGGCACGGGGCGATAGCAACACTGAATTGGCGGGATTGCTGGACACCGGCCGCGACTTTGGCTGGGACATAGACCATGTCATCAGTGCGGCCGCTGGTCCTGGCGGCAGGGTCACGCGGGATGCATTTGAGGAATTGACCGCGCCGCTGCTGGCTGCAGCAACCGGTGGTGATTGGGACGGTGTATTCCTAATCCTTCACGGCGCGATGGTTGCCGATTTTTGTGATGATGGCGAAGGTGAGATACTGCGTCGGCTTCGCGCTGTGACCGGCTCGGATGTGCCGATCGCTGTCACGCTTGATCCGCACGCCAACGTTACCGAACTTATGTGCGATTTGGCGCAAATTCTGGTGTCGTTTACGACCTATCCACATGTGGATATGCGCGCAACGGGGCGGCGTGCTGCCGAGCTTTTGCAGCGTACGATGTTGGGCGACATCCGGCCCAAAACGCTGCGCTCGCACAGGCCGATGCTGGAAGAGGCCAATGGCGGGCGAACGGATTTGGGGCCGATGATCGAGCGCCACGCGATGGCTCGGGCCTATGAGACGCGTAAAGGAGTTTACGCCATCAGCATCAACGGCGCATTTCCTTGCGCGGACGTTGTTGAAGTTGGCCCGACCGTTTTGGTCACCTGTGACGAGAATTCTTCCGAACATCGTTTGATCGCCGAAACTCTGGCTGGCGACATCTGGGACCGGCGACATGAAATTCTGAACACCTATCTTTCCAGTTCTGAGGCTGCGGATGTCGCAAAGAAATGGGACGGTGACGCTGGCCCATTGATCATTGCGGACTATGCCGACAATCCTGGTTCCGGCGCTTACGGCGACGCCACAAAGCTGTTGGCGGATTTGATTGAGGCAGGCGTCAAGAATGCGTGCTTTGGGCCATTAGTCGATGCGATAGCGGCGGAGATTCTGCAAGATAAAGCCGTGGGGACAGAGGCCACACTGCACATTGGTGGCGCGACCGCGCCGGAATTTGGCGGCGGTCCTCTTAGCGTCACGGGCAAGGTCAAATGGACTGGTGGTGGTCGCGTCGTCGGAAGTGGGCCCATTCTGGGCGGTATGGAGCGTAGTTTTGGTGCTACCGCAGTCTTGGAGGTCGCGGGGATTGATATCCTTATTGTCAGTATCGCCCATCAGATACTGGACCTTAAACAATTCGAAGCGTTCGGGATTGATCCGGCCAGGAAATCCGTTGTCGCCTTGAAATCGATGCAGCATTTTCGGGCGGCGTTCACACCAATCGCTGGCCGCATTATCGTTTGCGACAGCGGCGCTCTGTGTACGTTGAACTACGCGTCTTTGGATTATAAAAACGTGCCACGCCCGACTTTTCCATTGGACTGAGTGACTTGGCAGATCAGAGGGTGGCGCTCTTTTTGGCGCGGGCCGTCTTTGTGATCGTGACCAGTGTTAATGTGTGCTCCATGTTCTTCATGTGTTGCCGCAGCATTAAACGTCAGCCGGCTAAAAACGTCCCGATACTCAGGCCGGTCACCCACTTTTTCCTGTTCGCCGCTTTTTCCATGATCAAATAGGATAGGTGGTAGGTCGGCCGCAAATTTCACGAGAGTGAACCTAGCTTCATGCAGGATCATCAGCGAAGAATCACTGGGTCCTGTCCCAAGCGTTTCTTCCCAAATAGTCGGTGCCTTTGATTC
Organism: uncultured Boseongicola sp.; assembly: GCA_964194845.1. Lineage (GTDB taxonomy): Bacteria > Pseudomonadota > Alphaproteobacteria > Rhodobacterales > Rhodobacteraceae > CAXMNX01. The sequence continues at coordinate 36,124 of CAXMNX010000028.1, forward strand.
CGCAAAGTCGAGTTCCGAAAACGAATATTCACTCAGAACGGAGGCGTTGCCATATCTCCGGCAACTCCTCGATTATTCAGATACGGAAACCGTCCAGAACGCCGAGGCCGCAATCGACGGGATCGAAAGCCAGAACCATCATTATTTCAAGGACCGCACCCACAGCGGGAAAGTCTTCATGGTTTTAAATCCTGAAGATCGGCAATACTGACGCTTGGTCTCGGTTTTACAATAACATGTCGCGTCCAAACCCAACGCCACTTCCGCTTTATGATAAAAGTGGAAGCCTACTATGCACTCAATTGGCGTCCCAAAAACGGTTCTCTGATTGCGGCCTTGTCAAGTGGGATAGCGATTTGTCCGTCCGGGGTCATGGTTCTCTCCGAGGTCGCATGGGTACGCCTCATGATGGTTTTCGGTGGTGGATCGTCTCCAATGTCGTTTGCGGATTGCGCGGCTGAAGCCACGTCCCAACCGTTTTTACGAGATCGATCAACCTCCGTCCCGTCGGGATTTCGCTTCCCGCCCGTCCGGCGGAAACTCAGTTCAGGCAGTCACCTCCTGTGTCCATTGATAATCGCTTCCAGATTTCCAGAGTGTCAGCATGAGCACTGCAATCTTACGCGCGGTGGCAACAGCGGCTTTGCGGAATCCGCGCCGCCCAGCCAGCCGAACCGCCCAGGACTTCAGCGCCGAGAAGCGCTTGACCTGTCGGATGACACAGGACGCCGCTTCGAACAGTAGGCCGCGCATCGCGGCATCTCCGCACTTTGAGACACGGCCTGACCAGTCCATTTCACCGGATTGGTGTCGCCTGGGCGTTAGGCCAAGGAACGCGCCTACATCCGAAGTTTTACTGAAGCGGCCGGGGTCATCGACAAGTGCTACGAAGCTGAGTGAGACGATTGGGCCGACGCCCGGGATCGTCATCAGGCGGCGCGCGATTGGATGG
>CAXMNX010000029.1:0-10958 GCA_964194845.1 uncultured Boseongicola sp.
TTGCAGGATTACAATATCCAACCGGGCAACGCGAAAGCCTATGAGGTGCAGAAAGGCCAGTTCATTCAGGTTATGGATGTGCAGGGCCGCGAATGCACCGATTTTCAGTGCTTTTCCATGGCCGAGCTGGATCGCGGTATCGAACGCGATATCAACATGACGACGACACGGTCGCTGACCGGGTGCATCTATCCCGTTCCCGGCATCATGTCGAAGTTCTGGAGCGTCGATCAGGAACCCTTGTTCGAGATTGTGCAAGATACCTGTGGGCGCCACGACGCCTACGGCCTGTCGTGCTATCCGCGCTATTACGACGATGCCGGTTACCCCGGGCATGTAAATTGTTCCGACAATATCAACGACGCGCTGTCGGCGTGGGACATTCGCCCGCGCGTCGGCTGGCCGTCGATCAACTTCTTCTTCAACACGATGATCGACGATCATCACGTGCTTAGCGTCGATGACCCATGGTCACGCCCGGGCGATTATGTCCTGCTGCGCGCGCTAACCGATCTGGTGGCGGTATCAACTGCCTGCCCCTGCGATATCGACCCGACAAACGCCTGGAACCCGACCGACATTCAGGTCCGGGTTTACAAGGATAGCGAAGACTTCAAGCCCTCAGCGGGGTTCAGAAAATCAGCGGAGGCAGATGTGGAGCCGACCAAAGAGACCGGATTTCACAAGTGTTTTGCGAAACACACGCGCGAGTTCGTCGAATACAACGGCTATTGGCTGGCCAATCAGATGTCCAACCATGGTGCCATCGCCGAATACTGGGCGGCGCGCGAAAAATGCGTTGTCATGGATCTCAGCCCGCTCAGGAAATACGAGGTGACCGGCCCTGACGCCGAAGCCCTGATGCAGATGTGCGTGACCCGCAACATCAAGAAGCTCAGCGTCGGCGGCATCGTTTATACCGCGATGTGCTACGACCACGGCGGCATGATCGACGACGGAACGGTGTTCCGGTTGGGCGACTACAATTTCCGCTGGATCGGCGGTTGCGACGCCTCCGGCAAGTGGCTGCGCGATCAGGCGGAAAAGCACGGGCTGAACGCCTGGGTGAAATCATCGACCGATCACCACCACAACATCGCCGTGCAGGGCCCGCTTAGCCGCGAGATCCTGGCAGAGGTTCTCTGGACACCGCCGACCCATGCGTCCGTCGAAGACCTGGCTTGGTTCCGGTTCACAACCGCGCGGCTGGGTGACATCCAGGGCACGCCGGTCATCCTCAGCCGCACGGGTTATTCCGGCGAACTTGGCTATGAAGTGTTCTGCCACCCCAAAGCCGCCGAAGAAGTGTTCGATGCGATCTGGAAGGCGGGCGAGCCGAAGGGCATGACACCACTTGGTTTGGCGGCACTTGATATGCTCAGGATCGAAGCCGGGCTGGTCTTCGCGGGCTCTGAGTTTTCGGACGAAACCGATCCCTTCGAGGCGGGCATCGGTTTCACCGTGCCGCTGAAAACCCAGGAAGATGATTTCATCGGTCGCAAGGCAATTGAAGAACGCAAAGCGCATCCGCATCGCAAGCTGGTGGGGCTGGATATCGAAGGCGGGCTGGTTCCCGGCCACGGCGATTGCGTGCGCATCGGCAAGGCACAGGTCGGCACCATCACCAGCGCAATGAAATCGCCGTGGCTTGGCAAGACAATCGCGCTGGCGCGCGTTGACGTCACGCATGCCGCGCCGGGTGAAATTGTCGAGGTCGGTCAGCTTGATGGCGAGCAAAAACGCCTGAAAGCCGTGGTCACCACCTTCCCGCATTTCGACCCGACCAAAGAGCGTGTGAAAGGCAACTACGGCTAGCGCCCCCCAAGGATTTCCTGCGCATTGAATCGTCTATTCGCATCAGACGCCGCTGAACCGGGCCACCCCTATTGGTGGGACGGGATGAACTGGCCGACGCTTGATGCCCCGCCGCCCGATCACGTCGACCTGCTTGTCATTGGCGCTGGCTATACCGGCCTTTCCGCCGCCATCGCCGCGCACGACGCCGGTGCCAATGTCGCGGTCATTGACGCGGGACAACCGGGGCAGGGGGCCTCGACGCGCAACGGCGGCATGGTCGGCGCGCACCCGCGTCTGGGGTGGGATGCTCTGCGTCAGAGGTTTGGCGAGGATACAGCCGATGCGATTCTCGGCGAAGCAGCGCCTGCGCTTCAGTGGGTCCGCGATTTGATCGAGCGCGAGGCGATCAACTGCGACTATGAAGTGACCGGGCGCATCCAGCTTGCCTGGACCGACACACATTTCGCCGGCCAGAAACAGCTCGCCAAAAAAGTCACCGAGAAAAGCCCGGTTCGGATCGACGTTCTGGAAAAGACCGAGCTTGGGGCCGAGATCAAGACCGACCTTTACAAGGGCGGCATTATCTTTCCCGAACACGGCGCGCTGCACCCGGCAAAGTTTCATCGCGGATTGCTGGACGCAGTTCTGCGGCGGGGCATACTCGTGGCCGCTGCAAATCCCGCCAAGAAATTCGCAAAAGACGCCAGCGGATTTCGGGTCACGACGCCGCAAAAGACCATCCGCGCCGACAAGATTGTTCTGGCGACGAACGGCTATACCGCGTCGCCGTTCAACTGGTTCGCGCGCCGGGTCTTCCCGCTTCCAAGTTTTCTCATTGCGACCGAACCCTTGTCGGCGAACCTGATCGGAGAGCTTGCACCGGGTCGGCGCATGATGGTCGAGACCCGCGCGCGGCACAGCTATTTCCGCGTCTCGCCGGACGGCACGCGCATCCTTTATGGCGGCCGCGCGGCGATGGTGGACATTGATCTGGAAAGGGCTGCGGCGCGATTGCACGCGACCATGGCGCAGGTCTGGCCCGAGCTTGGCGACACCAAACTCACCCACGTCTGGACCGGCAACACCGGTTACAGCTTCAGCCACATGCCGACCGTTGGCCGGCAAGACGGCATACACTACGCGATGGGATTTTCCGGCGGCGGCACAGTGATGGCGCCGTATCTTGGGGCGAAGGCCGCTTGGCAGGTATTGGGGGATCCAAAAGGAGAAACCGCCTATTCCCGAACCCGCCTGCAACCACGCTGGTATCATACCGGCGGGAAGCCGCATTTTCTGCGCGCCGCGGATCTCTGGTATCGGAACTGGGTTGACCGGGCCGAGAACCGCGCGGCGCGGCGTTAATGACTTTCCCTCTCCCCCGCCCCTCTCCCACCGGGAGAGGGGAGACGCACATCGGAAATACTGCTTCCCCCTCCGGGTCGGAGGGGGACCGAGAGGGAGGGCCTTACGCCCAAACCGGTGCCAGCGGCATAGCCCTCGGGCTGGTATTGCCGCTGTCCGGCAGATAGTCCGGCACGCCTGCCAGCCGGATCTCGCGCCAGTTCTTCAAAAGCACGCCAAGTGCGCGCGCCATGTCAGTTCGGGCCACAAACTGGCCAAGGCAATGATGCGCGCCGCCGCCAAAGCCGAAGTGAATTTTTCGGGCCACCGTCACATCGAACCGCGCCTCGCCATCGACCAGAGGATCGGTCCCGGTCGCATGAACCAGCACATGCACCGTATCGCCCCCGCGCACCTCAACGCCGTCCAGCTCAAACGTCTCAAGCGCCTCGCGCGTGCTCCAGGTCGTGGTCGGGCGCGTGCGAATAATCTCCTCAACCGCTTGGCGCACACGATCAGGATGGGCGCGCAGCCAGGTCCACTGATCGGGATGCGCCGCAAAAAGCGCCATCGCAAACCCAAGCTGCGCGCGGGTCGTATCAACGCCGCCAAAGATCGAAATGACGATCAGATCCTTCAGCGCTTGGCCGTCCTCAAGCCCGTGCATTTTGCCTTCGCGGACGAGACGGGCGACGAAGCTTTCGCCGTCTTCTGCCTTGTCGATCAACGTATCGGCCAGCGCCATCAGCCGGCGGTAGGCGGCGTTCACCTTGGTCTCGTGCTGTTTTGCATCCATCCCCATCGCCAGACCCAGTGTGCTGGCATCAAGTGCGATCCACCCCGCTTGCTCGTCTGGAAGCGCCAGAAGCGTCGTGACCGCGCGGCCTGCAAAGGGTTCGCTGAAGGCGTGAATGAACTCGAAGCTTTCAAGCGATTTCAAAGGTGTCAGCAGGTCTTCCGCGATGTACGAAAAACGGTCTGAAAGCGAAAGCACATAGTCATTCGATAACGCCGCCTGAGCCACCCTCCGCAACTTCCGATGCCCGTCGCCTTCTTCGCTGATAATGCTGCGCATCCAGAAGTCCGCAAAAGACCCCTCGATCCCACATTTTCGCGGCCAGTCATAGCTGCCCTGGCGAAGCCGCCGGTCCCGCAGGATCTTGCCCGCCTGATTGTGCCGAAGCACTGCCAGACCAAACGGCGTTCGCGCGCACCAGCTTTTCGCCCGCGCCGTGCGCACCTCGTCTGATCGCGTCGAAAATCCCGGCGCGGTCAGGTCCAGATAAGGCAGGTCATCCCTCAGCAATCCAGTGTGCGCTCGCGTTCCCATGCGGTCAGATGCCGCGAATAGGCATTCCAGTCACCCGTTTTCAACTTGACATAACTTGCCGCAAATTCAGCCCCAAGCGCGCCCGAGAACTTGCCATCCGCCGCAAACGCGCGCAGCGCGTCCAGAAGGTTCAGCGGCAATTTCGCGACTTTCCCCAGCTTTTCCGGTTCGGCATAGGCGTCGATATCCAGTCGTGGCCCCGGATCGGCCTTGGCCGCCATACCAAGCCGCCCCGCCGCAAGTATGCCCGCCATCAACAGGTAAGGATTGGCCGCGCCATCGGCGAGCCTAAACTCGATCCTCCCCTTGTCGGGTATGCGGATCATGTGCGTGCGATTGTTACCGCCATAGGTCACCGTGTTCGGCGCCCACGTCGCACCCGAAAGCGTGCGCGGCGCATTGATCCGTTTGTAGCTGTTCACGGTCGGATTGCTGAGCGCGGCCAGCGCCGGGGCATGTGCCATCAGCCCGCCGATGAAGTGATAACAAGCAGGACCAAGCCCCATTTCGTCGTCGCCGGCAAAATGATTGGTCTCGCCATCATTGGACCAAAGCGAGATATGCGCATGACACCCGTTGCCGGTCAGATGCGCAAATGGCTTGGGCATGAACGTCGCGCGAAACCCATGCGCCTGCGCGATCTCTTTCACCATGAACTTGAAGAACGCCCATCGATCGGCGGTGACGAGCGCGGGCGAATAGTCCCAGTTGATCTCGAACTGGCCGTTCGCGTCTTCGTGGTCGTTTTGGTAAGGCCCCCAGCCGAGCGCCTCCATGTGGGTGCAAATCTCGGAGATAACTTCAAACCGCCGCATCAGTGCCGACTGGTCATAGCAGGGCTTTTCCTGGGTATCGCGGGCGTCCGAGATCGCATCGCCGTCGGCGTCGATCAGATGAAACTCGGGTTCAACCCCGGTCATCAGCGCCTGATCGTCTTTTGCAGCTTCGGCGACAAGCCGTTTCAGCACATTGCGGGGTGCCTGATCCACCGGAGCACCTTCCATCCAGGGATCCCCCGCGACCCAGGCCACTTCGGGCTTCCAGGGAAGTTGAATAACGCTTTCAGGGTCCGGCATCACGAACATGTCGGGGTGCGCGGGCGTCATGTCCAGCCAGGCCGCAAACCCGGCAAACCCCGCACCACTTTGCTGCATGTCGGCAACTGCACTTGCTGGCACAAGTTTTGCGCGCTGAACGCCGAACAGATCGGTGAAATTGAACAAAAAGAAACGGACGCCGTTTTTCTTGGCGAAATCCATCAGCGACAAGGTCATTTTCATCCTCCCGGGGCTTCAATATAAAAGGGGCCGCAATTTGCGACCCCTTTCAAGCTTATTTTACACCGTCAGAGCAGTTTACTTGTAGTGCTCGTAAAGCGAATGCTCTTTGCGGTTGCCGATCCAAAGCGCGGCAACGCAGGCAATAGCGGATAGCAGGGTGTAGAAAAACGGCGAACCGCCTCCTGCTCCCATATACATCGCGCCCTCGACCACGGCCCAGTCAGCTGTTTCGAATGGAAAACCCATTTGTCTGTCCTTTCACAAAATTACGATCACTCTGCCGGTGCGGCAGAAGCGGGGATACCTTCCGGATAAGCGGCAGACGCCACCTTGACCGGATCGAGGCCGTGCTCTTCAGCACCAGCTGGCACGCGCAGCATACCCAACTTGCTCAGGATCAGCGAGACAACGTAACCCGGCACCAAACCAAGCAGCAGGAACACAATGGCACCCACAATCTGGCCAATGAGGCTGATGGTCGGCGCCCCTTCGCCCTGCAACGCCGGGAACCCCGAGGCAAAGACACCAAGAGCGACGACGCCATAGATCCCGATGGTGCCGTGAACCGTTACCGCACCAACTGCATCGTCGATGCCGCGTCTTTCCAGCATCTTCGCAGCAGGCGCCAATATGACACCGGCGCCAAAGGCAACCAGGAAGGCCAGACCCGGCCAGTAGATGTCAAGCCCGGACGCTGTCGCGATGATCCCGGCCAGCATGCCAGACATCATCCAGAACGGATCGCGGGTCATCATCCAGGCACCGATTGTGCCGCCAGCCATCCCCATCAGGATGTTAAAGCCAAGTGCTGAAAGCGTGATCGGTGTGCCGTAGATTGTGGCGAACTTGTCGGGATACCACGACCAGGCTTCGCCCGGGACAATGACACAAGCCATCAGGAAGCCCCAGAATCCGGCGATAATCAGCATCAGGCCAACACAAGTCAGCGGCATGTTGTGACCAGCGATGTGGTTTGCTGTTCCGTCATCGTTGAACTTTCCGATACGTGGCCCGAGGTTGATCAGCACACCAAGCGCGAAGAAGCCCGCGACCGCGTGAACAAGTCCGGCTGCACCAAAGTCATGCACGCCCCATTGAGTGACCAGCCAGCCATCGGCGTGCCAGCCCCAGGCGGCCGCAACCACCCAAGCAAAAGAACCAAGCACAATGGCAAGGATCACAAAGCCCACAGTCTGGATGCGTTCGATCAAAGCGCCCGACATGATCGAGGCGGTGGTCGCCGCGAACATGGCGAAGGCACCCCAGAACACGCCGGATGCGTTATCGGCGATGTTCGGGCCCATATATTCGACCCAGGGCAAGGCAATGCTGCTAGCATATTCGCCGCCGGAAATACCGACCGGACCGGCCGAGAACGTCAGACCTGTGGGGAAGCCCCAATAGATCCACCAGCCGAAATACCAGAATGTCGGCAACATGAACGCAAACGCCAGGATGTTCTTCACACCCGACGAAAGCACGTTTTTCATCCGGCTGGCGCCCATCTCGTAGGCCAGAAAGCCTGCGTGGATTAGGATCATCAGCGGAATTGATAGATAATAGTATGTTTCGGCGAAGATGGTATTTGTTGTACCCGCCTTCATTTCAAGCGCGGCAACTTGTGCCATCAGCTCTGCAATTTGCTCTTCCATGGTTTCTCCTGTCCCTGTCGAACCCAAACTGTTCACTTCTTACGAGCATTGAACTGTGCGCACCCTACACTATACCAATTAACCTCCGATAACACTTTTATTGAACCAAAGCTAAGCCACTATGTATTAATCCATTGGTAATCCATTGATTACTGAAAACGCCGCTGCCGCCGGGCTATCGCGAGCTGTCAGCCAAGCCCGCCATATTTGGGCCTAATTTTGGACTTAAACATACACCCCAGAGACGACGGAGACGTGCATGTACCAGCAATATACACGAAAAAGTCGGCCGGAAATGTCGAAGCGCAGGTGCCACCGCTGCCACGGGACCGGGCGTGCTCCATGTCGAATATGCGGCGGTTCGGGTCGTGTTACGTCGCGGAGTGGCCTGGATGCAAATTCCGAGCAGTTGCGTTGTACGGGATGCTATGGAAACAAATCTTCAAGGTGTTCCAGTTGTTTTGGCGCGGGCTTTGCTTAAAGCGGATTGCGTTTTCATTGAGGCACAAGGCATCGAAATTCGCGTTTGAAATCAGCAGAATGCTGATTGAGAGGCAGTGAATTTCGATTCAATATAAACGCAATCCGCTCCAATGAGCGCGGGCGGGTTCGCGCGCACGTAGCTGCCCCCATCCGCCGAAGTTAAAGTTACATACTAATTCGAACCGAAGACTTCGCTGCATAACCGACCCGCATCGTTGGCCGATCAACCACGGGGCACCAAGAACCACCAATTTCAATTGCCGCTTTGTCAGATTTGCAAACGGTCGCGCTCATGGCAGCATCTACCCTGCGCGTCACCTCGGCTCTCGCATCGGTTGCAGGCAGTCGTCGGGTCTTAGACGACCGAGTAAGGACGGAATGACAGCCGTTCGGCCGCCAAACGTCCGTTTTACAACCAGTGTAACACGGGTCAAAAAACCGTTCAAAACAAAGGGCGCTGATCGCATGGCCGACGCTGGCAACGGCACAAGCCGTTGGTGGTGGGGGAGGCAACTCCATTGTGTCATTAAATCCGGCGATCGTGATCATCGTTGTTGTTGTGCTGGTCGTGAGGCGATTTCGGGGTGGGGGAGGTAGCGGCAAGTTGTAAAGCAGATCAAATTGCGCGTTGTGTGACATTGTGTTACAATATACGCATATGAATAAAACAATCGAAAGAGATCGGATGGCGGAACGCACGACATTCACCTTTCAAACTACGCCGGAAATTAAGCACCGGCTCACGAAACTGGCTGAGGTAACTCGCCGGTCAAAGGCGTTTTTGGCGAACGAGGCAGTCGAGCAATATCTGGCTGCTGAAGAAGAATTTGTTGCGCATGTGCAAGAGGGTATCGCAGATGCTGATGCGGGGCGGTCGTATACTTCTGCGGAAGTGAAAGCACATTTGCACAAGCGTATTGCAAAGATTGCGAAAGCCAAGAAGACTGCATGAAAATCATATGGGCAGGCCGCAGTCGAGCTGACCTTAGCGCGATTGTCGAATACATTGCAAAAGATGATCCGAGGGCGGCACAACAGCTAGTTGATGATCTTGTAGATAGTGCTGAAACCACACTCTCTGACCATCCAAACTCTGGCCGTCAGGGTCGGGTGGATGGCACAAGAGAGTGGGTTGCGCACAAGAATTACATTGTTGCCTATCGCGTGCGCGATGAGCATATTCAAATTTTGTCGGTGATGCACAGTGCGCGGTTGTGGCCAGGTGAATTGTAAGGGTCGTTCGCACACTAGACACTTGTAGTGGTGCAAAACTTATCATATTTGCACCAACGGTTACGGGCCCCATTTTCCTTGCCTATTTGATGGTGCATAAATCAGGTGCGTAATGTTCACTGAGTTGGTACACTTGAACTATGAAAATCGGATACGCACGGGTCTCAACCGTCACCCAGAACCTCGATCGCCAGATCGGCGCGCTCCGCGCAGAAAGCTGCGGCGAAATTTTTCGCGAGAGAGTCAGTGGCAAGTCGTTGAAGGGCAGGCCTGAGCTGGAGAAGGCCATCGACGCGCTCGGGTCAAACGATGTCCTGGTGATTGCCGAGTGGGACAGGGCAACCCGATCAATGATGGACGGGATATCCATTATCCAACGCGTGGCTGACCGCAGTGCCACTGTGAAGGTGCTCGACAAGCCCTGGCTCGACCTCACCACACCCATGGGGAAGGGGATACTCGCCTTCCTCTCGGCCTTAGCTGAAGACGAACGCATTCGGATAACCAGACGCGCGAATGAGGGTAGGGCAGTGGCCAGGGCAAACAATGTGAAGTTCGGACGCAAACCCAAGCTGACAAGGCATCAACAAGAGCTGGCGCGCGAGCGTTTGAAATCTGGAGAAAGCGCTCGGGCAATCGCCAAGGCCTTCGGAGTAGCGCACACGACAATCTCACGGCTGCAGAGATGATCTGCGATGTCGGGAAATGGCAGAAACCTTTAGAGGCGGTGTCAGAAACGTCTCCAACACGCCGAATGCCCGACGTTGTGTCGGTCTCATTGCGTTGAGCAGGACGGACACACTCATTGGTATTTAGCACGGATCGCTTTGGCGCGGACTTCCATTTCCCCCGCCTCATCGGCCCGACCGGTCTCGCGGAGCAGTGCCGCGTAATTCTCCAAACTCGTCGCCACTCCCGGATGCTCTGGCCCGAGAGCCTTTTCCGCGATCGCCAGCGAGCGCAGGTAAAGCGGCGCGGCTTCGGAGTAGTTGCCCTGGTCATGGTAGTGCCGCGTCAGGTTAATGAGGCTTATCGCCACTCCCGGATGCTCTGGCCCGAGAGCTTTTTCCGCGATCGCCAGGGAGCGCAAGTAAAGCGGTGCGGCCTCAGCGTAGTTGCCCTGAGCCTGGAAAAGGTTCGCCAGGTTGTTGAGAAAGTTGGCGGTGGTCGGATGCTCAGGTCCCAGGGTCTTCTCCGCGATCGCCAGGGAGCGCAGGTAAAGCGGCGCGGCTTCGGAGTAGTTGCCCTGGTCATGGTAGTGCCGCGCCAGGTTAATGAGGCTTATCGCCACTCCCGGATGCTCTGGCCCGAGAGCTTTTTCCGCGATCGCCAGGGAGCGCAAGTAAAGCGGTGCGGCCTCAGCATAGTTGCCCTGAGCTTGGTAAATGGTCGCCAGGTCGTTGAGAAAACTGGCGGTGGTCGGATGCTCAGGTCCCAGGGTCTTCTCCGCGATTGCCAGTGCGCGCCGGAAGAGTGGTGCGGCCTCTGCGTAGTTGCCCTGGGCGCGGTAGAGCAGCGCCAGGCTATTTAGGCTCCGCGCCACATCCGGATGCTCCGGCCCGAGGGCCTTTTCCGCAATCGCCAGCGAGCGCAGGTAAAGCGGCGTGGCCTCGGCGTAGTTGCCCTGATCTTGGTATAGGGCCGCCAGGTTGCTGAGGCTCAGCGCCACATCCGGATGCTCCGACCCGAGAGCCTTCTCCCAGATTGCCAGCGAGCGCCGGTAGAGCGGTGCGGCCTCGGCGTAGTTGCCCTGGTTGCGGTAAAGCTCCGCTAGATTATTGAGGCTCTGCGCCACATTCGGATGCTCGTGCCCCAGGGGCCTTCTCCCGGATCGCCAACGAG
>CAXMNX010000030.1:0-11121 GCA_964194845.1 uncultured Boseongicola sp.
GTCGATGGCGGTTGTTTTCGCGGTTGACGCATCGGATGTGTCGCGCGTGTAAAGTGCTGCGTGCGCCGCCGTGTCGGCCGCGACCTGAAGTTGGGTACGCGCCTGGATCAGATTTGCCATGTCGATGGCGATACCGGCAAATATTGCCAGGACCATGATGAAGAAGAGGTTCAGCACTGTCATCGACCCGGTTTGGTCGCGAGCGAACGGCACAATTGCGCCAGCGCTTTTTTTAGAATTCATTCTCATGAATTATACTCCCATACCTGTTGAGCGGTAACCTTCATATCGAACCTCGCCAGCATCGAGATTATGCCAATATTCCCGGCCAGATCGCCTGCCGAAATGGTAATGACGGTCGTGATGACCCCTTTGTCGATGGTCGTGGTCGCGACAATCTCGTCGCTGAACGTCGCCAGCGCGGCCTCAGCCCAGTCCTCGGCTTCGGTTGTCGTCGCAAACCGGCCAACCGAGGTCGCGCGATTGGCATCCTGAGCAATTTCCAAAACCCGGGCCTGGCCATAGAAGACCAAACCAATCTCGCCGATACCGAACATAAAAAGAATGAAGAACGGCAGCCAGAGCATTGCCTCGACAGTGACCCCGCCTTTTTCCGACTTGCGAAATCGCGGGAACACGCGCTGTCGGGGCGCACCACGGTCATGACATTTGCCGGAATTTCGATTGAACAAGGCCATGATCAAAGCTCCAACAGGTGGATAGTCGAAATGGTAATCGTGATGTTCGAGAACCGATTGAACAAGCCGACAACCTCAAGATCCACAACCGGCACCTCGATGGTCGTGGAGACCGTTTGCGCGCCGTAGGTCGAATCTATTATGGCGCGCGGGCTGATTGGCCAGACATCGGCAGCGATCATGGCTTCGAGGTTGGCTTCTCTTTCGGTATCGTCAGCGCCGGGTATGTAGCCGGTTGATGCGTGGCGGTTCGCATCCTGCGCGATCCGCGTCACCTTTGACTGCGCGTGAAGCATCAGCGACACATCGGCAATCAGGGCAAAGAAGACCAGATAAACCGGCAGCCACAGCACGGACTCAGCCGTGATTGACCCGCGTTCATTCCGCGAGAACCCGGATTGGCGTATAGCTTTAAGCACATTGCGCATTCGTCACAGACCTTTCGGTAACCGAATGGATCGGTTTTCACGTGACGAATAAGCGCTACAAATCCGGCAGAATTAGGACTTCAACCCGAATTATCCGCTAATTTACTGCACAACGATGTCGTACCGGCACGATTGTGCGAAAGGCATAAACAATGACCGCAAAATCGCGGTCATTGCCTTGAATTGGGTCGTTGGGCGCCGGCCGTCAAAGCCCCTTGGCGCGATAGCTGGATGCCACACGCTCGATTGCGACGATATACGCGGCCGTGCGCAAATCAGTGACGTCGTCGCGTGTTCGCCAGACATCGCGCATCGCCTGGTAAGCCGCACGCATCGTGTCATCAAGACCGGACCGCACAAGTTCCAGCTCGCCCGCGCCCCGCAAATAGCGATCCTTGAAATTCGACGTCATCGACCAGCTTTCGCCCATGCTCTCGCTCAGCCGTTCAAGCTCGCCCACGATCAGATCATGGCGCGCTTCCTCCTGTCGGCGCTGCATCCGACCGAAGCGAATGTGGCTCAGGTTCTTGACCCATTCGAAATACGATACCGTCACACCGCCAGCGTTGGCGTACATGTCCGGAATGATCATTTTGCCATTTTTGCGCAGAACCTCGTCGGCACCAGCCGTTACCGGACCGTTTGCGGCCTCAATGATCAGTGGTGCTTTAATGCGGTCGGCGTTTGAAAGATTGATCACCGCCTCAAGCGCGGCGGGAATGAGTATGTCACAGTCATGTTCAAGCACGACCGCGCCGTCCTCGACATAGCCTGACGTTGCATACCCTTTGACCCCGCCATGGGATTTGATCCAGTGGCTGACGGCTTCAACATCCAAGCCGTTGTCATCAACAAGCGCACCGTCACGTTCGATAATGCCAACGACTTTCGCGCCGTCCTCTTCCGAAAGAAACTTCGCCGCGTGATACCCCACGTTGCCAAGCCCCTGCACGACAACGCTCTTGCCGTCGAGCGAGCCCGACAATCCGGCTTCAGCCACATCGTCCGGGTGCCGGAAAAACTCCTGAAGCGAATATTGGACACCGCGACCGGTTGCTTCGACCCGGCCTTGAATGCCGCCCGCGTGCGGTGGCTTGCCGGTCACGCAGGCGCGCGCGTTGATGTCGGTCGTGTTCATCCGCGCGTATTGGTCGGCGATCCACGCCATCTCGCGTTCGCCGGTCCCCATATCAGGAGCAGGCACGTTTTGCGACGGGTTGATCAGGTCGCGCTTGGCAAGTTCGTAGGCAAAGCGCCGGGTAATCCGTTCAAGTTCATCTTCGTCGTATTCGCGCGGATCAATGCAAAGCCCGCCCTTGGACCCACCATAAGGCACTTCGACCAGGGCGCACTTGTAAGTCATCAGTGCGGCCAGCGCTTCTACTTCGTCCTGGTTGACGCCGAGCGAGTAACGGATACCGCCTTTCACTGGCTCCATATGTTCCGAATGAACAGAACGATAGCCGGTGAACGTCTGAATATCGCCTCTGAGCTTGACGCCAAACCTGACCACATAGGTCGAGTTGCAGACGCGGATCTTGTTTTCCAACCCGGGCGGCAAATCCAGCAAGGCCGCCGCACGGTTGAACATCAAATCAACGCTTTCGCGAAACGATGGTTCGCGAGTTGCACTTCCGTCCATATCAACTTCTCCTTTGAAACGGACCGCAGCGTTAAACGATGCCCCGGGCCTTCCGGCCAGACTATCAGAGCTTTTCGGAAACGCTACATTCGGAAATGACATACAAATGGTAATCAAAACGTCAATTTTTGACGGGCAACCCCTTAGATTTCTTGGGTTATTTGCGTCTGCCTGGCCGCTCTGCGAAATGCGAGCGCTTAAGACCCGGGCGGATCCGGCCAAAGCCCGGCAAGAATCGCGGCAAGAATTTCCGCCATCGCTTTCGATTGACCAGCCGAAACTACGCCGCCCACACCAAGATATGTGCCGGCCTGCCACCATAGCCCCGGCGCCCAGCCGCGTCCGCTGGCCGAATTCAAGCGCACCAGAAATCCATTTGAAGGCTTAAACGCGAACGCCCCCTTTTCGACCTTGCGAACATTGTCGACAGCCGTCAGAACACGCCCGTCCGACGTGCGAAGCTCGGTCTTTGTCAATTCGATCTCTTGCATCGTCGAGCGGCGAAGCACGTCCGCCATCCAAAGTGCTACGATTCCAAAGCCGAGGAAAAACAGGCGCCAACCCAAGGCGCCTGCGCCTGTGACGGAAAGCCAAAGCAACACGAAACTCAGGGTTATGAACACCAGAACGGCTGTCCACCGACGCATCGGCGAGGCAGATATCTTTATCAGCACCTCGTCTTCGGTCGGGTCCGTCATGCGCGCACGGTCCGCCGCGCCAGGTTCCAATAGATGCGCTGAATACGCTCGCGCGACAGGCGCCCGCCGTCGCGGTACCAGACGTGTACCCCGGTCAGCATCGCAATCAGCGCCATCGTCGTCACCCGTGTATCCGGCAGGCGAAACTTGCCGCATTCCTGTCCGGCGGAAAGTATCTTTTCAAGCTCATCCTCATAACGCCGACGCATCGTTTCGATCTCGTCGAAATTTTCAACCGACAGGTTTCGCAGCTCCATATAGGCCAGAAAAACCGCATCCCGGCGATCCACGTGATAGGCAACGTGAAACTTTACAAAGTTTTCAAGCTGCTCAATCGGTTCGCCGTCTATTTTCGCTGCTGACCAAGCCACCAACAAACGTTCAAGATGCTCTTTCATCAGATCGAAAAGCAGCGTCTGCTTGTCCGGCGTATAAAGATAAAGCGCGCCTGCACGCACACCCACCTCGGATGCGATCTCGCGCATGGACACAGCCGCATACCCCGAGCGCGCAAAAAGCCGCAAAGCCGCATCGCGAATTGCGGGGCCGGTTATCTCGGCGTGTGATCCGATTTTGCGGGCCATAGGGCCGTTGTATCTGAACGTGCGTTCATTTCAATCCCGGATCGACGCCTTGCTCTACCCTGCGTCCAGCGCCAATGTGCGCACATGCGAATTGGTATCGTTATCACATCTTTGCTTTTGGCGACGTCCGCCTGCGTTCAGTGGCCGGATGTCGAAACGCCACTGGCGTCGCGCGGAACGGCCCGCTGGCGCGAGCTGCAACCGACAGTCACGCTGCCAGCACCAGCGACATCTGATGATGAAGAAAACCTTGCAAACGCCGCGCTTCAAGGGCGTGCTGCCGCGTTGCGTCGTCGGGCGATCCTGCTGCGGTCGCCGGTAGCCGGCCAGGATGACTTCGAACGCCTTCGCGCGGCTCTGGCGCGCTAGGGTCTGGACCCTAAGACGCCGGGGCGTTGCCCAGCGGCGGTGGACAGGTTAACACCGCCCGGAATTTGGTCGGAGCAATATTCATGTCAACGCCATTACGCCTTGGGATTGCGGGCCTTGGAACTGTCGGCGCAGGCGTCGTGAAGATCGTTCAGCGTCACGCCGCGCTTTTGTCGGCGCGCGCCGGCCGACCGATTGTTATCAGTGCGGTTTCCGCCCGCAGCCGAAGCATGGACCGCGGCATCGACCTGTCTCAATACGTCTGGGAAGACGATCCCATAGCACTGGCAAGTAGCGACGATGTCGATGTCTTCGTTGAACTGATGGGCGGCGAAGACGGCCCTGCCAAAGTGGCGACCGAAGCGGCAATATCCGCGGGCAAAGACGTGGTGACCGCAAACAAAGCGATGCTTGCCGTTCATGGTCAGGCATTAGCTGAAGCGGCCGAGGCATCAGGGACATGCCTGCGGTTTGAGGCAGCTGTCGCCGGTGGCATCCCCGTCGTCAAGGCACTGACCGAAGGGCTTGCGGGCAACGAGGTTACCCGTGTCATGGGCGTGATGAACGGCACCTGCAATTATATCCTGACGCGGATGCAAAACGCCGCGCTGGACTATCAAACAGTCTTCGCCGAAGCCGAAAAGCTTGGATATCTCGAAGCCGACCCGACGCTGGATGTGGGCGGCATCGACGCAGGCCACAAGTTGGCACTTCTGGCCTCCATTGCTTTTGGGACACGGGTCGATTTCGGCGGAATGGAAATCGAAGGGATCGAAAAGATCACCATCGAAGATATCGAACAGGCCGAAGACATGGGGTTCCGCATTAAGCTTCTGGGCGTGGCGCAAATGACCGGCCGCGGGCTGGAAACCCGCATGTCGCCCTGCCTTGTCCCCGCCGGATCGCCGCTTGGGCAGCTGGAAAACGCCACGAATATGGTGGTGCTGGAAGGCGACGGCGTCGGGCAGATTGTTCTGCGCGGCGCGGGTGCGGGCGAAGGCCCGACCGCAAGCGCTGTTCTAAGCGACATCATGGACCTGGCGCGCGGCACGCGGTTGTCGACATTTGGTCGGCCAGCGACCGAGCTTGTCACCGCGCGTATTGCACGTTCGTCGGCTCCGGCGCCGTTCTATCTCAGGATGGAACTCGCCGATAAACCGGGCGCCTTGGCCAAAATTGCGTCAGTGCTTGGCGACGCGGGAATTTCAATAAACCGGATGCGTCAGTATGGCCACACAGCGCCGACCGCGCCGGTCCTGATCGTCACCCACAAAACCGGGCGCAATGCACTGGACGAGGCCATCACTGCGATGGACGGCACCGGCGTGCTGGCATCCGCCCCGGTGGCAATCCGTATCGAGGAAGTCCAAGCGTAATTCGCGTGTCCAGCGGTGCCCCGTGTCGTCAAAATACGAACTGCCAGATCCCGGAGCTCAGAAACTCCGCCGCCAGCAGGGCAGCGGCCAGAGCAATTATCAAACGCGACCCCTCTCGCCGCCAGATCAGATAGGCAGCACCGCAGGACATTGCGACTTCCATCGGCCCAACAACGCCCGCATAAGCTCTGCGATCCCAGTAGCTTACGGGGCTTTCATAAACCCAACTCGTCACCGGCCAGAAGTGCATTCTTGCGTCATCGGTATGCAGCGGAAAATCAAACACAAGGTGCAGCAGTGCTGCCCCGGTGAACGCAATGAAGATGGCCGAGCGTCGCCAGACGGCGACAGCACATGCCACCCCCCACAGGATAAAACTGTTGTCGATGGCAAATACCTTCTGCCACCCATCCGAGAAATATAGTTCATTGAATACAATTCCCGGCGGAATGTTCAGAACCCAGATCGACACCGATACCATCACGTAAAGCGACAGATCCGGCGTCAATGCGCCAAAGATCGCGGCGATCGTCGTGGCTTTTTGGTTTGCTTTGCCGAAGGCCGCCGCGCCGATCAGAAGATGCGCTGGCGTGTTCACTTTTGACCTGTTCTGCGCACTATTCCAATTCGCGCACGGTCAGCGCACGCTGAATTTCCTGCCGGACCAGTTTGCGCACATTGCGGGTGATGCGCTCACCCAGCTCGCCCTGCATTTCCTCGCGGATCAGCGACGCAACCAGCGGATGCAAGGACGCCGCGTCTATCTGGGCGACGTCGGGTTCGCCATGAAGATCTTTCACGCGCTCGGTAGAAATTACCTCCTCACGTTGCTCGATCTCATCCACTACGGCGTCAGGCAGCGATGCAGCGACTGCCTCGGCCAGCGCCTCTTCAAAAGATTCGTCGGTGGCGATATCTTCTATGGTCTCTTCATCTGCTTCTGCGTCGGCGTCCAATTTCTCAGTTGAAAGCGCAACTGGTTCGTCGATTATCGCGTCCTCGCTGTCCGACTGCGCGGTATCCGCCTCGGCCACGGTGCCAGGATCAGACACCTCAGATTGCACCGCGTCGCGGGGCGCGTCTGCATCATCGGACAGGTCGGCATCCGGCAGCCCCGTGCCACTTTCAGAAAACTCTGCGGTATCTAGCGGCGATTTCTCATCTTCGTCGGCTCCGTGGCGAAAAGTTGCGGCGGACATTGGCTCGGTCTCTTCCGGCACATCGTCGTTCGCCGGGCCGGTTTCGATCAGGGAAATTTCGCTTAACCGCAGACTGCGTGGCCGGTCGCCTTGAAGCTCGTTCTCGGAACGCTTGTAGACGATCCGGTCAGGCCGGTGCTGATCCTGATCCTCGCTGCCGTCCGGCTCCCATTCATCGACGGTTTCCGATACCGCCGCCTCCAATTCCGCAATGCGGTCTTCCAGCGATTTTCGCTGGGAATTATGGCCGATCATCGAAGGCTCGATCCGTTGCGCTTCGGTCAGCACCAGCGCCTCCGGTCCTTCCGGCAGGATGGTGCGTCGATTTCGCGGCAATTCACTGGAAACCAATCGTCGGACCGACGACAGCATATCTTCAACATCCTGACCTGATACCGACTTTGACATTGCGCCCGACTCTCCTGGCCCCGAATACATCGTAACCGGTGGTCAGATGCCAGACAACCGTTCGCAGCTATTCCTTGCCAAGCGCGCGCATCACACGGTCAAGTTGCCGGGATTGCTTGCTGACCTGCCCGCGCGGGGCATCCTTGACCGAATTATAGTACTCAGCAGGGTCATAGATGGGAACATTCAGCCGTAGATGTTCGGCCGTCAAAAGCCCCATGGAATCAAGCGCTTCATAGAACGCAATATAACGATCGAACTGGGCCGATACGCGGTTCGTTTGGGCGTCCAGAACCTCTTGTTCCTGATCAAGAACATCAAGGGTTGTCCGGGCGCCAAGCTGGAACTCCTCGCGGACACCACGCAAGGCCAGCTCGGCGGCTCGCACCTGCCGGTCAGAGGCATCAATCGAGGCCACGGCCACCGCCAGGTTGGCATAGGCATTGCCAACCTGCTGATCGACAAGAAGACCGGTTGTATAGAGAAACGCCCGCGCCTGATCGCGCCCGGCCCGCGCCTGGCGAAGCCGCGAGGGTATTGCGCCGCCCTGATAAATCGGTCCGCTCAGCGAAATGCCAAGCGAGGTTGCATCGTCACCATCGTCATCCACCGACAGACTGCCAGTGGCATTCACGGAAGGCTGCATCGCGCGTGCTGCCTGATCGACCAGCAAATCAGCAGCCTTGACCTGATGCTGAACCTGCACGACTTGCGGATTTTTGGTCCTGGCAATCGACCGCGCCGCTTCCTCGGTCGACGGAATCGCGGGCGGCGGCGGCGGCGTGGAAAGCAAACCGGGGTAGGCACCCACAACGGCGCGGTATTGCTCGTGCGCGCGCGCCAACGCGCCCTGCTCGGCGGCCAGACCGCTGCGTGCGGCGGCCAGTCGCGCCTCGGCAAGCGACACATCGGTGCGCGTCACCTCGCCCACTTCGAACCGGTCACGCGTCGCGCGCAATTGCTGGGTCAGCAGGCGCACGTTGTTTTGTGTGAGTTCAACAAACGCCTCCGAACGCAGGACAGTCAGAAAGGCCCGCACCGCATTCAAAAGCGTGGTGTTTTCGACATCGACCAGCACCGCGCGGGTCGCCAGAACTGTTTCTTTCGCGGCGTCGATCCCAAGCTGCGACCGGCCAAAATCGTAAAGAAGCATCTCGCCGCTTAGCGACAGTGTGCCGAAAATTCGTCGCCAAGCGTCGGGTCGATGTAATTGACGTTGGCGGCATAGCTCAGGATTGGCCTGAGCAGTGCGACCGCCTGGGCCACATCTTCGTCAGCCGCACGAAGGACCGCGCGGTTCTGTTGGATCAGGCCGCTCGATTTGTAAGTCGCGACAAGCGTGTCGGTCAGAGTCTCAGCCGAAGCTGTCGATGTCACTGCAAACCCGCCAACGAAAACGAAAACTTTTGCAATATCAGTTGATTTCACGAAAATTCCTTCTCGGTTTCCCCACTCACAAAGCAAATTCCGCAGCACGGTGAAATCCTGCCAGGACCGGCCCGCTGGCGTTGAAGGCATAGCGCCAGTCGACTGCGGCATCCGTGCGATAACCGACCTTCACGGTGCCAAGATGACCATCATCGAAGATCGCAACGATGCGCCCGCCCGCTTTCAGCTGATCGGTCAGCGCATCCGGCACCACTTCGACACCGCCCTCGATAAGAATGACGTCGTATGGCCCGTGTTTTGCAGCACCTTCGGCCAGCCGCCCCTCGACAACCGCGACATTGTCAGCTCCTGCGGCCGATATTGCCGCCTCGGCCTCAGCACAAAACTCGGCATTGTCTTCCAGCGCAATCACCGCCTCGGCCAGATGCGCCGCAACCGCCGCCGAATATCCAAATCCGCATGCCACATCCAGCACCAGATCGCCGGGCTGAATGTCAGCCACTTCCAGCATTTTGGCGAATGTGCGCGGTTCCAGCAGCACCCGGCCCTGCCCGATATCGAGGTTTTCTCCGGCATATGCAGCCTCGCGTCGACCATCCGGCACGAACGCTTCGCGCGGGACGATCAGCATCGCATTGATGATCGGAAACTTGGTGACATCTGACGGCCGAACTTGCGTGTCGACCATGATTGTCCGGCGGCGCGCGAACTCACTCATTTTCTAAACTCTTTCGTTCAGATAGTTATTTTGTCTTGAACCACAGATAGCTAACACGGGCAAGCAGCCAAGCGCCAATCGCACTTGCGCGGTCCTGGACCATCCACTATCAGCGCCGCCCGCTGCGCATCATTTGCAGCATACACAGACAAGTCCACGGCACGACTTGAACGAAGCATCCCGAAATCATTTGTGAGGCGACGGCGACGTACTTCTAGCTCTGCGATGTGTCGCTCAATCTACGCTACCAGCCGCAACATATGGTGTCGAAATATTTATCACGAGGTCTCATGGACTTTTTCGCTGCCCTGATCTGTCGGCGGCACCTACGAAACCGCCGTCCCCGGCTAAAGTCAGTTTAATCTAACAAGACTCTCCAGGTCATTTGGCCTCTGCCGCCGCTCTGGTTGAAAATATGCAACTCCCTCCCCAGTCACAACAATTTAGGGGGTGGTTGGTGTCAGGTCGCTCCGAGACGGCTATCGTCAAGGACACAGGTTCAACAGTTTGAGACGCGGGTTGTAGCGTATCTTGCGCTAAGGCTGCCGTACTCAATTCAAGAGTACTAAGAAGGGCAAGAACGAAAATTTTCGATCCAGTCATAAAACAAACGTATATCGGGACAAATACATCCGCCAGTAAGTTGGCCATCACAATCTCGACATAGTGAGGTTCTTAATTGAAGACGATATTGCCCCGGAACCGGCCTGAGGCAGTCAGGCGAGCGAAAGCGCCGCCAGCGCGACAACCGCCAGCATCGCCCCGGCCATCAGCAGGTTGATGCGAAACTGCACACGCGCCTCCAGTTCGAGCCTCTGCACGGCGCTGCCGGCAACCAGCCACAGCAAGTGGATCGGGATCCAGATCGCGTTGAGTATGGCGAATTTGATCAGGGTTTCTGTCAGCAAATGCCCCGGCAGAAAGGCGAACCCGCTGAACAGGGTTGTGTTCACCGCATAGGCTTTTGGGTTGATCGCCTGCAAAATGATGCCCGAAAAGAAGCCGGGCTGGCCCTTTGCTTCGATGAAAGCAATTCGCGCGCCGGCAAAAGCAATCCGGAACGCGAGGTACAGAAGATAGGCCGCAGACAAACCAAGCAGGACATTCCGTATGATCGGGCTGGCAAATATCACCGCGGCCAGGCCAGAGACCACGGCAAGGGCGACCAGGTTAGTTCCGACAAAAAGCCCCGCCACATACCACAACCCAGCCCGACTGCCGAAAGCGGCGCCGACACCGGCCGTTGACAGGACGCCGGGGCCGGGTGTGATGATCAGCAGAAAAACTGCTAGGGCAAATGACCACAAATCAGAGGCCTGAATTCCCGGAGCGCTTCATTCCGCCGCCCTTTTACACGCCTGTTACGCCGAAAAAAGTTTCGTGTATGCCTAACACGGGTCCTGGACGATAGCAGCCAAAAAAAGTGGCGCTGACAGGGGGATTCCACGGACGACATAAAATCGACTTTTGACTTCAACGGCGTCGGTCTGATGGGCTGGGTGATGGCCAGGAATACTGTCGATAAACCGGTGCTGTCAGTCCAATTCGAACCAGTCTCTGCCAGGCCAGTGTTACTTTCCTTTATGCCGGGAAAAAGATCGCGCCACTCGGC
>CAXMNX010000031.1:0-11341 GCA_964194845.1 uncultured Boseongicola sp.
AATGAATTCTGCGGCACCGTATGCATGCCAGGTGCCGCGGAATCCAACCATGTTGATTTTGTCAGTGGCAGATTAGTCCGCACTGGCGTCGTTCCGAGGCCGTGTTTCGCTGCGGTGTGCACAGCCGCATTTTCCGCTGCACTGCAAAGAACGTTGTGCAGTGCAGTCGGCGATAAAAGTGCCGTCATTCTCATCTTACGGCGAGGAGCGAAGTTCGGGTTTGTCCGCGTAGCGAACAGTGACTTGCGCGGTTCTCAGGCCGCTTTCCACTTGATGGAACACCCCATCGACGCGACCTGATCGCGGGGGCCTTCGCCAACCTCCGCCACCTGCCGCATCGCCTCGAACAAATCGCGGCGCAAATCGTCAGGACCGGCCTGAGCGCGCGACGCGTCGAGGCGGCCGCGGTATTGCAGCTTCAGGTCTGCGTTCAGCCCAAAGAAATCCGGCGTGCAGGCAGCATCATAGGCGCGGGCAACCGCCTGCGTTTCGTCGTGAAGATAAGGGAATGAAAAGCCACGCTCTTCCGCCATGGCTTTCATATTGTCGAAGCCGTCAACCGGACGGTCAGTGGCGTCGTTCGAGCATATCGCCGCGTAGCCGATGCCAAGTGGTGCCAGGTCGCGCGCGTCACGGACAATCCGGTCCATTACGGCCAACACGTAGGGGCAATGGTTACAGATAAATGCAACGACAAGGCCTTTTGGGCCTGCGACATCCTGAAGGGTGTAAATATTGCCATCGGTCGCCGGCAGCCGGAAGTCCGGTGCCGACCAGCCGAAATCGCAAACGGAGGGTGTTGCGGCCATTTTGATCTCCTGTCGGATTGGCCAAACCTATCACTGTGGCTCAAATAGAAAAGGACCCGCTGTTTAGCGAGTCCTTTCAATTAAAACGTTACAGCTACCTCGCCTGAAGCGCGTCGCGAATTTCCGTCAGCAGCTCTTCCTGCGTTGGGCCTGCGGGCTCTTCCGGTGCGGCCTCCGCTGGCTCTTCGCTGGCTGCCTTAACGCGATTTACGTATCTGACCAGCATGAAAACGACCCATGCAATGATCAGGAAGTTGATGATCGCCATAATGAACGAGCCGTAGGCAAACACAGACGCCCCGGTCTCGCGCGCGGCATCAAGGCTGGCGCCTTCGGCGACCTCTCCCGACAGAACGGCGTAATTGTTGCTGAAATCGACGCCGCCCATAAAGAGGCCGATAATCGGGTTGATCAGGTCGCCGACAAGGGATGTGACAATGGCTGTGAACGCCGCGCCAATGATGATACCAACGGCCATGTCCATGACATTTCCTTTGGCAATAAAGTCTTTGAATTCCTGAACCAAAATTGCTCCTATCTTTTTCCCAATCCCAGAAAGCCGTCCGAGCCCGCTGCCCGCGCACACGAACTAGCACTAAAACGCACAGAATTGAGGGGTTTCGCCCACGCAAAATAGACTTATGTGGATTTTCGCACACTAAATCACAAAGGCAGCAAAATGGACGCCCGGCCCCAACTTTCCAACTTCCCGATCACGCATCGCTGGCCCGCCACGCAGCCCGACGTAATTCAGCTTTACAGTTTTCCAACACCAAATGGCGTCAAGGTATCAATCGCGCTTGAGGAACTTGGGCTTGAATATGAACCGCACCGGGTGACGCTTAGCGATGTGGATGTTCGAAGCCCGGAGTTTCTGTCGCTGAACCCGAACAATAAGATCCCTGCCCTGATCGATCCCAATGGCCCCGACGGCGCGCCTGTTGAATTGTTCGAGTCTGGTGCGATCCTGATTTACCTCGCCGAGAAAACCGGGCGACTTTTGCCGAAAGGCGCGGCAAAATACGACGCGATCAAGTGGCTGATGTTCCAGATGGGCGGCATCGGGCCGATGTTTGGACAGCTCGGTTACTTCGTAAAATTCGCCGGTAGCGAGATCGAAGACCCACGCCCTCGCGAGCGCTATGTCGATGAAGCAAAACGGTTGCTGAACGTTCTTGAGGGCGCGCTTGAAGGCAAGGAATGGATCGCTGGCGAATACTCTATCGCTGATATCGCGATTGCGCCCTGGCTGCGGGGCCTTGATTTCTATGGCGCACGCGATCTTGTCGGATGGGGAGATCTTCCCAGGGTCCAGGCCTATCTTGATCGATTTCTTGCGCGCCCGGCGGTGCAAAGGGGGCTGAATATCCCGCCCAGAAACGGCTAGGGCAGTTTTCCGCTCAGCACATAGCGCAGAATGTCGACAACCTGTCGCGGTTCTTCGGCAACAGCCAGCGCTGCGGCATGAACCTCTTTCAGCGGGTGCTGATGCTCGGGCAAGCTGAGCACGATCAGCGATTTGCCAAGTGCGGCGGCCATCCCGGCGTCAAACGCCGCGTTCCACTGTCTGTATTTCTCGCCGAAGCGCACAACCACAATGTCGGCATTTTCAATCGCGTGGCGGGTGCGGATCGCATTAACCTTCGCCCCTTTGTGATCGTGCCAGAACTTGTTGTCCTCGGCACCCAATATGGCGACGCCGCAATCGTCCGAGGCATCGTGGTCGGTGACGGGGGACGAAAAATTCACGTCCAACGCGCTCGCACCTTCGACGATCTGCTCGCGCCAGTCGGTGTGAATTTCGCCGGAAAGATAAACCTTGAGTGTCATTTGATTTCTCCTGTCGCGCGGTTATCCGCGCAGCACGCCGCCGGTGGCCTTGGATACCTTCTCGACGATCCTGGCGGATACCGCATCAATCTCTTCGTCGGTGAGCGTTTTTTCGGTCGGTTGCAGGCGCACGGTGATGGCCAGCGACTTCTTACCGTCGCCAAGGCTTCCGCCGATGAACTCGTCGAAGACCCGCACCGCGCGGATCAGCGCCTTGTCGGCACCCTGCGCGGCATTCACCAGATTGATGGCTTCGACATCGGCATCGAGGACAAAGGCAAAATCGCGCTCGACCGCTTGAAGATCGCTGATTGTCAGCGCACCACGACCTGTGCCGCGCGATTTCGGCTGCGGCACGGCGGCCAGATGCAGCGCGAAGCCAACCGCCGGGCCTTTGACATCCATTGCGGCAAGCACGCGGGGGTGAACCTCGCCAAAGCTGCCAAGCACGATCTTTGGCCCCAGCGTGATCCGCGCCGAGCGGCCCGGGTGCCACCAGTCCTTGGCATCGCGGGGAAACTGGGTGCGGGCGGGCGCGCCAAGTGCGGAAAGGATCGCTTCGGCGTCAGCGCGGGCGTCGTAAACATCCACCGACCGACGGGACCCATGCGGATCCTTGGGCGCGGTCGCACCGATGCGCAAACCGGCGACCAGCATTTCCTGTTCCTCCGGCTCGCCGCCGTGCCAGACCGCGCCGACTTCGAAAAGCGCAAGATCGGCAAAGCCGCGTGCCTGATTGCGTGCTGCCGCCTGTAATAGCCCCGGCAAAAGTGAAGGGCGCATATGGGTCATTTCCGACGAGATCGGGTTGGCGACCTGCGCGGCTTGCCCGCCACCGCCGAAAAGCGCGGCTGACGCCTGATCGACAAAGCTGTAGGTCACGCATTCGTTCATGCCGAGTGCCGCCGCCGTGCGCCGTGCGATCTGCTCACGTTTCTGCAAGGGCGTCAGGATCGGTTTTGGTACGCCCGCCTGCATACGCGGCATGGGTTTGGGCTCCAGCTTGGTCAGCGACGCGATCCGCGCGACTTCTTCCACCAGATCCGCCTCGCCCGTCACGTCGCGGCGCCAGCTTGGCGGGGTCACCATGTCGCCGTCGATGGTGAAGCCGAGGCGTTCAAGCGTCGCGCGCTGGTCGTCCGCCGGGATGTCCATGCCAACCAGCGACGAACAACGGTCAGTGTCGAGCCGATAGGCGCGGGTGGTGTCGGGAACCGCGCCGGCGGTGACGACCTCGGAGGCTTCGCCGCCGCAAAGGTCGAGCACCATTTGCGTGCCCAAATCCAACCCCGGCAGGGTGAAAACCGGGTCGACGCCGCGTTCGAAGCGATACTTTGCGTCGGAGTTGATTTTCAAAGCGCGGCCTGTGCGCGCCACCGTGATCGGATCCCAATAGGCGCTTTCCAGAAAGACATTCACCGTCTCACCGGTCACGCCGGTTTTCTCGCCGCCCATCACACCGGCGATGCTTTCCGGCGCGCGATTGTCGGCGATGATCATCATGCCGGGCTGGAAGGTATAGCTTTTGTCGTCGAGCGCTGCGATTTCTTCGCCGCCCTTGGCGCGATGGACGCGCAGATTTCCCTGAACCTTGTCGGCGTCAAAGACATGCAAGGGCCGGTTGCGGTCGTAGGTGAAGAAGTTGGTGATATCGACAAGTGTTGAGATCGGGCGGAGACCGATGGCCTTCAGCCGGTGTTGCAGCCATTCGGGCGAGGGGCCGTTCTTAACGCCCCGGATCACCCGGCCTGCGAAGAATGGTGCGCCGTCGAGTGTGTCATCGTCGATGCTGACGTTGATCGGGCTTTCAAAACTGCCTTTTATCGGCTCGATGGGCCGGTCGATCTTGGTGCCCACGCCGCGTGCCGCCAGATCGCGGGCGATGCCTTCGACGCCCAGCGCGTCTTGCCGGTTTGGGGTGATGGCGATCTCGATCACCGGGTCGATTTTGGCGGGGTCGTTCGCGGCCAGCCAGTCGGTGAACTTGTCGCCGACCTCGCCCGAGGAAAGCTCAATGATGCCGTCGTGTTCGTCCGACAGTTCCATCTCGCGTTCCGAGCACATCATGCCGTGGCTTTCGACGCCGCGGATTTTGCCGACCTGAATGGTCGTGTCGATGCCGGGGATATAGGTGCCCGCGTGGGCGATCACGACGGTGATACCGGTCCGAGCATTCGGCGCGCCGCAGATAATCTGCTTTTCACCCTGATCGGTTGCGACATGGCAGACGGTCAGGCGGTCAGCGTCGGGGTGTTTTTCTGCCCTGAGCACCTTGCCGATAGTGAAATCGGCGAGCCGGTCGGCGGGGTTTATGACTTCCTCGACCTCAAGGCCGAGATCGGTGAGGGTTTCGGTGATTTCGGTGACCGAGGCAGTGGTCTCGAGATGCTCGCGGAGCCAGGAGAGGGTGAATTTCATTGATTTGCATCCGCCTCGTTTGGCAACGAGACTTCTCGTTCATCTGTGCTTGCATCGGAAATATCGGCTTTGAGTTCTAACCTCGCCTGCTTGAACAGTTCGTTTCTGGCCAACATTACTTCGGAGTGGTGCTCGCTGACCTTCGCACGCTGATCTTTGTAATCCCCTGGCAGCGGATTATTCTTATCTACTTTCTTAGGACGTTTTCGCTTGAGCAAAACAATCGAGTTTCGATACTTTCTGATCGCTTTGACATAGGAAGTTGCAGCGTCGACCAGCCCACTAAATTCGAAGACATTTGCCAACCCGATACTCGCATCAATTCGCGAGAACTCGTCAGGAAAATAGGGGACCTTTTCGACGGAAACGACGTTAATTTGATTTACTTTCGCACGGCAGATTTCAATAGAAGAGATAACTTCCGCGACCACCTCGCGTTTCTCATTTCTGATCTGTAGTTCACGCCGATCGTTCGCTTCGCGAACTAACACTAAGTAAGCAATCCATGCGGCGGCGCCAGCGGCTAGAGCCATTCCAAGCTGAGAAAACGAAGCGATTGCCTCCAACGATCCTGTGTTCTTCACTTTAAAGTCCCCCATGCAGCGTCGGCACGTCCAGCGCTGAGAAACCATAATGCCTCAACCACCTCAAATCACTGTCAAAAAACGCCCTGAGATCCGGTATCCCGTATTTCAGCATCGCCATCCGGTCGATGCCCATGCCGAAGGCGAAGCCCTGCCATTTGGCCGGATCAATCCCGCCTGCTTCCAGCACCTTGGGATGCACCATGCCGCTGCCCAGCACCTCCAGCCAGTCATCGCCTTCGCCCACTTTTACAGACCCGCCTTCCCACGAACACTGGATATCGACCT
The DNA here is from genome assembly GCA_964194845.1 of uncultured Boseongicola sp. Classification (GTDB taxonomy): domain Bacteria; phylum Pseudomonadota; class Alphaproteobacteria; order Rhodobacterales; family Rhodobacteraceae; genus CAXMNX01. Next base: position 5,930 of record CAXMNX010000031.1, read on the forward strand.
CGGCCGAGGGTTCGGTGAACGGGAAATGCGAGGCGCGGAAGCGGGTTTTGACCGATGTGCCGAAGAAGGCGGAAAAGAATTCTTCCAGCACCCATTTCAGGTTCGCCATCGAGATATCTTTGTCGATCGCCAGCCCCTCGACCTGATGGAACATCGGCGTGTGGGTCTGGTCGTAATCGGCGCGGTAAACCCGGCCCGGACAGATGATCCTGAGCGGCGCGCCGTGGTCCTGCATCGAGCGGATTTGCACCGGGCTGGTGTGGGTGCGCAGCACGTGCGGCGGGCGGTCGTCGCCGTCGCCGCGGGCCATGTAAAACGTATCCATCTCGGTCCGCGCCGGGTGGTGATCGGGGATGTTCAGCGCGTCGAAGTTATACCAGTCGGTCTCGATCTGCGGGCCTTCGGCGACGGAAAACCCCATGTCGGCCAGGATCGCGGTCACTTCCTCGGTCACTTGGCTGACCGGATGGATGGTGCCGTGCGCGCGGGGTCGCGCGGGCAGTGTCACGTCCAGCCATTCGTCCTTCAGGCGAGCGTCCAATGCTGCATCGCCAAGTGCTGACTTCTTCGCCGCCAGCGCCGAGTTCAACTCGTCCTTCAGCGCATTCAGCTTTGGGCCGGCGACCTGACGCTCTTCGGGCGTCATGCGGCCCAGCTCGCGCATCTGAAGGCTGACTTCGCCCTTTTTGCCGACGGCGACGACCCGCAGGTCTTCCAGCGCCGCCTCGTCCGCAGCGCCCGCAATTGCCTCCAGATATTTCCGCCTCAGATCGTCCATACGGACCCCCTTGGTTTCGTTCCTGCCCTGCTAGCGATACGGGCCTGCCAGTGCAAGTATACTTGCCCGCACACGCAGCTTCAGCTTGGCAGAACTGCCGTCATTCAACTAGGTTCAAATCATGGACGAAATACCCATCCGCCCGGCTTCATTCGAGGATGAAGAGCTTATCGGAACGCTGTTATCGCTGAGCTTTGCCAACGACCCGTTCGTGCGGTGGATCCTGCCCGACCCGCGGGGTTTTGTCGCCGACTGCTATAGTTACGCACGGCGTGCCTATGCAAGCGCGTTCGATGCCCAGACGGTGCACATCATTGGCGAGAAACTTGGCGCAGCGGTCTGGTTGCCGCCCGGCGTGACAGCGGACCGTTCAGAGAAAACGGCGCCGCCGGACAACAGCGACGGTCCGAGTTTGCCGCCCGATTTCGCCGCGCCGCGCGCACAATCCGCCGCATATTGCCCGACCGAGCCGCATTGGTATCTTGGCCTTATCGCCGTGGACCCGTTCCATCGTGGGAAGAAGCTGGGAACAAGGCTGCTGCAATACGGTCTGGCGCTTTGTGACCGCGATTGCGTTCCGGCATATCTGGAGTCAACAAACGCGGCGAACCTGACTTTGTATCAGCGCGCCGGTTTCGAGCTTTTGGCGGAAGTCAAAGTTGGAGCCTCGCCACCGAGGTTTCCGATGTTGCGGCCGGCCCGAAAATGAAAACGCACGCCGGATTGGCGTGCGTCAATTTCGATAGGCTTGCCGCCTTGATCAGGCCAGCGCGGACTTCGCCTTATCGACGATGGCGCTGAACGCTTCGGGTTCGTGGACGGCGAGATCGGCAAGAACCTTGCGGTCAACTTCGATCCCGGCGAGCGCTAGACCGTTGATGAAGCGGCTGTAGGTCAGCGCCTCGTCATGGCTGCGCACGGCGGCGTTGATCCGCTGGATCCAAAGCGCGCGGAAACTGCGCTTGCGGGCCTTGCGGTCACGCGTTGCGTATTGGTTCGCCTTATCGACTGCCTGCGTGGCGGTGCGGAAGGTGTTCTTGCGACGGCCATAGTAACCTTTGGCGGCTTTGATGACCTTCTTGTGGCGGGCGTGGGCGACTGTGCCGCCTGTGGTTCTCGACATCTTTTCGGTCCTCTCAGCGGGCGTATGGCATGTAGGATTTGATCAGTTTCTGATCCGGGTCGCTTAGCACGCGTGTGCCGCGCGTGTTGCGAAGGAACTTGTTGGATCGCTTGATCATGCCGTGCCGCTTACCGGCCGAACCGCCGATGACCTTACCGGTCGCCGTGACCTTAAAGCGCTTTTTCGTGCTCGACTTTGTCTTCATCTTGGGCATTTCCATCTCCTTCAAGTCGGACGGTACTAAAGCCCACTCGGCATGCCACTTGGCCGGCGGACCCATCGAAGTGCGCGAAGTAACCGGGATCGCACTGTCTGGCAAGGGGAAATTGCGAATCCTAGGGGCCGGTGAACAGGCCGATAAACAGCCCAGGAATTTCGTCAATAGAGTAGCCGCCTGGACGCGAAGATTGAGCCAACACGATCAACACGCCCCCTACGACAAAGGCGATGATCGCCGCACGCGGTGGTCTTCCACGCGAAAACGCACCCACAGCCGCAGGAAACGCTAATGCGAGTATCAGGACCCCGAGGATCATGAAGGTGTCGGTATAGGCGGCCATAATTTGCCTTCATGCCCCTAGGACAGACTCTAATCTGGATCGGCGGGCAAAATCAATCGTTCGTCACAGGGCGCGACGCGCAGAATATTGGTGGTGCCGGACTGTCCGAACGGCACGCCCGCAGTGACGACCAGACGGTCGGTCGATTGGGCAAACCCTTCGGTCCGCGCGGCTCGGGCGGCGTTGATAACGGCGGTCTTGAAGCGATCCAGCACGTCGGTTTTGACGCAATGCAGCCCCCAGGTCAGCGTCATGCGCCGGGCGGTTCCCATCAGCGAGGTCATCGCGATAATCGGCACCGCAGGACGCTCGCGCGCCACCAGAAGTGCCGTTTTGCCAGACTGCGAATAGCAGCAGATGACCTGAATATCCGCGGTTTCAGCAATTTCGCGGGCCGCAGATACGATACCATCGGCCACCGATTGCTTGGGGCCACCACGGCTGGCGTCGATAACGATGCGATAGGTCGGATCGCTTTCCACTTCGATCGCGACGTTGTTCATCGTCGCGACAGCCTCGATCGGATAGCTGCCCGCGGCACTTTCCGCCGACAACATAACGGCGTCCGTGCCTTCGTAGATCGCGGCGGCAACATCCGACACCTCGGCGCGGGTCGGCATCGGGCTTTCGATCATCGATTCCAGCATTTGCGTCGCAACGATGACGGGCTTGGCGGCCTGGCGGCACTTTCGCACCAGACGCTTCTGGATCGGCGGCACATTTTGCACCGGCAGCTCGACACCCAGATCGCCGCGCGCGACCATAATGCCGTCCGATACCGCCAGAATGTCGTCGAAGGCGGTTACGGCCGCAGGCTTTTCAATCTTTGACATTATCGCTGCACGGCCCTGAGCAAGTTCACGTGCCTCGGTCACGTCCGCCGCGCGCTGAACAAAACTAAGCGCCAGCCAGTCAACGCCAAGATCGCAGACGAATTGCAGGTCTTTGCGATCCTTGTCGCTGAGTGCTGCAAGCGGAAGAACGACGTCGGGAACATTGACGCCTTTGCGGTTCGAGATGGTCCCACCGAACACAACCCTGCAATTCGCAAAATCGGCGCCGCATTCCTTGACCTCCAGCCGTATTTTGCCGTCGTTGACCAGCAGGTGCGAACCCGGCTCCAGCGCCTCGAAAATCTCTTTGTGGGGAAGTTGAACCCGCGTCGCGTCGCCCTCGGATTTGTCGAGATCCAGCCGGAACGCCTGACCTTCCTCAAGTTCCTCCTCGCCTTTTGCAAACACGCCGACGCGCAGCTTCGGGCCCTGCAAATCGGCGAGGATCCCAATCGGGCGACCCGTGTCTACCTCGATCTCGCGAATAATGCGGTGGCGTTCGCCGATCTCGGCGTGGGTGCCGTGGCTCATATTCAGGCGAAATACATCGGCGCCCGCATCGAAAAGTGCGCGGATCGTGCCCTTGTCGCTGGATGCGGGTCCAAGAGTAGCAACAATTTTGACATTGCGATCGCGTGGCATGTGTCTTGTCCCCTGACCAAAAAACCAAGCATGGTGCGCCCCTATTGCCGCAAATGTTAGCGCGTGACAACTGGCGCAATCGAACGCGGTCGGTTAGAGACGCGCGATGCAAGGCGATGCAAAATACATTGATTGGGCGCCAGTTCATATTCTGGGCGAGGAGCGAGCCTCGCGATGGCTGGTCATCTGCGATCACGCCACCAACCGGGTGCCAGACTGGGTTGCGGGCGGCGATCTGGGGCTGGCCGCCGAGGATATGGCGCGGCACATCGCTTATGACGTGGGCGCATCGGGTGTCGCTATTCGGTTGGCGGAAAAGTTGGGCGCACCGGTGGTCCTGTCGAATTTCTCAAGGCTGGTTATTGACCCGAACCGGGGCGAGGATGACCCGACACTGGTCATGCAACTCTATGACGGCACGTTCATTCCCGCCAATCGGGGCATTGATAGCGGCTATGTCGAAGAGCGCCTTTCGCGGTGTTATCGGGCCTATCACGACGCGATAACGCGCATGGCCACCAGAAGTGACGACACCGTTATCGTTTCAGTCCATTCGTTCACGCCGCAATTTCGGGGACGTCCCGAAAGGCCCTGGCATACTGGTCTTTTGTTTGGCGACGACGAAAGGCTGTCGCGACCGCTGATCAAAGCGCTTCAGCAGGAAACCGGGCTCGTGGTTGGAGCAAACCAACCCTATTCCGGTCACCTAAAAGGTGACACGATCGACCGGCATGGGATTGCAACCGGGCGACAGAATACATTGATTGAGATCCGGAACGATTTGATCGGTAATGACACCGGACAGACCGAATGGGCCGACCGGTTTGCGCGACTTTTGCCGCAAGCGCTGGAACTGGCCGAGGCCTGAGGAGGGTTGATATGGACGAGCTAACGCGAACTGAAGTTGAAGCCGCTGCATTTCGACGGCTGAAAAAGCATCTGATGGAAGACCGTGTGGATGTGCAGAACATCGACATGATGAACCTTGCCGGATTTTGCCGAAACTGCCTGGGCCGCTGGTATCAGGAAGCTGCTGCCGATCGCGGCATCGAGTTGACCAAAGACGAAGGCCGCGAGGCGTTTTATGGGATGCCGTTTTCCGAGTGGAAGGCGAAGCATCAGGCTGAGGCGAGCGCGGAACAGACGGTTGCTTTTGACAAAGCGCACAAGGATACCACGGTTTAGGGTCAGAACCTATGAATTCAGCGAAGGGCTTGAGTGGCGGCTTTGAGGCCGAAGCGGAAGTTCATTTGGGCTGATCTGATAGATCGTCTAGGAAGAAGACCGGCGGCTCGCCAGTGACCGTGCCGTTAACGCAGTCGATGGAGGAAATAGGACTGATCACAGCAATCTTCCGCAGATGAACAGCGTCGACATGACATGCGGCGGCGGATTTGAGACCTGGCTTCAATATGTCGACGGGTTCGAACTTCGCCATTTCTGCGCCTTCGAACTTCTCAACGACGAGCGGGGCGT
>CAXMNX010000032.1:0-3031 GCA_964194845.1 uncultured Boseongicola sp.
ATGGGGTCAAACCGCGTTCAGCCGAATTACAACGTGATGGGTGTTGCCAAGGCAGCGCTGGAATCCTCGGTGCGGTATCTGGCCAATGATCTCGGCCCCGACGGCATCCGTGTGAACGCGATCAGCCCCGGCCCGATGAAAACACTTGCGGGCGCGGCTATCGGCGGCGCGCGCAAGACCTTCAAGACAACCGAAGCCAACGCCCCATTGCGCGCCAATGCCACGCTCGAGGCAGTGGGTGGTGCGGCGGTATTCCTTGCCTCGGATCAGGGCGCCTGCACGACGGGCGAGATCATCCGTGTCGATGGCGGCTACCACGTGCTGGGCATGATGCAGTCGGAAAATCTGTGAAAGTTGCGCTGCCGCTATGATGTGACCGGGCCGCTGCCGCATCGCGGGATAGGCCGTCCGCCATCGGAATAGGCAAGGCACAGCACAATTTCATCCGGCCCCGGTGCATCGGGCACAAATAGTGTGAACGTGTCGAAATGATCGAACGACCACGGTTCGTCTTTATGTCCGAGTGGCAGATCAATCATCGTTCCAGGGCCGCCAACTTTCACATTTGATGGGATGACGGCGGCGCCCCCACCGGCAGCAGCCCGCATCGGCGCGCCGAGCTTCGGGTGGATGACCGCGCCGCCATGCTCCATGTCGCCGTTTGTGCCAACTATGGCTGCCTTGCCATAAGAAATCGGTGGATTTGGCAGTTCAGCTACGGCGCGTTCCGCCAGTTCTTGTCCCAGTGCGCCCCCGGCCTCGAAAAGCTCGGAAAGATCGTCGGCAAACCGGCCGGCGTAAGGATTCATCAAAACCGCGAGCGCTGCAACGCGTGTCACCGGCGAGCACGGAGTACCGAAAGCGTCGGCGCTCGTCACCTCGCGGACGATAAGAGTTTTGCGGGCCAGCGTCATGCGAATACTCCAAGGCAAATAAGTTCAAGAACGTCAATGAAGGATGCCCCAACATAGTGCTGCCGTCGAACAATTTCTGGAACCAGCAATCGGTCCTATTTCGCTGCGGAACCATGCGCCAGCATGGGTGTCTTGTTGGAAGGGGCGCTGCCCCTCGCGCCGAAATGGCGCTCACCCCGGAGTATTTTTCAACAGAAGAAATGTGAAGTCACCCCCCCGGTGCCTGAGGTCGACCGGGAGGCTTCTCCTGTTACGGCCATCGGCGCTCCCGCCTGTACCGCATGGTGAAACTGCGACAATTTGATTAAAAAGGTCCTTCTTCTGTTCAGTAACTCTCCGGGGGACGAGCGAAGCGAGTGGGGCAGAGCCCCGGCCCGGTTTTAGACGCGAGGCGCGGCAGCCCGGGTCAGCCGGTCGTTGATTGCCAACCCAAGCCCGGTTTCGGGAACGGGTGCCACCGCAATCGGGCGACCCGTCGCATCAACCCGATGCAGAATGTGAAAAAACCGCGCCGCCGCTTCCACCAGATCGCCGCTTTCAGAAAGCGACACTTCGCCCTTAACCTCACCGAACCCGATCAGATACTCGTCACCTTGTGCCTCGCTCGCGTTCAGCCGAAGCGATGCTCCGGGCGCATAATGTGATGCCATTTGCCCAGGTGCCACCGGCGCACCGTCCGGCGACCCGCGTTCCAGACGCACACCCAGACACGCCTCTATCGCCTCAACCGGCAGGCCGCCTGCGCGCAAAAGCCGTGGCGCGCCGTCAAGCCCGACAATTGTAGATTCGACACCGACCATGCAGGGCCCGCCGTCGATTACGGCGTCGATCCGGCCATTGAGCCCGGCCAGCACATGCTCCGCCGTCGTCGGAGAGATCCGCCCAGATGGATTGGCCGACGGTGCGGCAATCGGGCGATCGACTGCTCGCAACAACGCCTTTGCCACATCGCCGTCAGGCGCCCGAACCGCCAGAAATGACCCGCCTGCCGTCACAAGCGGCGAGATCCTCGCCCCGCCCCGCATCGCCATCAAAAGCGTCAACGCGCCCGGCCAAAACGCGGCCGCCAGCCGTTCGGCTGCGTCAGGCACCTCACACAGCTCCCGCACGGCCTCGATCCCGGCGACATGCGCGATCAGTGGATTGAAAGAAGGCCGCCCCTTGGCCTCGAATATCCGCGCCACGGCCGCATCGCCTCCCGCAACCGCGCCAAGCCCGTAAACCGTCTCGGTCGGGAAGGCGACAAGCCCGCCTTCGCCCAGAATATCCGCAGCAACCGCAATATCGCTTGGCGTCGTGCTCAGAACCTTCATCTCGCGGCTTTTCACGGGGTCGCCGTCCTTGTGACGTTGCGTCTCAGTTGATGCCCGCCACCGAGACTGTGCATGGTGGCGCTAACGAGAGCCGAAGTAACGGCGCGCCGTTGATTTGCCAAGCGGCACCGGAGGTTAGGGATGACCTACAGATCACCAGTTTCCGACATTCAGTTCATTCTGGATCATGTCGTCGGCTACGCAGACGTCAGTAAGACGGCGCGTTTTGAAGATGCCACTCAAGACACAGTCGCCGCCGTCCTGGCCGAAGCTGCAAAGCTTTGCGATGACGTGATCGCACCCCTGAACCGGGACTCGGATCTGAACCCCGCACGCCTTGAAAACGGCATCGTCCGCACCCCGCCGGGCTTTGCCGAGGCCTATACTGCCATCGCGGAAGGTGGCTGGGTCGGCCTTTCCGCGTCGCCCGAATACGGCGGCATGGGCCTGCCGATTGCCATCAACACGGCCCTAAACGACATCATGTCGGGGGCCTGCCTTTCCCTGCAACTCAACCCGCTTCTGACGCAGGGCCGGATCGAAGCGCTGGAACACCACGCCAGCGACGAGATCAAGTCGCTTTATCTTCCCAAGCTCAATTCCGGCGAATGGTCCGGCACGATGAACCTGACCGAACCGCAGGCCGGCAGCGATGTCGGTGCCATCCGCACCAAGGCCGCGCCCAATGGCGACGGCACCTACCGCATCACCGGGCAGAAAATATTCATCACCTGGGGCGACAGCGATCTGGTCGAAAATATTTGCCACCTGGTGCTCGCGCGCCTGCCCGATGCAGCACGCGGC
>CAXMNX010000033.1:0-27833 GCA_964194845.1 uncultured Boseongicola sp.
GCGGCGGGGAGCGATTGCGCCCTTTCCCAGGTATTTGCCTCGATGTCGTGCTCAAGCGCGACGCCCAACGCCCGACCGATAGCTGCGATCTCCGAGAGCACTTGCCGAAAAAGGGCGCCAAGCTCGGGAACACTGACGATATCGCCGATCGTACACCGCCCTGCGGCCGTCACCCCGGAGACGGCTGAAAACAGGACGAACTTCGACCAGAGATCGCGCTCGATATCATCCGTCTCGGGAGCGGATACACCAGCCTCGGTCAGCGCTGCCCTCAGGGCGTCGATACGTCTTGAGGGTCGGCTGTCCCTCTCTGCGAAGACAAAGAGATTGAAGTCTCCCGTCTGTGTGATGACTCCCGGGGCGGAGATGGTTGTGGAAACTTGAGCCATTCCGTTGGCCACGTTCTGCTCGGGTAGGATCGTCGCAAGTCTGTCGGAGGCCTCGACGCCATTCAGGAAAGGGACGACAACCGTGTCTGGACCCAACATAGGGAGGCAGGCCTGTGCTGCCGCCTCCAGATCATCCCCTTTGACACCAAAGATGATGGCATCGACTTCACCAACCTTCGAAGGGTCGTCGGTGGCGATCCAGGGTCGCACCGTCTCTTTGCCAGAGGGGCCCTCAAGCGCGAGCCCGTTGTCAACGATTGCCATGAGATGAGTGCCCCTTGCGATCGTGGCGACTTGGTGCCCGCACATGCTCAGCTTGACGGCAAGAAATCCGCCAATTCCGCCTGTCGCCACTGTCGCAATCTTCATCGGTGCCAATCCTCATTTCGGTTTCACAGGCTCCTAGCCTAGCACAAGGGTTTGAGGGTCAAGGAATATGAATGCGACAGCCTCGACGTCCGCTTCCCGTGCAAGCGGTTCCACGTCCGCGTTTGATTAAATGTCCGCTCTGCGGACAAACCTGACCTTGAGCAAATCACTAAAGTTGGCGGTATTGGCCGGTCGGCGCAGTGCAGCAATCATGGAGGCGGTTTCTCCAAACCAGCCATTGGACAAATGGCGCGGAGGTGCGAGAGCGAGGCACGGCCGCCGCTCTAATGCTGGAAAGTGGAACGAAGCCGAGACACTGAACCGGAAAAGCGTTCTGGCAAGGCCAGGTTCGCTCCAAAGGCCAGTCAATTCGATAAACCACTGACTTCCAAAGGCTTTAGGGGTTTTAAGATAGGCGAAAATAGACAGGCAATCGGCGCAATACGCGCGCGCGAGGTTAGGGCGCTTGACCGAAGGTCGGATCAATCTCTCGCACCTTCCAGATAAGATCAGCGTCCGGCGTATCTGTGGAGCGACTGGCGGGCGGCAAAGAGTGGCATCCTCCTGCCTTTGTCCCGGGTTTGACAATGAACGACGAGCTAATTCCGGGGGAATCGGTTTCATAAACCGGATCGCTATAATCTGGCTCGAAAGCGACGAGCCAATAGCGCGACCGGATAACGGCTTCGCTTGCGTCATTTGAGACAACAACCTCTAGGGGGTTCTCTGGATCGCATTTGGTCAGATCGTAGACAACAATGCCCGTCACTTGTGCGGCCTGCCGCTTCGCTAGCTGGTCTTGCACGTAGAAATAAGCCTCCGACCGCAGCACCTATCCCTACGACAACGCCGATCAAGATCAGCATCTTTCGCGGGAAAAGGAATAGAAGCAGCAGTCCTAATCCGACGCCAAGAACCCACGCTATCTCTGTCATCTTAGTCCTTATCTTTGCCGAACCATTTGCGCCTGGCGGGCGGTCGCTGGTCTTCGATCAAGCGTTCCGCTCTGTCTAAACGCTTGCGCAGATCCTCTGTAGTTTCCCTTTCTCTGTCCAGCCGCTCGCGTAGCATAAGCGCGCGAGGGGTGTGGCGTAATCCGCGAGGGGCGTGGCGCAATCCGCGAGGGGTGTGGCGAAGGCTACCGTCATTTTTGCCAAAACCACTTGCGACGGACGGACGGTCGCTGATCCTCGATCAGCCGTTCAGCGCGGTCAAGGCGCGCCCGCAGATCATCGGTGGTTTCCTTTTCCCGTTCAAGCTGCTCGCGCAGCATAGCGACCCAGCCCAGACCGTAAAGACAACGGTGACAGGCGGGGAGAGACCCGCACAAATTTTGCGTGGATTGTGTACGATCTGTTAGGCTATTAGTGAAATGGCGCGGGGCGATATACCGGATTGGCTTTGAAGGGCCACGATAGGCACAATGTCGGCGCCATCAGCGGTATTGCCAATTTCGACAAGTCAGCTTTGATCATTGTTGTTGCATGGACCGCATTTTCGCATGGCGGAGGGGGAATTTTTGGCGGAACGATCAATCGCCGATGCAATTTAATTTATAATAAACAACATCTTATGGAAAAGTAATGGCGCGCTGAGGAGGATTCGAACCCCCGACCCCTTGATTCGTAGTCAAGTACTCTATCCAGCTGAGCTATCAGCGCACGGGACTTGGCACTTAAAGCGCACCGGACCGCTTTGCAAGGGCCGAATTATTCGGCCGCCTGGTCCTCGGTCACAATCCCTTTTGGAAGGACAATCACGAACGTGGTCCCTTCAGCCCCGGTCGAGGCCAGGCGAAGTTCGCCGCCGTGACCGCGCACAAGTTCGGCAGCAATAGCCAGACCCAGCCCCGCGCCACCTTTACGTGCGCCACCCTGAAATGGCTGGAACAGATGCTCTTGCGCTCTCTCGGGCAAGCCGGGGCCGGTATCGCTGACCTCGATCCGCCAGTCGCGGTCGGTTTCGGTCGCGGAAACCGCGATCTCTCCGTCTTGCTTCGCGACCTCAAGCGCCTGGCGCGCATTGCGAACAAGGTTCGACAGAATACGATAAAGCTGCTCGGGGTCGGCGCGCACGATCATGGAAGGCAGCACATCTTCCCTGAACGATATTGACGCCTCGGTCGCCAGGCTTTCACCTTCCAATGCATCCTGCACCAACCCGTGAAGCGGGATCCGATCCAGGGCGGGCGGCGGCTCTTCGGCTTTGCCGAACGCAAGCGTCGTTTCGCACAAATTGACCGCGCGCCCAATCGAGTTCATCAGCTTCGGCACCATTCGCGCGACAACAGGGTCTTCACTCGCGTCGATCCGGTCGGCAAATAACTGCGCCGTCGTCAGGATATTTCTGAGGTCATGGCTGACCTTTGACACAGCACTTCCGAGCGCGGCCAGACGCTCGCGCTGCCGCAAGACATTCGTCAATTCGGTCTGCATTGATTTCAGCGCGTTTTCGGCGTCCGCCAGCTCTTTAACCGTCGCGGACGGCGTGATGATCCGGCGCGCGTCCTCGGGCGCTATTGCATAGCTTTTCATCGCTGACACAACGCCCTTAATCGGCTTCACAAGCAACTGCCGCACCGCAAAGAACAAAAGCGTCGCCGTGAACGCCGATATGACCGCCGACAACAGCAAAATCCGCAGGCCATAGTCAAACATTGCGGCCCGAAGCGGGGCGGTCGGCATGGTTATTTCGATAAGATCGCCTGCGTCCCGCGTCGGGCTTCCGATGACCCGCACAACTTCGGGCGTCCGGTTCACAAGCCGCTTCAAAGCGTCCACGATCAGGGTGCTCGCCGACGGATCCCTAAGATCATATGTCGCCGCGATCGGCGAAGGCATATCCGTTGACAACATCAGCTGCCGCACCTCGTTTCGTCTGAGAACGACATTGAACGCGCCCGCGTTCTCCAGAAGCTCAATCTCCAGCTCGGTGTCGATCATGTCATTGGCCAAAAGCGCCAGCGACGCGATCTGCGCGCGTTCCAGCCGGTCATTCATATAGTCTTCGCGAAAGCGCGCAATCGACGGCATGAAGATGAATATCTCGGCCAGCATCACGAAAAGAATCGTGAGGGCAAGAAAGCGACCAGAGAGCGTATTCAGGAACATGAGCCTATTGGCGAGCCTTATGGCAGGTATTTCTGGACAAAACCGACGACCCGCTTGACCGTAGGACTATCAAATAGCTTGGGCGAGAAATAGGCCCCCGCTGCGCGCTTATTTATCTCACCCAGCGTCGGATAAGGCGCGATCATATTAGCAATCGCGCTCATCTTCAGCCCGTTTGCGATGGCCAGCGCCCAAACGCCGATCAATTCACCGGCCTGGGTGCCGACTATCGTGGCGCCCACCGGCTTGCCCTTCACGACCATCACTTTGATAAATCCGGTCGTCTTGGCCTCGGCAATCGCGCGGTCGTTTTCGTCGTAGTCAAACCGGGCGACCGTCACGGCCTGGCTCCCGTGTTTTTCCCTTGCCTGTACTTCGGTCAGGCCCACTTGTGCCAGTTCGGGATCGGTATAGGTAACCCAGGGCACATGGGCAGTTTTCGCCTTTGACGGCAGGCCGAAAAGCATCGAACGGATGATGACGCCGGCGTGGTAGCCCGCGACATGGGTAAATTGCAGCCCACCTGCGGCATCGCCAACCGCATAGACCTTTTTGTTTGTGACCGAACGGAGATCCGGCCCGACCTTCACCGCGCGATCATGCGCGACATTGCCTTTGTCCAGGTCGAGCCCGTCAATATTCACCTTCCGACCCACCGCCATCAACAGATGCGATCCGGCGAAGGTGCCGTTCGACGTCTTGACGGTAATCTGGCCCTTGGTCTCGGTGATATCCTCGGCCAGCGCACCTTCGACGATCTCGATGCTCTCGGCGCGCATCCGGTCCAGCAGAACTGCCGCGGCCTCTGGATCGTCATTGCCCAGCGCCTTCAGCCCCTCAATAACCGTCACTTTCGATCCCAGCCGCACATGTGCCTGCGCCATTTCCATCCCGATCGGCCCGCCGCCGATGACCAGCAGGTGTTCGGGCCTTTCGCGCAGATCGAAAATGTTCTCGTTGGTATAATAAGTGACATTCTCGATGCCGGGGATCGGCGGTACGAATGGTCCCGAACCTGTCGCAATCACGATGCGTCTCGCTGTGATAATTGTATCGCCCGCCTGAACCTCGGTCGGCGAGATGAACCGCCCAAACTCGCGGATCACATGAACGCCAAGACCCTCGAACCGTTCCTGGCTATCCACCGGCTCGATGGTCTCGATAACACTGCGCACATGATCCTTGGCGGCCGAATAGCTAACCACAGGCATCACCGGTGAGACACCAAACTTCTCGCCCGTCTTCATCGCATGCGCCTGCTTGCCAGCCGCCAGCAACGCTTTCGAGGGGATGCAGCCGTAATTCAGGCAATCACCACCCATCAAATGCGCTTCAAGAAGCACAACTTTCGCGCCCATCTGCACGGCCCCGGCGGCCACCGAAAGCCCGCCCGACCCGGCCCCGATAACCAGCACGTCTGTCTTGATGCGATCCATTGCTTAAAGCCCTTCCTTGCCGCGAAAAAGCTTCAGAAGTATCGGAAGTGCGGCCAGCAACGCCAGCCCCAAAATCGGCAGCAATATATGCGGCTCGAAGATAATGCCCAGGTTCGGCGTTTCGCCGCGGGCAAAGACCTCGCCCAAACCGGCACCAACCGAAGTATAGACAATCGCGCCCGGGATGATGCCGAAGAATGTCGATACGACATACCGGTAAAGCGGAACCTCAAGAAACGCTGGTACAAGGTTCGCTACAAAGAACGGCACCGCCGGCACCAGCCGGATCAGAAAAAGCATCGACCATTGGTTTTGGTCGATCCCGTCCTTGATCTTCTTCACCGCACCATCGGACGCCTCCAACTTTCGACCCAGCGTCTCGCCAAATCCCCAGCGCGCAGCCAGAAAGATCGCCGTCGCACCGATTGTGGCCGCCGTTACATTGAACAATGCGCCCGGAAACGTCGCGAACAGGAACCCGCCGGTGAGCGTCGCAATTGTCGCCCCCGGCAGCGAAAACGCGACGATAACAATGTAGGCGGCGACAAAAGCCGTCACCGTCAGCAGATAATTGGCATCGCGAAACCCGATCAGCATCTCGCGGTTTTCGGCCAGTGCGTCGAAACTCAGGTAATCACGTAATGTGAAAGCACCAATCACGGCCACGATCAATATCGCAATAAGGGGCAATCTGCGGGCAATGTTGCCCTTCTCTGCTGGGGCATCGGTCATAGAGGTCATTCCAATCACTTTCCGTCACTTTGGTCCATCGTTTGACAAAAGATGCGCGCACGCGGGTTGAATTGTCAGTGCATTCACGCCCGCTTGATGTGAGGTGAACGACGACGCCCCGATTGGCACCCGACAGGACAATTCTGAAACAATTCTCGGGGTATAATCGCCCAATTGTTGCAGTTGACTTGACCCCCCGATCGCCTTAGGAACCGGGCTTCGAGATTGATTTGGCCCCGAATCTGTGTGGATTCCGGCCCACCACCCGGAGAGAAGCGATGAAGCGCACCTTTCAACCGTCGAACCTGGTCCGCAAGCGCCGCCACGGGTTCCGCGCGCGCATGGCGACCAAAGCCGGCCGGAAAATTCTGAACGCACGCCGCGCGCGTGGCCGGAAGTCGCTTAGCGCCTGAGCGCCGCGAAAGCGATGTCGGTGGAACCGCCGCGGGCAACCGTCGGCGGTTTTGTTGTCTCTGAGAGAGCCTTATGAAGCTGCAAGGTCTGACCATCCTCACCAAACGCGCAGACTTTCTGGCCGCTGCCCGCGCGCGCCGTGCCTCAGCACCCGCCTTCACCCTTCAGGTCAGAAACCGCATGGATGGTGACGACACAATTCGCGTCGGCTTCACATGCTCAAAGAAGGTGGGCAACGCAGTGGCCCGAAATCGCGCCAAAAGACGCCTGCGCGAAGCGGCCAGGCTGGTGCTGCCGACGGCAGGCACAGCAGGGCATGATTATGTGCTGATCGGCCGCCGGGAGAAAACTGCCGGGCGGCTTTTCGATGATCTGTGCAAAGACCTAAGGGAAGCTTTCGAAAAAGCGCACAACGCATGACGCCGCTCGCCCATATCGCCGCCCTGCCCGTCCGCGCCTACCGGCTGATCTTCAGCCCCTGGGTCGGCTTCAACTGCCGCTATCACCCGACCTGCTCGGCCTACACGCTTGAAGCATTGGAAAAGCACGGCGCGATCAAAGGCAGCTGGCTTGCCGCCAAACGCATCGCGCGCTGCCATCCATGGGGCGGCGACGGTGTTGATGAGGTGCCGGATAGAACGCACAAGTAAACCCTCGGCGTTCAATCCATCGACACATCTTATACTTTCGCGCCAGCGTATCGCGCACCAATGCCTTCCTGCTGATGCCATAGTGACCGCAGCGTCGCAGCCTGATCGGTGAATTCGGCCTCAAGAACTTCACACGACCAGATCCGATCTGATCGAAAATGCCGGAACCCACCGCGAAATTCGCACCACCCCGCAATCATCACGCTTTCGAGGTGATAGATAATCGCGATGGGAAGCACGACCCGCTCGGTTTCCTCATCATCTTCATTTCGGTAGGTCAGCCGCACCTTGCGCGACAATCGGATCGCCTCGCGCAGATCTGCCTTTGACACGCATCCCTTCGCCGGATCATCAGTTGGCGCACCCCAGGGGGCGACTTGCAGCCAATCCTCTTCCTCGTGAAGCGCGTCAATCTTATCGCACACCCGCTCGGCCGCGCGGTTCAACGCGCTGTCACCCGTCCGCGCCAACATTCTAAGTCCGACCCGCAGCGCCTCGATCTCTTCCCGGTCGAAATTGAGCGGCGGCAGGTCATATCCGCGCCGCATTATATATCCCACGCCCGCTTCACCCTCGATCGGAACACGCATGGATTGAAGCGCGGATATATCGCGATAAATCGTCCGCTTCGAGACCTCAAGCGTTTCGGCCAGCGCCTCGGCATTTACAGGACGCGGTGCAGCCCGCAGCACCTGAATAATCTCGAACATACGTGTGATCTTGCGCATCAGATGGCGTCCCAACAGTTCAATAGTGACACTTTAGCAGACACCACTGACAACTAGATGTCAGCAGGCATCTGGTCCTCTCGCTTCCAACGAATGGAGGCACAGAATGACTTACTACGACCACGCGGTATGGATTGCATTGAAATTGGGGCCCTGGGGGGACCAGCAAAATGGGGTCGACCGTGGGCGCAAAGAACATATCCGTCGTTCGTTATGGGCGAAACTGATCCGGTACCGTGCTTCAAAGTCGCCGTCGGCTGAAACCGAATAATCGTGTAGTTCGAGCGAGTTACAGCTTACCATCCCTAATTTTCACCGGTCCTCAAAATCCGTGTGCATCACGCCATGTCCGGCAATCCAGCTTTGCGAAGGCCGTCTGCCAATCGTTCCCAATCGGCATTGCGCCGCCACATCCGCCTGTAGGCGCCGGCCAGACCCGATATCGTATCTGCCTGGACCGTGATGTTTCGGCTTTCAAGTTCGCCGCGACGAACCCTGACGAATGCTTTAAGCGCAGTTTCAGCCTCGTCCATTCGGCCCAGATTTGCATAGGCACCCACCAGAAACGCATGCGCCAGCGAGTTTAGAAGCGCCTCGCCAACGAGCGTGCGCGCCGCCTCGCCATAATTCCCAGCGAAGAAATGAATTTGACCAAGCACCCAGTTCAGCGCCGGCGCGTGAAGCGGATCCAGGCGGGTCGCCTCTTTCACGATATCAAACGCCTTTTGGTGATTGCCCAACAAGAGGAACGCATAACCGCACCAGGCCATGGACTCGGCTTCGTTCACGATGCGCGACAGCGTATGATCAAACTGCGTTTCGGCGTCGTCCCAAAGGCCCTCGCACAAAAGCGCATATCCCAACTGGTCCTGGATATAGACGTCGCTGTTGTCCATGCCCGCGCCTTTCCGCGCCAGTTCCATTGATCGCCGCGAACCGTCTTCGCCAGCCAGCCCGAGCCACATATCCACGACATAAGTATCGGCCAGATACATATATGTGCGTGCGCACGCCGGATCGAGCGCCAGGGATTTTTCGTACAGTTCCCGCGCTTTTGCAGTATCCACAGCGCTCAAACTGTCGCGAAGCTGCTTGCCTTGCAAAAGATACTCGTAGGCTTTCAAATTCGCAGGCAGCGTTCGCGATGCCCGCTCGGCCACATTGTCCTGCACGCGTCCCGGCAATATTGCGACGATATTGCGGGTAACTTCGTCCTGAACGTTGAATATATCTTCGAGGTCGCCATCAAAGCGCTGTGCCCACAAATGATGTCCGGTCTCAGCCTCGACCAGCTGCGCGGTAATGCGAACCGCATGTCCTGCGCGGCGTACTGTGCCCTCGCAAATGTATTGGACACCGAGCCTTTCAGCCACGTCCCTAAGATCGACCGAGGTTCCTTTGAAGGCGAAGGAAGAATGGCGCGCGACCACGAAAATTGTCCGAATCTTTGATAACTCAGTGATGATGTCACCGGTAATGCCGTCGCAGAAAAATTCCTGTTCGGGATCGCCGCTCAGATTTACGAACGGCAGCACGGCTATGGATGGTTTTTCGGGCGACTGGCTGACGTCGCGCTTAATGTCGCCGTGCGGCAAGGCCACTTGCACATCTGAAGTCGCCGGTCGCCGGCGCTGCGCCCGGATTAATCTTTGCAGATCCAATGTCGATTGCTCGGGCAGGATATCAAGCTGGTGCGCAAGCTCGCGCTTGCATTGTTCAAACTGATTAAGTGCGGCATCAAAGCGCCCCTGTGCTGCAAATAACCGCATCACCCTTCGGTGAATGTGCTCCTGAAGCGGATCCAGCGCCAACAGCTTCGCGCCATATCGAAGCGCATCGCCAAGTTGCTTGTCTTCTTCGCACGCTTGCAGCAGTTGCGTCAGCATTGCCGTCAACTCTGACCGGGCAGCCGCGCGTTCGGACGAAAGCCAATGGTCAAATGCTGGCTCGTCAAGACCAAACCCCTCAAGAAAGTCGCCCCGACACAACTCCACCGCCGAATGCAGATCGCTGACCTCGGCGGCAGCGGGGTCTATTGCGATCGCATACCGATCGACCCAGACGTTCTTGCTGTTCAGCCTGATTGTATCAGGCGTGTTGGCCAGGATGTTCGGCGCGGCCACTCCTAGCGCCTTGCGAACAGCAGACAGGCACTGCCGCAGACTGGCGCGCGCCTGTTCCGAACTTGCCTCACCCCAGAGCAACCCGGCCAGAGTTTCGCGCGGCACATCTTCGTCAATGCGAACCGCGAGATACGCCAACAGTGCGCGGGATTTCAACGCGCTTACGGCCGCTCGCTGCCCGCCGACACTCAGCTGGAAAGGACCAAGCAGGTGCAGGTGAACAGACGCGTCGCCGGAATAATTGGGCCGTGAATTACGGTTTTGCACTTCTTTCACGCTGCGTTGCGCGCCGCGTTTGCGGGCTGCCCCTAGCTTCTGCCTGCAAGTCAAACAAATAACCGGAGACAAAACAATGAGCATCTATTTTGACCCGCACGGCCATCGACTGCACATGGAACAGCTGGAAGATCAGATATTGAATCGCCACTACGATCATTTCAAACCGCTGCTTACCGGGTGGCGCGCCGAGCGGAAAGCGGCGGAACTTGAATATCGCCGACGCGAGCCAATCGCCAATCAGGCAATCTATCGCAACCAAAGGCGCCTGGCACCAAACGCCATGACCCAATTTGTCCGGTATTGTCTCGGCCTGAAAGCCGCTGGCTGAACGGGGTTTTGCGCAGGCTATCTAACGCCCCAAAATCGCCCGCACATAGCCCTGCGTTTCCTTATAGGGCGGCACGCCGCCGTATTTGGTCACCGCCTCAGGCCCGGCGTTGTATGCCGCCAAAGCAAGCCGCCACGACCGGAATTTGCGGTATTGCGTGGCCAGATAGCGGGCACCGCCGTCGAGGTTCTGCGCCGGATCGCGGGGGTCGACGCGCAGCGTGCGTGCAGTTGCCGGCATAAGTTGAGCAAGGCCAATCGCGCCCTTATGCGATCTTGCCCTGGGATTCCAACCCGATTCCTGCTGCACAAGGCGCAGAAACAAATCTTCCGGCACGCCGTGTCGCCGCGCCGCCGCGCGGGCTTCCTGCAAATAGACACCACGATAGTTGCCGCCAA
Organism: uncultured Boseongicola sp.; assembly: GCA_964194845.1. Lineage (GTDB taxonomy): Bacteria > Pseudomonadota > Alphaproteobacteria > Rhodobacterales > Rhodobacteraceae > CAXMNX01. The sequence continues at coordinate 10,957 of CAXMNX010000033.1, forward strand.
ACTCCGGGATTGCTCCCGGCGTGCCTGGCACATAAATGTCCTGCGGTTTCAGGCGAACCGAATTGGCATATTGCTGTGCTGCACGGGTATCGAGCACGCCCGTTTGCAGCGCAAAAAGCTGCTTTCGCGCCTTCGACGACATCAGGTCGGCGGCCGTTGCATCGACCGCACAAACCACACAGATACAGACAATCAGCGCCCCCAGCTGACGCATTCAACATACTCCGTCAGAACCAAACACCATTTCTAAGCATTTTTCGCAGGATTTCCAGTGTGGGGTCGTTCATGCCTTGTTAACCCTGAGCGGCCAAGTGATAGTCTCGGCGCGTTTAAGCGAGATTCGACGGGAGAAACAGCATGGCGGGTTCGGTAAACAAGGTGATTCTGGTGGGCAATCTGGGTCGCGACCCCGAGGTCCGCACGTTCCAGAACGGTGGAAAAGTCTGCAATCTACGGATCGCAACTTCGGATCGGTGGAAGGATAAGAGCACCGGCGAACAGCGCGAACGAACCGAATGGCATTCGGTGGCGATCTTTTCCGAACCACTTGCGCGCACCGCCGAGCAATATTTGAAAAAGGGTTCGAAGGTTTTCCTCGAAGGCCAGCTGGAAACCCGCAAATGGCAGGATCAGTCGGGCGCGGACCGCTATTCCACCGAAGTTGTGCTCAGGCCTTACAATTCGACGATGGTAATGCTCGATGGACGCGGCGATGGCGGCGGTGGTGGCTATAGCGGCGACCGCGATGTCGGCGGCGACCAATCATCAAGCCCGGCACCAGCGGGTGGTGATATCGACGATGAAATTCCGTTCTGAGGACGGTGCCAGCGACGAGATATCAAGCACTTAGCGGACAAATGTTTCGCGCGCGAAACATCTTAACGCTTTGATAATAAATGTGAAATTTTGCTAAACGCGACGCCCGATGGCCTCGTCTAGTACGTTTTGTACGAAGTCGCGGCCAACATCGGGCGTCACGAAAGCCTGGCCGATGCAGCGCGCCATCACAAAGCGAAGCGTTCCGGCGACGACTTTCTTGTCCTGCCCCATTAAGTCCAGAAGTCCATTGGCATCCGGCAGGTCGCCCGGGATGTCGGCGAGATCGGTTTTCATGCCCATCGCCTTCAGATGCGCCCGCACCCGGCTTGGATCTTCCTGCGAACAGAACCCGGCGCGCGCCGACACTTCAAAGGCCAGCGCGCAGCCGATGGCGACGCCTTCGCCGTGCAGCAACCGGTCCGAATAACCCGTGGCAGCCTCAAGCGCGTGGCAGAATGTATGGCCCAGGTTCAAAAGCGCGCGGTCGCCAAGTTCGGTTTCGTCCCGCGCGACGATATCGGCCTTCATCTGCACGCCGACGCGCACCGCCTCGGCGCGCAGGTCTGCGTCGCCTGCCGCCAAAGCAGGGCCATTCGCTTCCAGCCAGCCAAAAAATTCGGCATCGCCCAGAAGCCCATATTTTACGACTTCACCATATCCGGCCAGGAAATCGCGCGCCGTCAGCGTGTTCAGCGCATCGATATCCGCCAGCACCAGCGATGGCTGGTGAAAGGCACCAATCAGGTTTTTGCCGTGGGCGGAGTTGATTGCGGTCTTGCCGCCCACCGAACTGTCAACCTGGGCCAGAAGCGACGTCGGCGCCTGCACATAACGCACCCCGCGCCGCAGAATTGCCGCCGCAAAGCCCACCAGATCGCCGATCACACCACCGCCCAGCGCGATCACGATATCCTGACGCTCGATCCGCTCGGCCAACAGCCATTCGACCACGCGGTTCAGATGTTCCCAGCTTTTCGTGGCCTCGCCTTGCGGAAGGCTTAAGACCGACGCGGTAATGTTGGCCGCAGCCAGTCCTTGCAGCAGTGTGTCAAGATGCAGGGAAGCCACATTTTCTTCTGTGATTACAGCGACATGGCCGCGTTGCAACAGTGGCGCTATCTCACCACCGGCACGACCGAGAAGACCGCCACCGATGCGAACATCGTAGGCGCGCGGGCCGAGCGGTACATGCACGGTTGTCGCGGACATCAGGTCGTCTCCAAAACGTCGTTGCGCTTCAATAGGCCTTCTATCACTAGATCGGTCATCTCTTCGATCGAGTATTCGGGCCGGGCGTCCACAACAAGCGTTGCTTTCGCATAATCGGCAACGCGGTCTTCTGATATCCGGGCCAGAGTTGCGCGGGGATCACCGCTCAGCAAAAGCGGCCGTGTTGATTTGTGTTTCACACGGCTCCAAAGCAGATCGACCTCGGCCCGCAACCAAATTGCGATCCCGTGTTCCTCGATGGCGGCGCGGTTAACTTCATGCAGAAAGGCCCCGCCACCGATTGACAGAACGCCGTTCTTCGCCGTTAGCAGGCGTTGAATAACCTCGGCTTCCTTGCGACGAAAAAAGTCTTCGCCGTCGCGTTCGAATATCTCGGCGATGGACATATTCGAGGCGGCTTCAATCTCGGCATCGCTATCCAGAAACGGCATGTCCAGCCGCCGCGCCAGAGCTGTTCCGATGGCCGACTTGCCCGCGCCCATCATGCCCACAAGTACGACTGTTTTTTTCAACCGGAATGGCAAAACGGCAGCGTCCCGCTTATCTTTCTTGTCCAGCGACCTGAATGGCGTGATCTTGGTCGAAAGACCAGTTATAAATTCGCCAAAGAACCGCATTAACGCGGCAATGGTCCGCGCCAAGGGTCAGAGGCAAAAGGGTAATTTCGGATGCTCCGTATATTGAAGCTTCTATTCGTTCTGGCGGTTTTGATCGCCGCAGCGGTCGTGGGATACGCCTATATCGGCGATCTGAGCCCCGAACAACAGGACGTGAGCGAACCGGTTGATCTTGGAACGAATTAATGCAGCCATCTGCGCAGGCCTTGTTCTGGCCGCGTCGCACGGGGGGGTGGCACTGGCGCAAAGCGGCGGTGATGATGCCAATGCACCCCTAAGCGCGATCGACTGGTTGTCCGATTCCATGGCCTTGCCGAAAGCGGCGCTCGATCCTGTTTCAGCACCGCCCGCTGCCACACTTGCGCCCAGGGTAAGCGTGGCACCGCTTGACACCCCGGTGCCAGACAGGGCGGGGGTGAAGAACGCCCGCGATATCGGTATTCCGGCGGACATATGGGGCGGCAGCACTGCAGGCGACCTGGCGCATCTGGTGCGCAGTATCCCGCCGATATCCGCGCCATCGCTGCGCCGGTTCCTTGCCGATCTGCTGGTCGCGCGGCTGGACCCGCCTGTGGATGCGATCGCCGACGACAGCCTTTACCTGGCACGGCTTGATAAGCTTTTGGACCTTGGGCAACTGGACGCCGCGCAAGCACTGATCGACGCCGCGGGCGCGCCCGAGCCCCGACGGTTTCGCCGCGCGTTCGACATCGCACTTCTGAAGGGCACCGAGGCGCGGTCGTGCAGGACGATCGAAGCCACGCCTGACATTTCGCCGACATTTCCGGCGCGTATTTTCTGTCTGGCGCGAAACGGCGAATGGGATGTCGCGGCGCTGACTTTGGGGACCGCAGAAGCGCTGGGCATCCTGACCGAAGACGAGGACGCGCTGCTGCTGCATTTCCTTGATGCCGAGCTTTTCGAGGGCCACCCGCTGCCGCCCGCACCGGCAAATATGTCGCCGCTAATTTTCCGGCTTTACGAAGCCATTGGCGAACGGCCAGCGACCGAAATGCTTCCTGTTGCATTTGCCTTTGCGGATCTGGCTGAGACCGTTGGCTGGAAAACCCGCCTTCGCGCGGCCGAGCGTCTTGCCGCCGTCGACGCGATTGGCGCGGCAAAGTTGATGTCTGTCTTTCGCGAACGCAAAGCTGCGGCTTCGGGCGGATTGTGGGCAAGGGTCAAAGCCTATCAATCTGTTTATCAGGCGGCAGCCGATGGCGACGCAAGCGCACTTTCATCCGCCTTGCCGCGGGCCTGGGACGCCGCAGTTTCGACCGGGACTGAGGCCGCACTTGCGCCCTGGTTGCTTCAGCGGATCAATTCATCCGATATTTCCGGCGCGGCGCGCCACGCGGCGTTGGAAATCTCGTTGCTGGCGGGGCATTTTGAGGCGGCCGTAGCTTTTGCCAACGACAGCGCCCAGGACCGGACACTGGTTGCAGTTGCAACCGACCGGCCGTTTGACATTGCCCTGACAACACCTTTGGCGCAGGCCATTCGACGAAGCCTGTCGGGTCTGCCGCCCAGCGAACGCTATCGCATCCACCTGCGCAACGGGCGCGCGGGCGAGGCGTTGCTGATCGCCATTGCAGCACTGGCAGGCGGGGTGGAGGGCGATCCTGGCGCACTTGGCGACGCGCTGGCGCTTTTAATCTCGCTTGATCTTACCCATGTTGCGCAAGCGATTGCGTTGGAACTTCTGATCGAGGATGCCCGGATATGACCGACCTTGATCGCGTCGCGACATTCCTTGAGGCGCAGGCCGCTGAACTGGATGCAGCGCAGAACACGCAACTGGCTTACGCGCGCGACCTGAAGGATTTTCTCGGCTGGCTTGGCGGGCGCTCGCTTGAGATGCTGGGGGCCGAGCAATCCGACATTGAGGCCTATCTGGTGACGCTGGATGCGGCGGGTCTGGCGCAGGCGACGCGCGCGCGCCGACTTTCGGCGATCCGGCAGTTTTACCGCTTTGGTTTCGAGGAAGGCTGGAGGGGCGATAACCCGGCCATTCGGATCAAGGGACCACAACGCGCCAAACGTCTGCCCAAGACGCTGAGCGAAGACGACGTGGTCCGTCTGCTTGGGGCGGCGGCAAAGCAGGGGCGGCCTTCGGACCGGAGGCGCAATACCTGCATGATGGAGCTGCTCTATGCGACTGGAATGCGGGTCAGCGAACTGGTGTCGCTGCCGGTTGCAGCCGCGCGCGGCAATCCCAAGATGCTGCTGGTGCGGGGCAAGGGCGGCAAGGAACGGATGGTGCCGCTTTCGCCACCCGCGCGCGCGGCGATCGTTGGCTGGCTAGAGAAACGCGATGCGATGGAAGATCTTGCGAGGGTTGAAAAGGGCAGTGCACCGTCCAAGTTTCTTTTCCCGTCGCGTGGCAAGTCGGGGTATCTGACCCGGCATCGGTTTTATCTGCTGATCAAAGAACTTGCGGTTGCCGCTGGCATCTCGCCCGACGGCGTCACACCCCATACTCTGCGCCATGCCTTTGCGACGCATCTTCTGGCGCGGGGGGCCGATCTGCGGGCCATTCAGACGCTGCTGGGGCACGCCGATATCGGCACGACCGAGATATACACCCACGTGCTGGAGGAGCGTCTTCGCGATCTGGTTCTGGATCATCATCCGATGGCGGCGGACTGACTATTGCCGGGGGTTTCACCCCCGGACCCCCAAGCGTATTTATTGAAAAGATGAATGGTTTAGCGGCGAAGCTCGGGCGGCAGCACGTCTTGGCTAGGCCAGATGCCGGTTTCTAATGTTCGGTGATAGCCCTGGGTCAGCCCCGCCTTTGTCATCGCTTCCGTTGCGGCGTGGTGATCGTAGCCAAGGCGTTCGATTGTGACCTCGCCCATTTCCAGTCGCGCGAACCGTGTTTCAGGTCTAGCGTCATGCGGCGGCAATCCAATTGCGCCCGCATTAATCCATTGGTGCGGTCCAATCTGGCGGTGAAACGCGATGCCCGAATGCCCCGCAACGATACCATCAACCTGGCCCACCGCCGCCTCCAACACCGCAATCTCGTGGGCAAAATCGGCGTCTGATGAGGACGGCCAGAGGTATCTGTTGATTGACGTCACGCCACCGTGGATCACGGCATAGCGCCGATACTGATGGGTGAAGACACCGATATCGGGTAAGTCAGCCATCCATTGGCGATCATCTTCGCCGATGCTGGCAATCGCATAGGGATACCACCCCCTTGAGAGAATATCGCAGGCCGTGCCCGCGCCGAAACCGCAGCCACAATCACTCGCTCCCACTGCGATCTGGCGTTCGCAATTGCCCGCGACCACCGGCCAACCCCGCGCGCGCACCAGCGCAAGCGTTTCGGACGAGTTTGCACCGTATGCGACCACGTCACCGGTGCATATGGCGGGCGTGTCGGCGACAATATCAGCAAATGCCTGCGCCGCCTGAAGATTTGAATAAGGACCGCCAAAGAGCAGTACCGGCCCGTCATATTGCCCGAAATCCTGGACCTTCACGTCGCCTCTACCCTTGATTGCCCGCGGATCGCCCCCCATAACACAGAAAAAGGCAAGCTTGACACAACCAATGAACCCCTCCTTACAAGCGATGGACCTGGCATTCTGGATCACGAGCGGCGCGATCCTTGGGCTTTTGATCCTTTCGGCATTTTTCTCGGGCTCGGAAACGGCGCTGACGGCGGCGTCGCGAGGCAAGCTGAAAAACAAGGCCGAAAAAGGATCGAAAGGCGCTGAGCGTGCCTTGGCGATAACCGAAGACAACGAGCGTCTGATCGGCGCGGTTCTGCTTGGCAACAACCTTGTCAACATCCTTGCGGCGTCGCTTGCCACAGCGATGTTCACGCGGGTGTTCGGCGAAAGCGGCGTCGCACTTGCAACGCTGGTGATGACGGCGCTTGTGCTGATCTTTGCCGAGGTTCTGCCAAAGACCTACGCGATTACCAACGCCGAACGCGCGGCTTCGGCGGTGGCCTGGCCGATCCAGATATTCGTCACGATTTTTTCGCCAATCGTCAATTTTGTGCGTCTGGTCGTCCGCGGCGTGCTGATGCTCTTTGGCGTTCAAATTGACCCCGACAGAAACATCCTGGCGATGCGCGAAGAAATAGCAGGCGCATTGCAGCTTGGCCATTCCGAGGGCGTTGTTGAGAAGGAAGACCGCGACCGCATTCTGGGCGCGCTTGATCTGGCGGACCGGACGGTCGAGGAGATCATGCTTCACCGCAGTCAGATCGAAATGATCGACGCCGATCTGCCACCCGAACAGGTGTTGGAGCTTTGCCTTTCTTCGTCGCACACGCGGTTGCCGATATTCAGCGGCCAGCCGGAAAACATCGTCGGCGTTTTGCACGCCAAGGATCTGTTGCGGGCGATGTATGCGCGGCGGACCGAGAACCTGGAAACCGATAATCCGTTCGAAGGCTTCAATATCCTGGACGTGGCGATGAAGCCGTATTTCGTGCCGGAGACCACCCCTTTGGACGAACAGATGCGGCAGTTTCTGCACCGGTCCACGCATTTTGCGCTGGTGGTGGACGAATACGGCGCACTTGAGGGCCTGATCACGCTTGAGGACATTCTGGAAGAGATCGTGGGCGAGATCACCGACGAGTTCGATATCGACGAAGACGTGCCGCTCAGGCGCACCGACGCGGGCGATGTGATCACCGATGGTGCGATGACCATCCGCGATCTGAACCGCGCGACCGACTGGTCGTTGCCCGACGACGAGGCGAACACCGTTGCCGGGCTGGTCATCCACGAAGCGCAGACAATACCTAGCAGCGGACAGGTCTTTTCGTTTCACGGCTTCCGGTTCGAGATACTGGAACGCGAGGAAAACCGCATCACCCGGATGAAGATCAGCAGGCTTTCTATGTGATGCTGGACGACGCGCCCGACATTCACCCGCTTTTCCGGGGTGCGCCGAAGACCACCGAATTTCGTAAGTTGCGAAAGCGGATTGTCCGCAACGTTCGCGAAGCAATCGAGCAGTATGGCATGATCGAACGCGGCGCGCGCTGGTTGGTCTGCCTATCCGGCGGCAAGGACAGCTACACGCTGCTGGCAGCACTTTACGAGCTGAAATGGCGCGGGCTGTTGCCGGTGGATATCCTTGCCTGCAACCTCGATCAGGGGCAGCCGGGGTTCCCGGCGACCGTATTGCCCGAGTTTCTGGCCAGCATGAGCGTGCCGCACCGGATCGAATATCAAGACACCTATTCGATTGTCACCGACAAGGTGCCGGCAGGGCGCACGTATTGCGCGCTGTGTTCGCGGCTAAGACGCGGGCATCTTTATCGTATCGCACGCGAAGAAGGCTGTTCGGCGGTCGTGCTGGGGCATCATCGCGACGACATTCTTGAGACATTTTTCATGAACCTGTTCCACGGCGGGCGGCTGGCGACGATACCGCCGAAACTGGTCAACGAAGAAGGCGACTTGTTCCTTTATCGCCCGTTGGCGCATTTGGCCGAAGATGATTGCGGGCGCTTTGCGCGTGCGATGAATTATCCGATCATCCCGTGCGATTTATGCGGCAGTCAGGATGGATTGCAGCGCCAGCAGGTCAAGCAGCTACTTGACGGGTGGGAGAAAAACAGCCCCAGCAGGCGGCAGATCATGTTCCGATCACTGATGAACGCACGGCCCTCGCATTTGCTGGACCCGAAGCTTTTTGACTTCGCCGGCCTCGCGAGGTCGGAAAATCCCAGGGACGGCGGCCAGAATTAACCACTCGTATAGTTTACGACCGTAAAGACGGCAGTGGACGCCCACGACGAGGAGGTTGGCTTGCCGCCGGTCCGGTTCCATCTGGATGCCGACGCATTGCGCAAGACGCTTTACTGGTTCCTGTCCGGCTACAGGCCCATGGCGATTTTGCCGACGATTATTCTGGCCAGTTTCTGGATTGGCGGGGAACGGGCGATGATCGTGTTCGCCGCAACTGTTCCGGCCGCGTTTATTCTGGTTTTGCACTTGTTGGATCGTCGCTTTGCGGATCGCGATTATGTCGACGGTGCGACGGGTCTGGGCTTTGTCAGCAGCGCCGAAAATTGGCTTGAAACGCGACTTTTGAAGACAAATTCGCCGACGCAGAATATCGCACTGATGGCGATCAGCGTCGATGACCTCGATTTGCTGGAAGACCGCGTCGGCGTTTCGATGCACGAGACCATCCTTAGCGAACTGGCCGAACGGCTTCGCGAATTGATTCGCCAGGATGACATGATCGGTCGCGGATCGGCCGCAGATTTTCTGGTTTGTCTTGCAGACATTCGCCCGCCGGAATCAGAAAACCTGCTGCAACTCGCGCAGCGGCTGCAGGCCACGCTGGATGCACCGTTTCACCACGGCTCGGTTCGCGCCTATTGCACGATCTCGATCGGGATTGTACGGGCGCGCCAGATGCAGGCGCCCAGCCCGCTGGGCATGATCCGGGCGGCCGAGCGCACCAAGTCATCGGCCCGCGAAGCCGGTCCCGGCGGCATCAGGGTCTATCAGACGGACTATGGTCAACAACCGCGATCAGATCACAATCTGGGCAATCAGATCTCGGCGGCACTTGAGCATGGCGAGATTGTCGGTTGGTATCAGCCGCAGGTCTCTGCCGATACCGGCTCGATAAGCGGGTTCGAAGCGCTGGCACGTTGGGAACATCCGGACGTGGTCTGATATCACCGGCAACCTTTCTTGGTCTCATCGAGCGTTCGGGCCTGTCGCAACGACTGGCCGAGGTTATTCTCACCCACGCGCTTAGCGCGCTGCGAACCTGGGACAAGGCGGCCCTTGGCATTCCCACCGTCGCCGTCAACTTTTCATGCGAGGAACTGAGAAATCCGCGGCTTCCCGAATACCTGAACTGGGAATTTGACCGCCACGGCATCGCACCCGGGCGGCTTGGTATCGAGGTGCTGGAAACTGTGATCGCCGAATCGCACGACGATATCGTTGCGAAAAATCTTCGCGCGCTTGCCGATCTGGGTTGCCGCATCGACCTTGACGACTTTGGCACCGGATACACCAGCATTCTGAACATTCGAAGATTTTCGGTGTCGCGCATCAAGATAGACCGACGCCTGGTATCACGGATCGACAGCGACAAGGATCAGCGCGACCTGGTGGCGGCCCTTCTGGCCATGTCCGAGCGATTGAACGTTGAAACGTTGGGCGAAGGCGTCGAAACACCCGCCGAGCACGCCATGCTTGCCCAGCTGGGGTGTGATCACATCCAGGGTTTCTGCGTGGCCCGCCCGATGCCCTTGGGCGACACGCTGACCTGGATCCATGACCATCACGCCCGTCTGGCCGACAATCAGCCCTTCATCCTGCCGGCGACGCCCGCCAAGGACTGACGCGACCCGCGGATTAGGTGCCGTGGTGTCTGCGCCCGCCAGACCTGTTCTTCCGACGTAATCAGGGAAAGCCCTTGACCTTTTGGCCTTTGGATTGTTGAACGACCTGCGATCCTGAACCTGCCGGTGATGCCAAATGGACGACCAGAACAGAAACCTTCTGCTGGCTATGGTGCTTAGCACCGCGGTGCTGTTTGTCTGGTTTATCCTGTTCCCACCGCCCGAGCCGTCGCCGGTGCCGCACGACAGCACGGTAACGGCCGAAGACGGCGCGGTCGCGCTGCCGTCGGCCGACAACACGGGCGGCGCGGCGACCGGGGCGGGTGGCGCGAATGTTAGCAGCGACACGCCATCGGTTGTCACGGCTGAAACGCCGCGTCTGGATATTGACACACCCAGCCTTGCCGGTTCGATCTCGCTGGCGGGCGGCCGCATCGACATTCTGGCGTTGAAAGATTACCGCCAGTCGCTTTCCTCGGCTTCGGGCGATGTCGAGATACTGTCGCCGGTTGGCTCCGATCAGCCCTATTATACCCTATTCGGCTGGGCCCCCGGCGGCGAACTGACCGGCGACGATGTTCCGGGGCCCGATACCATCTGGGCGGTTCAATCGGGCAGCACACTCAGCCCAACGACGCCTGTCATTCTGCGCTGGGACAGCCCTGCGGGTCTGATCTTCCGCCGTGAAATATCGGTCGATGAAAAGTTCATGTTCACCGTGCGTCAAAGCGTGGAGAACCCCACATCGACCACAGTTCGTCTGGCGCCATACGGTATTGTCGCGCGCCACGGCGAACCGCAGGATCTGATCGGGTTCTTCGTTATCCACGAAGGCGTCATGCGGATGTCGGATGGCATTCTCGACAGCTACGATTTTTCCTATGGCGAAATTGCGGATCTGCGCGTCGAGGAAAATTGGGGGCAGGCAGACGTAAAAGAAGTCGAAGAAAACGGTTGGGTGGGATTTACCGACCACTATTGGATGACAATGCTTATTCCCGAGCGGGGCAAGCCGTTTACGTCTGTTATTCAGTATGTTCCGCAGCTTGACACATACCGGACGCTCACGCGCCGCCCAGCGGTGGATCTGGCCCCGGGTGCCAGCTCGCAAAGCCTGACACAGGTGTTTGCTGGTGCCAAGGAATGGGAATCAATCCGAAATTACGAAGCCGGTTATGAGATTTCCGGTCTCAGCGCGTCGTTGAATTACGCCATTTTCGGCGAGGACGACGGTGTGCCAGGGTTCATCAACGCCATCGAATGGGGATGGTACGCGTTCCTTACCAAACCCATCTTCTTCGCCTTGCACCAGCTTAACGGCCTGATCGGCAACACCGGCTGGGCAATCATCGCGCTGACGCTGCTGATCAAGGCGCTGTTGTTCCCGCTGGCGCGGAAATCCTATGTCTCGATGGCGAAAATGAAAGAGCTTCAGCCCGAGATGGAAAAGCTCAAGGAACGCGCAGGCGACGACCGCCAGAAGCTTCAGCAAGAGATGATGGCGCTCTACAAGAAGGAAAAGGTAAACCCGGCCTCGGGCTGCTTGCCGATTCTGTTGCAGATCCCGATCTTTTTCTCGCTCTACAAAGTGATCTTCGTCACGATCGAACTGCGCCACGCGCCGTTTTTTGGCCCATTTCAAGATCTTAGCGCGCCCGATCCGACGTCGCTGTGGAATATATACGGACTTTTGCCCTGGGCGTCACCGGAACCGGGAAGCATATTCGCGCTGATATTCATCGGCATCCTGCCGCTTTTGCTGGGCATCTCGATGTGGATCCAGCAAAAGCTGAACCCGGCACCCACCGACGCCACACAAGCGATGATTTTCGCCTGGATGCCCTGGGTTTTCATGTTCATGCTCGGCAGTTTCGCAAGCGGGCTGGTGATCTACTGGATCGCAAACAACGTGATCACCTTTTCGCAGCAATACATCATCATGCGAAGCCACGGCTATAGACCGGACATCTGGGGCAACATCCGCTCCAGCACTCGGCCCAAGGACGCGTCGAAAAAAGCAGACGAGCCGCCCAAGTCGAAGAAATGAGCGCCACCGTCAGCAAAATCGTCCGCCACCCGATCAAGTCCATTGGGCGGCAAGAATTATCCAGCGTCGAGTTGACGGCCGGAAAGTGGATGCCGTTTGACCGCATCTGGGGTGTCGCACACGAACGCTCGAAATTGGGCGGCGGCTGGGAAAAGAAGGTGAATTTTCTGCGCGGCGTCACCGGCCCCGCATTGATGGCGGTGACGGCCAAGCTGGATGAGACCACAAAGACCCTGACGCTTGCCCATCCCACAGCCGGGATCATCACCGCGTGCCCGAATTCGCCCGATGACGCAGCACGTCTGGTCAATTGGCTGCGCCAGCTTTGGCCCGGCGACCTGCCAAAGCCCACGGCGATTTATCGCAGCAACGCCGGGCACCTGACCGACATGCCCGATCCGTGGATTTCGCTGAATTCCACCGCGTCGTTGAAGGCGCTTTCGCAGCGCGCGGGCGTCATTCTGCTGCCGCACCGTTTTCGCGGCAATATCTGGATCGACGGCCTTGATCCCTGGCAAGAGGCCGAGTGGGTCGGCAAAACCATCCAGGCGGGCGATGTCACCTTGGCGGTGCGCGCCCGGATCACGCGCTGCAAGGCGACCATGGCCAACCCCGAAACCGGGCGGCGTGACCTTGATACACTCGGGTTGCTCGACGATCTTGGCCATCAGGAATTCGGTGTTTATGCCGAAGTTGTCGATGGCGGAATGCTGTCAGTGGGCGACGTTGTGATCGTGCCGACATGACACTGCCGTTCCCACTGGACGAGCAAGACGCCGCCGCAATCGAAGCGGGCCGACAGCTTTTTGCGCAGGAAACGACATTCCTCAAAGGCGTCGTCGGTATGGACGGCCTGCCAAAGCCCGACCGGCTGGAGGTCTGTTTCGCCGGGCGATCCAACGTCGGAAAGTCGTCCCTTATCAACGCTTTGACGGGACGAAAAAGCCTGGCGCGGTCATCAAACACGCCTGGCCGCACGCAAGAGATTAATTTTTTTACGCTTGCCGACCAGCATTACCTGGTTGACCTGCCGGGCTATGGGTTTGCCAATGCGCCGGTCAAGGTCGTGGAGAAGTGGCAACGGCTTTTGAAGGCCTATCTGGCCGGGCGCGCCAACCTGCGCCGGGCTTTCGTCCTGATCGACGCGCGCCATGGTGTGAAACCGGTGGATGAGGAAATCCTCAAGCTTCTCGACTCCTCGGCGGTAACGTTTCAGGTCGTGTTGACGAAGGCGGACAAGGTCAAAGACCAAGACCGCGAGGAAATTTTCGCGCAAGTCCGCGCTGCTTTGGCCCGCCATCCCGCGGCATTTCCCACCATGATCCTGACATCGTCAGAAAAAAGCGACGGGATCGCCACGCTTCGCGCTGTCGTTGCCGGTCTGGCTTGAGCCGCTGACCTCTAGCGGCTAACGAAAGCCCAGAGGAACATCATGAGACGACGCGACATGAACCGCGACTGGATAGCCACCGCACGCACGCTCAGCCAGGCATTGCCGTATCTGCAACGCTATGACGGTGCCACGGTTGTCATCAAATTTGGTGGCCACGCCATGGGCGACGATAGTGCCATGGCCAGCTTTGCCCGCGACATCGTGCTGATGCGGCAGGTCGGCGTGAACCCGGTGGTCGTTCACGGCGGCGGACCGATGATCAATGACATGCTGGAAAGGCTGAATATCAAGTCCGAGTTTGTCGGTGGCAAACGGGTGACCGACAAAGCCACAGTCGAGGTGGTCGAAGGCGTGCTTTCGGGCGTTGTGAACAAGCGGATCGTGCAGGCAATCAACCTTGAAGGTGGGCGCGCGGTTGGCATTTCGGGCAAGGATTCGAACCTGATGATCTGCGACCAGACCGATCCCGCGCTGGGGTTTGTCGGCACGCCCGCCGAGATGGACCCCAGCGTTCTGCGCACGTTGACAACCTCGGAAATTATCCCGGTGATCGCGCCTCTGGGCGCGGGGCGGAACGGCGAGACTTTCAACGTGAACGGCGACACCGCTGCCGGGGCAATAGCTGCCAGTCTGACGGCCGACCGGCTTTTGCTGCTGACTGATGTCGCGGGCATCATGGACGGCGATGGCGACGTGCTGACCGAGATTACACCGGACCAGATGCGCACGCTGATGGAAGACGGCACAATTGCGGGCGGCATGATCCCGAAAGCCGAGACCGCACTTAGCGCTATCCAAGGTGGCGTTCGCGCAGTGGTGATCCTGGACGGCCGCGCGCCAAATGCCTGCCTTCTGGAGCTTTTCACCGATCATGGTGCTGGCAGTCTGATCCGGCCAATCAGATGACGCTTGGCCGGATCGCGGACCGCGTCGGCCAAGATCATCTTGACGTCTTCGGGGCATTTCACGCTGAACCAGGCGATGGCATCGGCACCGGCACGCTGGTGATGCTTGGGCCGCTTGAACCGGAGTTCTGGGGGCATGTAACGGCGTGCCCGGAATTTCTTGACGGCAACGCTGATCCGCTCGACCGATGGTCAAAGCGGGTGATTGCGAGCGCCGCGAAAGACCTGGGCGGCGACCCGCATTTCCCGTTCGGCACGCCGGCAAAGCCCTTTCAGCGTTGGGCGGTCCTCACTGGCCGCGCCTGGTCTTCGCCGGTGGTTCTTTTGGTCCACGACACTGCCGGGCTGATGGTGTCCTATCGTGGTGCCATTCTTTTCCCCGAAATTCTCAACCTTCCCGCCACCGGGCCAAAACCTTGCGAGACATGCGCTGAACAACCCTGCCTGACCGCCTGCCCCGTCGCGGCACTGACCCCCGATGGCTATGATCTCGACCGGTGCCACGGATTTCTGGACAGCGACAATGGCGCGGATTGCATGGGCAGCGGCTGCGCGGTACGCCGCGCCTGCCCCGCAGGTTCCGGGTATCGCCGCGTCAAAGCTCAATCCGCCTATCATATGGAACGTTTCCACCCATGCCGCTGACACTCATTCTGATGCGCCACGCGAAATCCAGCTGGGGCGATCTGTCGCTCGATGATTTCGACCGTCCGCTGAACGACCGCGGTCGCCGCGATGCGCCGCGGATCGGGCGGTGGCTGACCGAGCAGGGGTTCACCCCCGACGATGCGCTTTGCTCATCCGCGGTTCGGGCAAAAGAAACGCTCGACGGTCTCGGCCTGCAAACGCCGGTGATCTACCTGCGCGAGCTTTACCTGGCCGCCCCAGCGATCCTTTTGGGCGCGATCCGAGCCACTTCATCCGAACGCCTGGTGGTGGTCGCGCACAATCCGGGCATGGCCATGCTCGCTGCCGATCTTGTAGATACTGCACCGGACCACCGCCGGTTCGCCGACTACCCGACAGCTGCAACACTGGTTCTCAAATTCGACATCGACGCATGGTCGCAGCTTCAACCTCGCAGCGGCGAAGTGCTAGGATTTGAAACCCCGCACGACCTCACCTGAATTTTTTCCTGGAAAAAAATACTTATGCGGATTTCGGGGGGCAAAGCCCCCCGACAACTCGACGCGCCGATCGGCGCGGCGAAATATTAGTGCCCCAAAATCTGGCTCAGGAACAACTTGGTCCGGTCCGACTTTGGGTTGTTGAAGAACTCTTCCGGCTCATTCTGCTCAACGATCTGACCTTGGTCCATAAAGATCACCCGGTTCGCGACCTGCCGCGCAAACCCCATCTCGTGGGTCACGCAGATCATCGTCATGCCTTCTTCCGCCAACTCGATCATCGTATCCAGCACTTCCTTGATCATCTCGGGATCAAGCGCCGAAGTTGGTTCGTCAAACAGCATGATCCGGGGTTTCATGCACAGCGAGCGGGCAATCGCCACCCGTTGTTGTTGACCGCCTGAAAGCTGACCGGGGTATTTCAGCGCCTGTTCCGGGATCTTGACCTTTTCCAGAAAATGCATCGCCGTTTCTTCGGCCTCTTTCTGAGGTTCTTTGCGCACCCAAATCGGCGCCAGCGTGCAATTTTCGAGGATCGTCAGATGCGGAAACAGGTTGAAATGCTGAAAGCACATGCCAACCTCGGACCGGATTTTGTCGATATTTTTCAGGTCACTGGTCAATTCGGTCCCGTCGACAATGATCTGGCCTGCCTGATGTTCTTCAAGCCGATTGATGCAGCGGATCAACGTCGATTTACCCGAACCGGATGGCCCGCAGACCACGATCCGCTCACCGCGGTTAACCGTCAGATTTATGTCGCGCAGGACGTGAAACGTTCCATACCACTTGTCCATATCCGTGATCTGAATCGCGACCTCGTCGGATACCTGCATATGGCTCCGGTCAATCTCGCGGTCGACTGTCGTTTCATGAGTTGCCTCGGCCATCGGTCGGCTCCTTTATTAGTGATCTGTGTGAAGCTTGCGCTCCAGGTACATTGAATAGCGCGACATGCTGAAGCAGACGATGAAGAACATAACGCCGATAGCGGCGAAAAGTTCCCAGTAAATGCCGTTCCAGGCGCTGTCCGCGCGGATGCCGTTGGACAGGCCCAGGGGATCCAGCAGGCCGATGATCGACACCAGCACGGTATCCTTGAAGATGCCGATGAAGTTCGAGACGATCCCGGGGATCGAGATCTTCAGTGCTTGCGGCATGACGATCAGCCGTTGTGACTGCCAGTAATCGAGCCCGAGCGAATCGGCGCCCTCGTACTGACCTCTCGGCAATGCTGCCAGACCACCCCGGATCACTTCGGCCATATAGGCGGACGCAAAGAGCGTAACCATGATCATCACCCTCAGGATGATATCAAAGGCGGTTCCCGGCGGCAGAAAGATGTTCAGCAGCGTCGAGGCGACGAACAACAGCGTGATCAGCGGCAC
>CAXMNX010000034.1:0-29999 GCA_964194845.1 uncultured Boseongicola sp.
TTGAACGGGAGAAAATAAAGAGGAGGACCATGAAACTAAGGCGCTTGCAGCACGCCAAATCCGCTGCTTAACTACAACCAGATGAGCGATGGCTCCTCGAAGCTAAACCGCAATCGGTCTCAAATCATTTGATGACGGACAACTACACTTGCCCCCAATTCAGGGTGACGAGACTTGGATTATGAGACGCGCATAGGGTCACGCCATTCGACGTCAGGATTTGCTCTCGCGCCTGCGCCGTATCTAAAGGGTCGGAATACCAGGCATTGCCCTTTTCAAGTGCATCCAAGCCGTCGTCGGATAAATATGAATAGGTCAGACTAAGATGGTACATCTCGTAGTCTTCCTCGTCGGGATAGATGAACTGTCGCGTCAGATTGATCTCGAACGGCGCGCCTTCGGCCCATTTGTTCGGCCCCCACTGAAACAGCAACATGTCACCTTCTTCGGATACCGGCACAGTATCGCTGGCTCGGTGGAGTTCGTAGAAATCGATTAGCAGAGCAAATGATTGCTCAATCGGAAGCGACTCGATCAGCGATCCCGACATGGACCGGAAGGTCGACAATGTGTCAGGTTTCGCAAACATGTTCCGGCCTTTCCCTTCCCTGATATTTATTGGCCTAATACACAGTTCAGGTCGAGTCTGCTCAGGGCTCTGATCCGCCATCCGAGTCTTTCTGTCAGATGATCGCTTTGTCACGCTCAGCAGACAGTCACTGATTTTCAATTCCGTGTGGGGGCACCAGTAGATGATGGAGTTTGCAACGCCCGTTCGACACTACTCTAACACCTCAAGGAACAATTCCCTGTAGCCAAATTCGGGGTCGAACTCGCCGGTACTCAGAAACAGGATCGTCTGTCGGATCACTAGCGGATCGTTGGTCATAAATGTGTGTGTGACGGGCAGAACAATATGGTCTTTCAGGCCCGGAAGCCGGGTCGAAGCAACGGAAACTTTTCCGTCGTCGGGGCCGTCGATCAAAAACGAGTAGACAGGGTTCAAAGACTGGTTTCCGGCAATCACCCCAATTTCAAATCGTGGCAACCCAAGCCGGTTGGGTGCGCTGTTCTCGTCGGTGCCAAGCGCCAGGCCCGCAGGCCCGTTCAGCCAGCGAAACGGACCCAAATCTTCGAAAGCATCCACCAGTTCAGACCCCTGGTTCGGCGGACCCAATAACACGGCGCGGCCCATTTTGGGTGGCCGGTTTCCTTCGAGCCAGGCGCGCAACAGGATGCCGCCCATCGAGTGCGTTACAAAGTGCGTGCGCGCGTCGCCGCAGTCTTTGACCGCGTTATCCAATGCGACACTCACAAGTTCGTCGAAAGCAAGCGAAGTCGAGGGATATCCTCGATTGACGGTCTGAAGCCCGGCGGATGCCAGCGAGGCTTCCATGATTTTCATCGAAGAAGTGCCGCGTGCCAGACCATGAAGCAGCACAACGCAATCCGCCTGCGCTGTGCCTGCCATCAGGGAAAAAGCAACTGCTATTGCCAGTTTCGGCCAACCGAAAATTGAGTAAATCCAACGACGAAAAATTGGCGTTCCTGGGGAAACGCCGAAATTTTCTCTCAAATTCAAGTTTGCGGTGAAACGGGTCACGTCCGGCCAACATTTCAGGGATTATGCTACTGGTTTGACCGTGGGACGCGATAGGGTCAAGGCCAGGTAGACAGTGCGCAGCGGCGCGGACGCAGCGTCACCAGCCTCGCAGTCCTTTTCAGCGCGTGCGCGAGCGACTAAGCAATGGCTCATGCCTTTCCAAGCGTCTTCTCTGGCCAATATTTACGCCCATGACTTCGACACGCTTATCGATGTCCGAAGCCCGGCGGAGTTTGCCGAGGACCACTTGCCCGGTGCGATCAACCTGGCCGTACTAACGGACGCGGAGCGCGCGCGCGTGGGAACTATATACACGCAGGAAAGCCGATTTTTGGCGCGAAAGATCGGGGCAGCACTTGTTGCGCGAAATGCAGCTTTGCACATTGAAGGACCGTTGGCGGACAAAGACGGAAGCTGGCGTCCATTGATTTATTGCTGGCGGGGTGGGCAACGATCAGGATCGTTTGCCTCGATCCTTGCCCAGATCGGCTGGCGGGTCGAAACTTTGGTGGGCGGATATCAAAGCTATCGCCGACTGATCGTCTCGTCGCTATATGAAAATGCGTTCCCGGCGCGCGTGATCCTGCTTGATGGCAACACCGGAACGGGGAAAACCGAAGTTATTCAGCGGCTTCCCGCGCTTGGCGTTCAAAGCATTGACCTGGAACATCTGGCAAACCATCGCGGGTCGGCACTGGGTTCCACAGGGCAGCAACCTTCGCAAAAGGCGTTTGAAACTGGTCTGGCAACGATTGTGAATAGCCTCGATCCGGCGATGCCGGTGGTGATCGAAGCCGAATCCAGCCTGATCGGCGCGCTTAATCTTCCGCCGCAGCTTTTCGCGGCCATGCGCGCCGCGCCGCGCATCGAGATCAGCGCGCCGGTTCATGAACGCGCGGCTTTTCTTGTCGGTGCTTATTCGGAGGAGATTGCCGATTGCGAGGATTTTGCGCGGCGCCTTGACCGGCTCATTCGATTGCAGGGCCGCGCGCGGATCGAGGCATGGCAGGATGCCCTGCGTGCCGGTTCCTTCAATCAGGTCGCCGTGGAGATGATCGAGCAGCATTACGACCCCAGCTATGCAAGGGCCCGGGCCCGAGGTGGCGGGCAGGTTCTGGCGACTTGCAGGGCCGAAGTGCTGGACGAGGCCGGGCTTGACGGGTTGGCAGAAAACGTCGCCGCGGTCGTCAGATCAGAGCGATAGGACCGTCTGCGCGCCCGACGATCCGGCCAATTTTTCTGGCACCTTTGGGAAGCTCGCGAAGGATATCCTCAACTCGGGTTTCGGGGATGGCGGCCAGAAGACCTCCGGCAGTTTGCGGGTCGAAAAGCAGTGCCGCGGCGGGGGTAAAGGCCAGATCGACAGGGTGCGCGGCGATATTTGCCGAATAAAGACTGGATCGCACACCCAGATCGGAAAGCCGTTCGGCGCCCGGATAAAACGGCACATTGTCTAGCTCAATTTCGGCGGTCAGCCCGGCGGCGTCGGCAAGTCGTGCGGCGTGACCGGCAAGGCCGAACCCGGTCACGTCCGTCAGCGCGTTGGCGTGCAGTGCAAGCACCGCAGCCGCGCCTGCCTGTGATGTGGACATTTCGGCCAGAAGCATCGCGACATCGCTGCCGTTGGCGTCGCCCGACATCTCGGCCGCCAACAGAACGCCCGATCCAATTGGCCGCGTCAGGACCAACGCGTCGCCAATCTGTGCACTGCGATCCCGCAAGGCCGTGTCGCCAAGCAGCCCGGTCACCGTGAAGCCGATGGTCAATTCCGCGCCAACAGACGTATGTCCGCCAACCAGTGCGGCACCTGCTTCCCGGGCGACGGAGTTTGCGGCGGCCAGACATTCGTCCAGCCAGGTTCTCTGAAGCGCCTCAGACAGACGCGGCAGGGTGATCTGGGCCAAAAGAGTTTGCGGCGCTGCCCCCATCGCCCAGATATCGCCCATCGCGTGCAGCGCCGTGATCCGCGTCATCAGGTATGGGTCGGGCCAGAACGCGCGCAAATGGTCCGTCGTTATGACCTGGGCTGTGCTGCCGACCTTTAAAACCGCACCATCGTCGCCGATCAACGTGGCTACGTCTTGCCGTGTTGGGGTCTTATAGTCCGCAAGCGCGCTTTCCAGCACCATTTCGCCAACTTTGGCGCCGCAACCGCCGCAAAGCGGTCCCGCGCCCATCACCTCGGCAACGCCAAGTGCTGCATTCGTCGGGACCGATGGCCTTGGCATTTCGGGCAAAACGGCCAGCCGTTGCATGAACCGTTTGTCGATCCGGTCTTTCCAGCGCCAGACCCAGTTGCCCGTCGACACGCGCCCGTATTTTTCGGCCAAAGCGCGGCGGCGACCCAGTGACACAAGTTTCAAAAAGCGCTGCTGGGGGCGGAATTTTCGGCGCGCGCCGCCGGTGAGATCTGCGCGGATATTCGCGGTCAGCACCGGTGCGGCGCGCACCGCAAATACGCCGGCTTTCGGCCTTGGCGCGTGCTGGACAAAGGCGCAGTCGCCAACGGCATAGACATTGGGATCCGTGATCGAGCGAAGTTGCGCATCGACGGTCAGATAACCCCCCGTTAGGTGCAGTCCGGTCTTCGCGAGCCACGCATAGGGCTGCGCCCCGGCGGTGCTGACGGTGAAATTCGACGCCAGTTCACTGCCGTCGTTGAGCGTGACCGAAGATGGGGTGACTTCGGCTGGTGTTTGCCCTTCAAGAACGGCAATGCCCGCAGCAGCCAGTTCCTTTGACAAGGCAGCACGCGCGTTCGGTGCCAATCCAGTCAGCAATCTGCCGGCCTCGACAATCGTCACATCGGCAGTGCCGTGCTTTTCGCGCAGTGCGTGGTGCATCGAAAGCGCCAACTCAATGCCGCCCACGCCCCCGCCGATAACCACCAGTGGTCCGGGCGCCGATCGCGTGAGGTATTCCCGCCAGCGGGATGCGAAAGCCTCGAGCGGTTTGGCGGCGATGCCGTGTTCGGAAAAGCCCTTCAGGTCCGACAGGTCAGACGTAATTCCGATGTCGATCGAGGCAAGATCATACGCGATATCGGGCCGTCCCGCGATGCGGATGCGCCGCGCATCGCGATCTATGCCTTTCGCGCTACCAAAGATGATCCGCGCGCGCGCAAAGCGGGCAAGTTTCACCAGATCTATGTTCAGGTCTTCGCGCTGATAATGGCCTGCGACATAGCCGGGCAACATGCCGGTATAGGGTGCGACGGCCCCTGGATTTATCAACGTCAACCGTGCGCCGGGAACCGGTGCCATCCCCCATCGGCGCAACAGCAACGCATGGGTGTGCCCGCCGCCGATCAGCACAACCTCGCGGGTCAGCGGCGTGACCTCGATCATGTCGCCCGACTTTCGTTATTCATATCCGGTCATTTCAAGATACCCGCGCCCCGTGTGGCTGCCTGATACGCGAACCGGCCCTTCCCAGTAAGGCACAAAAGTCGGCATCCAGCTATCTGGATAAAGTGCCGCGACGTCGATTTCGAGGGATCGCGCGGGCAAGGACAAGTGCCAGGTCGTTGGGATATCACGGTCCGCAACCTCTGTGGATGCGGTCGGCGTCATTGTTAGGTCGCCGGGTGCCAATGGTGCGACTGCGCCGTCAGCGGAAACCCATGTGCCAACAGTATAGTTGCCCGCATCGCCATCGCGCAGCCGGTATCCCATCAACTTGTCGCCGCTGTCAAAATGCAGCGAGATCCAATCCCAGCCGGATTGTGTGGATGTCAGCGGTTGTGATGACCATTCCCGGTCAAGCCAGCCTTGCCCGGTGACGTCAATGGTGCCATCCGGCAATGTCAGTTTGCCTTCGACTTGATAATGCGGTTGCGAATAATAGTGACTGGCAAGCCCGGCTGCGGATTTGACAGAGTAGCCGTTCGCGCCCTGGGGGGTTACTTCTTTGCCAGCCTCCAATTGCAGATAATACGCAAAATCAGTCCCTTGCGCGAAGAGGTCAATGTTGTTTTGGTTCGGGCCGCGCATCTGCCACTCGTCGATGAAAGCCTCGAACGGTGCGTCCCTGACACCGGCGGTCCCAAGCCCGCCGCGCGCAAGGCGTTGGGCGTAAAAATGCCCTTCTGGCGATGATACGGCGGCGTGTCCCATCCAGACCTGATCCTCCGGCTGGCCACCGGGTGTCAGCGCATTTCGAAAAAGCGTCCATTGAACGCCGTATTCGGTGCCATCGGGCCCGCTCAGGGTGGCTGTCAGATACCACCATTCGATGCGGAAATCCGCGTGGGGCCCATGATCTTCGGGAAATGAAAACCGGGTGTCGGGATCGGGCAAGGCATAGCCTTCCGCGCTTTCACCCAAACCCGCAAACCCTTGCGGAAACCCAGGCCCGGCAAATAGCAGCAACATGAATGCGAATGCGGCGGATTTAACGTTCATGGGTGAACACCCGGATCAGGTCGGCGGGCGGTCGGACAGACAGGCGGCGCGCGGGCCAAAGTGCGGCCAACCCCGCGGCGAGAAGCGACAGCAGAAACAGCCGAATAATATCGAACGGAAAAACCTGCATCGGCAACCGCCAACCGAAGGCCTCCACATTGATCACTGCAAGCAGAACCCAGGCCAATGCCAGCCCCACCGGCACCGCCAGCACAAATGTCAGCGTTGCCAATATCAGCGCGCGGGCCAGCTCTATTCGAGAAAGCATTCGGCGCGGAACGCCGATGGCCCAGACCGGTGCCACTTGTGGCAATCGCATCGCGGCGAGGGTCAGAAGGCTGGTCAGGATCGCGACACCCGCGATGCCCAGTGTCAGGATGTTCAGCGCACCGGTCACCGCGAATGTGCGTTCGAAAATCGAAAGCGAAAACGCCTTAAGCGACGCCTGATCGACCATGTTGTCGGGCGGCAGGCCAAAATCCTCGACCAATGCGGTGCGCACCGCGTCAAGTGCGCCATCGGCCAGTCGAAGTCCAAAGTCATGCCGGTCTGTGTCCACGTAGTTTTCGGTCAGGACAGCGATCGGCAGGATGACCTGCCCCAGCGGGTTGCCATAGTCGCTGTAGATGCCCGCGACATATGTTTTCAAACCGCCAGGCATCGGCAATTCGTCACCCACCGCCAAATTTTCGCGTCGCGCCAGTTGCTCGTTGACCAACGCACCTTGGCCGATTGCCAGGCCGTCCCAGACATCGGGCAACGCCTGCAAAAGCGGCCAGTTCTGGCGATAGGTCGGGTGGTCCACGACGCCAAAGATCTCGGCAGGCGCGCCCAGGACGTCGCCTTCGGTTCGCCAGATCGGCAGCACCGCGTCGACGCGGGGTTCGACGAAGGCAAGGAATGCCGGAATGTCAGCTTCGTCTTCAAGCGACACATAAAGTTCGCTCGCCAATCGTTGGTCCAGATAGCCGGTGAAAGTAAGGCGAAAGCTGCCGACCATCGTGCCGACCCCGATATTGGCCGAAAGTGCGAGAAGCAGCGCCATCATCGCCAGTGATAGAGAGGGAAGCTGGTGTTGCGTGTCCGCCCAAAACCACTCCGAGACCGGTCCGCTGGCCCGTTTTTGCGCCAGATTGAGGGCTGCCGACAAAAGTGTCGGAAGAAGAAGTGCCGCACCCAGAAGCAGCCCGCCAAGCAAAATAAATCCCGCCACCAGCCCGCTTCCCAATCCCCAGACAGCACCGGCGACGGCCAGGCAGGCCAGGGCTGCCACAAATTGCGCCCGCATGGTGGTCGCAGACGCGCGTTCCCAGGCGCGCGGCTGGCCGGTTGCCAGTGGCGAAAGCTTCGCGACCTTGAAAAGGCTGGTGGCCGCAGCAAGCCCGGTTCCGACAACAGCAATGACAAAACCGCTTAGCCACCATGTTGGAGATAGCGTAAGCGCGCCTTCGACGCTTGCGCCATAAAGCCCTCGCAATGTCGCCGCCACATCCGGCAAAAGTGCGGCCGCAATGCCATAGCCAAGCAAGATCCCCAAAACGCCCGCGAGAAGAGCGATCAGCAACAACTCGGCGATAAGGATCACGATCAGCCGATTTGCGGCGACGCCGATGGTGCGAAGCGTTCGGAATGTCTGGCGGCGCTGTTCGAACGCCAGACCCACCGCGCCGTTGACGATGAAGAGCCCGACAACAAAGCTGAGAAGTCCAAAGGCGGTCAGGTTAAGATGGAAGCTGTCGGTCAGGCGCGACAGATCGGCCGCCGTTTCCGGTGCATGCAGGTCTAGCGACGGTGCGATATCCGCAAGCTCGGGCCTTTGGAGCGGTTGGTCGGGCAACAGCGTCAGGCGCGTGTATCCAGTTGACTGCAAAAGGTGCTTCGCGGCCGAAAGGTCGACCAGGACAGTGCCGGGCACCATACCTTCGACGATCTGTATGCGGTTTGCGTAGTCTGTCAGGCGTTCAGCGGTCACCGGGGCCGCGAGTATTGTTCCGTTCGCGCCAAGAAAATCCGAAATCCCGGTCTTTGATATAGCGTCGGCGGCTGTGCTGATCTGTGGCATTGTGAAGGGATCCACGCCCAGCAAGCGAACCCGCGCGCGATCAGCCGGTATCAGCCCTTCGATGACCGGGCTGACTAACCAGCCAGAGCGGCGCAGTTTGACAAATGTCGCCTCGGCAATCGGCGCATTGGTTTTGTCTTTCAATACGCTGTAACCGCCCAATATTTCAGCGGCCTGCGCGTAGCTTTTCCGCGCCTCGGCGTTGATCGCCTGCACGCCGGACCAAAGGGCCGTCGCCAGTGCCAGCCCAACAACGAGCGTAAAAAGCTGGAACGGCCGGCGCTGCCAATACGACAGCAGGGTAAGCAATACCACCCGGCTCATCCGCTAAGCCGCCCGTGCGAAAGATGAAGGCGGCGATCGGCCCGTTCGGCCAGGCGCTGTGAATGCGTGACGACCAAAAGACCCGCACCGCTTTCGCGCGCCATCGACAGAAGCAGGTCAAACACCAGATCACTGGTGTCCTCATCAAGATTGCCGGTCGGTTCATCGGCCAGCACAAGTTTAGGGCCGTTCGCCACCGCCCGCCCGATTGCGACCCGCTGTTGCTCTCCGCCCGAAAGTTGCTCGGGATATTTTTCAAGCTGGCCGGCAATGCCCAGCGTCTCGGCAAGCGGGCGCGTCTCAATCGCAGTTCGTCCAGAAAGGCGCGCTTGAAACGACAGGTTCTGGGCGACCGTCAGCGACGGTATCAGGTTAAACTGCTGAAAAACGATGCCGATGTGATCGCGCCGCAATGTCGCACGACCGCCATCGTTCAGGTCTTCGATCTTTTGTCCGTCGACGATCACGTCGCCGCCGTCAGCCGGTTCCAGTCCGGCGATTACATGCAGCAATGTCGATTTGCCCGAGCCGGACTCGCCGGTCAGTGCCACGGCTTCACGCGCCATCAGCGACAATGAAATGTCCGCGAATACGGTTACATCGTCGAAACGCTTGGTCAGATTTTGAACTGCGAGAAGCATCAAACGTTCCTGTTGCACGTTCGATGTATACCGGGGCTATTCGGCAGTGGAAACGCCTCCGTAGGCACCGTTCGCGAAGATCAAAGGGTTGCCGGGGTTGATCGTCACGGCGCTGACCCGGCCAACGATAATCGCGTGGTCGCCACCATCGTGGATCGCGTGCCGGGTGCAAACAAAACGCGCCAGGCAACCATCTAACATCGGCACGTCGTGATCTCCGGGCCGCCAGTTGACGCCGTCAAACTGAGTGCCGTTTCGGGCAAATGCCTGGCAAAGCGGGTATTGATCCTCGGCCAGAACGTGAACCGCGAAGTGTATCGCGGCCTCGAATGCCGGAAAACGTCTGGATGCGCGCGCCGGTGCCCAAAGAACTAGCGGCGGATCAAGCGACAGCGAAGAAAAACTGTTGGCCGTGATGCCCAGAGGACCGATATCACAATGACACGTCACCACGGTCACGCCAGTCGCAAATCGCCCAAGGGCTTCGCGGTACTGAAGCTCGGTCGTTGAATCGGGCGAAAATTGCATCATTGCTTTGATGCCTCCCTCTGGCGTTCTTCGTGCAAACTCGTGTCTGCGGGCGGCAGTGTAAAGCCCGCGCGCGGAGCGTTTTGATCGCGAAGAGAAATATTGCTTGAGTGGATCGGAGTTCGTGAACGACACAGCAATGTCGCAAGAAGGCGCGCTGCGTTATCGGCTTGGCAACAGACTCACCGCGAAATGCGTCAGGAGGCGGCAATGCCCAAGCATGATCTGAGCGCGGTGATGCAGCCGTTGAGCACAGCGAAGGGGTTACCCAACGCGCATTACACCTCGGCCAATGTCTATGCTGAAGAACGCAAGGCGCTTTGGTTTTCAAACTGGGCCGGAATAGGTGTCGGGGCCGATGCCCCCGAACCCGGTGACGCCCGTCCGGTAGATTTTCTCGGCGTGCCGCTTTTTGTCCTGCGCGGCCGCGACGGTGTAATCCGGGTTTTTCAGAATGTCTGCCGGCATCGCGGCATGATGCTGGTGCCCGAGCCGCGCAAGATCGAAGGCGCAATCCGCTGCCCCTATCATTCCTGGTGCTACAGCCACGAAGGCAAGTTGATGGCGACCCCGCATGTCGGTGGCCCGGGCATCAATTCGCACCCGGATATTAAACGCGAAGAGTTGAGCCTTATCGAGGTCCGGTCCCACGTCTGGATGGATGTGATTTTCGTCAACCTGTCGGGCGATGCGCCCGAATTTGCCGACGTTCATGCCGACCTGATTGCGCGCTGGGCCGAGTTTGATGTGCCGATTTATCACGGTGGTGCGGACAGTCAGTTTCAGCTTGATTGCCGCACCAACTGGAAGCTCGCGGTCGAAAATTTCTGCGAGAGCTATCATCTGCCGTGGATTCATCCGGGCCTGAACAGCTATTCCCGGCTGGAAGATCACTATCACATTGAAAACACCGGAAAGTTTTCGGGGCAAGGCACGCTTGTTTACCGTCAGATCGAAGACGAAGACGGGGCCAAGTTTCAGGATTTCGCGGGGCTATCTGAGAAATGGGACACTGGCGGCGAATATATCACCGTGGCACCGAATGTGATGCTTGGCGTGCAGCGCGACCATTTCTTCGCAATCCTCCTCGAATCCAAGGGGCCGACGCAGACGCTGGAGCACATTCACATTTATTATGCGACGCCTGAAACCACCCAGAGCCTCCGTGTAAAAAACGCGGCGCAATGGAAAGAGGTTTTTATTGAGGACATCGGCGTCATCGAAGGAATGCAGGCGGCGCGCGGCGCACCTGGGTTCGACGGCGGGCGGTTTTCGCCCGCGATGGATGGGCCGACGCATGTGTTTCACCAATGGGTGGCAAGTCGGATGACAGACAGCCCATTGGCGGCTGAATAGGACTAATATGCTCTACATTGGAAAGTCAGTTGCGGTCGGAATCTGAACTTGATGCAAGGTTGATCGAGGCGCATTCGAGCCGAAACCTCAGGGAAATTGCGTCGCACTACGCGCTTGCCGCGGATCGCGCCGAAATGAATGAAGATATTGACCGGGCGTGCTTTTTTCTGACCCACGCCTGGATTTTTGCTTTGGAAGCCGGCGATCTGATCGCGGACGATCATCGGTCGCGGCTTGCTGCATATGGGCGGGTGTGACGAGCATCCTAACTAATCGAGGAAACCGGAAATGAAATCTCACATCCGTGTTGCAGTGATCGGTGGCGGCGTCGTTGGATGTTCAGTGCTTTACCATCTGACCAAGCTTGGTTGGTCGGACGTGATGCTGATCGAACGGTCCGAGCTGACCTCGGGTTCAACGTGGCACGCCGCAGGCGGGTTTCACACGCTGAATGGTGATACCAATATGGCCGCCCTTCAGGGCTATACCATCGGGCTTTACGACGAATTGGAAAGTATCACCGGCATGTCTTGCGGGCTGCATCACGTGGGCGGTCTGACGCTGGCCGATACCCCCGAACGGCTGGACATGCTGAAGGCCGAGCACGCCAAGCACCGGTATATGGGGCTGGAAACCACGATCCTTGGCCCGGACGAGATCCAAGACTACGCCCACTTCGTGAACACCGACGGTGTATTGGGTGCGCTTTACGATCCGCTGGACGGGCATCTCGACCCATCCGGCACCACCCACGCCTATGCCAAGGCGGCGCGGATCGGCGGGGCCGAAGTGGTAACCCAGAACCGCGCTGTGGAATTGAACGCGCGCGCCGACGGAACCTGGGATGTGGTGACCGAGAAGGGCACAATTCATGCCGAGCATGTGGTCAACGCGGGCGGGCTTTGGGCGCGCGAGGTTGGCGCGCTGGCCGGTGTCTATCTGCCGCTTTTACCCATGGCGCACCAATATCTGGTGACCGAAGATATCCCCGAAATTTATGAGCGCGACAAAGAAGTGCCGCATGTCATCGACCCCGGCGGCGAAAGCTATCTGCGCCAGGAAGGCAAGGGTCTGGTCATCGGGTTTTACGAACAACCCTGCGAGCCATGGGCGGTCGATGGAACGCCCTGGGATTTCGGCCATGAGCTGTTGAACGACCAGTTTGAAAAGATCGAGGCTTCGGTCGATTTCGCCTATAAACGCTTCCCGCTGCTGGAACGCGCAGGCGTAAAAAGTGTAATCCATGGCCCGTTCACATTTGCCCCCGATGGCAACCCGCTGGTCGGGCCGGTGCCGGGCTTGCGGAATTACTGGGCGGCTTGCGCTGTCATGGCCGGGTTCAGTCAGGGTGGCGGCGTCGGCCTTAGTCTGGCCGAATGGATCATCGAGGGCGAAACCGCGCGCGATCCCCACGCCATGGACGTCGCGCGATATGGCCGTTGGACCACGCCGGGCTACACAGTTCCCAAGGTGATCGAAAACTATCAGCGTCGATTTTCGGTTTCCTATCCAAACGAGGAACTTCCCGCCGCGCGCCCCTTCCGTCGCACCCCGATGTATGACGTCTGGGACAGCATGAACGCTGTTTTTGGCGAGCAGTTCGGGCTTGAAGTGGTCAATTACTTCGCGCTGCCCGGCGAGCCGCGTGTCGAGACGCCAAGCTTCCGGCGCTCAAACGCCTGGAACGCCACGCGTGCCGAGGTGCGGGCGGTGCGAGAAGGCGTTGGGATCAACGAGGTTCACAACTTTGGAAAATTCCGGATCACCGGCGACGGCGCTCGGTCGTGGCTGAACCGGATCATGGCGGGGCGGATCCCCAAACAAGGGCGGATCGCACTGACGCCAATGCTGTCGCAAAAGGGCAGGGTGATCGGCGATTTTACCGTTTCCTGCCACAGCGAGACGGAATTTCAGCTAACCGCGAGCTATGGTAGCCAGGACTACCATCTCAGATGGTTCGAAGCGCATCTCCAGCCCGATATGTGCATCGAAAATATCTCGGACAGCCGCACCGGATTTCAGATCGCCGGACCGCGGGCGCGCGACGTGCTGGAGCTGGTCACAACCAGCGATGTTTCGGCGCAAGCGTTTCGTTTTCTCGACGTGCGCCCTATGACGGTGGGCATGGCCAGGTGCATCGTGCAACGGGTCAGTTTCACTGGCGATCTGGGGTATGAAATTTACTGTGATTCCCAAAGCCAGCGCCATCTTTGGGATGTGCTAAGGGCAGCAGGCGCGGATTTCGGGATGCGACCGTTTGGAATGCGGGCGATGATGTCGCTAAGGCTGGATCGGTTCTTTGGCTCGTGGCAGCGGGAATATTCGCCCGACTATACAGCTGCCGAGACCGGCCTCGATCGCTTCATCCAGTTCAGCAAAAACGATGACTTTATCGGGCGCGAAGTGGCCGAGGCTGAACGCGCATCGCCACCGGGCCGCAAGCTGGTGGCCTTCGAGGTGGCGACCGAAGACAGCGACGTCATCGGCTACGAGCCGGTCTGGGTCGGCAACGATGTGGTCGGCTTCTGCACCTCGGGCGGCTATTCGCACTGGCTGGAGAAGTCCATCGCGTTCGCGCTGGTGCAGAGGGATCTGGATGTTGCGGAGGCAAGTGCTGAGATCGAGATACTTGGTGAGCGATATGCGGCGACGTATCTGCCGGAGCCGCTGTTTGATGCGGATGCGGTTAGGCTCAAGGGCTAGGATCGAACCCGGTTACCGAAAGTGAAACAAGTTCGCGTCGAATATCGGGATTAGCCGAAGTTTTAATCGAACAGGGCGGTTCTGTGTTGCCCAAGCCGGTCCGGGTTGGGTGCAACGCCAAGCCCCGGGCTGTTTGGGATTTGCACCATTCCATCGCGGACCGGAAACGGCTCTGTCGCAATGTCAGTTTCGGCATAGAACGTCGACATATAGAACTCGCACCCAAGGCTCAGTTCCGGCAGCGCCGCCATCAATTGCGCACCCGCTGCATGTGCAATCGAGGTCTCGAACATGCAGCCGCCATAGACGCCAATTCCGGCAGTTCGCGCGACCGCTGCAATCTCAAGACACCGCCGAATACCGCCTGATTTCATGATCTTAAGTGAATAGATATCGGCGATCCGGTCCGCCACGCCCCGGACCGCCTCGCGCAGATTGAAGACGCTTTCGTCGGCCATGATCGGCACGTCAACCGCCCGCGTAATCTCGGCCATCGCGGCGCGGTGGTGCATGTTTACGGGTTGCTCGACGAAGTCCGGGCGAAAGACTTCAAGGTCGCGCACGCGGCGGATTGCGTCCCATGTGGGCAGGCCCTGATTGTAGTCGATCCTGAGCGATACGGCATCGCCATAAAGTGTGCGCAGCTTTTCCAGCCGCATCAGATCGAATGCATGTTCAGCGAAACCGGCCTTCAGCTTAAATATGCGAACGCCGCTTTCCCAGATTTCCGCGATGTCGTCGAGATCGGCGTCGAAATCGGGATTTGCGATCGAGAAACTAAGCGGCGCACTGTCGCGGCATCGCCCCCCGACCAGTTCAGCAATCGAAAGACCGGTAATCTGACCGGCAAGATCCAGCAGCGCGCATTCAAGCGCGGTTTTCGCCTCCGGGTAGCCGACCAGCACCCGATCCGCCTGCGCCATGATCGCTTCGACCTGAACCGGATCCTGCCCTTCGATATGGGGGCGAAGATGGACATGGAGCGCCCCCACGCTCGCCTCGACCGTCCCAGTGAAAACTGGCCACGGCGACGCCTCGCCCCAGCCTGTCAGGCCGGTATCGGTGACAAGTTCCAGAAGGGCGGCGTTTATTCCGCTGACGTCGCCTGATCCGTGGCTGTGAACGGCGCGGGCGGGAATTTGCACAACATGGACCCGGACCGTGCGAATGCGGTGGTCAGACATTTACGCGATCCATTCGCTGACGGGTGCGGCCGCCTCTTGCAGCGGCTGGCTGATGATATCAACCAGCGTCGGGCCGGGGTGGTCGATGGCCAATCTGAGAACACTTTCAAGGTCTTCCGGGTCTTCGACCCGCCACGCCTTCACGCCAAACGCCTCTGCCACTGCCGCATGGTCGGTTCGGTTGAAGTCGACGGAATAATAGCGTTCATCGAAGGCGGCGCGCTGTCCGGCTTTGATCCATCCATAAACGGCGTTGGAAAAGACGATAAATGTGACGGGCAAGTTCTTGCGGACCACGGTTTCCAACTCGCCGCAGGTGAACCCGAAGCTGCCATCGCCCATCAAGGCTACGACCCTCTTGTCCGGCGCGCCAACGGCAGCCCCCATTGCGGCGGACATGGAATAGCCAAGCGCTCCGTGAGCGCGGTTTGAAAACAACGTGCGCCCTGTGGCGCGAAGCTCGTAGAAGGCGGAAATATAGGGGCAGGGCGTGCCCGGGTCGCCGACGATGATCGCATCATCATCCAGAACCTTGCGCAGCGCGGCGATGGTGCGCTCGGGTTTGATCGGGCTGTCGGTGCTGCCGGAGAGCTTGTGAAACGCCGCCCACTTGCGGGCCTTCAGAGGTTCAACGGTTTTCGCGCCCCCGAAACCGGATTGCGGCCCAAGTTTTTTGATTGCCGCGTTAAGGGCCGCAAGCGCCAGCCGCGCGTCCGACACAACCGCGACTTCCGTGGGATAAGAGGCGCCAATAACTTCCGCGTCGCTGTCGATGTGAACGATCCGCGTGCCCTTGGCAGGATAGCGCCAAAGCTCGGTCGTGACGGATCCCGCGCGGCAACCGATGAAAACGACCAGATCGGCCGATTGCACAAGTTCGCGCGTAGAAAGGACCCCGCCGTTTGATCCGACCACGCCGATGCAGTTGGGATGGGTTTCCGGGATCGAGCCTTGACCGGAGATCGTTGTCGCGACCGCGATATCCAGCTCCTCGACAAAGCTGGTAAATTCGGCCTCGCCACCAGATATGACGATGCCGCCACCACAGATCACAACCGGGTTGATTGCAGAAAGAACCGCCTCAAGCGCGGCGTCAATCGCCGCCGGATCGGCACCGAATGGATGTGCCGGAAAGCGGGCGTGTGCGGGATCGGCCCAGATGTCGTCGGGGTTTGCCTGCCCGCGCTGGACATCTATTGGCAATCCCAGATGCGCGGAACCCGGCCGCCCGGTGGTCATCTTTCGAAAAGCCGTGCGCACCATATCGGGCAACGCGTCGGCGTGCTGGATGACCGCATTGAACTTGGTCAGCGGGCGCATCAGTCCTTCCTGATCCAGCTCGGTCAGCGGGTAATGCCCCTTTGATCGTGTGCCGACGTCGGATGTGATCGCCAGGATCGGGATCGAGCTTTCGTTCGCTTCGACCAGGCCGGGCAGGATATACGTCGCACCGCCGCCCGACGGCCCCTCGCAGACGCCGACTTTACGTGTCACGCGCGCATATCCGTCCGCCATATAGCCCGCTGAACGCTCGTCGCGCGTCAGGATGTGTTCGATCTTGTGGTCCAGTCGATAAAGCGCGTCATAAAACGGTAAAGTGGTGTCGCCGCATAGCCCGAATATGTGTCGTACGCCGTGAGCTTCAAGCATACGGACCAGTGCCTCGGCGCCGGTCATTGTGTTGGGCTTTGCGGTGTCGGGCATGGCGCTACCTGGCTGCTGACAGTGATGAGTATCTGTTACTTCTTTATGCGCAGTTGCTGGCGATGCCAACGCTTGCCGGGGTGGCGTCGCTCATCTCGCTGCGTTAACGAACCGAAAGCAACTGACGACGAACCGATGTGGAGGATCCAACATGGCAGATAAACCAATTGCCCTGATAACAGGCGCGGCTCAGGGCATAGGGTATGCCTGTGCCGAAGCTTTGGCGGAAGATGGTTTCCGGCCCATTCTGGCCGATATCCAGGCGGATGAAGTTCGCGCCGCCGCCCAGCGGTTGGGCGATGACGCGGCCGGACTGGTTTCCGACATGAGCAATCCGGCGGCAATCGAGGCGTTGTTCGACAAGATCGAATCTGACTACGGGCCGGTTTCTGCGCTGGTGAACAACGCAGGCGTCGCGATGCCGGGGGATTTTCTGACCTATGATCTTGAGGCGTTCCAGAAAGTTATCTCGCTCAACCTGACCGGCGTTTTCGTGGCCCTTCAGCGCGCCGCGAAAACGATGGTCGCTCAGGGCATTCCGGGCGCAATCG
The DNA here is from genome assembly GCA_964194845.1 of uncultured Boseongicola sp. Classification (GTDB taxonomy): domain Bacteria; phylum Pseudomonadota; class Alphaproteobacteria; order Rhodobacterales; family Rhodobacteraceae; genus CAXMNX01. Next base: position 17,060 of record CAXMNX010000034.1, read on the forward strand.
TCAATATGTCGTCGATCAACGCGCAGGTCGCCATTCCCTCGATCCCGGCCTATTGCGCGTCGAAAGGTGGGGTCATGCAGTTGACCAAGGCGTCCGCGCTTGCGCTTGCACCGCATAATATTCGCGTCAACGCCGTGGGGCCGGGGTCCATCAACACCGCGATGATGGCAGGGGTCAATTCTGATCCGGAGGCTATGGCGCGCGTCATGTCGCGCACCCCTTTGCAGCGCGTTGGCGAGCCTCGTGAAATAGCCGATACTGTCGCGTTCCTTCTCAGCCCGAAGGCGAGTTATATTACCGGGGAAACCATTTACGTGGACGGCGGCCGTCTGGGGATGAATTACACCTGCTAAAGCAGCACTCGGCGGTCAAACTGCCCGGCATGTGCCGCGGACCATCAGTTCCGGCGGCAGGTTTTGGCTGACGGCTGACGTGCCGGGATCGGCAATGGCCAACGCAATCGTCGTCGCGGCTTGCTTCCCGATCTTTCGCGCCAGCGCAATGACCTTGTGGCAACGCTCAAGCAGCGCGGTGACCGTCGAGCCGGGGCCGAAGCCCCGCCCTTAGAGAGTCTTACCAGGTTGTGTTCGGGTCAACTTTGAACAGGTATTCCATGAAGATCGCGGTGACCTCAGGCAGGACATCAGACCGCGCATGATCGCGCTGCAATTCGGCCGGAACCACGTTCCATGTGATCGGCTCCACTCCGGCGGCGATCATCCGTTTCATGCCGTTTTCGTGGCTGAGTTGGGTCATCGATCCAACCACGTCTTCGGGCACATAAACGTCGTAACCTGCATTTTCGGCTTCGATCGCCGGATAAGCCAGACAAACATCAGTCCAAAGTCCACCCATGATCAGCTTTTGCCGACCGGTGGCTTCAACGGCGGCCACAAATTCCGGCTCTTCCCAGGCGTTGACGTTCGTGCGGTCAATAAACACGGCGTTCGGGGCCAGCTCGCGCAGTTCCTCGATCATCGGGTCATAGCCGTTCAGGCCAACTGCAATATGGCTGAAAATGATCGGAATATCATAAAGAACGGCGGTCTTGATCAGGCCGGTTGTGTTGTTGATCAGATCGGCGTGGTCGATATTGCGCACCCCCATAAGGATCGGCGGCTGATAGTCAATCAGGATTAGTGCCGAGTTAGTTGGCGACAGAAATGGATCTTCGTCGGCGGCGCGGGCTGGGGTGCCCTGATAGCCTTCGGGATAAGTTGCGACCCCATCGACGGTTTTGATTTCTGCAAAAGAAGGCAGTGCCGCAAGGGTGGTCGCAACGGCTACCGCACTAGCGGTCAGGAGGGTTTGAAGTTTCATGGCTCTGTTCCTTTTTCGGGTTTTATTCGTTTGCTTCGTGAACGTGTTCCGCAATCAGATCGGCAACCGACGGGCCGGGGCCGACAAGCTCCAGCACATTGCGGTCCGGATCGCGGATGAAGATTGTTTTGGTGCCGCGAAACTCGCGGCGGCCGGTGATAGCGATGGCATTTTCCTCGACGAAGGTCTCTGTCGCCTCGGCATTTTTTACTTTCACAGCAAGATGGGTGATGCCGGGATACTTCGGCTTTTCGTCCATCAGGATGTTTTCACCCGGCCTTGCCGTCGCAGGGCCAAGCAGGTTGATATTTATGCCCGAGGCGTGCAGCATCACCAGCGGATGGCCTTGGTCGAACCCGCCGTCGGCGATCAATTCAAAGCCAAGAAGCTCGTAAAAGGCGACGGATCTTGCGCGGTTGCTGATGCGGATGCCAATGTGGTCGAAGTTTGAAATATCAAGCATGTCGTGGGCCTTTCTTTTCTGTTGGTGAAGAGATACGCTTGTGACATGAACGCGGCTAGCTCCGAAAATACCACATCACCTGTCCGATTTGATCACATGCCAAGCGCTGATCGAATGCGCGAGTTTCTGGAAGTTGTCCGTGCCGGAAGCATATCCGAGGCGGCGCGCGTGTTAGGGATGCCAAGGGCGACGCTCAGCCGTCGGATGTCGGGTCTGGAAGCCGATCTGAAGGTCCGCCTCATCCTTCGCCGCACAACACGATTAGCGCTGACCCATGCGGGCGAAGAATTGCGACAGCGCGCCCAGCGTATCGTTGCGGATACCGACGCTGCCTGGGCCTCGGTGCGCCGCCTGGACGAAACGCCGCGTGGTCTTCTGCGCGTCTCGGTGACCGGGCCGCATTTTCTGAAGCTCTTCACCGATTTTCTGTGCGATTTTCCCGAAGTTCGGTTGGAAGTGCTGTCCACCACGCGCCATGTGGACCTTTTGGGCGAAGGTGTGGATGTCGCGATGCGGATCGGGCAGGTTAAGGATCAGGATCTGATTGCGCGGCACGTCCATTCCGATCGGTTGGCCGTGGTGGCTTCGCCCGCGTATCTGAAGCGTCTCGGCACGCCCAAGATTGCAACCGACCTTGCGTCCCACGACTGTATCGTCGGATTTGCCGGCGAATGGACGCCAAACAACCGCTGGCCGCTTTGGGATGGCGGGCAAGTCAACGTTCGCGGCCGGTTGTCGGCCAATGAGATTGACCTGATCCGGCAGGCCGCCAAAGACGGGCTTGGTCTGGCACTTTTGGCATCGGCAATCGTTGCCGATGATATCGAGGCCGGGTTGCTGGTCCCGGTGTTGATGCAGGATGTTGGTGCGGAAATTCCAATCAGTCTGGTCTACGCCGATCGCGAATTTGTCGACCCGAAAATCCGCGAGTTCGTTGACCGCGCGGCCGGGATCATTAAAGCAGAGATGCCGAAACCATATATTGGCATTGAAAAGTTCGAAGATGCAAAAGTATCAACCACATAGGCTTTCCGTCGCACCGATGATGGACTGGACGGATCGCCATTGCCGGTATCTGCACCGCCTGATCACGCGCCGTACTCTGCTCTACACCGAAATGATAACCGCACCGGCGTTGGTTCGCTGTGGTGCGCGCCATTTGCTGCGGTTCAATTCCTTTGAACATCCCGTGGCGCTGCAACTCGGCGGCTCGGACCCTTCGGAACTTGCGTTGGCCGCGCGAATGGGCGCGGACGAGGGATACGACGAGATCAACCTGAATGTCGGCTGCCCGTCGGACCGGGTGCAGACAGGAACGTTTGGCGCTGTGTTGATGAAGTCGCCGGATATTGTCGCGCGCTGCGTCGAGGCGATGATCGCCGCGGTTGCTGTTCCGGTGACGGTCAAATGCCGCATCGGCGTTGATGACCAAATTCCTGTGGTCATATTGCCCGACTTTTTGCGGCACCTGGCGGCTGCGGGGGTCACGCGCGTCGCCATCCACGCGCGCATGGCATGGCTGGACGGCCTTAGCCCAAAGCAAAATCGCGATATTCCGCCGCTGGACTACGATCTTGTTCGCGCCATGAGGGTTGAATTTCCAGGTCTTCATATTTCGGTCAACGGCGGCATTGCTTCCCTTGGCGAGGTGCGCGGATTTCTGGACGAGGGCTTTGATGGCGTAATGATCGGGCGCGCGGCGTATCATTCGCCCTGGGATGTTCTGGCGACCGCCGACCAGGACGTATTCGGTGCAAAGCCGCCGTTCGAGGCGCCGCACGATGTCGTGGATGCCATGCTGCCCTACATAGATGCGCATATTGCCGAAGGCGGCCGCGTTCATTCGGTATCGCGCCATATGCTCGGCATGTTCGCGGGCCGTCCCGGGGCCAGGGCGTGGCGACGAGATCTCTCGACGAATGCGACGAACGACGGTGCGGATGCAAAAATAGTCAACGACGCACTAAAGAATGTCCCACGCCAAATAGCGGCCTGAGGCGCGGTTCGCGCCAATTCTTCTGTGATAAACGATACTCGGGCGCCCACATTAAGTGCGCCCGAGAGATGTTTTCAGGTTCGGTCAGCCGGGATTGGCATTACTGCGGTTGGTTGCCGTCCTGGCGACCTTCTGCGGAACTTCCGCCGTTGCCGAGTGCTTTTTTGCGGCATCCGACGAACCACCGCCCGGCGGCTCGCCCACCGGTGCGCCCACTGGCGCGGTGCTTGCGGCGGGGGCCTTCCCGAGGCCTGATGTCTCAGACCAGGCTTTTCAGGATATCGTAGCCGACCAGCGCGCCCAGACTGCAAAACAGAACGCCGAATACGATCGACACCGAAAAACTCGCGGCCTGAAAGCCGCGCATGACTGCGGGCGTGGAGAAGAAAAGTGCGGCAATTGCGTTCAGCAGCGCGCCAAGTATCCCGATTTGCGCGGCGATCACCAACAACAGCCAGCGCGTCGCGTCCGGCGGAATGAACGCCGTCAGGATAGAGCCGAAAAACAGAACTGCCTTTGGATTGGTCATCATGACCAGGAAAGCCGTTCGGAAGGGTGCCTTGGTGGCAGGCGAACTTTTATCGGGCGCGAGGTTGAATACACCACCGCGCCCTGCGGACCGGAACGCCCCGTATCCAAGGTAAATCAGATAGAGCGCCCCGATAATTCTCAGCCCGATATACATCGAAGGGACGATCTCAAAGATCACGGCGATCCCGGAAACGGCAATCAGCGACCATGCCAACGCACCCGCCGCAATGCCCATCGCCGCCATCAGCCCGGCCGGACGCCCCGCGGTTACCGATGCCGTGATGATCGTCAGATGATTGGGCCCAGGCGTTGCCCAGCCAACGATCTGAATGATGGCAATTGGCAGCAGAATACTGGCGAGCGACGTCGGATCCATCCGTCACACTAACCACTACTGAATGACAGAAACCACCCCGATCTGAACGGATGTGGCGGCAATTAAAAAGGACGCCCTGAGGCGCCCTTTTCCCGAATATTAACAGCCTAGCAGCTATAATACATCTTAAATTCCACCGGATGCGGCGTGTGTTCGAAGGCGTAAATCTCCTCCCACTTGAGGTCCATATAGCCTTGGATCTGGCTGCGGGTGAAGACGTCGCCCTGAAGCAGGAAGTCCATGTCGGCCTCAAGCGCTCCCATAGCTTCGCGCAAGGATGCGCACACCGTCGGGATGCCCTCCAGTTCCTCGGGCGGCAGATCGTAGAGGTCTTTGTCCATCGCTTCGCCGGGATCAATCTTGTTCCGGATGCCGTCAAGGCCCGCCATAAGAAGGGCCGCGAAACACAGATACGGGTTCGCAGCGGGGTCAGGGAAACGAGCCTCGACGCGTTTTGCCTTGGGGCTTTCAGCCCAGGGAATACGCACGCAACCCGAGCGGTTTCGCGCCGAATAAGCCCGCAAAACCGGCGCTTCAAAGCCCGGGATCAACCGCTTGTAAGAATTTGTCGCCGGGTTGGTGAAGGCATTGAGCGCTTTTGCGTGTTTCAGGACGCCACCGATAAAATAAAGCGCCTCCTGGCTAAGGTCGGCGTATTTGTCGCCAGCAAAAATCGGCTTGCCGTCTTTCCAGATCGACATGTTGACGTGCATCCCGGTGCCGTTGTCGCCCGCGATCGGTTTCGGCATGAACGTCGCCGATTTGCCGTAAGCGTGCGCCACCTGATGGATGACGTATTTGTATTTCTGAAGGTGGTCGGCCTGTTCGGTCAGGCTGCCGAATATCAGGCCCAGCTCGTGCTGACAGCTCGCCACCTCGTGGTGGTGTTTGTCCACCTTCATGCCCATGCGCTTCATCGTCGACAGCATTTCCGAACGGATGTCCTGACCGTCATCTATGGGCGGAACAGGGAAATATCCGCCTTTGATGCCCGGGCGGTGGCCCGTATTGCCCATCTCGTAGTCGGTATCGGTGTTCCACGAGGCGTCGATTGCATCAACTTCGTAGGAGACCTTGTTCATTTCAACTGAATATTTCACATTATCGAACAGGAAAAATTCGGCCTCGGGGCCAAAATAGGAAACATCACCGATGCCGGTGGATTTGAGATAGGCTTCGGCCTTCTCGGCCGTTCCGCGCGGATCGCGATCATAGTGTTCGCCGGTGTCAGGTTCGACAACCGAGCAATGAACCGCCATCGTCGCTTCGGCATAGAAAGGATCCATATAGGCCGAGCTTGTGTCGGGCATCAGCTTCATGTCGGACTGGTCAATCGACTTCCAGCCGGCAATCGACGAGCCGTCGAACATGAACCCTTCGTCCAGGAAGTCTTCGTCGACCTGATCGGCCAGGACCGTGACGTGCTGCAATTTGCCGCGCGGATCGGTGAAGCGAATATCGACGTATTCGACGCCCTCGTCCTTGATCGTCTTCAAGACGTCTTTCTTGCTCATGGGGTGACCCTCTTGTCTTTCGAACTAGTGTATCTGAGTGAATTAAAGCGCTTCTTCGCCGGCCTCGCCGGTGCGGATGCGAATGGCCTGGCTGATGTCCGAGACAAAGACCTTGCCGTCGCCGATCTTGTCGGTCTTGGCGGCGGCGACGATGGCTTCGATGGCGGCATCGACCTGATCGTCGCCCAGGACAACTTCGATTTTCACCTTGGGAAGGAAATCCACGACGTATTCTGCGCCGCGATAAAGCTCGGTGTGGCCCTTCTGGCGGCCGAAACCTTTAACCTCCAGAACGGAAAGGCCCTGAACGCCGATCTCCTGCAATGCTTCTTTAACCTCGTCCAGTTTGAACGGTTTGATGATGGCTTCAACTTTTTTCATGGCTTCGACTCCTATGCGAGCGTGTTTGGACGCCTCAGACCACGCGCGCGTGGGGGCGACAATCAGTGGGCGGTTCGCAGATGGGTCAGATTGGGACAAAGGCGGACTATTGCCTAATTTTTGTGCAACTTGCATTGGATGCGGGCAGATTGTGAATTCGCGCGCTGCCTCTGGCCGTTTGTTCATCTTCTTGGCAGTAATGAGTTTACCCGAGGCATTTAGACCGGAGCCCCCATGACCGAACTTCTGACCGCCACGCAAATGCGCGCCATCGAGCAGGCCGCAATCGCTTCAGGCGAGGTTACCGGTCTGGAGTTGATGGAGCGCGCGGGCAGGGGTGTGGTCGAGGCGATTTTCGAAGAATGCCCGGAGCTTGCGAAGGCACCGCAAAAGGCGGTGGTGCTGTGTGGGCCAGGGAATAATGGCGGCGACGGGTTTGTCGTCGCGCGGTTGTTGAAAGAGCAGGCGTGGGAGGTGGAGGTGTTTCTTTACGGTAATCCAGAGAAACTGCCGCCGGATGCACGGGCGAATTATGAGCGGTGGGGCGAGTTGGGGGCGACGAACCCGCTTATTCAGAGCGCAATTGCACAGGCGCCGAAATCGCGTAACGGAAGCTTCACGATCCTGCCGGCTTTCGCGGACGAATACGACTTGGTCGTCGATGCGTTGTTTGGTGGTGGACTTAACCGAAGCCTCCCTGAGGAATTGCGCGCTTTCATTCACTCGACGCTGGGCAATCCGGGAAATGCGAGCAAGACGGTCGCAATCGATGCGCCGACAGGAATATGTTTGGATTCCGGTAAAGAGCACAATGATTATGACACGACCGTCGCTGGATTGACCGTAACTTTCCACCGCCCCCGCGTGGGACACTATTTGGACTCGACAGAAGGCAACTGCGGGAAAATCCGAGTCGTGGACCTTGGTCTTGATGCGCTCTACGCATCAGCAAAAAATGCCAAGACCAATGAGAATGCGGCTTTTCGAAAGGCTTGGAACGCAGTCAAACCGAAGCAAGTCTGGCTTGCAAACCCCGGAAATACAACTCAAATCGGAAAGCATTGGTTGTCAAATAAGTACAACCACGGCCACGCATTGATCCTCTCTGGCGGTCCCGGCAAGACCGGTGCTGCCCGCCTTGGGGCCCGAGGCGCGCTGCGGATCGGGACAGGGCTGGTTACCATCGGCTGCCCCAGAACCGCACTTTCCGAGGTCGCCGCCCAGACAACCGCGATCATGTGCCGCCTGCTCGCGGGCGCGCCGGGGCTGACTGAACTTCTGGAAGACGAACGTCTGAACGCCCTCTGCCTCGGCCCCGGGCTTGGGCTTGGGCCGGACACGCAGGTGCTGGTTCTTGCGGCGTTAAAATCAGGGCGTGCGACTGTCCTCGACGCCGACGCGCTGACCCGGTTCGAACGCAACCCGGACGTCCTGTTTGACGCGCTTCACGAAAATTGCGTCCTGACGCCACACGCGGGCGAGTTCAAACGGCTCTTTCCCGACATCGCGGAAAAACTCGACACCCCCGCCACCACCGGCCCGGCCTATTCCAAGGTCGACGCCACGCGGGAAGCCGCGGCGCGTGCGGGCTGCACGATACTCTTCAAAGGCCCCGACACCGTGATAGCCGACCAAACCGGGCGATGCGCGATCAATTCCAGCGCTTACGAACGCGCGGCCCCATGGCTCGCCACCGCCGGATCAGGCGATGTGCTGGCCGGCTTCATCACTGGGTTGCTCGCCCGTGGGTTCGCCCCGATGCAAGCCGCCGAAACCGCCGCATGGCTCCACACCGAATGCGCGCTTTCATTCGGCCCCGGCCTTATCGCCGAGGATCTGCCCGAAGAATTGCCAAAGGTTTTTCGCGTCCTCGGCGTCTGAACTGCCAAATACCCCCAATAATTTGGGTCGAATACGGCACCGAACCGCCATTCACGGCGAATTCCTTAAGAAATGGTTGATGATCGGCAATAGCGCGCTAGTCTGAACGGAACGTCAGGGGGGCACGGGGTCATGGCGGCAATTACATCGCTGGATGGTCAAAAGAACCTGCCACGTTACTTTGCGGCCACGTTCGAGCTTGCATCAAAGCTGAAGAACGGGCGCATGGAGTTTCATCTGCCCGATGGCCGCGTTTTCAGCGTCAATGCGCCAAACCCGGGGCCGGTTGCCGCAATTCACGTTCATAACCTGGATGTCTTCGCGCGCCTGATCCGCGAGGGCGACCTTGGATTTTCGGATGCTTATCTTGAAGGCTGGTGGTCGACGCCTGACTTGCTGTCGTTCATGGATGTCCTTCATGCCGACAACGACGAGATGTACTATAGTTTTCCGGGCATGGTCTTTGTGCGCGCCTATGAGCGGTTGCGTCACGTGCTGAATTCCAACTCAAAACGCCAGGCGAAAAAGAACATCTCGTATCATTATGACCTCGGCAACGATTTCTATTCGCTCTGGCTCGATGACACGATGACGTATTCCTCGGCGATCTTCGAGACCGGTCAGGAAAGCCTGGAGAACGCGCAAACGCTGAAATATCAAAGCATGGTCGACCAGATGGGCGCGAAGCCGGGCGACCATGTGCTTGAGATTGGCTGCGGCTGGGGTGGATTCGCTGAATTCGCGGCAAAAGAGCGTGGGTTAAGGGTCACAGGGTTAACAATCTCGAAAGAACAGTATGATTATGCCGTTGATCGCATGGCGCGCGCCGGTCTGAGCGATCGGGTCGAGATAAAATTGCAGGATTACCGTGATGAGCGCGGAACATACGACGGTATCGCGTCAATCGAGATGTTCGAGGCGGTGGGCGAGAAATATTGGCCGACCTATTTCAACGCCGTACGCAATCGCCTGAAACCGGGGCGGAAAGCGACGCTTCAGATCATTACAATCAAAGATCATCGGTTTGATGCTTACCGTAAAAGCGTTGATTTCATTCAAAAATATATCTTCCCGGGTGGAATGCTTCCATCCCCCACGGTGCTTCGGTCAGAGGTGGAAAAAGCCGGGCTCAGGGTGATGAAGTCAATTGAGTTTGGCGAAAGTTACAGCCAGACCCTGCGCCGCTGGCACGACACGTTTAACGGCCGATGGGAAGATGTCGTATCGTTGCGCGGATTCGACGATCGGTTCAGAAGAATGTGGAATTTTTATCTAACCTCTTGCGCTGCGGGATTTCACGCCGGAAACATTGACGTAACACAAATTACGGTAACAAAACCGGGATAGAGCAGATGCCCACGGGCGGGAAACTTATCGCCGCGATTGCCTTCGCGGCGCTTGCTTATTTCATTACAGATCTGGTGAAACCACTTCTTCCCGAGGGGTCTCGGGTTGGTTGGTTCTCGCCTGTGAATGCCGTGATCGGGTTGGCCATGGGCTGGACGATCATTGGAAGGGGCGCGGGCAAGACCTTCCGCCAGTCCTATGGCTATGGGCTTACCACTTTGGCCGCGATCGCCTTCTGGGCGCTGCTGTGTTGGTCGGGTTATGAGATGATCAGGCGGTCGGCAAGGCTTTACTACGACGGCCCGGTCGATGCTTTGCAGGAAATGGCGCAGCTGTTCCTCGACTACGGCAAGCTGGCTGCGGTGCAGGAAGTTATCTGGCCTGCAATCGTCGGCGCGCTCTTTATGTCCTGGCTGACCGAGTTTTTCGCGCGCCGCTGGTCGTGAATGAATGACTGGTAATTTTTACCGGCGTATTTGCGCGGAGCGACCCAGGCGCATGGTGCGTTGAACCGCCTTCCGGGTGCTTTCAGCGAACATCCGACCAGCTTTGTCGCCATTGCCGACCTTGAGGGCGTTGATCGCCGGGTTGGCGGCGTGAAGGGCGAAGCAGAAGACATCATGGCGCCGTCCTGCCCTTGTCAGAGTTGCTGAAGATGCTTGAAATGGGCGTTGCAAACACCGGTCCTTTGATATGACCGCACTTTGGCTCAAGACCGAAGGCACGCGGCTGCGATCAGAGGTTTGACGCTCGCATGAAATCTCGCCGATCCGGGCCCTTGCGGCATTGGCGTGCATTGCAACCCGATCATCCGAGAATTAGGACAAGAGCAGGTTTTGAAGGATGTCCAGATGAACGTGCGTGCCGATCTTGCCGCTGCTGTCGGCAACACACCGCTGATCCGTTTGCGCGGACCGTCCGCGGAAACCGGTTGCGAGATCCTTGGAAAGGCCGAGTTCCTGAACCCGGGCCAGTCGGTGAAGGATCGGGCAGCGCTTTATATCATCCGTGATGCGGTGGCGTCGGGTGAATTGCGCCCAGGTGGCACAATTGTCGAAGGAACAGCCGGCAACACTGGCATTGGTCTCGCACTTGTTGGCGGCTCCATGGGATTTAAGACCGTTATCGTTATCCCCGAAACGCAAAGCCAGGAAAAGAAAGATATGATCCGGCTGTGCGGTGCGGAATTGGTGCAAGTTCCTGCGGTGCCTTACAAAAATCCCAATAACTACGTCAAATACTCGGAACGTCTGGCCAAACGCCTAAGCGAGACCGCCCCAAACGGTGCCATATGGGCAAACCAATTTGACAACGTGGCAAACCGGCGGGCGCACGCCGAGACGACAGGGCCGGAGATCTGGGCCCAGACCGAAGGCAAAGTGGACGGCTTTGTATGTTCCATCGGTTCAGGCGGTACGCTGGCGGGTGTTGCGGACGCCTTGCAGTCAAAGGGCGTCAGAATTGCGCTTTCTGATCCCGGCGGGTCGGGCATGTACAAGATTTATACCGAGCAGGATCCACCTGAGGGGGACTCGATTACCGAAGGCATCGGGCAGGGGCGGATCACCAAAAACCTCGAAGGTTTCACGCCGGATTTCGTATACAAGATACTCGACGACGAGGCATTGCCGGTTGTCTTCGATCTTTTGCGTGACGAAGGCCTTTGCCTTGGCGGCTCCAGCGGCATCAATGTTGCGGGTGCTGTGCGTCTTGCGCGTGATCTTGGCCCGGGGCACACCATCGTGACGGTGCTTTGCGATTACGGCAACCGGTATCAATCCAAGCTCTTCAATCCGGCGTTTCTGCGCGACAAAAACTTACCGGTGCCAGATTGGCTGGACCACGAGGAACGGATTTTGCCGACGGTTTTCGAGGGTTGATCGGATGACCACGCCGCTTTTTCGTCACGACGCCTATTTGACGACCGCTACAGGGCAGGTGGTCGCGGTAAGCGAACAGGGCGGCATCGTGCTGGACCGGTCGATATTCTACCCAACCGGAGGCGGCCAGCCGGGTGACGGTGGCAGTTTGTCGTGGGATGACGGTCAACTGACGGTCGCGACCGCGGTGAAGGGCGAGGGCGGCGCAATCGTTCTCGTGCCCGCCGGGGAAAGTGCCTTGCCACCCGTCGGCGCGGACGTGCGACAGGACCTGGATTGGGCGCGGCGCCTGGGGCACATGCGCATTCATACAGCACTGCATCTTTTGTCGGTCGTCATTCCGCTTGCTGTGACCGGGGGGTCAATATCGCAAGCCAAGGGGCGGCTGGATTTCGATATGGCCGAACCGCCCGAGGACAAGAACGCATTGTCAGCCGCACTGGACGAGCTGATAGTCCGCGATTTGCCGATTTCCGAGAGCTGGATCACGGAAGCGGAACTCGATGCCAATCCGGGCCTAGTTAGAACCATGTCCGTGCAACCGCCGCGCGGTGCCGGGAAGATCCGGCTGATACAGATCGGCGATGGCGACGCCCGGATTGATCTTCAACCATGCGGCGGCACCCACGTTGCGCGAACTGGTGAGATCGGACGCGTTCGGTTGGGCAAAGTCGAGAAAAAGGGCGCGCGAAACCGCCGGGTTTATATCCACCTGGAACCCTGACGCGCAATTCACCGTATTCGGTGGAAGGCACTTGCATCGGTAGCGTTCAAACGGCTAAACGGGCCGCGCCGGAGAGGTGGCCGAGTGGTCGAAGGCGCACGCTTGGAAAGCGTGTAGGCGGGAAACCGTCTCCAGGGTTCGAATCCCTGTCTCTCCGCCATTAAGTTTTGGTAATCCATTGTTTTTAATGCTTTTTTATAGAATTATCTTAATTTCTTCCCCCACTCCATCCCCCTCTAGCTTTTCTTACACACATGTGATCGCGGAAAAAATAATTCGAGAACCCTCGGCCAGGATATCTTAGGCAGCGACACGCTCGGATAATCGGAAGAAATGGTTGGGCAACACGTCAATGCACCCAAATCAAACCTATACCGAAGAGGAGGCGCGCGAGATATTGAACGCCGTTAAAGCATCCATGCGCCGCTTGGCGGAGTCCTAGGCCGAGGACCTATAAACGGTAAAAGAGCGTGACGACCGCTTCACCAGGAAAGCAGACGTTGGCCATATCCTGCCCAATGTCTGCT
>CAXMNX010000035.1:0-89311 GCA_964194845.1 uncultured Boseongicola sp.
GGCGGGCATTGCGGGGTGATCCGGTGTAAGACAGGTGGAATATTAGCAAAGGACGGGGCGTGGCGACAGGCGATTTCAAGGGGGCAAAGCTGGCGATCCTGGTGGATGATCGGATCGTCGTGATCCAGCGGGACGAGATACCGGAAATTCCCTGGCCCGGGTTCTGGGATTTGCCGGGCGGGGCAAGGGAACCCGGCGAGAGCCCTTCGGAGTGCGTGATCCGCGAAACGTGGGAGGAACTGGGGCTGGAGTATGCGCCGACCGACTTTTGCTGAAGCCGCGAATACATTATTCCTTCGGGCGCGCGCGACTGGTTTTTTGTGACCGAACAGCCTGCCTTTGATCCCACGCTCGTCCGGTTCGGAAATGAGGGGCAGGAATGGAGGATTTCGGGGCTGGATTGGTATTTATCCGAGCCTCAGGTAATTCCCCACCAGCGAGACCATGTGAAAGATTATCTGGCGGTCAGAAATTGCTGATTTCAGGGAGTTTTCCGGCGCTGTTGCCCTTGGGTCACCCAAGCAACCGAATCGGTGTCAACCCCCATAAGCCGTTGAAATAACACGCTACGGCGCCCATATATCAATCAAAGGGGGATAGGATATGGAATTTATCTTTGAAGAAATACTGGGTCCGTTAGGCGGTGGTGGGATTGCCACCCTGCTGCTCGCGGCATTCATCATTCTATGCATCTACAAGGGCGTCAAGATCGTCTCGCAATCCGACAAACACGTGGTCGAAAGGTTTGGTCGGCTTCGGACTGTTTTAGGGCCTGGCATCAACTTTATCGTGCCGTTTCTGGACCGGGTCGCGCATAAAATATCCATTCTCGAGCGCCAGCTTCCCAACGCGAACCAGGACGCAATTACGGCCGACAACGTGTTGGTTCAGGTGGAAACGAGCGTGTTCTACCGGATCACTGAGCCTGAAAAGACCGTCTACCGAATTCGCGACGTCGATGCCGCGATTGCAACGACCGTTGCCGGCATCGTCCGCGCCGAGATTGGTAAGATGGAGCTGGATGAGGTCCAGTCGAACCGCAACATGCTGATTTCCACGATTAAAGAGGCCGTCGAAGAAGCGGTGGACGATTGGGGGATCGAAGTTACACGGGCCGAACTTCTGGATGTGAACCTGGATCAGGCAACGCGCGACGCGATGCTGCAACAGCTGAACGCCGAGCGTGAACGCCGCGCCGCAGTCACGCGGGCCGAGGGCGAAAAGCGCGCGGTGGAACTGAATGCAGACGCCGAGCTTTATGCCGCCGAGCAGGCCGCCAAAGCGCGCCGCGTTTTGGCCGAGGCCGAAGCCTTTGCCACCAGCACGATCGCGAACGCAATTCAGGACAACGGACTTGAAGCCGCGCAGTATCAGGTCGCATTGAAGCAAGTCGAGGCGCTGAATGCGCTGGGCGCGAGCGCGTCAAGTTCGACCATCGTGGTGCCCGCCAATGCGCTTGAAGCCTTTGGCGATGCCTTCAAGATGCTGAAAGGGCGGGGCTGATGTTTGAGATGATCTGGGCAATCTGGTGGGTCTGGATAATTGCAGCACTGGTATTGGCGACGCTTGAGGTCGTTGCCCCGGCGCAAATTTTCCTTGGCTTTGCCATCGGGGCGCTGGGTGTGGGAGCCGCACTTTTAGTCGGTGTTCCCGGCCTCGCGAACTCGCTCCCGCTGACCAGCCTTGTATTCGCTTTTCTCTCGCTTGGTGCCTGGATCGGCGTGCGCCGGATGGTCGGAGTGCGAGAGGGGCAGGTGAAAGTCTGGGAGAAGGATATTAACGACGATTGAGGGGGCGTGAGCGGCGGGTATGTGGACGAAGCGGACCTCAGACCGGGCAAAGCAAAGAGCTAAGCAGTCTGTTAATTCTTGCAAGATTATCTGGATTTTGTGTTACCGAGAAACACAATACGCGATCGTGCGTCATGTTTCACACACAGATTATTTCAATATAATGCCTATCACGAGCTGGCGACACCGACCCTTATGCGTGCGGTTGCCAAAGTTTTCCGACAAACAAGGAGTTTTCGAATGAAATCGCTAGAAGCGACGCTGCGATCACCTAAACGCGCGGCCTCAAACCCAGTATGAACTGTTAGGTACTAAGATCCTGTCTCCAAACGAAGCTGGGTGGGACTTGGTTTATTCGTCCTTTACCGAGTTGGGTTTAGCTACACGCGGGCCGGAGCCTGGGGAAACAACTGGAGCTATCGCCTCTGTGATACAGGTGCCAGCTTCGGCCAGTGATCAGGAGTACCTGCAATTCATAAAGTCGTCAGGTGCGGAAACGAACTACGGCGAAGACCCAATCCGATTTGTCCTACTGAGCACAAGTGAAGAACTAGCAACTTTCAAGGATTTAGAGTGCGTCAAATACCGGCGCATCTTTCAAGACTTGAACACTACCGCTCCCGATGCTGTCGGTTCGCAATATCTAAAGGGTCTGGGCTGGCTTTGCCGCGACCCCGGTCGTTCTGGGCTTGGTATCGAGATTGGGCTTTCAAATCGATCTGGCGTGAATGAGATCACACCCAGCTTCCAAGCGGCGGCGGATGACTATTTTTCTACCGTGCAGCTTTCTCAGCAAATGTGGCTTCAAGATTTTTCAGCCGGTCTCGCCGCTGCCCAATCAGGTGATTTTGAAGCAGCCGTCAGCATATGGTGGCCCCTAGCAAATTTGGGGGATCAGGATTCACAGTTCAATCTTGGAGTATTGTTCCGCCAAGGCTGGGGCGTACCACAGGATTTCGAACAGGCAGCGCGCTGGTACAAGGCGGCGGCGGATCAAGGAGCAATCGAGGCCATGGCCAATCTGGGAATGTTGTTGCGAGATGGTCGAGGCGTCCCTCAAAACTATGTGGAGGGTGCACGACTTTTGAAGGCTGCGGCTGAACACGGCAATGCCCCCGCGCAGTACTCCCTCGCTGCCATGTATGAAAACGGCCAAGGAGTTTCGCTCGACCAACAGACGGCGCTAATGTGGTATTATGTGGCGTCCAAGAATGGGTACAAATCAGCCAGCGCCTACCTTGAAGGTATCGTTGAAGAGATGAAAGATGCAGATATAGACAAGGCAAAGGAGCGATCTTCTATTTGCATGGCGTCGGACTATGCAGACTGCGAGTAGCCCAGGCAATGCTTTGCCCGGATCGAATGGTGCTTTGCCTGAGCCGACGTTCAAACAAACTGCCCCGAACCACCACTTTACACCCATAACGTCGAAATGTGCATGCCGCAGCATCGGTCACTAAGGGCTCCAAGCAGACATTGGTTTCTCGCTCCCCCTGACCAGCCTCGTCTTCGCGGTCCAGTCGCTTCTCGCCTGGATCGCCGTGCGCCGGATGGTCGGCGTGCGCAAGGGGCAGGTGAAAGTTTGGGAGAAGGATATTAACGACGATTGAGGGGGCGCGAGCGGCGGGTATGCGGGACAAAGTGTGATTTCGCTGCGCCCGCACCAATGGCAGCAAAGACGCTATCGCCGCAGGAAAGTTAGCGTGGTTCAGGTTAATGCAGCCATTACCATCGCAACCGTTTCGTCCGCTTGCTGCCCAGTCAACCCCAGTTTGCCACGGACCTGGAGACCATTCATGACGGTCGTAACGTAACTTGCCGAGATTTCGGGAGCCAGATTATTGCGTAAGGACCCGTCCGCAATCCCTCGGCTTAAGATTGCAGCGATAGTCTTTTCTTTTTGCCGCGTGTTCTTGCGCAGGCGGTTACGAACATCAGCGTCGTGAGGAGCAAGCTCGATTGAGGTGTTGACCGAAAAACACCCCCGGCGCACACCGGCACCTGTGGACATTTCAATGACCCCCGAAAAAATCCTTTCGAGGGTCTGGCGTCCAGTATCGCTGGAAGTGGCGGCCTCTTTCAATCCAGCGTTGGCCTGCGACAAGTAGGAATTGAGCGCCTGGGTAAACAGACTCTTCTTATCACCATAGCCTTTGTAAAGGCTGCCTTTGGCGATGCCTGTTGCCTCCTCCAAATCACTCATCGACGTCGCATCATAACCATGCAGCCAAAAAGCATCCAAGACTTTGGTCAGGACTTCCTCGATATCAAATTCGCGCGGTCTTGCCATGAGAAGAACAACTTAACCATTCGTAACTGATCGGTCAATAACGGGTTTGACAGCGGTTGAGTCCTGTGTGACATTGAGTTCGTAACCGATCGGTGACTAATTTAGCTATACCCGCCGTGGCTCTGTCACAGACCCCAGAAAGGACTAAAACGATGGAATTATACTATTCACCCGGCGCTGGCGCTCTGGCCTCGCACATCACGATAAGAGAGCTGAATTTAGACGTCGACATCATCGGAATGGATGTCCAGAAAACGCATCAGACTGAATCGGGGGACGACTACTATGCCATAAACCCCAAGGGTTATGTGCCGTTCCTGACGATTGACTCGAGCTCAAGCCTGTCCGAAGGCGCGGCAATCCTGCAATATCTGGCAGACCAAGACCCGGAAGGCAGGATGATTCCGCCCGCAGGGACGCCAGAAAGATACCGGCTTCAGGAATGGTTAACTTTCGTTGGCACAGAGCCTCAGAGAATCCTTGGCTCCTTCTTCATCGAAGGCCATCTTACGGACGCCGGGCTGGAGTTCGGGAAATCCAAGTTGCATCAACGATTGGCTATCATGGACAATCGTCTTGCCAACAACGAATACCTTTTAGGTGCTGACTACTCAGTGGCTGATGCATACGCCTTTGCAATCTTGAATTGGATACCGGCGTTCGGTCTTGATATCGACCTCAGCGAATACAGAAATCTGGGCCCATACTTGGACAAAATTCGAAATAGGGAAGCTGTTCAAATCGCCATGAATGAAGAGGGTTTGCTGCAATAATTCCCTCCGATTGATGTCAGTCGTTCGTGGTTGGACAGTAATTCGGCTGACACAGAGCTAGCTGGTCTGCAATTTTTGCCTTGCCACCCGCCCAAATCACGCCTGGCTGGAAAAGCCTGTGTCAAACTGTTCGGACCGTTCGCCGCGATACCAGCGATAAATGTCTGCGAAATCCAGCAGCGTTGCGATGCCGTTGATGATGATGAAGCCTAATAGAAACGTGTCGTATCCAGCGTCTCGCTTTCTGATTAATTACGCGGGCGCTCATTTGAACGCGGCAGTTCACATTGCTTCGGTAATCATAAGATCGACGCGAAGGAAAACTTCGTCGCGCAATTCGTTCAGCGCGTTGAATCCGCCGCTCGCCACCACATCCCTGATCGACTGAGCGCTGGGATACTCCAGAACGGCAATGGACTTTGGGCCATCGCTGCCGACGGCCTGTTCGGTCGCACGGTATCGGCCGACCGGTTTGCCGCCGCCTGCGGCGAGAACCGGCATGATCTGATGCAGGTAGCTTTGCAGTTTTTCCATTTTTTCGGGATTTGGTGTGGACGTGATCACAAGATATGCAGGAGCGTCAGACATTTTTGTTCCTATTAGTTATTTCGAGTGCGCCAGCCCTGCCAGGTTGGATTGATCCAACCATAAGAGTTATGCTATCCATGTGGATAGAAATATATCTATCCGAGTGGATAGAAAATGCAAGAGGAATTGTCGAAGCCAATGGCAAGGGCACGGAAGGCATCCCACGAAGCGGTTCTTAAGGCCGCCGGAACGCTGTTCTTTCAGGACGGGTACACCGGCGTCAGCACGCGGCAGATCGAGAAAAAGACCGGGCTGACGCGCTTTACCCTTCAGACCAGCTATGGTGGCAAGAAGGCGCTGTTTCTGGACGCTCTGGATTGCTACCTTGAAAATCTTGTCACCGATTTTCTGCCGCGCGCTGACGCCAATGTCCTTGAAGCCCTTGCAGATTGGTTCGAAAGGCAGACGAAGCCGGAAAACAGGCCCGATCCGACTGATCAGGGCTGTCTTATCATCAATACGATGAGCGAATTTGAACGCGGCGACGCCGACACAGATGCCCGTATCGAGATGTATTTCACCGAGTTGCGAACGTGCTTTAGCGACCTTCTTGGCAAGGGCATTGCGTTGGGAGAAGTCGATCCGGGCCTTGATGTGGCGGCGAAGACAGAGCTTCTTGTCGCGACGGTTCTTGGAATGAACATGATGGTACGGGCGGGCAGTCACCCTGTTGCGGGACGCGCGATGAGCAGATCAATCGCCGAGATGATCCATGAATGGCGAGCTTAGGCTTTAACGACGCGCCAATGACGAGCCTCAGTTGATCGTTCCGGGTTCTGTCAAGTCTTTTGTAACTCGGGTATTGGTTCTTCGACTTGCCAGATCGGCTCGAACGCGACTTTGGCTTTACCTAGTCTGGGGTGCAATTTGCGGGCGAGGCCCCACGTCAACAAAAGCCCACCGCCAGCGGCGGCGAATACGCCGGACACGGGTGCTACAATCAAAACCAACCAGGCCGTACCGGGCGTGATAATGCCCGAAATATCCCGATAGGTGGAATATACTGCCGACATTTCTGTCCGTTCGGATGGTTTTACGGCCAGCAGGAATGGCAGGCCGGCGGATACATCCAACAGGATCAGGAAAAACGACCCGGCCATCAAACCAAACACAGCAATCCAAGGCATCCCGATTGCCGCCGCACTTGCCACAAACAAGAGCCCCGACAACAGGAACCCGGTTCTGATGGCATGGCGGATCGAGCGGCGCTGCATCCATTTCAACATGAATGGCGTCAGAAACAGCGTTCCATTGGTGATAGAAAGCGCGATGCCGCCAAGGTGATCGCCAAGGCCCTGCTCGATTGCGAATATCGGCAGGTAAACAACATAGACCCACCAACCGCAGGATCGGATGACGGCGAATGTCCAGCCGGCAATCAGGCGCGGCTGCGCGACAAACCTTGGCAGAAATGAAAGCGGGTTTGCAGGACGGGCGCGGCTTTTTGTGATCAGGCGCCCGTTGCCGAGCCGCATATATAAAAACAAGCCCAGCATGATCAAAGCGGCGGTGGCCGAGACGAGAAACGGTGCGGGTTCCCACCAGCTTAGCAAGGCCACGCCCATTGCCGGGCCGATGCACCACCCCAGCGCGCTGTAAAACATCCTGGACGTTTCGCACCGGCCCAGTTCGATCTTCGCAATATAGTCGAGCACATATGCGTTGAAGCAGACGAACGTCGTCACTGTTGCGACGGTAATCAGCAAAAGCGCCATGACAATCGCTGTCGCTGACCCCTCGATCGCGAGCAATGCCCCTGTTACAAACAGCGAAGAACCGATGATATAGATCCAGCGTCTGGGCACGAACCGGGTGACGAATGGCACCATCAGGCCGCTTGCCAGCGAGATCAATCCGACCTTGAAATACACCTCGGAAACCACGCTGGCGTCCTGAAGCGCCTTGTACATAGCCAGTGGGAAAACCGAGATCAGAATACCACGCGCTATGGCTTCAGCACCGGCCAGTAGTGCAAATCCTCGGACACTTGGTGCCGGGGCATGGCGGAGCCACTCGGGAATACGACGCTGATGCATGGCAATTACTCATCATGACTAAGTTCCGCATTATCCAATTCAGCGCGGGAAGTTTTGTCATCTGCGACGTTCTGTCGTTTTTGGAACGGGGCGCACGAAAAGTTGTGCGTGGCGGTTTTGTTCGGACGGGGCGGACTTGGTGAAAGTCCGGATTTGCCCGGAATGAAGCCGAAGGCGCCGGGCAGCGACCGCCGGTCCCGGCGGGTGGGCGCACTTGCTGCCGAAGCGCTCACTTCAGAACGAAGATGTACTTGTCAGCATTAAGCGCACCGATCAGTCGGAGCTGCGCCAACCCACGGGCGGTCGCTGCACGGCTCGTGTCGCGCTTGCCGGGTCCTTCAGCCGTCGTAAAGCTCGGACGTTGCACCAAGATAGCCATCCCATGCGAACCAATACGCGATGTGACCGGCAACCCGGGGCAGGCTTCGACCATCTGGCGCAATCAGGGCGTCTTCGGTAATTTGCTAGTGCGTTCCGTCCTTAGACGTCAGACCACCGACGTCACCAGTGAAGCTTAGCGCGCCCCTTTCGTAGGCGCGCGCGGTGCGGGTTGCTGCATTGCCGATCAGGACCAGTGGACGGTCGAGAAGCCCGTCATTGATGACCGGGTTCTTCGCGAACGCGCTGATCGGCCACGCCTTGGCACCGCCGAACTGCCGGACGCCGAAAACGTAGTCTTTTTGCCGATGAAGGGATTGGTCGACGTTGACCGGGAACATCAGGTCGTCGGACCCAAAATACGCGCGATAGACCACGCCTGAGCCATAGTCGCGCCGATGGCCGGTGTTGAGTGACAGAATACGCGTTTCCGGGTTGGCTGTGCGCCAGTTGGTCCAAGCGTCGATAACAACCGGGCGCTGAACCAGTTCGATACCGCAGTCGACAAGCTCGCCCGAAACCGGCCGCCCGGTGAACTGGTTCCATAGCGAATGCGTGGCGCGGTCGAACATCAGCTTGTTGGAACGGTAAAGGAAACCCGATGAGCCGAAGACCAGCGGTTCGCTGCGCCCGGGCACTTTGGTCTCGAAAAGGATGCCCGAGCCACAAAGCGTGCAATATGCCAGCGCCACCGGCACGCCGCCGATGACCTCGTTGAACATTTCGTGCCACCCCATGATCCTGAGCGGATAGGCGCGCGTATCGCCGTTGATCGAGACGCCGAAGACAAGATCGTCGTCGCGCATGTAACCCGCGCCGTCGGCGGGGATAAGCTCGGGATTGTCGAGCGATGGGATACCATCCTTGCGCACGCCGCCCCAGGTTATTTCCTCAAGCCTGATCCGCATGGCCTCGCGGCGAATGTGCTTGGCGCGCAGGAAAACGTCGAAGTTTGGATCGATCCCGAGGAAAAGCTCGCGCTTGAAGTCGGCGTAGGAGGGGTGCGGCACAATCTTGGGGTGGCGTTCCTGCCAGAGCATCCAGTCGAACCACGTTCGCGCGCCTGCCTCACCGGTGATCGCGGCCAGAACATCGGTAATGGTGTACCGCGGCCTTTGAGTAAAACGCAGGGCTGTAATCAATCCAGCCGCCATGTCGGGGTCGCCGCGCCTTTGGATCGTCTCCAGTGCAGTGTCAAATTCTGCTGGAGTGCCGAATACGACGTCGCGTTGGAGCTGGTAGAAGTCCGGTGCCTGAGCCGTTACCGCATTTGGCAGCACCGCGGCCGCGACAAGCAGGGCATTGGCGTGTCGGCGCGTAATCATGGGTCGGCTCCGCATTGTTCGCGTGCAGAGTGGCCGAAAGCCTGATCACAAACACCCAACAATTTGGCGAGCGGATGGGCAGTTCAGGGCGCGGCGATAGCAGCTTGGACGTCGATAGCGCGCACGAAGCGGGCAACAAGCCCTACTGCAAATCGGCAAACGCCGCCTCGATCCGCGCGATTGCTTTCATCAATGTCGGCCTTGGCAGCGCCACGTTGAACCGCAGATGCCCGGATCCACCCGACCCGAACTGGGTGCCGGGGCTGGGGGCGACCTTGGCATCTGTCACCAGCCGCTTCAGTAGGTTAGCGTCGCTTAGGCCGGTGCCAGTGAAATCGACCCAGGTCAGATAAGTGGACTGCATTTCCATGACCGAGACCCCGGGCAGGGCGTTCATCCGGTCGGCGAACAGACGGAAGATTTCGGCCAGATACGCCTGCAACGCGTCGACCCAACCGTCGCAATCGGTGAACGCAGCTTTGATCATCACCATGCCGAACCGGCTCGGACTAGATTCGCGATCCACCATGACGGCATCCATTTTCCGGCGGATTTCGTCATTCGGAATTATTGCAATGCCGGTTTCTCCGCCTGCGATATTGAACCCCTTGGATGCAGCCGTCAGAACGACCAGCCGATCGATGCAAGCGGGTGCTGCAACCGCCGTCGGCAGGAACTTGGCCCCCGGGAACGTCAGGTCCATGTGGATCTCGTCGGAAATCAGGATCAGGTCGTGGGTCGCGCAAAAAGCGACCCCTTCGCGGATTTCGTCGGCCGACCAAAGCCGCCCGCCGGGATTTTGCGGCGAGCAGAAGGTCAGGATTTTTTCGTGGCCGCGCAAAGAGGCCGCCAGACCCTCCAAATCCATGACGAAGCGGCCGTTTTCCACACGAAGCGGGCTTTCGACGACCTCGCGCCCCATCGCTTTGGCCTGGCGGTAAAACGCGTGATAAGCTGGCGAAAAGACGATCACGCCGTCGCCGGGGTCCGAAAACGCCGCCAATACATCGCCGAAGCCGTTGACGACGCCGTGGGTATAGCGGACCCACGACGGATCGACATCCCAGCCGTGGCGGCGTTGGTACCAGCTTGCGACCGCGTCATTCATCGGTGCCGGATTGGCGAAATAGCCGAAGTATCCGCGATCAACCTCGGCCTGCATCGCGGCGCGAATGGCGGGTGCAGCGGCGAAATCCATATCTGCGACCCACATCGGGATGACGTCGGGATCGCTGGTGCCAAAGACCCGCTCAATGTTGTCGTATTTGGAGGCGTGGGCGCCCCTGATCGGTAGTGGCGTGTCGAAATCAAATGTCATCGCATTGCCCCGGTCGCGTTCGGCAGGAACCTAGCCTTATTCCACCGGTCTGCAAGGCCCCCGGGCGGCTTGCCCGCGCCGACCGCTTGTCTTAGATGGGCGTCATGGCAATCCGATCCATCCTGATCCACCCGGACCCGCGACTGAAAGCGATGGCCGACCCGATCACCAAGATCACCGACGAGACGCACCGTCTCGCTGCGGATATGCTTGAGACGATGTATGTGGCACCGGGTATCGGGCTGGCTGCACCGCAGGTCGGTGTGGCAAGGCGGTTGCTGGTGATGGATTGCATCAAGGAAGAAGGCGCCGCGCCGCAGCCGATGGTTCTGATCAATCCGGCGGTTACGTGGTCGTCGGAGGAGCTGGACACCTACGAGGAAGGGTGCCTTTCGATCCCTGAGCAATATGCCGATGTGGAGCGACCGGCCGAGGTTGATGTGACCTGGACAGCGCTTGACGGGGCTGAGATGAGTGCGAGGTTCGATGGGATCTGGGCAACATGCGTTCAGCACGAGATCGACCACCTGAACGGCAAGCTTTTCATTGATTATCTAAAGCCGCTCAAGCGCCAGATGAT
The DNA here is from genome assembly GCA_964194845.1 of uncultured Boseongicola sp. Taxonomy (GTDB): domain Bacteria; phylum Pseudomonadota; class Alphaproteobacteria; order Rhodobacterales; family Rhodobacteraceae; genus CAXMNX01. Next base: position 11,079 of record CAXMNX010000035.1, read on the forward strand.
CACCCGCAAGATGGTCAAGCTGAAGCGCGAACAGGCGCGAGCCTGACATCGGGATGGTGGTTCAATGAAGATTGTTTTCATGGGCACGCCGGCGTTTTCGGTTCCGGCGCTGGACGCGCTTGCGGCGGCCGGGCACGAGATTGTTGCGGTCTATACCCAGCCACCCCGGCCCGCCGGGCGCGGTAAGAAAGACCGCCCTTCGCCGGTGCAATTGCGCGGCGTGGAGCTTGGTATTCCGGTGCGCCACCCGGTTTCCTTGCGAGACACAGATGAACACGGCGCATTCGCGGATCTGAGCGCCGATGTGGCTGTGGTTGTGGCTTATGGGTTGATCCTGCCCGCCCCGGTTCTGGCCGCGCCGCGATTAGCGTGCCTCAATATCCACGCCTCGCTTTTGCCACGGTGGCGCGGGGCGGCACCCATTCAACGCGCGATCATGGCGGGCGATGACAAGACAGGGGTTTCGATCATGCGGATGGAGCTTGGGCTCGATACCGGGCCGGTGCTTTTGTCGCGGTCGATACCTATCGGACCCACCGACACCAGCGGCGATGTGCATGATCGTTTGTCCCAAGCGGGGGCGGCGCTTATTGTCGAAGCGCTTTTGGACCCCGACGCATTGAAAGCAACGCCGCAATCCGAAGACGCGGTGACCTATGCGGTGAAAATCTCGAAAACCGAGGCGGGTATCGACTGGACCCGGCCCGCGGTGGAGATCGACCGGCAAATTCGCGGGCTTTCGCCATTTCCCGGCGCCTGGGCGCAGGTCAGCGGCGAGCGCATCAAACTGCTACGGTCGGAACTTGGGGATGGTCAGGGTGACCCGGGCGCGCATCTGGGTGGCTTTCGGGTCGCCTGTGGCGAAGGTGCGGTGCAGGTGCTTGAGGCGCAGCGCGAGGGCAAGCGCCCGATGGAGGCCAGGGAATTGCTGCGCGGTCTCAATCTGCCAATACAATTGAACTGAGCCCTTTCCGTTTCATCTTTTGACAAATACGCTCAAGGCGCGTCGAAACCAAAAAGGAGCTGAGCCGATGTATATCTCGTTCTGGGGCTCACTGGTGATCGGTGGGATCGTCGCCTATCTATCGGAAAGATGGCAGCTGACGCATCACGGCGTTCTTCAGGCGATAATTATCGCGCTGGGCGGGGTGATCCTGCTTTTCATGGCTCGCGTGATGTTCGGAATGTCGTTTGGCAGCCCCGGCGTCAATGCGATCATCGGTGCCGCTGGCGCGCTGATCCTGATCCCGTCCGAGGCCATCGCCCGAAAACGGCGCGATCGGCAATAGATTCACGCGTCTTATTTCGGTTTGAATGGGTCCATGCCTGCCCGCGCCAACTCGTCCGCGCGTTCGTTCTCGGGATGCCCGGCGTGACCTTTGACCCATTCCCAGTTCACATCATGGCGCGCCTGCGCCTCGTCCAGCCGCTGCCAGAGGTCTTCGTTCTTCACCGGCTTCTTGGCGGATGTTTTCCAACCGTTTTTCTTCCAGGCGTGGACCCAGGTCGTGACACCGTTTTTGACATAGGCTGAATCGGTTACAACCGTAATTGTCGACGGGCGCTCCAGCGCATCCAGCGCTGCTATGGCGGCAAGCAGTTCCATCCGGTTGTTGGTCGTCGCGGCCTCGCCGCCGCTCAGACCGCGTTCTTTCAGCACCGCGTCGCCATCACGCGCCTGCAAAAGCACGCCCCAGCCGCCCGGGCCGGGATTGCCCGAGCAGGCCCCGTCGGTGAATGCGAACAGTTCGGTCATGCCGGGATGTCGTCCAGTTCAACGTAACCCGGTAGCGCGGACATGAGGGCAATCCAGGCGTTCACTGCTGGAAACTGCGCCATATCGAAACCGCCGCGGCTGTCGGCGGTGTGGCTGTAAGCATAGAGCGATACGTCGGCGACCGTCGGCGTGCTGCCGACAAGCCAATCGCGGGAAGTCAGATGGTTATCCATGATCTTCAGGATCGCGTGGCCGTCTGAAAGCAACCCGGCCATTCGCTCGGGCGTCGCGAGGTGCGCGCGGCTGGCGTATTGGCGAAGCGCGGCGCGGACCGCGATCACCGGTTCGTGGCGGTTTTGTTCAAAAAACATCCAAGCCAGGGCGCGGGCGCGATCCAGTTTGTCCGAGGGCATCCAGCTTGTGCCATCGGCCAGGTAGCAGAGAATTGCGTTGGACTCGGGCAATTGCGTGCCGTCGTCCAATTTAAGAACCGGCAATTTGCCCAATGGCATCATACCGTCGACATGCGCCAGCCTTAGCGTCTCGGTATCGGCCTCAAGCCCGACGTGTGTATAGTCGCGGCCCATGAGCGAGAGCAGGAGACGCGCCTTGTAGCTGTTTCCCGAACTGGGCATGGAAAATAGCGTGAGCGTCATGATGTCTTCCGGGTCAGAAGCACGATCCACGGCGCGACGGTGCCGTCAAGGCCCGCTTCAGCGCCGATATCGCGGCTGAGCACGGTAAATCCGGCATCCTCCAGCAATCCGGTGATCTCGGCATCCGTGTAATAGGCGTAGAAGCGGCCAAGTGCGTCGCGGCCTTCGCCTTCCCCTGATTTCGTGCCGATGTGGAATATCCCATTGGCCCTGAGTGCGCGTGCAATGCGCGTCAGATGCGCCGGCATTTCGGCTTTTGGCGCGTGCAACAGCGAGAAATTGGCGAAAATGCCGTCGTAGACGTCTTCGACGTCCAGCGTTTCAAACCCGGCTATCTTGACGTCCACACCGAATGTGTCGCGTGCGATCTTCGCAAGTTCGGGCGAGGCGTCCAATCCTTCTGTTTTTAGTCCGGCGTCGATCATCTGGGCTGTCGAGCGACCGTGGCCGCATCCAAGGTCCAGCACCTTACCGCCTTCGGGCAGCGCGTCGATGAACGCCTGCAAGCGGCGGTCGGTCGTATCGTGCGCGGCCATTTTGGCGTAGTCGTCAGCGCGAGCGCCATAGACCCTAAGCGTTTCGCGGTCCGCCATTGTCACGCCCTTTCCCGCAGAACGCGCGGAACTTTGAACTCCACGCGCTCAACCGCTGTTTCGATAATTTTCACGGTGACCTCGAACTTGTCCCGGAATGCGCCGATGACTTCATCTATCAGAACCTCGGGCGCGCTTGCCCCGGCGGTCAGGCCAACGGCGCGCGCGCCGTCCAGCGCCCGCCAGTCGATGTCGGTGGCGCGTTGAACCAGTTGCGCATATCCGCATCCCGCGGCGCGGCCAACCTCGACCAGACGTCTGGAGTTTGAGGAGTTTGGCGCGCCGATGACCAAAAGCGCGTCGATATCGCGGGCCACCGCTTTAACAGCTTCCTGGCGGTTGGTCGTGGCATAGCAGATGTCTTCTTTATGTGGGCCGACGATGTTGGGAAATCTTGATTTCAAGGCCGCGACAATTTCGGCGGTGTCATCGACGCTTAACGTTGTTTGCGTGATGAACGCGAGTTTATTGGCGTCACGGGGACTTATCGACGCCACGTCCTGAACCGTTTCCACCAATATGACATCGCCATCCGGCAGTTGCCCCATCGTGCCCATCGTTTCGGGGTGACCGGCGTGGCCGATCATGACCATTTGCAGACCGTTTGCGTGGTGCCTTTCGGCCTCAATGTGAACCTTGCTGACCAGCGGGCAAGTTGCGTCCACGAACAGCATTTCGCGGCGCGCCGCCTCGGTTGGCACGGATTTCGGAACCCCGTGGGCCGAGAAAATGACCGGTCGGTCGTCGGGGCATTCATCCAGTTCCTCGACAAAAACCGCACCTTGTTCGCGCAGATTGTCGACGACGTATTTGTTATGGACGATCTCGTGCCGGACGTAGACCGGCGCGCCCCATTTCGCGAGGGCCATTTCGACGATTTTGATCGCCCGGTCGACGCCGGCGCAAAAGCCGCGCGGGGCGGCGAGATAAATCGTCAGAGAAGGTTTTTGCATGTGCGGGTCTCCGACGACACAGGTATTCTTTGCGCCGCGGCACGTCCAGACCCGCCTTGACCTTCCAGCATGAGAATCCGTTATGCGCTGCATCAGCAATTTGGAGGTGATTCGATGAGATATGCGATTGTGTTGGCGGTTGTGCTGTTGGTGGCGTCTGGCGCTATCTTTATGCGTTCAGCAGGCGCGAACGAAAGCTCGTTCGCCTATCGCGACCCGGAAACCGTCGCGCTGGGCCTGTCGATTTACGCGGAAAACTGTGCTGCGTGTCACGGTAGCGAGCTTGAGGGCGAAGCAAATTGGCGCGAGCCGGATGCGGCGGGATACCTGTCCGCGCCGCCGCACAATGCTGACGGCCACACCTGGCACCATCCTAACGCGCAGCTGTTCGAAATTACAAAGTTCGGCACCGAGGCCGTTGTGGGCGGTAGCTACAAATCAAACATGGAGGCGTTTGATGTTCTTTTCTCTGATGACGAGATTGTCGCAGTTCTGGCCTACATAAAAAGCACATGGCCGCAGCAGATCATTGACCGCCACGACCAGATGAATGCAGCTTACGACCAGGCGAATGAACCGTAACTATTCATCATCCTCGCGGGGTTCGCGCGGCGGGCGCCCGACAACGTCCTTAAGCTCTTCCAGTTCGATAAAATTGTCCGCCTGGCGACGCAGTTCGTCCGCGATCATCGGTGGCTGGCTTCGGATTGTCGATACGACCGAAACCCTGACGCCCTTGCGTTGCAGGCTTTCGACCAGCGGTCGGAAGTCGCCATCGCCCGAGAACAGCACCATATGGTCAACATGAGGCGCAAGTTCCAAGGCATCGACCGCAAGTTCGATATCCATGTTGCCCTTAATCTTGCGTCTGCCCTGACTATCGATGAATTCCTTGGCCGGTTTGGTGACCATGGAAAAACCGTTGTAGTGAAGCCAGTCGACCAGTGGCCGGATCGGCGAATATTCGTCATTTTCCAGTAAAGCGGTGTAGTAGAATGCGCGCAGCATCTTACCGCGGCGCATGAATTCCTGGCGCAAGAGCTTGTAATCAATATCAAACCCAAGGGCCTTGGCGGCGGCGTACAAGTTTGCACCGTCAATGAACAGCGCAAGCCGTTCGTCCCTATAGAACATCAACTGTCCTTCCAAAATTTTGAGCGCTGAGCCGGTTCCGTGAGCGTGAGTGAGTGGTAATAAGCCCAGCCGCTAGCGAGGAATAGTTATGAAAATACATGCAAACGCAACTATCTAATTGATCAATTATTACGTTGCCCAGGGGTCAACTTTTCAAAAGTGACCGATGAGGCACAGACGTGAACATGCGAGTGCCGGCGAACATCAGGATACCATGATTGGGGTCACGGCCAAAATCATGGGGGAATATCGTTAAAATTTTCCCATGTGGCGGTCGTTAAAGCGCAGTTTCGGCTTGTCTTTCGCCAACTGAGGCCATAGTTAAGCGCGCTGATCCCTTTCTGACGGAGACCACGATGGCCCGCGTGACGGTTGAAGACTGTGTTGACAAGGTTCCGAACCGCTTCGAACTTGTGATGCTTGCGTCGCATCGTGCCCGCGAAATTACGCAGGGCTCGCCGTTGTCGGTGGATCGGGATAACGACAAAAACCCGGTTGTTAGCCTGCGCGAGATCGCAGACGAAACACAGGCCGCTGATGATCTTCGCGAACGCATGATCGAGTCGCACCAGACGCAGATCGAAGTGGACGAGCCCGAAGAGGACGCGATGGCGCTTCTTATGGGCGCCGAGGCCGACAAACCGGTTGAAGACGACTTGAGCGAAGAGAAACTGCTCCGCGCCCTGATGGAAGCCCAGCGGCAGCCGTAGGGACCATATGGCGCGGTCCCTTGGGATGGGCCGATGATCAACTCCGACGACCTGATCGCGCTGGTCCACAACTATAATCCGAAGTCCAACAGCAAGCTGATTTCCGGCGCCTATGACTATGGGCGCGAAATGCACGCCGGTCAGCTTCGCCACTCGGGCGAGGAATACTTTTCGCATCCCGTTGCCGTCGCCGCCATTCTGACCGAGCAGCAGCTTGACGACGCGACGATTATCACAGCGCTACTTCACGACACGATAGAAGATACTCGATCGACGTACTCCGAAGTGGAAAACCGGTTCGGTGGTGAAATAGCCGAGCTTGTGGATGGCGTTACCAAGCTGACCAATCTTCAGCTGTCGTCGACGGAAACCAAACAGGCCGAAAACTTCCGCAAATTGTTCATGGCGATGTCGAAGGATCTGCGGGTGATCCTGGTGAAGCTTGCCGACCGGCTGCACAACATGCGCACCATCCGTTCGATGCGCGCCGACAAGCAAGGGCAAAAAGCGCGCGAGACGATGGACATCTTCGCGCCGCTGGCCGGCCGGATGGGTATGCAGTGGATGCGCGAGGAACTTGAAGACCTTGCGTTTCGGGTGCTGAATCCCGAAGGACGCAATTCAATCATCCGCCGGTTTATCACGCTGCAACGCGAAACCGGCGACGTGATCCAGAAGATCACCTCGGATATCGAGCTTGAGTTGGAAAAGGCGGGTATTAGCGCTGAGCTTCTGGGTCGGGCGAAGAAACCCTATTCGGTCTGGCGGAAGATGCAGGAAAAAGAGATTGGATTCTCGCGGCTTTCGGACATCTATGGGTTTCGTATCGTCGTTGGAACCGAGGCTGATTGCTATGCGGCACTGGGTGCCGTGCATCAGCGATGGCGGGCGGTTCCCGATCGGTTCAAGGATTATATCTCGCAGCCAAAATCGAACGGCTATCGTTCGATCCATACAACGGTATCGGGGCGCGACGGCAAGCGCGTCGAAGTGCAGATAAGAACGCGCCAGATGCACGAAGTGGCGGAAGCCGGCGTCGCGGCGCATTGGTCGTATCGCGATGGTGTCAGGGCTGAAAACCCGTTTGCGGTCGATCCCGCAAAGTGGATTTCGACCCTGACTGAACGCTTCGACACCGAAGACGACCACGACGAATTTCTGGAAGCCGTAAAGCTGGAGATGTATGCCGACCAGGTTTTTTGCTTCACGCCCAAAGGCGATGTGGTGAAACTGCCGCGCGGCGCCACACCGCTCGATTTTGCCTATGCCATCCATACGCGGATCGGCGACAGCTGTGTTGGCGCGAAGGTCGACGCGATACGGGTGCCGCTTTGGACACGATTGAAGAACGGCCAGTCGGTCGAGATTATGACTGCCGAAGGGCAGCGCCCGCAAGCGACCTGGATTGATATCGTCGCGACGGGCCGCGCCAAGGCAGCGATCCGGCGGTCGCTGCGCGAGGAAGATCGCGAACGCTTCATCAAGCTTGGCCGCGAACTGGTGCGGGTGGCGTTTGAACACGTCGGAAAACGGGCAACCGAGAAGGCGCTGACAACGGCGTCCAGGCATCTGGCGCTGGAAGACAGCAAAGAACTTCTGGCGCGCATTGGATCGGCCGAGCTGACGGCGCGCCAGGTGATCGAGACGCTTTACCCCGATCTTGCGCAGAAAACCGGCGACGAGATTGACGCCGCTCGCGCGATTGTCGGGCTGAAACCCAGCCAAACCTTTCGCCGTGCGCTTTGTTGCCAGCCAGTGCCCGGCGAACGCATTGTCGGCATAGGTTACCGGGGCAAAGGTGTCATGATCCACGCGATTGACTGCGAAGCGCTGGCCGAGTTTGAAGAGGAGTCGAACCGCTGGGTTGACCTGCATTGGCAGGAAGGTCGCCATCCAGCAGTCCATTCCAATAGCTTAGAGCTGACGATCGCAAACGATTCGGGTGTTCTGGGTCGCATCTGCACACTTATTGGCGAGCAGAAGGCAAATATCTCGGATTTGGTGTTTCTTGACAGAAAACCGGACTTTTATCGCCTAATTGTCGACGTGGAGTTACGCGATGTTGAACATCTCCATGCTGTAATGCTGGCATTGGAGGCGGATAGTGACGTGGCCGAGATCCTTCGGCATCGTGATCTGGAGCGCAAACCGTGAGGGACGAAAGCGGGTGGCCATAGGTGGTTTTTAAGCGGCGCACACCAAAGACGTATTTTCGGGCGTTCACCGAAGCCTTCTATCCGAAGGGTGGCTGGACGCGCGCGATGCAATACGTTGTGCATCGCGTTCGGCGTCTACCTGATCCTGCACACAAGATCGCGCGCGGTATCGCCGCCGGAGTATTCACCTGTTTCACGCCGTTTTTCGGGCTGCATTTTCTGGTGGCCGCGGTAATCGCCTGGGCTATCCGCGGCAATGTTATGGCCGCCCTTCTGGCGACGTTTGTGGGCAACCCGATCACGTTCCCTTTCATCGCCGCGATCTCGATGGAGCTGGGAACCTGGATAACCGGCCGCGCGCCTGTACCGCTGCCGGAAGTGGTGAATGCGTTCTCGGACGGCGCGGTGGAACTGTGGCGGAATTTCATGGCTGTGTTCACCGCCGAGCCAACGGCGTGGGGCAATCTAGCCGGCTTCTTTGACACATTCTTCCTTACGTATCTTGTGGGCGGCATTCTGCCCGGTCTGGCAACAGCGATTGCGTTTTACATCCTTTCGAACCCGGTTCTGAACGCCTATCAGAAGGCCCGCGTCACCCGGCTGAAAAGGCGTTTCGCGAAGAAACGCGTGAAGGTCGAAAAAATGCGGGCGTCGCGATTAAGTGCGAGCACCATCAGAAGCGACAAAACCGCAGCGGAATAATCAGCCGCGCTTGCCCTGTCTGCCCGGTCGTGCGACTTGGGGCGCATGGCCAGAAAAGCGACGAGCCGGAGAAAATCACAGAAGAAAAATGCGACCGTAGCGCGGCCAATGCGCCTTTTGGCAAGGGCGCTGTTGTCGTTTGCGGGTGCGATTGTGATCAGTGTCGGGCTCTTTTCGGTTATCCCGCCGCCGACCACACCATATGTTCTAAGCGAGGGGCTTCGTCTGGGCGGGCTTCGCCGCGCCTGGGTCCCGATCGACGCGATCAGCCCGGTCGCGGTTCGTTCGGTGGTGGCGGCCGAGGACGCGAATTTCTGCCTGCACTGGGGCTTTGACATGGGGCAGCTTCGCGCTGCAATCGCGGAAGGCGCAGACCGTGGTGCGTCAACATTGACCCAGCAAACGGTCAAGAACGTCTGGCTTTGGCACGGGCGAAGCTGGCCAAGGAAAGCTTTGGAAGCAGTCATGACGCCAGTGGTCGAGGCTTTGTGGACAAAGCGCCGGATTGTCGAGGTTTATCTGAACGTTGTTGAATTTGATGAGGGCGTTTTCGGAATCGAAGCAGCAGCGCAACATCACTTCGGGATCCCGGCCAAGGCGCTTTCGGTGCGGCAGGCGGGGCTGCTTGCTGCGGTGCTGCCAAACCCGAAGGAACGCAGGGCGGTAAATCCATCCGCGTTCGTCAGTCGGCGTGCGCGGGCCATTGCCGACGGCGCCGCGACGATCCGCGCCGATGGGCGCGCCGCCTGTTTCGAGGATTGATTTGCGCCCGCGTTTCAGGGCATTCAGGCGAAAATCAGAGGTTTCGGCATGGTCCGACTGTTTCACGTTCCGCTTTCGCCATTTTGCCGCAAAGTGCGGCTGAGCCTGGCCGAGAAACGGCTGGAGGTAGAATTGGTCGAAGAAAGGTATTGGGAACGCGATGCGGATTTTCTGCGCCGCAACCCGGCGGGCAAGGTGCCGGTTTTGAAGATCGACGGGCTGACATTGTCGGAAAGCGCGGCAATTTGCGAATACCTTGAGGAACGCCACCCCGACCCGCCGCTGTTGCCCCAAGACCCGGCAGAGCGGCACGAGGTGCGGCGGCTTGTCGGCTGGTTCGACGACAAGTTTCATACCGAAGTGACATCGAAACTTCTGTACGAGAGGGTGAACAAGAAGATCACCAAAGAGGGCTATCCCGACAGCAAGAACGTCAAAGCCGGGGCGCGGGCGATCAAGATGCACCTGGACTATATGGGCTGGCTTCTGGACCAGCGGCGCTGGCTGGCGGGCAACACTCTGAGCCTTGCCGACTTTGCCGCCGCCGCGCATCTGTCTTCGCTGGATTATATTTCCGACGTTGACTGGAACCGGTATTCCGCTGTGCGTGAATGGTACGCCCGGATCAAATCCCGCCCGGCGTTTCGAAGCCTGCTTGCAGATGCAGTGCCGGGGTTTCCGCCGCCTGAGCATTATGCCGATCTGGATTTCTGAAAAGGGGCCGACCCCTGTTCGCGCAAGCGCGGTTTCTGCGTGCGTATTTTTGAAAAGATGAAGATGTCAGATGACCTCAAAGCGCGCCTGGTCGAGGCCGCACTTGCGGAAGGGTTTGCGATGGCGCGGGTTTGCGCGCCCGGTGCGGTGCCTGAAGTATCCCAGCGGCTGGCCGAATACCTTGACGCAGGGCGGCACGGGCAGATGGCCTGGCTGGCGGATCGTGCAATCTGGCGCGGTGATCCGACAGCGCTTTGGCCCGAAGCGCGATCTGTCATCATGCTGGCCGAGCCATACACACCCGATCACGACCCGATGGATGACCTGAAACACAAGGATTGCGGCGTCATTTCGGTTTACGCCCGGCACAAGGATTACCACGATGTTCTGAAGAAGCGGTTGAAGCGGCTGGCGCGTTGGCTTGTCGCAGAGGCGGCCTGCGAGGTGAAGGTTTTCGTGGACACCGCACCTGTGCCGGAAAAACCGTTGGGACAGGCGGCGGGATTGGGTTGGCAGGGCAAGCACACGAACCTTCTGAGCCGCGAACTGGGGAACTGGTTCTTTCTGGGTGCGATATTCACAACCGTTGAATTAGCTCCCGATGAGGCGGAAACTGATCATTGCGGGTCTTGCCGGAAGTGCCTGGATATCTGTCCAACGGGCGCATTCCCTGCACCTTACCAGCTGGATGCACGGCTATGCATTTCTTACCTGACCATCGAACATAAAGGGCCGGTAGATCCGGCGTTGCGGCCGAAGCTTGGCAACCGGATTTTTGGCTGCGACGATTGTCTGGCAGTGTGCCCCTGGAACAAGTTCGCCAAGGCCGGGCGCGACTCGCGCTATGCGGCGCGTTCGGATCTGGACGCACCGCCTTTGTCAGAGCTAGTGCAGCTGGACGACGCGGCGTTCCGGGCGAAGTTCTCAGGCTCTCCGGTCAAGCGGATCGGGCGCGACCGGTTTGTTCGCAACGTGCTTTATGCCATTGGGAATTCCGGTGATCCGTCGCTCGCGGGTTGCGCGAGTGCCCTTAAAAATGACCCTGATCCCACCATACGAGACGCCGCCGACTGGGCCTTGCGACGGCTTGGCGCCGTGTGATCTTGCGCCCGGACGCCGGGTTGATAGGGAGAGGCATGGGCATCGCACCCCCAAATGTTTACCGGGCAATATCGCTGAAAGTTATTTCGGTCCTGCTGTTTGTGCTGATGGCGACGTTGATCAAGGCGGCATCGAAGGAAGTTCCACCGGGCGAGGCGGTGTTCTTCCGGTCCTTTTTTGCGCTTCCGGTGATCCTGATCTGGCTTTTCGGGCGCGGGGCTTCTCTGGATGGGTTGCGGCCGGTAAATCCTATCGGGCATCTGTGGCGTGGACTGATCGGGTCAACTGCGATGGGCTTAAGCTTTGCGGGCCTTGCGATCCTGCCGCTTTATGAGGTGAAGGCAATCCAATACGCGATGCCTTTGTTCGTGGTCGTTCTCGCGGCGATCATCCTGGGCGAAACCGTCCGTAAGGTGCGACTGACCGCCGTCGCGATGGGGATGGTCGGAGTTCTGATTATCCTGTGGCCAAGACTTTTGGCATTTACAGGCGGCGACGTCGATCCGAGCCTGGCATTTGGGGCGTTGGTCGTTCTCACCGGGTCATTTTGTGCGGCGATGGCGCAGGTGTTCGTCCGCAAACTGGTTGAGACCGACGATACCGCGGCCATCGTGTTCTGGTTCTCGGTGACCGCCAGTTTGCTTTCGCTGCTGTCGCTGCCATTTGGCTGGCGCGTGCCTTCCGGCGAGGCCACGGTCTGGCTGATTGGCGCGGGGCTCATAGGTGGTGCCGGCCAGATACTTTTGACCAGCGCGTATCGTTATGCCGACGCATCGGTGGTGGCGCCGTTTGAGTATGGTTCGATGCTGTTTGCAGTAGCGATCGGCTTTGTTGTCTTTAATGAGGTGCCGACACGCATGATGCTGGCAGGCGCGGCGATAGTGATTCTGGCCGGTCTTTTGATCATATTACGCGAGCATCAGCTCAACATCAGACGCGGCAAGGGGCGGCGGCACGTCACTAAATATGGTTGAAGCGCGGGTGGGCTGTGCCGCGTGGGTGCGGCCGAAAACTAAGTGTTTCCCGCCTGATTACAGGATGCATTCGGGGCGTTTGGGTCCTACGCTAATTGGCAAGAGTGACAATGTGCCGGTTGTGATACTGAAATTGAGTGCATTTGGCCTAGCACTTGGTGGGTGAAGGGGATTGTGGGCAAACTGAGATTATTCAAGAAACGAATTTGAGCGAGGCAGGCATGGGATACGACGTTCATATCACGCGAAAAGATGACTGGTCGGGCGATGACGGCCCTGACATCAGTCGCGAGGAGTGGCTGGCTTACGTTGAAACCGACAAGTCAATGCGGCTGGACCGCGAGGCGGTGGTTGAAAATGCCAAGGGCGAAGCGTTCAGCGTGCAGGACGAAACGCTGGCGGTCTGGGCCGACTGGGCAAACCGCGAAGAAGGCAAGAACGAAGCGTGGATGTGGTACAGCCACGGGAACGTGATGGCCAAGAACCCGGATACGCACATGCTTCAGAAAATGTTCCTGATCGCCGACGCGATGGGCGGCAAACTTCAGGGCGATGAGGGCGAGGTATATAATTCGATCGGCGAAGTGGATCGGGAGGATCGCAGGAAGAAGGCTTGGTGGAAGTTTTGGTGAGACAGACACAATGAAAGTTTGATATTCATTGGAGATTCACCTATTTTGTATATCCAAGTACTTCCTGATGAATGCACAAAAGAATGATTGATAGCGCTGTCATATCAACTATCCGAGGTGTTGTTGAAACCGAATTGTCACCGGCGCGTATCGTTAGCGTTGCCGTTGAAGAAGATGTTGATTTTGACGATGAGCTAATTTTGCGAGTTAACATAGTATTCGAGATTGAAGGTGATCGTCTTGACCCCAAAAAAGTTTTGGGCCTTGTGCGCCACCTTCGTGAGCCGCTCCAAGCCGTGCATGTCGCACGATTTCCGGTCATAAGTTTCATGACACCGACGGAAGCAGATGGTGCTGCCGCTTGATCTAATTCAAACTGCCCGAAGGCTTGCGAGATCGGAAGTCTCAAAAAAGCCGCGCCAATCAGATCTGAAACGCGCGGTATCGACCGCGTATTATGCGATGTTTCATGCGCTGTGTCGAAACTGCGCCGATTGCCTAATTGGAGGTACAAATGCCGACCGGAGCGCGCCGGCATGGCGACAAGCGTACCGTGCGGTTGAGCATCGCTTTTCAAAAAACCAATGCGGAAACAAAGCAGTAGTCGCGAAATTCCCGCAAGAGATCGAAGATTTTGCAAATTTATTTGAGACACTTCAAAGCAAGCGCCATTCTGCGGACTATGACCCGACATCGCGTTTTTTCTTGCAAGATGCCGAAACATTTATCGACGCGGCCGAACTTGCGATCAAGGAGTTCAAAAGTTCGGGGATAAAAGACCGAAGAGCATTTGCGGCTTGGACAACAATGAAGAACCGCGCTGACTAACTCCGCACCAACACCTCGTACCCCTCCGCCACGTCCCGCGTCAGCGCCCCAACCTCGAAGTTGTAATCGCCGATCTGGCCCACGGGCGTGACTTCGGCGGCGGTGCCGGTGAGCCAGCATTGCTGGAAACTTTCCAGCTCGTCAGGGCCAATGTGGCGTTCGTGGACTTTGATCTGGCGGTCTTTCAGCATCCCGATCACAGTTTGCCGGGTGATGCCGTTCAGGAAGCAATCGGGGTTCGGGGTGTGAACCTCTCCATCACGCACAAAGAAGATATTGGCACCGGTGGCCTCCGCGATATAGCCCCGATAATCGAACATCATCGCGTCTGAACATCCCTTCGCCTCGGCGGCGTGTTTGGAAAGCGTGCAGATCATGTAAAGTCCGGCAGCCTTGGCGTGGCTTGGGATCGTTTCAGGCGAAGGGCGCTTCCATTTCGCGATATCGAGCTTGGCACCCTTGAACTTGGCGTCGCCATAGTAGCTGCCCCATTCCCAGGTCGCGATCGCAAGGCGGACGGGGTTGCGGGCGGATGCGACTCCCATGTCTTCGCCGGCACCACGCCAGGCGACCGCGCGTATGTAGGCATCAGAGAGCCCGCTGGCAATCAGGACTTCCTGCTTGGCGGCCTCAATCTCGTCAACGGTCCAGGGGATCTGGAAATCCAATTGTCCGGCCGAAAAGTGCAATCGTTCGGAATGCCTGCGGCTTTCGAATATCTTGCCGTTATAGGCGCGCTCGCCTTCAAAAACCGAGGACGCATAGTGCAGCGCGTGGGACAGGATATGCACATTGGCTTCGCGCCAGGGAACCATCTTACCGTCGATCCAGATCGACCCGTCACGATCATCGTATGCGCCTGCCATCCTGGCCTCCGTTTGCAAAAATTGCGCGAATAGGTCCGCACCGGACATAAAGTTGCGGAAAATTCGAGAATTGCTATCAGTCGAGGCTTGGAATGTCAACAAGGCTGACATAAAGTTCGGCGAAAGTGATTGAGGGGTAAAGCGAGGTGTACGATGGCTGAGGGCAGCGGGCATCCAGGCGGCGAAGGGCTGCTTTTTCTGACCGACGAGCAGATCCGCAAGGGCATCGAAGCGATGTTTTTTGCGTATCGCGGGTTTACGGCGGACCCGGACCGGATCCTCGCGGATAAAGGCTATGGCCGCGCGCATCACCGGGCGATCCATTTCATCAACCGCTCGCCCGGGACAACCGTGAACAACCTTCTGTCAATTCTTGGCGTGACAAAGCAATCGTTGAACCGCGTGCTGCGCTCGCTGATCGAAGACGGGCTTGTCGAAAGCCGCGTCGGTGCGAGAGACAAACGCGAGCGAAAACTTTATCTGACCGAGGTGGGCAGTGCGCTGGAGCGTGAGTTGTCAACCGCACAGCGCGACCGGATGCGGGCGGCCTTCCGGCAGGCCGGGCCAGAGGCGGTTTCCGGATTTCGAACGGTTCTTGAAGCGATGATGGACGGCGATATGCGCCGCCACTACAAACGGCTCAAGGAGAACGGGTGATGAGCCAGGCGGACGCGCATTTACTGATCGTCGATGACGACGAACGGATCAGAGGCCTATTGCAGAAGTTCCTTATCCGTCACGGATTTCTGGTGTCGGCGGCGCGCGACGCGGCCCACGCCGACCGCATCCTGAGCGGGCTGGATTTTGACCTGGTGGTATTGGACGTGATGATGCCGGGCGAAGACGGCATTAGCTTTTGCCGGCGGCTGCGCGAAAGCCGTGACCTGCCGATCCTTCTTTTGACCGCGAAGGGAGAGACCGAGGATCGGATCGCGGGCCTGGAGGCTGGCGCCGACGATTATCTTGCGAAGCCTTTTGAGCCGAAGGAGCTTTTGCTGCGGATCAATTCGATATTGCGACGGGTTCCGCCTGCCGAGCCAACCGACATTCTGCCCAAGGTCCTGACCCTGGGCAATCTTCGCTACGACGTGGAAAAGGGATCGTTGTGGGATGGTGAGCGGCCGGTTCGCCTGACAGCAACCGAATCGCAGCTGATGCGCATATTCGCGACCTGTCCGGGCGAGCCGGTGAGCCGCGCAAAGCTGGTCGAAGATTTGGGGCGCGACGGCGGGCAGGCGCAGGAGCGCGCTGTCGATGTTCAGATCACCCGGCTGCGGCGAAAGATTGAGGCAGACCCCAAGCAACCCCGTTATCTGCAAACGGTTCGTGGTGCCGGGTATATGCTGGCGCCGGACTAAAGCCGGGCGGTTTGCCTTCGGCGAAAATATTTTTGAACAGAAGAAGATGACAACAGCATTATTTACGCACAGATCGGCGTTAGATCACATCACACCCGATGGCCACCCCGAGCGCGTGGCGCGGATCGAGGCCATTCAGGCGGCGCTGGCTGATCCCGGTTTCGACGATCTGGATCGGCGCGAAGCACCTTTGTGTGACCGGTCAGAGGTGCTGCGGTGCCATCCAGAGGCCTATCTGGCACGGATCGAAGCGGCAATTCCTGCGGGTGGTTGGGCATCGCTGGACGCAGATACCCATGTGTCGCTAGGCTCGCTCGAGGCGGCGTTTCGGGGCGTTGGTGCGTGCGTTGCGGCCGTCGATGGTGTGCTTGCGGGCGAAATTGCCAATGCCTTTGTCGCGATGCGGCCGCCGGGGCATCACGCTGAAACCTCAACCGCGATGGGTTTTTGCCTGTTTGGCAATGCCTCGATTGCCGCCAAGCGCGCGCTGGATCATCACGGGCTTTCGCGCGTCGCGGTTCTGGATTTCGACGTTCACCACGGCAATGGCACACAAGACCTGCTTTGGAGCGAGCCGCGCACGCTGTTCGCGTCATCGCACCAAATGCCACTTTATCCCGGATCAGGCGGTGCGCATGAGACCGGTGCGCATAACAATGTGGTGAATGTCCCACTCGCGCCGATGACCGGTGGCGCGGAAATGCGCCGGGCCTGGGGCGACGCGATCCTGCCTGCGGTTGACGATTTTGCGCCCGAGCTTGTGATTGTGTCAGCCGGGTTTGATGCGCATGTCGCCGACCCGCTGGCGAACCTTAACTGGACGGTCGAGGATTTCATCTGGGTCACTCATGCAATTTGCGATGTGGCCGAGGCGCGATGCGGCGGGCGCGTGGTCTCGACACTGGAAGGCGGGTATGATCTGACGGCACTGGCCGCGAGCGTCGCGGCGCATGTGGGCGTTCTGGTGGAGCGGGGAGCATGAGCGACAAAGCTGTCTCAGCGATGAGTTTTGAAGAGGCGATGAAGGCGCTTGAGGAGGTCGTTGGGCGTCTGGAAGCGGGCGAGGTGCCGCTGGAAGACTCGATCAAACTTTATGAACGCGGCGCGGAACTGAAGGCGCACTGCCAGAAGAAACTTGCGGAAGCCGAAGAGAAGGTTGCGCAGATCTCGCTTGACGAAAGCGGTCAGCCCACGGGGACGACGCCGGTCGATCCGCAGTGAAATTCGAAGACAATCTGAAAGCCGAGGGTAGCCGCTTAAGTGCGGCACTGCGCAACTATCTTGGCGACCTGGGAAATGACCGGATTGCTGAGGGGATGCGGTATGCCACGGGCGGTGGCAAGCGGTTGCGGGGGTTTCTGGTCTGCAACTCGGCACAGCTTTTCGAACCGGCGCGCGAAGGGCATCTGCTGGCGGCGGCGGCGATTGAGTGTATCCACGCCTATTCGCTGGTTCACGACGATCTGCCGTGCATGGACGACGACGATCTGCGGCGCGGGCAGCCGACGGTTCACAAGAAATGGGATGAGGCGACGGCGGTTCTGGTTGGCGATGGCTTGCAAAGTTTTGCCTATCAGCTTTTGTCGCGGGACGAGGTTCATGCCGACCCGGCAGTTCGCCTTGCGCTGATCAGGACGCTTGCAAAGGCGTCGGGTGCGCGGGGGATGGTACTGGGGCAGGCGCAGGATATTGCCGCCGAGACAATATGCGGTTTGCTGACTTTGGAAGAAATAACGGCGCTTCAGGCCAACAAAACCGGCGCGCTGATCCGTTGGTCGGTCGAGGCAGGCGCGATCATGGGCGGCGCCGACTCGGAGCCACTTCGCAATTACGCCGACGCACTTGGTCTCGCCTTTCAGATAACCGACGACATACTGGACGAGACCGGGGACGAGACAAAAACCGGGAAACGGCTTAAAAAGGATGCAGACGCGGGCAAAGCAACGTTTGTTTCACTTCTTGGCCTTAGCGGGGCAGAGGATAAGGCGCGCGGCTTGGTCGCAGACGCAATTGATGCGCTCTGCATATATGATGCACGGGCGGACAGTTTGCGTGAGGCCGCTCGTTTCGTTATCTCGCGTGAGCATTGATGCGCTGGAGCCCGTATGTCTGATCGACCACATACGCCTATTCTTGATCAGGTGGCCTCGCCTGCCGATCTGAAGCGGCTGAGCGATGGTGAACTGAAGCAGCTGGCGGTTGAGCTGCGGGCTGAAACGATAAGTGCTGTCAGCGAAACTGGCGGCCATTTGGGGGCGGGACTTGGCGTTGTCGAGCTGACGGTTGCTTTGCACGCTGTTTTCGACACGCCAAAGGACAAGCTGATCTGGGATGTCAGCCACCAGAGTTATCCGCACAAGATCCTGACAGGGCGCCGCGACCGTATCAGAACGCTCAGGCAAAAGGACGGGCTGAGCGGGTTCTGCAAACGCAGCGAAAGCGCCTATGATCCCTTTGGTGCGGCGCATTCCTCGACCTCGATATCGGCGGCTTTGGGTTTCGCCGTGGCGCGCGATCTTGGCGGCACGACGGAAAGCGGCCTTGGTGATGCGATTGCCGTGATCGGCGACGGCGCGATCAGCGCCGGAATGGCGTATGAGGCGATGAATAACGCAGGTGCGCTGAAGCGGCGTCTGATCGTTATTCTGAACGACAACGAGATGTCGATAGCGCCGCCGGTGGGCGCGATGTCGTCTTATCTGTCGCGGCTTTATGCCGGTGATCCGTTTCAGGAGTTGAAGGCGGCTGCCAAGGGTGCGGTGAGTCTGCTGCCCGAGCCGTTCCGCGAAGGTGCGAAACGCGCAAAGGACATTCTGAAGCATTCGGTCGTTGGTGGCACGCTTTTCGAGGAACTGGGCTTTAGCTACCTCGGCCCCATTGACGGGCATGATCTGGACCAGCTTCTGCCTGTTCTGCGGACGGTCAAGGCGCGCGCGACCGGGCCGATCCTGATCCACGCGATCACCAAAAAGGGCAAGGGATATGCCCCGGCGGAACAGGCGCGCGACAGGGGGCATGGGGTCTCAAAATTCGATGTTGTGACCGGCAAGCAGGTAAAGTCCGCTTCTAATGCGCCGTCTTACACCAAGGTATTTGCAAGCGCCTTGATGGATGAGGCGTCGCGCGACGACAAGATCGTTGCTGTCACAGCGGCGATGCCCGATGGCACGGGTCTTGACCTGTTCGCCGAACGTTATCCGAGCCGCTGTTTCGATGTCGGCATTGCAGAACAGCACGGTGTGACGTTTTCCGCCGGGCTTGCCGCCGGTGGTATGAAACCATTTTGCACGATCTATTCGACGTTTTTGCAGCGCGGGTTTGATCAGGTCGTGCATGACGTGGCGATCCAACGCCTGCCGGTGCGCTTTGCTATTGATCGCGCCGGTCTGGTCGGTGCCGATGGCGCGACCCACGCCGGGGCCTATGATATTGCGTATCTCGCCAATCTGCCGGGCATGGTTGTCATGGCGGCAGCGGACGAGGCCGAACTGGTGCATATGGTGGCGACGGCGGTTGCCTGGGACGAAAGCCCGATTGCCTTCCGGTATCCGCGCGGCGAGGGCGTTGGCGTGGACCTGCCGGAACGGGGCGAAGTGCTGCCGATTGGCAAGGGTCGGGTCGTTCGCGAGGGGTCGCGGGTTGCCGTTCTTTCCTTTGGCACGCGGCTTAGCGAAGTTGAAACCGCTGCAGATACCCTGGCCGCGCGCGGCATCACGCCGACGGTGGCCGATGCGCGGTTCGCGAAACCACTGGACCGCGATCTGATTTTGCAACTTGCCGAGGGCCACGAGGCGCTGATCACCATTGAAGAGGGCGCGGTCGGCGGTTTCGGCAGCCATGTCGCACAGCTTCTGTCGGATGAGGGCGTGTTTGACGCGGGGCTCAAGTTCCGGTCGATGGTGCTGCCGGATATCTTTATCGACCAGGCGAGCCCGCGCGCGATGTATGACGTCGCTGCAATGAACGCCGAGCATATCGAGGCGAAGGTGTTGGACGTTCTTGGCGTCGCAGATATTTCGAAGCGTGCGTGACGCGCGGCGTCAAAGATCAGTTTTGCGGTCGTCGAGTAAGGCACGCAATCCGCTTCGATAATCAGGATATTTAAGGGTTACCCCAAGCTCCGCCTTGATCCGGTCGTTTCGAACACGCTTGGATTCGGCATAAAAGCTGCGCGCCATTGCGGTTAACTCGGCGTCTTCGAATGGCGTTGCCGGGGGCAGCGGCAATCCCAAAAGCTTGGCGGCGTAAGCGATGACATCTTCGGGCGGAGCCGGATCGTCGTCGCAGACGTTGTATATGGTGCCGGGGTTTGGCGCATGTACCGAGGCCTCAAGCACTTGCGCGATATCATCCACATGAGCGCGGCTGAAGACCTGACCCTTTTTGATGATCCGCCGCGCTGTTCCGCGTCGTACTTTCTCAAACGGTCCGCGCCCCGGTCCGTAAATGCCCGCAAGACGAAAGATATGCAGCCGAAGACCCAGATCTTGCCAATCGGCTTCTGCCTGAACCCGCGCCTTGCCACGCTTGGTGGTGGGCGTCAGCGCCGTGCCTTCATCCACCCATCCGCCGCTTTGGTCGCCGTAGACGCCCGTGGTCGACAGATAGCCGACCCATTTCAGGTGTCTTGCACGCTTCAGCGCATCCGACGCATCGGAAAGCACAGGATCTTCGCCCTCGCCGGGGGCAACGGATGTCAGGACATGGCTGACATCGGCCAACGGAAGCTCATTGCCCGGCCAGATCAACGGCTGGATGCCTGTCGCACTGATTGCCCGCGCTTTTTCCGCGCTGCGCGTTGTGCCGATGACCCGCCACCCCTGTCCAAGCAGGCGCGCGGTCAATGCGCCCGCGCAGTATCCGTGACCGATTGACAGCAAAACCTTGTCCATGGGGGCAGGCAAATCCATTGCGGGATGAACTTCAACAGGCGATTGCGAACGAGAGGTCTTGAAGCCCCCCCTGTTCAGTGCCATTTTCGAGGATGGAAAAATTGAAGCCTTCCCGAATATCACGCGGCTGCCCGAGCGTGGCCCGATGAATGATCTCAAAAGCCTTCCGGTGAACAGCCCGGACGCCCCGACGCACGAGATGTTTCGCGATCCAGATGCCGCCGTAGCGCGGCTGATCGAACTTTATGAAACGGCGGCAAAATTCCTTTGGGACAAGTTTGGGGAGGTTCTGAATACCGGCCAGCCGCCATCGCGTTATCGGGCGTTTTATCCAGAGATCCGACTTGCGACGACCAGTTTTGCGCCGATTGATAATCGCCTCAGCTTTGGTCACGTCACCGAACCGGGGCGATATTCCACGACCGTGACCCGCCCGGATCTGTTCGCGAATTATCTGCGCCAGCAGATCGGGCTTCTAGTCGAGAACCACGATACTGCGGTTGAGATTGGTACGTCGGCCACGCCGATGCCGGTGCATTTCGCTGTCGCGAACGATGCGGCCTTAAGCGTTCCGCAAGAAGGCGCGATGGAATTTACGCTGCGCGATATATTCGACGTGCCCGATCTGGCGACGACGCACGACGATATCGTGAATGGATACGGGTTTAAGCATCCCGATGGCTCGCGCCCGCTCGCACCGTTTACTGCCCAGCGCGTGGATTATTCGCTGGCACGGCTGTCGCATTACACCGCAACATTGCCCGAGCATTTTCAGAACCACGTTCTGTTCACTAACTACCAGTTCTATGTGGACGAATTTGCCGAAATGGCGCGTGATGCACTTCGTGATGCAGACAGCGGCTATACCTCGTTTGTCGGGCCTGGAAATGTCGAGATCAACGATCCGGGCGCACCAATGCCCGAGCCTGCAAAGCTGCCCCAGATGCCGACCTATCACCTAAAGCGCGCCGATGGTACGGGGATCACATTGGTCAACATTGGTATTGGCCCCTCGAACGCGAAAACCGCGACGGATCATATTGCGGTTTTGCGACCCCATGCCTGGCTTATGCTGGGCCATTGCGCGGGCCTGAGAAACAGCCAGCGGCTTGGCGACTTTGTGCTGGCGCACGCCTATCTGCGCGAGGATCACGTTTTGGACGACGATTTGCCGGTCTGGATCCCGATCCCGGCGCTGGCCGAAATTCAGATCGCGCTGGAATCCGCGGTTGCGGACGTCACCAAGCTTCAGGGGTACGAATTGAAACGGATCATGCGGACCGGCACGGTTGCGACCATCGATAACCGCAACTGGGAACTGCGCGATCAGTCGGGGCCAGTTCAAAGGCTAAGCCAGAGCCGCGCCATCGCGCTGGATATGGAAAGTGCCACTATCGCGGCCAATGGTTTCCGGTTCCGGGTGCCGTATGGCACGCTTTTGTGTGTGTCCGACAAACCGCTTCACGGCGAGCTCAAATTGCCCGGTATGGCGAGCGAATTTTATCGAACACAGGTGTCGCGGCACCTTCAGACGGGGATTCGCGCATTGGAGATATTGCGCGATATGCCGCTGGAACGCATCCATTCAAGGAAGCTCAGAAGCTTTGAAGAGACCGCATTCCTCTAAAATAGGCGGAAAACCACCACAAAATGAGGGATATTGGGTATTTCGCACACACAAACCGTTGTGCTTGAGGACCATATCCAGTTAATTAAGGGGTATAAGCCCCTAGAATGGGCCCACATCGAGGAGATTCAACATGGCAAAACCGATGACTAAAACTCAACTCGTATCGGCACTGGCCGATAAACTGGAATCTGACAAAAAGTCAGCTGCCGGCGCGCTTGATGCAATCATTGCGATCATCACCGACGAAGTGTCGGGCGGTGGTGCGGTGACCCTGCCAGGTGTCGGCAAAATTTACTGCCGCGAACGGCCGGCACGTATGGTTCGCAACCCCGCAACGGGCGAGCAAATCCACAAGGATGCCGACAAGGTGGTCAAAATGACCATTGCGAAAGCGCTGAAGGAAAGCGTCAACGTCTAAACTTACCGGTTCACTGGTATCAAAGGCCGCCTCAGGGCGGTCTTTTGTTTTGCGATGAAACGGTTTGCGGCGGCCGGCGTCAGCAAGGCGAAGGTGCTACCGGCCACCTGAGCAGGGGGCAGCTAAATTGGATTTCCGCGCGATAGGGATGGGGTTGGCGTTTGCCCTGATGTGGTCGTCGGCCTTCACATCTGCACGGATTATCGTGACCAACGCGCCGCCGCTCACGGTGTCGGCCGGGCGCTTTTTCATCGCGGGCCTTGTGACGCTCGCGATTGCGCGCGCAGTTGGGCAAAGCCTGCGTCTGACCCCCGCGCAATGGCGGCTGACGATCCTGTTCGGCATTTGCCAGAACGCACTTTATCTGGGCCTTAACTTCGTCGCGATGCAAACGATCGAAGCATCGCTGGCGGCCATTGTCGCATCGTCGTTGCCGTTGTGGGTCGCCCTTGCAGGTTGGTTGATCTGGCGCGAAAGGCTTTCCCGTTTCGCAATAGCCGGGTTGGTCGGGGGCTTTGCCGGGGTCGCCCTGATCATGGGAACGCGCCTGAGCGCGGGCGTTGATCCCTTCGGACTGGTTTTGTGCGGCATTGGCGTTCTGGCGCTGACGTTTGCAACGCTCGCGGTGCGCGGTGCGTCTGCCGGCGGTAATTTGTTGACGGTGGTCGGAATGCAGATGCTGGTGGGTGGCGCTGCTTTGACCTTGCCCGCGATGACCGAGACCTGGGTCTTCAACTGGTCGTGGCAGTTGGTTCTGGCGATGCTGTACACGATATTTGTGCCCGGCGTGATCGCAACGATTGTCTGGTTCAAACTGGTCAATCGCATCGGCACGGTCCGTGCCGCGACATTTCATTTTCTGAATCCATTTCTGGGCGTTGCGGTGGCGGCACTACTTTTGGGCGAAACCATTGGTCCGCTTGATATAATAGGCGTCATCATCATCACAATTTCGATCTTTGCGGTTCAAACCGAACGCATCGCGGCCACCTGACGGTCTTGTGATCCCCGCTCACGCGGTTTTGAGCGACAATGCGCGGCGATTAAGCGCAAAAGGGACGAATGGATCTGATCCTTGGATATCTTGCAGGGCTGCTGACGCTGATCAATCCCTGCGTTCTGCCGATCCTGCCGATTGTGCTGGCGACAGCGCTTCAGGCAGGCCGGTTCGGGCCGCTTGCGCTGGCCGCAGGAATGAGCGTCAGCTTTGTAGCGCTGGGTATGCTGGTGGCGGTGTTCGGCCAGGCATTGGGGATCAATGACCAGACAGTTTCAAATGCTGCGGCGGTGTTGATGATTGGCTTTGGCCTTGTCCTGTTAATACCACGCTTTTCGGCGCAATTTGCGACCGCAACGGCCGGATTTTCGGCGCAGGCCGATGATGGCATGAACCGGATCGACCAAAGCGGCATAAGCGGCCAGTTTGTGGGTGGTATTCTGCTTGGTGCAATCTGGAGCCCGTGCATCGGCCCAACGCTGGGTGGCGCAATTTCTCTGGCCAGCCAGGGGGAAAGTCTGGTCCAGGCGACCGCGATCATGTTCACCTTTGCGCTGGGCGTTTCCACGACAATTATTGCGCTGGGTTATGGTGCCCAGTCGGTGATCCGGCGTCGCCAGTCGCTTATGCGAAAAATTTCGAATGTCGCGCGCCCGGTGATGGGTGTTGTGTTTGTTGCCGTTGGCCTCGCCATCCTGTTCAAATTTCACCATCTCGCCGAGTTCTGGGCGCTGGAAAACCTCCCGGCCTGGCTCACTGATCTGTCCGTATCAATCTGACGACTAGGAGACGCATTATGAAACGTCGCACATTCATCGCTACTTCAGCGGCATTTCTGACCGCCGGGCCAGTACTGGCTCTTGGCAAGCAATATGAGCCGGGGCTTGTAAAAAGGGAACTCAGGGCTGGGAAAACCGTGTTTCTCGATTTCTACACCGATTGGTGCACGACGTGCCGAAGCCAGCATCGCACGATGGATGCCTTGAAGGCGGCTAACCCGGCATACGAGGCAAACATCAGCTTCGTTGCCGTCGATATGGATCAGTATTATAATTCCGATCTACGCCGCCGCCTGAAAATACCGCGACGGTCGACGTTGGTCGTGCTTAAGGGCCGGAAAGAATTGGGTCGGATTGTTGCGGGGACTGGCGAGGCCGAAATCAAGTCACTGATGGATGCTGCTTTGTCTGCCGCGATGGTTTAATCCTTTGCCAAAATGCATGTCATCATTAATTCTGCGAAAGCAGCGAAGGGGAATGACATGCTGGAGATTGGCACGACGGTGACAAATGCCCGGACGCGCACTCTGATGACGCTCGAACATATGGACGAAACCACGTTCAGGGTGCGTTATTCCTCGCCCGAAGCCCCCAACAGGTTTGAATTGCCGGGCCACGTTCACGAAAACTGGGACGAAGAGTTTGCCGTGCTCGAAGGTCGGGCGCGTCACAAGCTTGATAGAGATTGGTGTGGAATCGGCGAGGGCGACACGGTTACCCTTCCGCGCGGCAAACCGCATATTCATCCCTTTGGGGTCGGCGATGGCCCCTCAGTGATCGTCCAGTCCGGTACTGTCGTGAACGGGCGACCTGACGCCATCCGCGAGACACTGGGTGTGCTCTTTTCGTTGATTGATCGCCAAGCGCGTGGAACGATTGCGTTAGCCAGATCCGGGTACCCGACAAATCCGCTGATTTTCGCAGCACTGGGCAAAGTTCTGGGCGATAACGGCTCTTTTGATGCCCGCTTCCCGATCCCGTTCCAAAAGTTTGGCGCAGCAACGTTAGGTCGGTTGGCGGTCGCAATGGGCACAGATGTGATCGACGAAAAATATCTCTGAAACGCGTAATATTATCAGCCGATCGACCCGCGTTCGCCACCGGTTTGGGCGCGGTCAAGCAACAGATGATCCAGAACCACCGCCGCCGCCATCGCTTCAGCCACGGGCACCGCGCGAATGCCGACGCAGGGATCGTGACGGCCCTTGGTGATGATCTCGGTCGCTTCGCCGGATTTGGTGATCGTCTTTCTGGGTGTCAGGATCGACGAGGTAGGCTTTACTGCAAACCGAACCACGATGTCCTGTCCGGTGGAGATACCGCCAAGTATCCCGCCCGCGTGATTTGACGAGAATTCCGGCCCATCAGGACCCATAAAAATCTCGTCGGCATTGTCTTCACCGCGCAGCCTTGCTGCCGCCATGCCTTCACCGATCTCCACACCCTTCACAGCGTTGATCGACATCATTGCCGCAGCAAGGTCGGTATCAATTTTGGCATAAACAGGCGCGCCCAGCCCCGGCGGGCATCCGCGCACCGACACTTCAACCAATGCGCCCACGGACGATCCGCTTTTGCGAAGCCGGTCCAGATATGTGGCCCAATCTTCAACCGCGCTGGCATCCGGCACCCAGAATGGATTGCGCTCGATCTCGTCCCAATCGAATCGCGCGCGGTCGATGTCCTTCTCGCCCATGGCGACCATGTAGCCGGTGACGCTT
This sequence comes from uncultured Boseongicola sp., assembly GCA_964194845.1. Classification (GTDB taxonomy): domain Bacteria; phylum Pseudomonadota; class Alphaproteobacteria; order Rhodobacterales; family Rhodobacteraceae; genus CAXMNX01. The sequence continues at coordinate 37,372 of CAXMNX010000035.1, forward strand.
AAGCCGGGCGCGAGCTTGGCCAGCGCTGCCCGTGCTACGCCGCCTGCCGCCACCCGCGAGGCCGTTTCGCGGGCCGACGAACGCCCGCCGCCTCGATAGTCGCGAACACCGTATTTCTGCCAATAGGATATGTCGGCGTGTCCGGGGCGGAATTTTTCGGTGATGTCGCCGTAGTCCTTTGTTCGCTGATCGGTGTTGCGGATCATCAGTTGGATCGGCGTTCCGGTTGTAACACCTTCGAAAACACCTGACATAATTTCTACAGCGTCGGCTTCCCGACGCTGGGTCGTGTATCGGCTCTGCCCCGGCCTGCGCCTGTCAAGCCAGACCTGGATGTCGGCCTCGGTCAGCGGCACGCCGGGCGGGCACCCGTCCACCGTCGCGCCAAGCGCGGGCCCGTGGCTTTCACCCCAGGTCGTGACGCGGAATACATGTCCGTAGGTGTTGAAGCTCATCGTGCCAATTCCCTTGCAGAACAGGGTCTAAATCAGCAGCGCCAAGTATGGAAGGTGCAGGGCGGCGTTAATCCTGATCGAGCTTCCGCTGCATCAGGACTTTGTTGCCTTCGGTTCCGGTGACGTGCCATCCAAGATGTTCGTACATCGAGACATTTCCGGCCATATCTTTGTGCGTTGCCAATGCCAGATGCGTGACGTTGGCGCTTTTCGCCAATTCTTCGGCACGCGCAAGCAAAGCTTTTGCCACGCCCTTTCCGCCGCACTCAGGATCGACGGCAATGTTCATGACATGAAAGGCGTCGTCGTGCGGTGCCGCATTCAAAACGCCGACCACAGACCCGCCCAATTCCAGAACAAACATCCGCCCGGCATCAATTTCGTCGATCACACCTGCCGAGACATCGGGAAGGTCATGCAGGCGTTCGGTCCAGTCGGAATAGGAATTTTCAATGACCCGCCGGATCTTTTCAGCATCTTGGGAATTAGCTGTTCGGACGATCTGGGCCATTGGTCGACTTTCCAGATCTCAAGCACCGTGCGCAAGGCTTCCTCTTGCGACTTTCGGGCGGGCAGGCTAACCAGACCGCACCTCGGGGTGCCCCACATGGGCTGAGATGCTGATCGCAGCAGACCCGTTGAACCTGAACCGGTTAACACCGGCGGAGGGAAGGTCGAAATGTCCTCACCCAACTTCCGCCAGTCGAAGAAGGATCGAGAGATGCGTTTTCCTGTTCTTACGGCAGGGCTATTGGCGGTGACACCTGCGTTGGCGCAGGAAAAGCCCGTGCTGACTGTTTATACCTACGACAGTTTCGTCACCGATTGGGGGCCGGGGCCTGCGGTTGAGACGGCATTCGAGGAAACATGCGCCTGCGATCTGAAATTCGTCACGGCGGGCGATGGGGCCGCACTTCTGAGCCGGATCAGGCTGGAGGGCGCGCGCAGCGATGCCGACATCGTGCTTGGGTTGGATACAAACCTGACAGCCGCCGCTCGGGCGACCAACCTTTTCGCGCCGCATGGCATCGCGACACCTGCTTTTGAGATGCCTGTGGATTGGGCCGATGACGTGTTTCTGCCCTACGACTGGGGCTATTTCGCCTTTGTTCACAATGCCGACGCGCAAGATGTGCCGGTGGATTTTCGGTCGCTCGCGCGGTCCGACACCAGCATCATCATCCAGGACCCGCGATCGTCAACGCCGGGGCTTGGGCTGCTTTTCTGGGTCAAAGCGGCTTACGGCGACGAGGCGTCCGGCATATGGCGGGCGCTTGCTGACAACATTGTCACGGTGACGCCGGGTTGGTCCGAAGCTTACGGGCTATTTCTGGAAGGTGAGGCTGACATGGTTCTGAGCTACACGACCTCGCCCGCCTATCATTTGATTGCCGAGCAGGATGCCTCGAAGACCGCCGCCAAGTTCAACGAAGGGCATTACATGCAGATCGAGGTTGCGGCCAAACTTGCGGGCAGCGATCAGCCCGAACTGGCGGACGCTTTCCTGAATTTCATGCTGTCTGACGCGTTTCAGGCGGTGATCCCGACGACAAACTGGATGTATCCTGCGGCGTTGCCGGGCGATAAATTGCCCGATGGATTTGAAACGCTGATCCAGCCGGAAAAAGCGCTGATTTTAAGCTCAGAGGATGCCGCCGCGATGCGCAATGAGGCTATTGACGAATGGCTGGACGCGCTCAGCCGCTAAGCGCCAGCACATGGCTCGGGATTGCGGCGGCGGCGGCGATCCCGTTGCTTATTCTGACGACTTCGGCGGCGGTCGTCCTGAAAGCCGAAGCTGGACGCGGGTTCTCGGCGGCAGACTGGGCGGCGATCCAGTTCACGATCTGGCAGGCGGCATTGTCGGCCGGAATAAGCGTGGCGCTGGCAATTCCGGTTGCGCGCGCGCTCGCCCGACGCCGCTTTCCCGGACGCGGTGTTCTGATCACTTTGCTGGGTGCGCCGTTTCTGTTGCCGGTGATTGTCGCGATATTCGGTCTGGTAGCGATGTTCGGAAGAAACGGAATTCTGAACGGATTGCTCACCGGTCTTGGCTTCGAGCCCATCAGCATCTACGGCGCGCATGGCGTCGTTCTTGCGCATGTTTTCTTCAATCTGCCACTGGCCACCAGGCTGAGCTTGCAGGGCTGGCAGGCGATTCCGGGCGAGCGGATGCGTTTGGCCGCAACACTTGGGATGGGGCCAGCAGCGGTTGCGCGACATTTAGAACTGCCGATGCTCGCGCGTGTTGTTCCGGGGGCATTGCTGATCATTTTCGTAATCTGCACCACCAGTTTCGCCGTCGCCTTGACGCTAGGCGGCGGGCCCCGGGCCACGACGGTTGAATTGGCCATATACCAGGCGCTGAGATTTGAATTTGATCTGTCGCGCGCGGCGTATCTTTCGGTTATTCAGCTTGGCATCGCTGCGGTGGCGGCGTTCATCGCTTTGAAATTCGCAACTACGCCGGGGTTTGGTCCGGGGCTGGATCGGGCTCAACGCAGGTGGGATGCGCAGGGTCTGTGGCATCGGGTCTTTGATTTCGCGGTGATTGGCATCGCCGCGCTGTTTTTATTGCTTCCGGTGGCCTCGGTCCTGCTCGACGGGCTGCCAAGGATTTTGCAACTGCCAGAGCCTGTCTGGATTGCGACGCTGCGATCCCTGCTTGTGGCGCTTGCTTCAACGGTTCTGGTTGTTGTCGCAACAATTGCCATCGCGACCGCAGCGACCAGCGTTGGACCCAGATCGCGATATATCGAAGGTGCCGGGCTGCTTGCCATTGCGGCGTCGCCGCTGGTCTTGGGCACCGGCCTTTTCATCATACTGTTTCCGGTCATCGACCCTTCGCGGCTGGCGCTTCCGATAACCGCGCTGGTGAATGCCGTTGTAACGCTGCCCTTTGCGCTCAGGGTAATGATCCCGGCGATGCAAACATTTGAAGCCGACTTTGGCCGACTTTCCGACAGCCTGAATATCCGTGGATGGGCGCGTCTCCGGCTTTTGGTGCTGCCACGTTTGCGCCGCCCGCTTGGGTTCGCGGCGGGCATTGCCGCGGCGCTAAGTATGGGTGACCTTGGCGTGATCGCGCTTTTCGCGGATCCGGAAACCGCGACTTTGCCGTTGCAGATTTTTCGCCTGATGGGGGCGTACCGGATGGATGACGCGAGCGGCGCAGCGGCGCTGCTTTTGATCGTAAGTTTTGCGCTTTTTTGGGTATTCGACAGGGGAATAGGCCGCGATGCTGACGATTGAGCACCTTCGATTTCAGCGCGACGAATTTGAGCTCGCTGCTGACTTTTCGCTCGCGGAGGGCACGCGGGCCGCAATTATCGGCCCATCGGGCGGCGGTAAATCCACGCTTCTTTCGCTGATTGCCGGGTTCGACCTGCCGGACAAGGGCCGGGTGCTGTGGGACGGCGAGGATATGGGGCTGCTCGCGCCGGGCAAACGACCCATCGCGGTGCTATTCCAGGATAACAACATATTCCCGCACCTGGATATCCTGACCAACGTGGCGCTTGGCGCTTCGCCACGCGCCTGGCCAGCAGCGGCGGCAATGGAGCGTGCACGCGAGGCGCTGTCGCAGGTTGGTCTTGCCGGATTTGAAGGCCGTAAACCCGGCGTTTTGTCAGGGGGTCAGCAAAGTCGCGCGGCGCTGGCGCGTATATTGGTGACAGAGCGGCCAGTTGTTTTGATGGATGAACCATTTGCCGCCCTCGGTCCGGCGATGCGCGCCGAGATGCTGGAGCTGGTTGTTCGGCTATTGCCGGAGGCGACAATTCTGATGGTCACGCACGATCCCGAGGATGCAAAACGCTTTGCTACGCAAGTCTTGTTCGTGAACGAGGGGTTGGTTTCGCTGCCCACTGGTCCAGCGGAATTTTTCGCCCATCCGGAAGGTGCTGTGGCAGAGTACCTCAGTTAACGGGGGCAGTATATTCGACTGTCAATGCGCGTAAAATCAATCGTCGCCATCCACCTGCCCACGCAGAGTTTTGACGTCGCCCCGGCGCTTCTTGGCATCGAGCCTTTTCCGCTTTTGCGACGCCGTAACCCGCGTTTTAATCCGCTTCTTGGGTCTTTCGGCAGCCCGCCTGATCAGCTCAGCCAACCTTTCGCGGGCGATATCTCGATTTCGCGGCTGGCTGCGTTCCTCGCTGACCTGAATGACCAAAGCGCCGTCTTTGGTCCATCGCCGCCCCGCAAGGCGCTTTAAGCGGCGCTTTACCGGATCGGGTAAATTCGGAGAGCTTTCGGCTTCGAACCTGAGCTCAACCGCCGTCGCCACTTTGTTGACGTTCTGGCCGCCCGGCCCGCCTGCGCGAACGAATTGCTCGGTCAGCTCCCAATCAGCGATATCAATGTCGTCGGTGATCTTCATTCGGGGCTCGAAGTAAAGAAGGGCCGCGCAATGCGCGACCCTTCCGAGATTTATGGAGGTGGGCCAGTTAGGGGTCGGCGTACCGACGGCCCAGTTGAGAGTCTTCTGCCTTCAGGTTTGCCTTCAGGCGACGGCCCTCCCAATTGTCCGGACACCTCTCTCCAATATCGCTCTAGACACTGGACCACCTCCTTTCGTTGTTACCGATGCTTTGAAGGTTGTCATAGTTCTTGCGTCTGTCAACGATTTTCACGCAACGGTTACGGTCATTCGCTTAACGATCAGGTGAAACGGCACCAGTGCGGCAAGCGCTAACGCCAGTTTAACGCCCCAATCGGCAACGGCGAGCGACATCCACAGAGGCACGACGGGACCAGCGCCAAGAAGCGGCAGCGCCTCGTTCGCCCAGCCGATATCGTTTGCGGGCTCAAGAAATGCCAGCGTTGCTGAGAACGCGATGGTGAAGAAAAGCGCGGTATCAACTGCCGATCCGACAATGGTCGATACAAGCGGCGCGCGCCACCAGACACCGACACGCAATCGGTCGAAGATCGAGATGTCCAGAAGCTGCGCTGTCAGGAAGGCAAGGCCCGAGCCTATCGCGATGCGCCAGGTCACCAGCGGCCCAAACTCGCCCATGATCTGTGTGCCAATGAGCGAGCTTGCAACGCCGACGACGAAGCCCGCGAAAACGACCTTTCGCGCGGTGTTGGCACCGTAAACCCGGTTCATCACGTCAGTGACGAGGAACGCCAGAGGATAGGTGAACGCGCCCCAGGTCAGCCATTGGCCGAAAAGGAATTGCACAAGGATGTTCGAGGCCACAACGACGGCGGCCATAGCAAGAATGCCGGGAAGAAGACGAGCCATTTGATTTTCCGTTTTGACAAGGTGGTCGGAGACTTGGCCCCCATGGGGGACGTGGGCAAATACCGCCCTGTTGCTACTCGGTCAAGCGAAACTCGACGATCTGGGTTTCCTGAAAGCGGTTGTTGTTGTCGTCGGAAATCATGGTGAGATGCGTTACGCCCGCGCGATCAAGCCAGACTGACAGCCCTTCGAGGTTGTCATATTCGGCCATTGCGGGCTGCCAGATGACGATTCCCTTGGGATCATCCGCATTCATATCGAAAATGCGGATGCGGTTTTGAAATCCGACGAACCTGAAGGCACGTTCCAATAGGAAAAGGCGATTATTGGTATCAATGTCAGCGCCCACAGGATTGAAACCTAATGTTCGGGGAATGTGAAAAACCGTGGTCCATGTGTCGCCGTCCAATCGCCAGACCGGGAAGCCCGGTGCGCCGGGTGGAATTGCTTCCGGGATTGCAATCAATCGCGCAGATACATCAACGGCCAATGCCTCGACGCCGCGGTTCGATGGCAACGTTACCGCGTCCGCATTATCGGGAACGCGCGAAATCGCTGCGTCCCCGCGATAGATCAGAATGCGGTGATCGCGCTCGAACGAGATTGCGCGCTGCCCATCGGGCAAAAGCGCAAGACCCTCGCTATCAGCCAATTCCGTTTCACCTTTTTTGAAATACGCGATCCCGTCCATATCGGTTAGCGCGCCGACGGGGCGACGGGGAACGGCGACGATCAAGCCTTGCTCGCGCTCAAATGTGCCGTCGTAAAGCTGCGCATTATCGCCGATCGCGACAAATGAATTGCCGCCATCTGCAACCTCGATTGCCGACCAGCCGCCAAAGTAACTCTCGGGCCGATCCCAGACGAACGTGCCAAGGTGTTCAAGCTTCGGTTCGGCGATGGCTGGCGCAGCGGCCAGAACTATTGCGACAAAACCTGCGCGCATTGTTTAGGCAGATCGGCCAGCACATATTCGCGGCGCGGTTTCGGTTTCGGCGCGTTCGGGTCGTGCGGTGGTGGGTTCAGGATGTTGTGGACCCATTTCTGCGCCGCCTCGCACCCGTCGCCCGCTGGCGGCGGTGCCTGCTCGACGCAGCTTTTGGCGCCCCTCGGGCAATTCAGGCGAACATGGAAATGAAAGTGGTGACCCCACCATGGCCGGATTTTCCTCAGCCAGGCGCGATTGCCTTTCTCGTCTTTGCACATCTGCACCTTGGCGCCGGGAAAGACGAAAATGCGGGCAACGGATTTGTCCCTGGCGGCAGCTCTCAGGATCTGGTGGTGTGCTGGCGTCCAGTTGCCATTGACGTATGCGCCGTTTGCGCGACGGGTGGATATTGAAGAAAGGTTTTCGCGCGCGTTGCGGGACAGCTTCAGGTTCTTGGGCGGCAGCATCCAGATGTCGGTATCCAGACCCAACTGATGCGACCTGTGCCCGCTCAGCATCGGCCCACCGCGTGGTTGCGAGATGTCGCCAATATATAACCCGCGCCAACCAGGTTGCTTTGCGGCGAATTTTGACAACCTGCCGATAAACTTGACGGTATCGGGATGCCCCCAGTTCCGATTGCGGCTAAGCCGCATCGCCTGCCAGGTCGGGCCGGTTTCGGCAAGCTGCTCGGCACCTGCCAGACACCCCTTGGCATAACCTCCATAGGCCGCCGAATTTTGCCGGGACGCGACATGTTCGGCACCGAATAGTTCTTTTGCCAGTGGTTCTGCCGATGCGCCGCCGACGGCGAAAAATAGTGCCGTCACGACGATTGCGGCGCGCGTTCTGCCCATTGATCTGCCCGATCTCCGTTCGCCTTCACCCAGCGTAGCAGAATGAGGCCGGATAGGAAGAGCACGATAAGCGGCGCGACGCCCAGACGGGCGTTTCCAGTAGCCGCCGTGACGATGCCGATCAAGGCAGGGGCGAGGAAGGCTGTTGCACGCCCTGATAGCCCGTAAAGGCCGAAACTTTCCGTTACAGCCTCTGGTTCGGCGTGGCGGACCATCAACGACCGGCTGGCCGCCTGAAGGACGCCGCCAAGGCCACCAATCAACATTCCGCACCCGAAGAAAACGGTGTCAGGTAGCGTCGAGCCATCTGTCAGGGCGATACCAAAGAAGCTTTCGCGGCTCATGTTGACGATAGTGAAACAGACCGCCATCAGACCCAGGACTGAGACGATGATCACCGGCTTTGGGCCGAAGCGTTTGTCGAACCCACCGCCGACCCACGAAAAAATCGCTGCCGCCAGTCCGCTGACAATGCCGAATATTCCGATCTGGGTAATCTCCCAGTTCAGCACCAACACCGCATAGACGCCGCCAAAGCTGTAAAGGCCGTTTAGCGCGTCACGATACAACATCGACGATCCAAGATAGGCGGCCAGGCTTTGCCGGACCTTGAGTTCGCGGATGGATCCGGCGAGGCTTACCAAAGCTGCCGAAATTGAATGGCGTTTGCGCTCGCTCCGAGTTTCGCGGACCCAAAGAAAATAGGGAACCATAAAGACCAAAAACCAGATCGCCGTGAAGGGGCCGGCGGCGCGCGTGCCTTCGCGGGCAGCGGGGTCTAACCCGAATATCGGGTCGAGCCCCGCCAGCGTTTTACCGTTTGCCTGTTCGGCAAAAAGCGCCAGTAGTATCGCCAGCGCAATAAGCCCGCCGACATAGCCAATTGCGAAACCCGAGCCTGAGATCTGGCCGATATCTTCGGGCGTCCCCAAGCTTGGCAACTGGGCGTTTGTGAATATCAGTGCATATTCAGCACCGATAAATCCGACGCCAAATAACACAAGTGCCCACCACAAATTCGACCCATCGGGGTTGGTCCACCAAAGCCCGGATGCACCGACGACGAACATGGCCGAAAACGCGACGATCCACGGCATCCGCCGCCCGGCGGTGTCTGCCAATGCGCCCATGATCGGGCCGCCAAAGCCGACAATCAGCCCGATAATCGTCAGGCAAAGCGACCAGAGCGATTGCGCGCGGGCGTCGGCGGCTTGTTCTTCAAGGCCCGAACCCATGAAGTAAGCGGCTGCAATGGTCGCAAAGAACGGTCCGAAAATGAACGTCAGCAAAACTGTATGATAAGGCTGGCTGGCCCAGTCGAAGAAATACCATCCCCAGATGCGCTTTTTGAGGCTCGGTTCAGCCATTTGTCGTTTTTCCCCGCTCGATGCCGCCAATAAGACCGGCTCGCACTTACTCTGCAATACTCAGTTGTCGTAGACAGGGCCGATCTCAGGTGGCCATGGGCGGCTGTCGTCTGCCGCCATCCATGCCTTGACCCAGTCCGGCAGACCGGGCTGATCGACCCCCATCCCCATCGTCTCAAGAAACGCCCTTGGCGACACTGTGCCAGACTTGTCGCGGATCGCCGCCCTGAGTAGCATCTGGTTCATGCACGTATCACCCTGCCACATGGTCTGGTCGACATAGAAAAACCGCTCGCCATAGCCCAACATTCGGGTCTGCATCCGGTACTTCTGAAAGATCGGCACGCGCTTGCGATACCTGACCGACACGCCCGCCACCGCAAGCGTCAGCCCGCCGCGCAGGAACGGACGGATCAGACCAAGTCGCACCGTCATCTGCCAGCGCCCCAGCTCGAACAGCGTCAGGATGCGACCATTGTTCAACTCGCCGAACATGTCGGTGTCCCAGGGCCATGCGCGGTGGTGCGAGACGTGGGTGCCGTAAAGCTCCATCGGCGGCTGCGAGCGCGCCTTCACCATGACGTAAGCGGCGCGGATATAGGGATACATCACATGCTCCTTCGCGGTTCGGGATATAGAACCGGCGAGATGCGTCAATCAAAACGCAACGGAAACGTGGGCTTGTCAGGCTGCGATGCGCACCTTAGTTGGAATGCGACGCAAATACGGACGGGCTCATGTGCACATTGTTGAAAATTCTGTCGTTGCTGCTGGATGTGGCGTTTTTCATTATGATCGTTCACATCATCATGAGCTGGCTGATCAACTTTCAGGTGCTGAACCTTCGACAACAGCTGGTTGCGTCGATCTGGGACGGTCTCACGCGATTGCTGGAACCGGTTTACCGGCCAATCCGGCGGTATATGCCAAAAACCGGCGCGCTGGATCTGGCGCCACTGGTGCTGTTTATCGGCGTCATCATCCTTCGGGATATCGTCATCGTCGATGTCGCGCGATCAGTCTGCTTTCGCTAAATCGTAAGGCGGCTTGTTCACGACCTGTTCACGTGACAGGGTATAGGCAACAAGAGCAGTTGATATAAATTCGAGGCAGTTTATGGACGGGTCGTCACCGACCGCCCTGAGTATTCTTTCCGAAGTCTTTGGCTTTGCGTCGTTCCGTCCAATGCAGGCGGATATTGTGGGCGCTGTTGCCGGTGGCGAGGATGTCCTTGCGATACTGCCGACGGGCGGCGGCAAGTCGTTGTGTTTTCAGCTTCCCGCACTTCTGCGCCCGGGTCTGACCGTCGTTATTTCCCCCTTGATTGCGCTGATGCGCGACCAGGTTCGCGCGCTTCGCGAGGCGGGCGTTGTGGCGGGCGCTTTGACCTCGGGGAATACCGAGGATGAGACGGCCGCCGTTTTCGACGCGCTTCGCCGCGGCGAGCTTAAGCTTCTTTACATGGCCCCGGAACGATTGGCGTCCGCTGGCACGGACCGGATGCTGGCAGAGGCGGGTGTTACGCTTCTGGCGGTGGACGAGGCGCATTGCGTCAGCCAGTGGGGTCATGATTTCCGGCCGGATTACCTGCGGATCGGCGCGCTGCGTCGTGCTTTGGACGTTCCATTGGCGGCTTTCACCGCGACCGCGGATGCTGAAACCCGGGACGAGATTGTCTCGCGGCTGTTTGGCGACACCAACGCCCGGATATTTTTGGGCGGGTTTGACCGGCCGAATATCCACCTCGCTTTTGCGGCCAAGGACAAGCCCCGTCAGCAGATCCTGAACTTTGCCGCCGCCCGCAAAGGCCAGTCCGGCATTGTGTATTGCGGTACCCGCGCCAAGACAGAAACGCTGGCCAAGGCGTTGCGCGAGGCGGGACAAATTGCTGTCGCTTATCACGGTGGGATGGAGGCAGATTATCGCCGCGAGGCCGAGCGGCGTTTTCAGACCGAGGATGGTTTGATCGTGGTTGCCACAATCGCTTTCGGAATGGGAATCGACAAGCCGGATATCCGGTGGGTGGCGCACGCCGACCTGCCCAAGTCGATCGAGGCCTATTATCAGGAAATAGGTCGTGCCGGCCGCGATTGTGCCCCGGCGGAAACGCTGACGCTTTTCGGTGCCGACGATATTCGTTTTCGCCGGATGCAGATCGACGAGGGGCTGGCACCACCCGAACGCCGGATGGCCGATCATGGGCGGCTGAATGCGCTTTTGGGGCTGGCAGAGGCGCAGATCTGTCGGCGGACAAATCTTCTGGACTACTTTGGCGAGGTTCGCGAGGCCTGCGGTGGCTGCGATCTTTGCGACAACCCGCCCGAAACATTCGACGGCACCGAAGCGGTGCAAAAGGCGCTGTCGGCGATATTGCGCACCGGCGAATACTTTGGTGCGGGGCATTTGATCGACGTTTTAACGGGAACGCTGACGGACAAGGTTCGCGCCAGAGGGCACGATGGTCTTCCGACATTCGGTGTGGGAAGCGACACTGACCGGCGGCAATGGACAGCCATATTCCGGCAGATGATGGGGCACGATCTGGTGCGGCCTGACCCGGAAAGGCACGGCGCGCTCAGGCTGATGGACGCCGCCCGTCCGATCCTGCGCGGCGAAGAAAATATCACGCTTCGCAAAGATACATTTGCCGAGGTCAAGCGTCGGCCTGCGGCCAAAACGCTGGTTTCGGAAGAAAACGCGCCGCTCTTGTCGGCGCTGAAGGCGAAACGCCGTGCGCTTGCCGAAGCGGCGCGAGCGCCTGCCTATGTGATATTCCCTGACCGAACGCTGATCGAGATGGCCGAGAAACGGCCAGCGACGCTGGATGCCATGGCCGGTATCAGCGGTGTCGGTGCCAAGAAGCTCGACCGCTATGGCGCGACGTTTCTGGAAGTGATCACGGGCGAGGCCGAAACGCCCGCGCATCCGGCGCGCCGGAAACTGGCGGGGCGTGCGTCTGGCACAATTTATGACCGCCTTCTTGCGACCCAGGCCGAACTGGTCCGTGGGGCAGACGGAACCGGCAAGCCGATGAGTTGCTCGGCGTCGCTTCTGGCGAATGTTGCGGCACTTGGTGTCGGCGGTGCCGACCAGATTGACCGGCTATTGGGCGATCGGTTGTCGAAACGGTTTGGTCCGGCTTTCGTCGAAATATTGAGCGACGCCTAAGGCTGTCTGTCGAAGATTATTCCGCAGCCGTCGCGCGCATCTGGACGGCGCTGTCAGCGGCGTCGGTTTCTTGCTCATCATCAGGCGCAGGCAGTGCCGGGATCGCATCCAGCGGCTGTGCGTTCACAATGTGATCAATAAGCTGCTGCTTTTTCAAAGGCTTGGTAAGATAAAAATCGACGCCCGCTTCCAGAATTTCGTCGGCATCGCCGTCCATCGCATGGGCTGTGATCGCGATGATCGGGCAGGGCGTCAGGTTATCTTCCACCTCCAACGCGCGGATACGCCGCGTTGCCTCTTTACCATCCATTTTGGGCATCGAGATGTCGGTGAAGAAGATATCCGGTCGCGCGCCAGCAAACATCTCGATCGCCTCAATCCCGTTCAGGGCGAAGACCAGATCAATATCGAGGTCCTTCAGCATTTTTTCGAAGACGAAACGGTTCGTGCGGTTATCCTCGGCGGCCAGAACGCGCATCCGGCGGCGACCTTCGGGCGGTGCGACCGGCAGACGGATACATGCAGGCGCGGATTGGTTGCTTTCGCCTGCGAATTCATCCACGTCGGGTTCGGGCACTTCGGGGGCGTCGCTTTCGATATCCGCGCCTTCGACGTCGTGTTCAAGCGGCGCGGGCATATCCGGCGCAGCATGTTCTTCGATCAACGGTTCGGGCGTTAATTCGGCGCGGACCGGCGGTGCCAGCGCGTTCAGATAGTCCATCATCGCGGCGCGCAACACGGGGCGCTGCAACAATTGGTCAAAGGCCATGTCGCCGGCCGGCACTTTTGTCGGTCCGCTGACCAACAGAAATACACCTGCAGGCTTGAATTGCTCGCGAAGCGCGCGCGCCGCCACGGAAGCATCGCCATCTGTGGCCCCATGGCCCAGAAACACGATATCGCGTTCAGACGGGCGTTCGGCAGCAATCTCGTCGAACTGAGCAACGGTCGACGTTTTCAATCCGATCAGCCCAAGTTGCTTCAGAAGAACGGTGCGGTTCATGCCGTCATCATCCAGGACAATCGCGCGATCCATCCAGCCTGGCGCGGTGATGTCTTCGGATTCCACATCCGCGACCGCCTCAAGCGGCAGGAAAAACCCAAATCCCGAACCTTCGCCTTCGCGCGAATCGACCCAGACATCGCCGCCCATAGCGGAGACCAAACGTCGCGTGATCGCGAGGCCAAGTCCGGTGCCGTCGTGGGCGCGGTCCTGATCGTTCTCGACCTGCTGGAACTCCTGAAAAATCGCTTCCAGTTTTTCTTCCGGGATGCCGATGCCGGTATCTTCGACCGTGACGTGAACGCGGTATTCCAAACCACGTTCACCCGGCAGGCCGACAACGCGGACCAGGATATGGCCTTCTTCGGTAAACTTGATTGCATTGCCGATAAGGTTGGTCAGCACTTGCCTGACGCGACCGGCGTCGCCGACATACGACGTCGGCATGAAAAGATCGTAATCCACCGCAATTTGCAGGTCTTTGTCCTGGGCACCGGGCCTGAGCAGCGTGACAACGTCATGAATTCAGCGCTCAAGATCGAAGGGCAGCGACTTGAAGCTGATCTTGTCAGCCTCGATCTTTGAATAATCCAACACATCGTTGATGATAACCAAAAGCGCCTCGCCCGACGAACGGATGGTTTCAGCATAGGCGCGCTGTTCTTCGTCGAGCTGCGTCCCGGCAAGCATCTCGGCCATGGCCACGACACCGTTCATGGGCGTCCGAATTTCATGGCTCATGTTGGCAAGAAAAGCCGATTTGGCGCGATTGGCGGCCTCGGCCCGCACGCGGGCTTCGCGTAGCTGGTCTTCGCGAATTGTCTGTTCGGTGATGTTCAGCGCCAGCGTGACAAGATCGCCATCGCGGGTGCGGCGATCAATCAGTTGTACGTATTGACCGTTCCAAAGTTTCAGGACCGCATGTTCGATCCGATCCGTGTGCAACCGGCTAAGCATCTTTTCCTGCCATTCGTGCGACCGAAACTCACCGGTATCGACAATTCCCTCGTCGGCGAAAAGTTCAAAGAGCGTGGCCAGTTCGATGCAGGGGCGGACCATTTCCAGCCCATCGAACAGGCTGAGATAGGATCGGTTGGCGGCGATCAGGATGTTATCGGGGCCGAATACGGCGAACCCGTCACGAATGGTTTCAAGCGAATCCCAAAGTCGGCGTTCGGCAATGACCATCGCGCTTTCGGCGCGCTCTAGGTCTTCGCGCACGTGGCTGACTTCGGATTTCAGGCTTTCGGCTTCGGTTTTGACCCGCCCCATTTCCTGGCGGCTGGAAACTATTTCAGTCGAAAGACTTCGCGCGTGACTGGCGAGGCGCCTGTTGGCCTCGCTCAGCTCGTTTTTCATCTGATCAAGCAACCTTTCGGCCGCAAGCCGCGCGCGCCGTTCAGAGGCAAGATCGTCGGCGAATTCCATGCCCAACTCCGTCGCCCATGGCCCAAAGACCAACGACGACGGTTATGAGGCCGATTTGGTAAACAAGCTGTTAACCTGTCTCAACAAAGGGTTCATGTGCGTTCAATGGCAAGCGCGATGCCCTGCCCGCCACCGATGCACATGGTGATCAGTGCCTTTGCCCCGCCGGTGCGTTCCAGCTCGTAAAGTGCTTTGATGGTCAGTATCGCGCCCGTGGCGCCCACCGGATGGCCAAGCGCGATCGCGCCGCCGTTTGGGTTTACCTTGTGCGCGTTCAGCCCAAGGGCCCTGTTCACGGCAAGTGCCTGCGCGGCGAAGGCTTCATTCGATTCGATGACATCGAAATCCTCGACCGCCAATCCGGTGCGTTCGAGCAGGTTCCTGACGGCCGGAACCGGCCCTATCCCCATCACATCGGGTCGCACGCCTGCGTGGGCATACCCAAGAACCCTGGCGCGCGGCTTGAGGTCCGCGGAGGCTGCGGCGTCCGCGCTTGCCAGAACCAAAGCAGCGGCACCATCATTGATGCCGCTGGCGTTTCCGGCGGTCACGCTGCCGTCTTTCTGAAAGGCTGGCCGCAGCCCGGCCAAAGCCTCGGCGGTGGTTGGTTTTGGATGCTCGTCGGTATCGAACGCTACCGTTTCGCGCCGCCGTTTGACCTCGACAGGCACGATCTGGTCTTTGAACCGGCCCTCGGTGATGGCGGCCGCAGCGCGGGCCTGGCTTTCAAGGGCAAAAGCATCTTGCGCGGCGCGGTCAATACTGTGCTCTGCGGCCACATTTTCAGCCGTGACACCCATGTGCCCGGTGCCAAACGGGCAGCTAAGCGCACCGATCATCACATCCATCGCACCTGTGTCGCCCATTTTCTGACCCCAGCGCGCGGCTGGGAGAATATGCGGTGACCGGCTCATACATTCGGCACCGCCCGCCAGCCCGAAATCTGCGTCGCCCAACATCAGTGACTGAATAACCGAAACCAAGGCCTGCGCCCCGGAACCACAAAGCCGGTTAACATTCATCGCGGGCGTGGTCTCGGGGATGCCCGCATCCATCGCTGCGACGCGGCTTAGATACATATCGCGCGGTTCGGTATTGATGACGTGGCCGAAGGCGACGGTGCCGATCTGGGCGGCGTCAACCCCGGCCCGTTTGATCGCCGCTTTTGCCGCAACCGCTGCCAGCGTAATCGGCGGCGTACCGGCAAGCGACCCGCCGAATGTGCCGATTGCGGTTCTTGCGCCGGATAGAATGACTATTTCCGTCACGCCTTCTCTCCCTCTGATTTCGTAGCGTCGTCAAGCAGGGCCGCGATACAACGCCGGAACGTCGCCTTTTCTTTGCCGAGACTGTTCAGAAGTTGCTGTTCAAAAGACCGCGCAATGGGTGCCAGCGTTCGGATCATGTCGTGGCCCCGGTCCGTCAACGCAAGCGCGACAAGTCGTCCGTCGTTGGGATCGGGCTGCCGCACGACATATCCTGCTTTTTCAAGCCGCGAAGCTGCGCGGCTGACCCGGCTTTTTTCCATTGCGACGCGTTTTTGAATGTCGCGAACGCTGACGCTGGACGACTGGCTCAGATGTGCCACAACGCGCCATTCCGCCACGCCAATGCCAAATCGTGCGCGATACTCTTTCTCAAAGGCGCGGCTGACGTTCTCGGCCAGAACCGCCAGTTGATACGGCAGGAAGTCTTCCAGGTTAAACTCGGTCATGAGGTGAAGAAAGACACATCTGGCGGCGGCGCGCCAGTGTCGTCTGCACGCGCCGGGCTGCGACGTATCCGGTCCTCGCGGTGGCGCGCGGCCAGTGATATCCTAATGTCTGGAGGTGCCTAAAATGTCTGAGTTCGACCGCCATCTGGAACAGGTTCTTGCCGGGATCGAAGCCGATGGACTGACCAAACGCGAACGCCTGATCACATCGCCGCAGTCTGCACATATCGAAGTTGCCGGGCGGCAGATGCTGAACCTTTGCGCCAATAATTACCTGGGCCTGGCCGATCATCCGCGCCTGATCGCGGTGGCGCGGGAAGCCGTTGAAACACACGGCTACGGCATGGCCAGCGTGCGCTTTATCTGCGGAACGCAGAGCCTGCACCGCGAGCTTGAGACCAGGCTCGCCGGTTTTTTGGGCATGGAGGACACGATCCTGTTCGCCGCGTGTTTTGACGCCAACGGTGGTGTGTTCGAGCCGCTTTTGGGTCCGGAAGACGCGGTCATATCTGACGCGCTGAACCACGCCTCGATCATTGACGGCATCCGGCTTTGCAAGGCGAAACGTTATCGTTTTGCCAATTCCGACATGAACGATCTGGAAGCCCGGCTGAAAGAGGCGCGGGCGGACGGTGCGCGGTTCATCATGATCGCCACCGATGGCGTTTTCTCGATGGATGGCTATCTGGCGAAATTACCGGAAATTCGCGCCTTGGCCGACAGATACGATGCTTTGGTGATGGTCGATGACTGCCATGCAACCGGATTTATGGGGCCAAAGGGTGCGGGGATGCCTGCGCATTTTGGGGTGCAGGTTGATGTGCTGACCGGAACGCTGGGCAAGGCGATGGGGGGCGCCATTGGCGGATATGTCGCGGCCTCGCAGCGGATAGTCGATCTGCTGCGGCAACGCGCGCGACCGTATCTTTTTTCCAACGCGCTGCCGCCGATGGTTTGCGCCGCCGGGATCGAGGCGATCAGCCTTGTTGAAACAGGCGACGGCTTGCGGGCGAGGTTGTTCGAGAACACGACTTACTGGCGAAAAAGCCTCGAATCCGCTGGTTTAGTGACACTTCCGGGCGAGCACCCGATTGTTCCGGTTATGCTGGGGGATGCGCAATTGGCCCAGGACATGGCCACGGGGTTGGACGCGCGCGGTGTCTACGTCGCGGGGTTTTTCTTCCCGGTCGTGCCCAAAGGTCAGGCCCGGATCCGCACGCAGATGAACGCCGCGCTTACCAAGGATGACCTCGATATGGCGGCGTCAGCGTTTGAAGATGTTGCAGCCGAAATTGGAGCGCTTAGATGAGCAACCAGATGAGAGCGCTTGCCAAGATCGCGCCCGGCCCCGGGCTTGATATGATTGAAGCCCCTGTGCCCGAAATTGGCGCCGATGATGTGCTTATCAAGATCAAGAAAACCGGTATTTGCGGCACCGACATTCACATCTGGGACTGGGACGAATGGGCGGCGCGCACGGTGCCGGTGCCGTTGATCACTGGACACGAGTTCGCGGGCGAGATTGCGGAACTTGGACGGAACGTGACAGATCTTAGCCTTGGCCAGCGTGTATCGGGCGAAGGCCATCTGATCGGCAAGCATTCCCGGCAGTCGCGCGCGGGTAAGTTTCACCTGGACCCCGAAACACGGGGGATAGGCGTTAACGAACAAGGCGCATTTGCCGAATATCTGCGGCTTCCGGCCTTCAATGTGGTGCCGTTGCCAGACGTTATCGATGATGAAATTGGCGCCATTCTTGATCCGCTTGGCAATGCGGTTCACACCGCACTGTCATTTGACCTTGTAGGCGAGGACGTTCTTGTCACCGGGGCTGGCCCGATCGGGATCATGGCGGCGGCGGTTGCCCGGCACGTCGGCGCGCGGCATGTTGTGATCACAGACATAAATCCCGACCGGCTGGCCCTGGCCGAGAAAGTTGCGGATGTTGTGCCGGTCAACGTCGGGGTCGATGATCTGAATGATGTGATCACAAAGTTGAAAATGAAGGAAGGCTTTGATGTAGGGTTGGAAATGTCGGGAAATCAACGCGCTATGGATCAAATGGTCGAGGCGCTGGTCATGGGCGGTCGGATCGCACTGCTGGGCATACCGCCGGGGAAATCGCCGGTCGACTGGTCGCGCATTGTCTTCAAGGCGATTACTATCAAAGGGGTATATGGCCGCGAAATCTTTGAGACCTGGTATAAAATGATCGCGATGTTGGAGAATGGGCTGGACATTCGAAATGTGATCACACACCGTATGCCGGTCGATGACTTTCGCAATGGCTTCGAGATCATGAAATCCGGTCAGTCGGGCAAAATCGTGCTCGACTGGGTGTGATCACGGGTACAAAAAGACCAAGTGCGACGGCGCGAATACGGGAGAAGTGACATGGGCGACATAATATTCTGGGCGGTTGCGACGGTCGCACTGATCGTCGGATTCCGCTGGCTGCAAAAGCGGCGGAAGTAACGCCTAGCCTGCCGCCTGCCATTCCCGGATCGCATCCAGCGGATAGAGAAGCATTATGACATTCAGCGTCAGCCCGTCGCGGATCACCCAGAGCGTCAACAACTCGAAGAAGAAAAACAACCCGACGCTGGCCCAGACCGGCAGTCGCGATGCCAGCCAGAAACCGACCCACATCGCCACCACGTCAGCCGCCGAATTGACCACACTGTCGCCGAAATAATCCAGCGATATGGTCACCTCGCGATATCGCTCGATAATGGCATCCGAGTTTTCGACTATTTCCCAGGCACATTCGATGATCGTGGCTATCGCCAGCCGCCAGCCGACGCTCAGGCGCCGGGCAACAAGCCAAAGCGCGCCGAAGAAAATCACGCCGTGCAATATGTGGCTGGGCGTATACCAGTCACTCAGATGCTGGGAGTTCTCGCTCGAAAGCTTCACACCATGCCAGAATTTGACGTAACCGCACTCGCAAATCGGCAATCGCCCAATCCACAAAAGCCAGGCGGCCATCAATACGAACGTCAGCGCGGTGATCGTAAAGGGCGTCAATGATCTTTGCATGACGGCAGGGAATCAAGCAGACTTCGTTCTGTCCATCCCGCAGCGAAAAAATGTCAGGAACGTCTTCCGTGATGAGCGCAGAAAAGAACCCGTGGCTTAAGATGGCACTGAACAATGCCTGGGCCAGTGCAACGCTGTACGCCGCGATAAATGATCTTCCGGGCAGCGAATTTACCGCGATTCGTCCCGGCTTTTTTCCATCGCTCGCTAAAACGATGAACCATATCTACGAAGTTGACCTCTATTACCTCGATGCCCTTGAAGAAGGCGACCTCGGCAGAGCCGTTTATGAGCGCGAAGACGTCGATGATCCGAGTAAATTGGCTGCACTTCAGGCCACCGCTGACATGCGGTTTGCCGCGTTATGCAATGTGATCACACCGGAAACGCTGGCGGCTTCGCGCCGCACCCAACGCCGCGATGGCGCGGTCGAGGAAAATGTTGCCGCGTTGATCCTGCACCTTGTGCAGCACCAGATCCACCACCGCGGGCAGGCGCACGTACAGCTTCAGGATGCGGGGTCTGCGCCGCCGCAACTGGATGATTTCTATCTGGAATTTGGCCGCGTTGGCTCGGCGCAGGCCTATTGGTGACCTTTGCGGTCAGCGCATCACGGCTCCACCGGTTCCCGGCCATCCGGTGTCAGGGCAAAGCAATCGCCATCCTCGAACACTACCGGGACCAGTGGATTGCCCCACGCCGCGCCGCAATCAAGGTTCACCCGGTTGCCGTAGTGCGTCGGCCCGTCGACCGGCGTGTGGCCATGAACGATCAGCGCCTCGTGGGCTTCCAGTCGCCAGAGAAATTCGTCGCGTATCCAAAGAAGATCATCTTCGTCCTGAGCCTCCAGCGGGAAGCCCGGGCGAATACCCGCATGGACGAAAATCATGCCGTCGGTGCGATGCCAAAGCGGCAGGTTTTCCAGAAACGCCACATGCGCCTCGGGCACCGCCTTGGCGGCGCGGGTATGGAGTTTCTCGATCCGCTCAAGCAGACGCCGTTCAATGCCATAGGACCTGAGTGTTGCATCGCCGCCCATCCTCGGGTTCAGCCAGGTCAGGCCAGAGCGAAGCCGGTCGTCGGTCGCGGAACCTGTGCGAATATAGTTGCTGAACAGGCGGTCGTGATTTCCCTTGATGACAATCCAGTCTTCGCCACGCGCAATTCCGTCCAGAAGAAACTGGATCACCTTTCGGCTGTCGGGCCCGCGATCGGTCATGTCGCCAAGATGCACCACGGGTGCTGGACCGCCCGCGCGTTCCATATCCTGCGCTATATTTGCGTGGGCATCGGCAATCTTGTCGAGGTGACCGTGGACATCGCCGATCGCATAGATTCTATTCCCGGTCATTCCCAAGCCCTAGGTCGCCCCCCCGCTACCGGCAAGCTAAATTCAGCATCGTCCTATACGAAATGTTCATCCCGCCGGAAAACCAGCGGATCGGCGTTAGGGCAATCGGTCAGCTCAAGAAACTTCAAACTGAAGCGGCCGCACCTGGGAAAACAGTTCCGTGGCGTTAAGTTGATCAACCACTGTCGAAGGCACTGGATCATCCACGTACAAAAGCGCGATGGCGTCCTGGCCTTTCTCTGATCGGCCAAGGGTAAAGTTCGCGATATTCACCCCGTTCCTGCCCAACGTCAGGCCCAGTGTGCCGATGATACCCGGCACATCTTCGTTGGTGGTGTAAAGCATGTTCTCGCCTATTTCGGCGTCGATGTTGATGCCCTTGATCTGGATGAACCGCGGCTTACCATCGGAAAACACTGTTCCCGCGATGGACCGTTCACGTTCGTCGGTTACAACCGTCAGCTTGATATAGGAGTCGAATACCCCGGTTTTTTCCTGTGTCGTTGTTGAGATGTCGACGCCCCGGTCCTTGGCGATGACTGGGGCCGAAACCATGTTCAACTCGGGGTTCGTCGCTTTCATGATCCCTGCGACTGCGCTTGCGTTCAGTGCTGCCGTGTTCATCCCGGTGACCTGGCCATTGTAGAGGATGTTGATCGCGCGAATGGGCTCGTCCGTAAGCTGGCCGACAAATGAACCCAGATGCCCGGCGAGTTTCAGCCAGGGTCCCATGGTCTTGGCCTCTTCGGCGGTCACGGATGGCATGTTGAGCGCGTTCGTGACCGCCCCGGTCAGCAGAAAATCCGACATCTGTTCGGCGACCTGCAACGCCACGTTTTCCTGTGCTTCTGTAGTCGCGGCCCCCAGATGCGGCGTAGCGACGACGTTCGGCAGGTTGAAAAGCGGGCTTTCGGTGGCGGGTTCAACGGCGAAAACATCAAAAGCGGCACCTGCAACCCTTCCGGATTTCAAGGCGGCGGCAAGCGCTTCTTCGTCGACCAGTCCGCCGCGGGCGCAGTTGATAATCCGAACGCCAGGTTTCAATCGTTCGATGGCATCCGCAGAAAGAATGTTCCGGGTTTTATCTGTCAGCGGCACATGAAACGAAATGAAATCCGAGCGCCCCAGCAATTCGTGCAGTCCGACCTTGGTGACGCCAAGTTTCTCCGCGCGCTCTTCGGACAGAAACGGATCATAGGCGATCACCTTCATCTTCAGCGCCAACGCCCGGTCACAGACGATTGCACCGATATTGCCGGCACCGATCACGCCCAGCGTCTTGGCGGTCAGCTCGACACCGAGGAACCGGGATTTCTCCCACTTGCCTTGGTGGGTCGAAACGCTGGCTTCGGGTATTTGCCTGGCGACGGCAAACATCATCGCAATCGCGTGTTCGGCGGTGGTGATCGAATTGCCAAAGGGCGTGTTCATCACGATGACGCCGCGTTTCGAGGCAGCCGGGATATCGACATTATCAACGCCGATCCCGGCGCGCCCGATGACCTTCAGGTTGGTCGCCGCGTTTAGAACCTTGTCGCTGACTTTTGTGGCCGAACGGATGGCAAGGCCGTCATATTCGCCGATGACCTCAAGCAGCCGGTCCTTGTCCTTGCCGATCGTGGGGTCAAACGTCACGTCGATCCCGCGGTCGCGGAAGATTTGAACGGCGGTTTCGGAAAGCTTGTCGCTGACCAGCACTTTTGGGATGTGTTCCATAAGACTTAATCCAATTTGTGCGCCCGATGCGCATTATTGACGGTCAGGCGGCGTGCTGAGCCGCCGCAATTTCGGTCTCAAACGCCCAGTCAAGCCAGGGCATCAACGCCGCGATGTCCGATGTCTCAACGGTCGCGCCGCACCAGATGCGCAGCCCCGGCGGCGCGTCGCGATAGGCCCCGATATCAAGTGCGACACCTTCCGCCTCCAGCCGTTTTGCCACGGCTTTGGCGAATACGGCACCATCAGAAATCCGGGCATCAGTGAACTTCAGACAAACGCTGGTGTTCGACCGGGTGGACGGGTTCTCGGCCAGGTTTTCGATCCAGTCGTGGCTTGCGCAGAAATCCCAGATTACAGCCGCGTTCGCGTCGGCGCGGGCGATCAGCCCCTGCAGCCCGCCGAGGCTTTCGGCCCAATCGAGCGCATTCAGATAATCCTCGACACATAGCATCGACGGCGTGTTGATCGTCGCACCATCAAAGATGCCAGCGATCAATTTCCCGCCCTTTGTAAGGCGGAATATCTTTGGCAATGGCCAGGAAGGTGTATAAGTTTCAAGGCGCTCGACGGCGCTCGGTGACAGGATCAGCATCCCGTGCGCCGCCTCGCCACCCAGCACTTTCTGCCAGGAATAAGTCACAACATCCAACCGGTCCCACGGCAGATGCTGGGCGAAAGCCGCCGAGGTTGCATCGCAGATTGTCAGCCCTTCGCGGCCTGCCGGTATCTCGAAGTCCGCAGGAACCCGCACGCCCGAGGTTGTGCCGTTCCAGGTGAACACCACGTCCTTGTTCCAATCTACGACCCCAAGATCGACGATCTGGCCATAGTCGGCGGTTTGGAAGGTCGCGTCCAATTTGAGCTGTTTGACAACATCCGTCACCCAGCCCGCACCGAAACTTTCCCAGGCCAGCATCTCGACGGGTCGCGCGCCCAGCAAGTTCCACATCGCCATTTCCATAGCACCGGTGTCCGAGGCCGGAACGATGCCGATCAGATAGCTGTCGGGCACGCCAAGGATCGCTCGTGTGCGGTCGATTACGGCTTTCAGTTTTGCCTTACCGATGGGCGCACGATGCGAGCGGCCCAAAGGCGCATCGGACAGATCTTGAAGTGCAAATGTCGGGGGTTTGGCACAAGGGCCAGATGAAAAACGCGGATTTACCGGCCGCGTTGCCGGGGTTTTGGTATCCATCGCTGAATATCCTTCCAGATATACGCCCCTCGTTGGGGAGGGGTATCCCACTCGCGGATATAGGCACCTTTCTGCAACTGCACAATAAGGAAATGTCGGTTTTGGCGAAGGATTGGTCTTATTTGACCTGCCACCCAAGGATTGCCCGGCGAGCCGCGTCTTAATTGGCAGAACGTCAGTTTCAGGAGGGTTCCAGATGCGTTTCTTGCTTTTCATCATTGCCGCGTGGATTGGCCTATCGGCCACCGCGCAAGCATTCTGCGGCTTTTACGTCGCCCGCGCCGATGGCGCGCTTTACAACCAGGCATCCAAGGTCGTTTATGTCCGCGACGGACGGCGAACGGTCATCACAATGTCGTCGGATTATCGTGGCGAGCCCAGTGATTTCGCACTGATCGTGCCGACGCCGAAAGTACTTGAAGAAAGCGATATTCGCACTGTGATGGCGGAAACCATTGATCACCTTGATGCCTATAGCGCGCCTCGGCTGGTCGAATATTTCGATTATGACCCGTGCCAGCAGGTCGTTTTCGAAGACTTCAAAGCGGGCGGCACCGGCATGCTGCGCAGCGACACTGAACGCAACCGCGGTGCTGACGCCTTGGGTGTTCAGATCAAGGGCGAATACGCGATTGGCACCTATGATGTGTTGATCCTGAAGGCCGATCAATCCGACGGGCTTGTCACTTTCCTGACGTCCGAGGGATACACGCTTCCCGATGGCGCCAAGGCGGCACTTGGCGATTATATCCAAAACGGCATGAAGTTTTTCGTCGCCCGGGTGAATCTCGACCGCCACTCGGCATCCGAGGCCCGCGAATTGCCACCTTTGCAAATCTCGTTCACCTCGCGAAATTTCATGTTGCCGATCCAGCTTGGAAAACTGAATGCCGATGGTCCGCAGGATGCGCTGATCATGATGCTGACGCGGAAGGGCCGGGTCGAAGTGTCAAATTACGACGAAACCGTTCTGCCGACCGACGCCAATATCCCAACTTTCGTGAAGGGCGTGTTTCCGAACTTCTATCGCTCGATGTTCGACCGCGCGGTTGGCAACTTTGGCGGCATTGCTTTGGAATACGGCTGGGACATGGCCTGGTGCGACCCGTGTGCCGCAGATCCGCTGACGCGCGATGAGCTTCAGGAGCTGGGCGTCGGCTGGATGGATAGCGGCGACAACCCGGGTCAGAACGTCTATATCACCCGGTTTCACGCGCAATACACCAAAGATCAGATGCCCGAGGACCTGATGTTCCGCGAGACAAAGTCACGCGAAAACTATCAGGGCCGATATATCATGAACCAGCCGTTCACCGGGCAGATCGACTGTGAATACGGCGAGGAATATGTGAAAGGTATTCGCCTGCGGCTGCGCCAGGAAGCGATCACGCTGGCTGAAATGACCGGCTGGAACCCGCGCGAGATCGAACAACTCATTCGCGTTTCGGTGCCAAAAAGCTACTGGTGAAGCGCGCGGTGTTAAGCTAGGCGGACCCCGAACGGAGGTCCGCCTATGCACGTCGTCTCGCTGATTGCGAAGCCGGGGATGCTCGATCCTGCACTGGTGTCGTCGCTGCAATCGGCATGGGGTGGCGGTGATGCGAATTGGCTTTCGCCTGACGAGGCCGCCGAATTTCCCGTCACCGTATCGCCGGCGAATTTGGAAGATGTGCGCGCGGACATCGAACCCATGGGCGTCGATCTGAATGTCATTCCATTCGACGGGCGGCGGAAGCGGCTTTTGATCGCTGACATGGATTCCACCATGGTCAATGAGGAGTGCATCGACGAGCTGGCCGCCGAGGCTGGCGTCGGAGATCGGGTCGCTGAAATTACCGCGCGGGCGATGAACGGCGAGATTGATTTCGAAGCGGCGATCGACGAACGGGTTGCGCTTTTGAAGGGCTTGGCCGTCGACGTGATCGAGAAGGTGCTAGGCGAACGGATCACGCTGGCACCGGGCGGCAAGACGCTTGTTTCCACGATGAAAGCGAACGGAGCGTATGCAACGCTCGTTTCCGGCGGGTTTACCCAGTTCACCAGCCGGATCGCCGAAATTCTTGGCTTTGACGAGAACCGCGCCAATACATTGCTCGATGAGGGCGGGCGGCTGACCGGCCAGGTTGCGCGACCGATACTGGGGCGTGAGGCCAAGGTTCGGGCGCTAAATGAGATTTCCCAGCGCCTTGGGTTTGCCCCGGAAAAGGCGATTGCGGTCGGGGACGGCGCAAATGATTTGGGGATGCTGGACCGTGCAGGCATTGGCGTCGCGCTGCATGCCAAGCCGAGCGTCGCTGCCGCCGCGCCGGTTCGTGTCGATTATGGTGACCTGACGGCGCTATTGTTTTTGCAGGGCTATGGTCGGGTCGATTTTGTCAATTAAGAAACTCTAAGCAAAAAGCCCGCTGGCCGGTCTGACCGCGCCTGTCACGATCCCGTCCCGGTTCAAGATCGGGCAATCCAGATAACGCAACACCGCCGGATGCCCGGCGTCCACGGCACCAAGCCGGACCAGCAGCGCCGTAATTGCCGCCTCCGATGCGCGGGCCGCGCCATCGGCGATCTTCAGCGCCACGCCAATGCCCTGATTTGGAAGGATCGCCACATACACACCTTCGGCACCTGACTTGGCAACAAACGGCTCGGTCGCTGCTGATATCAGGTTGCTAAAGGCTCGGTCCTTCCCCGAAACCAGTTCCGGGTGCGCGATCATCGCGTCGCGCAATCGAGCCGCGGCGCGTTCACGGACAGAGCCGTCTTCCCGCGCCTCGGCAAACACCGCCATCGCGCGGGCAAGCCCGGAAAGCGTCGTCGCAAAGTTCGGCGCTGAACAGCCGTCGATACCGAAACCGGGGCTTGGGGCGTCTATTACGGCTTCGAAGGCTTCACGCACGGCAAGCTGGACCGGGTGATCGGGGTCAACGTAGTTGAGGTCGGCCTTAAGATGCTTGGCCAGCGCCAAAAACCCGGTGTGCTTGCCCGAGCAGTTGTTGAAAAGCCGCGTCACAGGTTCCGCCGCACGTATCATCTCTTCGGCTAGGGCGTCGTCGCGCGACGGTTGCGGCCCGCATTTCAGCGCGGTTTCATCCAACCCGATGTCCGATAGCCAACGCGACACCTTCTCGACGTGGCGCCGTTCACCGCTGTGCGACGCGCACGCCAAGGCGAGATGCTGGGACGTCAGGTCGGCACCGGCACCGCTTTCCAACAGCGGCAACGCCTGGATCATTTTGGCAGAAGATCGCGGAAAGGTAACGATTTGGGCATCGCCCCAGGCCTCGACAATCCGACCATCGCTGCGCGAAATGACGGCATGACCGCGATGAATGGACTCGATGAAATCCCCGCGAGTGGCCTCTGCCATTGGCACGGCATTCACCATGTGCGACCTCGCGAATTTGTCACGGCAATTTTCCGCCGCGGGGGGGTTCCATCCTGTCGCGCAGATACGCTATTCAGGGCGCATTGGTAAAGCGCATTTCCGGTCCTGAGCGCCTGCAAAGACAGGGACACGGGCCAAAGGAAAAGGCAGGAAAATGACGGCACGGGCGATAATTCTATTTTTGATTGCGGCAGGCTTCGCCGGAATGGCGGCAGCGCAAGACGTCACCAACCGCGTGGCGGCCGACACGGATTGGGCGGTATTCGAGGGTAGCGAGCCCAAAGAATGCTGGGCGGTGACCGCGCCCAAGGAAAGCAGCAATTCCCGCGATGGCCGTTCTGTATCGGTGCGCCGCGGCGATATCCTTTTGTTCGTGACCTACCGGCCTGAACAGAATGTTGCCGGCGAGATTAGTTTCACGGGCGGGTATCCGTTTGCTGAAGGATCAACGGCAACGCTTGAGGTCGGCGGAACGGTATTCGAGCTTTTCACCGAAGGCGAATACGCCTGGCCCGCAACGCCCGCCGATGATCTGAAAGTCGTGACGGCGATGAAGCGTGGTGCGAATGCGGTTGTGACCGCACGGTCTTCGCGTGGCACGGAAACCAAGGATACGTTTTCGCTTTTGGGCGCGACCGCGATGATCGAAGACGCCGAGAAGCGCTGCACGGGTTAGGGTCGGGCCCTAAAAATCCAGGGATGTTTCGCGTGGCGGTCGATACGGTCGTTTTGCTTCGCAATTGTTCAGGCACGGGCGACCAGCCCGGGCCCGACCCGACCCTCCCATCGGGAGGGCGCATTGCGGCGTTCCACTTCCAAAGAGAATCTTCCGCCTCAATCCAGCCATTGCCGCATCAATGCGCTCTAACTCTGCAACGCCTGACGTGATTAATTTCTTTGGCAAATACGCTCACATCGCCTATATGCGCGGTCTGATCAGGAATTCGGACCCATGAGCGCCAGCGCACCCATTACTCAGGACGTCGTGACCATCCCCCGGAAGTTGCCCGAGGGGCCGGTCAACCTTGTTGGCCTTACCCGCGAACAACTGAATGCCGCGTTGATCGACGTTGGCACGCCGGAAAAGCAGGCGCGTATGCGCACCGGGCAGATCTGGCAGTGGATTTACCACTGGGGCGTGCGCGATTTTGCGGTCATGACAAACCTCGCGAAAGATTATCGTGTCCTGCTGGCGGATAATTTCGTAGTCGCGCTGCCCGAGGTGGTTACCCGTCAGGTCAGCGCCGATGGCACGCGCAAGTATCTGGTGAAAATCGCGGGCGGCCACGAGGTCGAGACGGTTTACATCCCCGAAACTGATCGCGGCACGCTTTGCATCTCCAGCCAGGTCGGCTGCACGCTGACCTGTTCGTTCTGCCACACCGGCACACAAAAGCTCGTGCGCAATCTGACGGCGGGCGAGATTGTCGGCCAGATCATGGTTGCCCGCGACGATCTGGGCGAATGGCCGGAACCCGGTCAGGGGTCTGGCGTAGACGGACCGCGATTGTTGTCGAACCTCGTGCTGATGGGCATGGGCGAGCCGCTTTACAACTTCGAGGCCGTGCGCGATGCGATGCTGATTGCGATGGACGGCGAGGGCATCAGCCTTTCCCGCCGCCGGATAACACTTTCTACCAGCGGTGTAGTGTCCGAGATTGCTCGCACGGCCGAGGAAATTGGCTGCATGCTGGCCGTCAGTTTTCACGCCACAACGGACGAGGTGCGCAACAGCCTTGTGCCGATCAACAAGCGGTGGCCAATCGCCGAATTGCTGGACGCGCTGCGCGCTTATCCGAAACTGTCGAATTCGGAACGGATCACGTTCGAATATGTAATGATTAAGGGCGTGAACGACAGCGACGACGACGCGCGGCGGCTGGTGAAACTGATCAGCGGCATCCCCGCCAAGATCAACCTGATCCCGTTCAACGAGTGGCCGGGCGCGCCCTACGAACGGTCGGACCGGGACCGGATCAAGGCTTTTGCCGACATCATCCACAATGCCGGCTACGCCTCGCCGATCAGAAAGCCGCGCGGCGAAGACATCATGGCGGCTTGTGGTCAGTTGAAATCCGGGAGCGAACGGGCGCGGAAATCACGAGCGATGATTGCGGCCGAGGCAGGCCTGGACAGCTAACTGGAATTTTGCGGAAGTTCGGCTAAGATCAGCCCATGCGACAACTCAAAAAGCCTGAAGATTTCGAAAAATTCTATTATCGCTACGTTGGCAAAGGCGAAGGCTGCGGTTGCGCCGAAAAAATCATCGACGTGCACGAATTCAATCGTTTGGCAGGACCGTTGATCAGACCGCTTAAGAAACGATGGTCGCTACCGACAACACTTGGCCGTCTGCTTCGCCGTACCCCTTAACGCCCAGGGATGCCGTCGCGCTTTGTGGCAGGCAGGTGCCAGTTGTCGATTGCCTCGATTGCCTCGTCGGCGGTTTCGACAAATCGGAATAGTTCCAGATCGTCTTCCGAGATGGTGCCCGCATCCGCCAACGCGTTCCAGTCGATAATCTTCTCCCAGAATGCGCGGCCAAACATCAAAAACGGCACCCGCTCCATTCGGCCCGTCTGGATAAGTGTCAATGTCTCAAAAAGTTCGTCCATCGTGCCAAAGCCGCCTGGAAAAACCGCAATCGCAGCAGCCCGCATCAGAAAATGCATCTTTCTGATCGCGAAATAGTGGAAGTTGAAGGCAAGATCGGGCGTGACATATTCGTTCGGGGCCTGCTCGTGCGGCAGCACGATGTTCAACCCGATGGAAACGCCACCCGCGTCTTCGGCGCCCCGGTTCCCGGCCTCCATGACACCGGGACCACCGCCTGTGACAACGATGTTTTCGCCTTTGCCATCTGCCAGCGACTTTTCGGTGATCATGCGTGCGAAACTGCGTGCTTCGTCATAAAATACACTGAGATCTGCAAGCGTTTCCGTGCGCGCTGTGTCCTTCTTTGCGGGTTCGGGAATCCGCGCGCCGCCGAAGAGAACCACTGTCGAGGTAATGCCATATTCAGTCATCAGCATTTCGGGCTTCAGAAGCTCCAATTGCAACCGCACCGGTCGAAGCTCTTCGCGGCAAAGAAAGTCCGGATCCGCAAACGCCAACTGATATGCCGATGACCGCGTCTGCGGCGTATCCGGCGTGGAACGCGCAGTCTCCATGTCTTGGTGCGCATGGCGAAACGGGTGTTTGCGGTCGTCCTTCATTGGCGGCTCCTTGTAACTTCAAAGGTCTGCATGGCAGGTAGGGCGAAACTTGTCCAACCCCGAGGATCACATGCCAACACCCGAAGATATCCAGGCCGCCGCTGCCAGAATTGACGGCCATGTCCATACCACGCCTGTCATTGACAGTGATGCCTTCGGGCTGGGCTTTTCGATCGCGCTTAAACTGGAAAACACGCAACTAACCGGCAGTTTCAAGGTGCGGGGCGCCTTCAATACGCTGCGCTCAATGCCGGTCCCCGAAGCAGGCGTGGTTGCGGCGTCAGGCGGAAACCACGGCGCGGCGGTTGCTTTTGCCGCGCGCGCGCTTGGTCACGCGGCCACAATCTTTGTGCCTGAGCTTGCCGGACCGGCAAAGATTGCGCTCATCAAAGGCATTGGCGCCGACCTGCACGTTATTCCTGGCGAATATTCGAACGCGCTGACCAGCGCCAGGAACCACGAAGAGGCGACTGGTGCGCTGGCAATCCATGCCTACGATGCCGATGCCACGGTCGCCGGACAGGGCACGCTCATGCATGAATGGGAAAGCCAGGGGCTTGATGCCGACACCGTTCTGATCGCCGTTGGCGGCGGCGGGCTGATCGGCGGCGCGCTGGCATGGCTTCAGGGCAGACGCAAAGTTGTCGCGGTGGAACCTGAGGCGGCCCCGACGATGCACGCCGCGCTGGCTGCGGGCCGTAAAGTTGATGTCGACGTGGGCGGTGTTGCCGCAAGTGCGCTGGGCGCGCGGCGTATTGGCGGCATCGGGTTCGGTCTGGCGCGCAGTCAGGGCATCGAAAGCATTCTGGTAAACGACGAAGCCATTGTCGCGGCGCAGCAAATGCTTTGGTCTGGTCTTCGCCAATGGGTTGAACCCGGAGGTGCCACCGCGCTCGCTGCGCTGACCTCGGGCGTCTATAAGCCTGAAGGCGGCGAACGCGTCGCCGTTCTGGTCTGCGGCGCAAACCCGGCACCCGGTCCTTTCGACTGATTGCCCTTTCAGGCAGCGCGCGGTATGTCGCCCGCCGACTGCATGACGAAAGAGACACCCCATGTCCAACGCACATCTTGAAGCCGCCATTGAAACCGCCTGGGAGGCGCGCGACCAGATCACGCCCGCCACGACCGGTGAGGCGCGCGAGGCAATCGAAGACACGCTGAACGCGCTCGACGATGGCAAACTGCGGGTGGCCGAACGACAGGACGACGGCAAGTGGCACGTCAACCAATGGGCTAAAAAGGCGGTGCTTTTGGGGTTCCGGTTGAATGATATGGAACTGCAAACAGGCAGCGCGCAGGGCGGTGCCTGGTGGGACAAGGTCGACAGCAAATGGAAGGACTGGGACGACGATCAGTGGAAAGCCGCCGGTTTTCGCGCCGTTCCCAATTGTATAGTCCGCAAATCCGCCTTTGTGGCACCAGGCGTGGTTCTGATGCCGTGCTTTGTGAACCTCGGCGCTTATGTTGACAGCGGCACCATGGTCGACACCTGGGCGACCGTCGGATCTTGTGCCCAGATTGGCAAGAACGTGCATCTTTCGGGCGGCGTTGGCATCGGTGGCGTGCTGGAACCGATGCAGGCCGGGCCGACCATCATCGAGGACAATTGCTTCATCGGCGCGCGTTCGGAAGTGGTTGAAGGCTGCATCGTCCGCGAAGGGTCGGTTCTGGGGATGGGTGTCTTCATCGGCCAGTCGACCAAGATCGTTGACCGCGAAACCGGCGACGTGACGTATGGCGAAGTGCCGCCCTATTCGGTGGTGGTTGCAGGCTCGATGCCGTCGA
Source organism: uncultured Boseongicola sp. (assembly GCA_964194845.1). Lineage (GTDB taxonomy): Bacteria > Pseudomonadota > Alphaproteobacteria > Rhodobacterales > Rhodobacteraceae > CAXMNX01. The sequence continues at coordinate 69,229 of CAXMNX010000035.1, forward strand.
AGAACGGCATCAATCTTTATTGTGCGGTGATCGTGAAGCGCGTGGACGAGCGAACGCGGTCGAAGACCGGTATCAACGAGCTGCTCAGGGACTGATTGGATCGTGGCGGAAACGAAACGGCAACATCAAGTCTACACGCTCCTCGTTCAGGTTGGTCGCAAATCCGGTGATGGGTTGCCCAAAGGCGCCACTGGCGGCGCGCTGCTTTGTTATGCCAGCGGCGTGGATCAGGCCGAGGCGGTGCGCGAAACGGTGGCGATCCTCAAGCAGGCCGACCTCGCGCCGCTTGATGTGACCGGCTATGGCACCGAAGATGACCGCCGCGACGAAGGCCACGAAATTGCGACGGAAGAAAGCACATTGATGCAGCGCGCTTTGGACGAAAATTCAGTGATTGTCGCGCAGGTGACGCCGTTTTTCGGCGACAAGGCATGACCGCAGTTTTCCTCGATCTTGATGGAACGCTGATGGATTCGCGCCCCGGTATCGTCGCGTCGATGACCCACGCTTTCAGGTCCACCGGTCATGGGCATCACGCCGAAGGTGATCTGACATGGATGATCGGCCCGCCATTTGTCGACAGTTTTGCCAAATTAGGCATCGGCGACGCGCAACCGATCCTTGACGCCTATCGCGTGCATTATCAGGCCGGTGGGATGTACAATGCCGAGGTCTATCCAGGCGTGTTTGATGCCCTTGAAGAACTGCGGACGCAGGGGCATCAGCTTTATCTCGCGACGGCCAAGCCCCGCGCCTATGCTACTAAAATTACAGCACATTTTGGCCTCGCCCCCTTCATGGCCGACGAATTTGGCCCCGAGCTTGACGGTACCCGGAACTGGAAGGGCGATCTGTTGGCCTATGCGCTTGAACGCACGCGCGAAGTGGTCGCGCAATCGGTCATGGTGGGGGATCGCCATCATGACATGGGTGCCGCCGCCGAGGTCGGGATGCCTTCAATTGCGGTGCGATGGGGATATGGCAGTGCGGAGGACTGGGCGGGCGCTGCGACCCAGATCGACCATGCCAGAGAGTTACCCGGCGCGGTTGCCGCGTTGGCCGGGTAAGGCATTTCAAATTCGCCGACATCACGACTGAACACCAAACGCCCTCCCCCATCGCGGGATCAGATCGCCAGCTTCGCACCCGGCATCCCCCTCCTTGCAGGGGGGCGTAAGAGGGAGGTTATCCCGCCAACAACCGCGCTTCGAAACGCTTCAACGTTGGCCGCGCCGCCGGGCCGTAGCCCGCGCCGGTTGCCGGATCAATCTCGGGGAAGATCTCGCGGATTTCCGCAACTGTCGCTTCCTCGAAACAATGCGTGGTCTGCGGTCCGGGCAGGAAGCTTTCGGTCTCCAGCCCCTCGGACCAGACCACCTGATGCCGATCAAAAAGCAGATGCACATAATGCACCAATCCGCCTTCGATCTGGCGCACGTTGCGCCCGTCAATCAGGTCGCGCGCCGCGATCAGCACTTCGCTGGAGCCAAACAAAAGATCGGCATGAACGTTGCGAACCAGCACACGGTGCAACGGCGACACCATCAGGGTCCGGTGATCGCCAAACGTGCCGCGCATGATCCGCACCGGCGCCATTCGCCCCTCGGCAGGCAATGTGCGCTGACCGATCCAGCGTATCGGCTGCAAACCGTCGTCGCGGGTCAGAACCATGTCGCCTAGGCGCAATCTTTCAACCGGTACATCACCGCGATCCGTTCGGATCATCGTGCCCGCGACAAAACACGGGACCGTATTCAGCGTGACGATCCCGGCCTTGGGCGGTTTGGCGTGACCCATCCCGTAGGAGGCCGAATACTCGAATGTAACCGTGCCAAGATCGCCATCGGCGGTGATCGTAAGTGTGCCGTCTTCGTTCAGCGTGATCGTTTCGCCGGTCGCCAGGGTTACTGCGTCGCCCGGTTCAACGGCCTGACCGTTAATCTCGTTTATGAAGATGATGCTCTGCCCGGGGGCAACGTCGTTCAGAGTCGGGTCGACCGTAATAGATTGGTTGGGGAAGATGTCGTATTCGTCATCGGTCAAAAAGAAATTCGGGGCGGCCAAAGCCTGAACGGCAAGCGTGCTGAAAACGAACGCCGCCCCCAGCGCGCCCGTTGCGATACGGATTGAATTCGCGCTTTTGGCAGCCACCGAAAGATTGGCGACCATGCCAAGCTCGAAGCCCTCGGCGACTGGATTGGTCTGCCGGGGCAGATCAAACGATTGTTTGCCCTTTCCCGCGACAGGGGATGCGCCCATTCCAAGCGGCGAACCGTTGACCCAAACCGAAACGCCGTCGCGAAGTATCTGATCGCTCGCGCCAATGGGAATTTCTTCCGCCGATAACTTCAGACCAAGCACCAGACGCGCGCTGTCGGGGATGAAGTCGATGTCGATATAGGAGGTTGCGGTCGTATCGGTGGCTTTGGTTCCTGTCGAAAGGACAACGCGGCCCTCGTCATCAAGGCCGGATGCGGCGGAATTACCGGAAAAACTGGCGCCGACAATACGCACGGCATCGCCCAAAATGGCGCGCGCCATCTCAAGCGCTGTTGCGCCCGGTCGGTCGGGTGGTTTCGGCACTGCCTCAGCCTCACACCTAATATGAGGCCGGGTCGCCACCGGTTTTGCCGGTGCCGTTTACCTGTAGATATTCGTCGGGCCGAAGTTTTCTTCGTGCCGTCAGACGCCCTGCCTCGGGTTATGTTGCGCCCAGAGTGCCGGAATTCCCTGAAAACAAAAAGATCGAAAGGACCGAGTGCGTGACAATGGTGATTCGGAAGCCACAGTTCGCCCGTTGAAGCCTTCCGCCGGTCGCGATAGCACAGGCGGCATGAGTATTAATGCCGCAGACCTGACCGCCCAACTGATCCGCTGCGCTTCGGTGGCACCGGAAGATGCGGGTGCCATTCCAATCCTTTCGGATCTTCTCACATCATCCGGGTTTGAGGTCTTTCGTGCGGACCGTGGCAACATCGCCAATCTGGTCGCGCGTTGGGGTCCGAATGGGCATTCGCGAACCTTTGGCTTCAACGGCCACACCGATGTCGTCCCCCCAGGCGATCCGGCGGATTGGAGCGCTGATCCCTTTGGCGCTGAAATTCGCGATGGCTGGATGTTCGGGCGCGGTGCGACGGACATGAAATCCGGCGTCGCCGCATTTGTTGCCGCAGCGGTTGATCTTGTTCACGAAGCGCCCCCCGATGGTGCCATCCTGATCACGATCACCGGCGACGAAGAAGGTGTGGCGACCGATGGAACAACTGCGATCCTCGACTGGATGGCGGCCAATAACGAAGCGATGTCGGTCTGCCTTGTTGGCGAACCCACCAGCCCGGAACACCTTGGCGATGCGATCAAGATCGGTCGTCGCGGTTCGATGACAGCCTATTTCGAAGCCACCGGCATTCAGGGGCATTCCGCCTATCCGCATCGGGCCAACAACCCGGTGCCTGCGATGGCGCGCCTTGTGGACGGGTTGGCAAGTCACACGTTGGACAATGGCACTGAACATTTTGATCCCTCGACGCTTGCGGTGACGACCTTCGACACCGGCAACCCGGCCAGCAACGTGATCCCTGCGGCCTGCCGTGCCACTGTAAATATCCGGTTTAATGACACCCATAGTTCCGCGTCGCTGATCGACTGGCTTCGGGTTGCATCGGACAAGATCGCTGATGCGACCGGCATTGAATTCGCCATGACCACGCAAGTATCTGGCGAAAGCTTTCTGACGCCACCCGGCGACCTTTCAGCGCTGGTCGCCGAGGCGGTTCAGGCGGAAACGGGGGTAACGCCGGTGCTTTCAACTGCGGGCGGAACATCGGATGCGCGCTTTATCAAATCGCATTGCCCGGTGGTCGAGTTCGGCCTTGTCGGCCAGACCATGCACCAGGTGGACGAGCGGGTGGAAGTTGAGCAAATACACGCACTTAAGGCGATTTATCGCCGTATCTTAGAGACCTATTTTGCCGCGTCATGACCGTCACGATCTCCGAGACCCGCGATATCGCGACCTGTCAGGCCATCCGCCGCGCGGTCTTCATCGTCGAGCAGGGTATTTCCGAAAGCGATGATCTGGATGGGCTGGATGAAAGCACGATCCATCTGCTGGCAACCGCCGATGAAACGCCGGTTGGCACCGCGCGGCTTCTGGTAAAGGGCGACACCGGCAAGATCGGCCGGGTTTCGGTGCTGGCTGACTATCGCAGTCGGGGGATTGGCAAGGCGCTGATCCTGAGGGCGCTGGATGTCTTCGCCGAGGTTCCGGGCATCACCACCGCGCGTCTCAGCGCCCAGGAAAGTGCGATCTCATTTTATGAGCCACTGGGTTTTGAACCGACGGGCGAGATGTTCATGGATGCAGGCGTCCCGCATCGCGACATGGTCCGTGTGTTTTGAGGCAAAACACGCTGATCATCATGGTGAAGGTTCCGCGTGCCGGCCGGGTTAAAACCCGCCTTGGCCGCGACATCGGCATGACCCGCGCGGCATGGTGGTTCCGGCATCAGACGGCGCGATTGATCCGCCGCCTGCGCGACCCGCGATGGCAGATCGTTCTTGCCGTGACACCGGATCGCGATGGGCTGCAATTCCGCCGCTGGCCAACCGACATCGCGCGCATTTCTCAAGGCGCTGGCGACCTTGGTGACCGCATGGCCCGCGTTTTGCGCGCAACTCCCGGACCCACCGTGTTGATCGGTGCCGACATTCCTGGCGTCACGCGCGCACATATCGCGCGGGCGTTTCAGGCGCTGGGCGCGGCGCCCTCGGCGATCGGTCCGGCCCCCGATGGTGGTTACTGGTGCGTCGCACTTCGACATCCCGCGTCGCCGCCCGCGCACCTGTTCCATGGCGTCCGCTGGTCGACCGAACATGCGCTTGAAGACACGTTGCCGACATTGCCCCAGCCGGTCGCGACGCTCGACCTCCTTGCCGATGTCGATAGCGCAAGCGATCTTTCAATCCGAGCGGGTCAGGTTCCTGCAAAACTTCCCCGTGACCTTCCCGGAACCCCATGCTAGCCGACCGCTATGGCGCGCCTTCCCACAAAGGACGAAATCCTTGCCTGGATTTCTGACAACCCCACACAAACCTCGAAACGCGACATCGCGAAGGCGTTTGGTATCAAAGGCGCCGGCCGCATCGACCTCAAGCGGCTTTTGAAGGAACTCGAAGCCGACGGCCATCTGGAAAAACGCCGGAAGACCTACCGCGATCCCGAACGTTTGCCGCCGGTGTCTGTGCTTCAGGTTCAGGAACCCGACGCTGACGGTGATCTGTTCGCGCGCCCACTGGAATGGCAGGGCGAAGGCCCAGAGCCGCGGATCCTGCTGGTGCTTCGCGCCGCGGATCCAGCGCTGGGTGCAGGTGACCGCATCCTTGCGCGGCTGACTGCGGTCAAGGACCAAGACCATGCTTATGATGGGCGGCTGATCCGCCGTATCGGCACAAATCCCAAGAAACTGTTGGGGATATTTCGCAAATCCGCCGAGGGTGGGCGAATATTGCCTATCGACAAAGGTGTCGCCCGCGAATGGCGCGTGACGCAGGACGCTACGAGCGGCGCAAAAGACGGCGAGCTTGTCGAGGCTGAACAGATCGGACCGAAGGACCGGCTTGGACTGCCAAAGGCAAAGATTGTCACGCGCCTTGGTGATCCGACCGCCCCCAAAGCCGTGTCGCTGATTGCAATCCACCAACATGCCATCCCCGATGAATTTCCCGACGACGTGATCGCCGAGGCTGACGCGATGTCCCCGGCGGGCCTGTCGGGCCGCCGGGATCTGCGCGATCTGCCATTGGTGACCATCGACCCGGGCGATGCGCGCGATCATGATGACGCGGTTTTGGCGATTGCCGACGATGACCCGAAGAACTCGGGTGGTTTTGTGCTTTGGGTCGCCATTGCCGACGTTGCCCATCACGTGCGGCCGGGCACCGCTTTGGACTGCGAAGCGCGAAAGCGCGGCAACTCGACCTATTTCCCGGATCGCGTCGTGCCGATGTTGCCGGATCGTCTGTCGGGAGATCTTTGTTCGCTGCATGAAGGCGTCGAACGTGCCTGCATCGCGGCGCGCATCCGTATCGACGCCAACGGCGAAAAGATCGATCATGAATTCATTCGCGGATTGATGCGATCGACGGCCTCGCTGAACTACGAGGAGGTTCAGGACGCAATAGGTGGCAGCCCGAACGAACGGACAGAGCCGCTTCTGGATACGGTCCTGCGTCCGCTTTATGCGGCTTACGCTGCCTTGACCAAGGCGCGTGCGCGTCGCCAGCCGCTCGAGCTGGATTTGCCGGAACGCCGCATTGTTCTGGATGACGATGGCCGTGTCCGGTCGGTGGCATTCAAAGACCGGCTCGACGCGCATCGGCTGATCGAGGAATTTATGGTGCTGGCCAATGTCGCCGCTGCCGAGGCGCTGATCGCCAAAAAGCAACCGCTGTTGTTTCGCGATCACGAAGAACCAGCACCCGAAAAGCTCGACACTTTGCGCGAAGTTGCGCTTGCCGAAGGGCTGACCTTGGCGAAGGGCCAGGTCTTGAAAACGGCGCATCTAAACCGGCTGCTTCAGGCGGCGCGGGACACCGATGCCGCCGAGCTGATCAATCTTGCGACGCTCCGGTCGATGACCCAGGCTAACTATGCGCCTGAAAATGTTGGGCATTTCGGCCTTGCCCTAAAGGCCTACGCGCATTTCACCTCGCCTATCCGGCGCTATGCAGACCTGATCGTGCATCGCGCGCTTGTCACAGCGCATGGCTGGGGTGACGATGGGCTAACGCTTGATGACGCGGATCAGCTCGACCAAACCGGCACGCATATTTCCGAGACGGAACGCCGGTCAATGGTGGCCGAGCGCGACACGAACGACCGCTATCTGGCGGCGTTTCTATCTGATCGGGTGGGTGCCGAATTTCCCGGTCGCATCTCGGGCGTCCAGCGGTTCGGCGTGTTTGTGAAACTCGACGAGACGGGCGCGGATGGACTTGTTCCGGTGCGGTCCATTGGCCGCGAATATTTACACTTTGACGGCGACAACCAGACATTGTCGGGATCGGATACCGGCCTGACCCTTGGCCTTGGGCAGCGCGTCACCGTACGCATTGCCGAGGCCGTTCCGGTGACCGGCGGTCTGATGCTCGAACTTATCGAAATTGAAGGTAAAGCGCCCAAGCGCGATCAGGCCCGGCGGCCGGGAAAAGGCCCGGTCCGGCGAAATGCACGAAAGTCGGCAAAAGCCCGGCGCAAGGTTTCCCGCCAGCGGTGATTGTTGGATCAGGTTCCGCCAGCGGCACCGGCCATCAGGCTATCCAAAGCGTCTCGCGCCGCATTTGCCCAGTCGACATAGGCGATCAGCGCCTGTTCGGTGCCGGGCAGTGCCGAAGCGATGGCGGGTGCCCAGGCGTAGGCAATCACCAAAAGTGCTGCCAATCCGACCGAGGCCACAAATCCAAGCCGAAAACCGCGCTGGCGCTCTTCGACAACTTCAGGCGAAACCGGTTCGTCGCGGTTGTCGCCCGTTGGGCGCAGGCTTGAATTAATCTCTTCGATATCAGGCAACAGATCACGGCGCGGTGCCTGATATTCGTCTTCGCCCGTATCGATTTCAACTTCGCCGTCGTCTTCGCCGCGCAACTTTGCCATTCGGGCGCGAAGCGCACGCGAAGGCGTTTGACGCTCTTCCGGCGCAGGCAGTCCAAATTCGGGCTGAGTCTCAATCGGGGCCGCTTCGGATCGGCGCCTGGATATCTCGTGTTCGGCTTCTTCCCGCAACACATCAAGGTCAGCAACATCCGCTGGCCGCCTTATCGGGGCCGGATCTTCGGGGGCCTCCGCCTTTTCAGCCACGGCTGTTTCTTGCGGGGCGTCCTCGGGTTCCGGTATATCCTCGGGTTCTGGCGCTTCGGCTGTAGGGGTTACTGGGCGCGTCTCGGGCCAATCCCAATCCTCGGCTTCTTGTTCGACCCAGGCGTCTTCCTGCGGCGGTTCAGCGTCAGCTGTGGGCTCTGGTTCCGGTTCGTGGATAAACTCGTCTTCCGACGATTGTTCGGCCGCATCAGCCGGTGTTTCCCCGGTAACGCCTTCCTTAGCCGCCTCGGCCAAAGGTGGCGGCAGTTCAAACCAGGTGTTCCCGCAATTGGAACACTGCACATCGCGGCCTTCATCGGGGATGAGGCCAATATCTATTTCGTATTGCGCGCTGCAATTTGGACAAACTAGTCGCATTGTTCTTGCCCCGTCTTTTGTCGCCTCGTTCATCGCCGGTACGTTGCCGGGTCCGATTTCGACCTTCTCTAGCACTTTCGATAGCATTCTCAAAGCACCGGCGTTGCACGTCGCCGAGGCTTGAGGCAAAAGCGTCGCGACATGACTGACGAAGCCGCAATCGAACTAACATCCGTCGCCATGAGCTACGGCGGGCGCGCGCTCTTTCGTGACGTGTCGGTCAGCCTTGCCCCCGGCAGCTTTCATTTTCTGACCGGACCATCGGGTGCCGGCAAAACCACACTGATCAAGCTTTGCTACAGCGAGCTGACGCCGACCGAAGGCCGGGTCGCAATATTTGGCGAGGATACCGGGGCTATGGCGCGCGACGACGTCGCGAAAATGCGCCGCCGCGTCGGGGTCGTTCATCAGGACTGCCGCTTTATTGATCATCTGAACGTTTCCGAAAACGTGCTGTTGCCGGTCACCGTCAGCGGTGCGACGGCGGCAGACATCGAGGCAAACATGTCGGATCTTCTGGGCTGGGTCGGGCTGACCAACATGGCGGACCAGACGCCACCCGAACTTTCAGGCGGCGAACGCCAGCGCGCGGCGCTTGCGCGTGCGGTCATTTTGTCGCCTGACTTGATACTTGCCGACGAACCCACCGGCAACGTCGACTGGGAAATGTCCCTGAACATCCTTAACCTGTTGATCGAGCTTAATAAACTTGGAAAGACCATCCTTTGCGCAACACATGACATGTCGTTGATCCGGCAGGCGAAAACCCGCGTTTCGGCCCGTGTCTTAAGATTGCATAATGGATCGGTCGAACTGGCGGGGGCCGAACTTTGAAGCTGTTCTGGGTTCTCGTTCGTGGCGACAGCAGCGCTGAAAAAGTGGTCCCGCCCACCGGGTTGACCGCATTGCTGACCACGGCAAGTGCTGCCGCAATGGCGTTTCTGGCGGTTTTTGTGCTCGCGCTTGCGCTGACGGCAGGCAGGCAGGCATCCGATTGGGAAGACGCGCTTGCGGATACTGCAACGGTTCGAATTTCCGCGCCTGACGAGACGATCGTCGCCCAGGTTGAAGCTGTGGAGGCGATCCTTGCCCAGACGCCGGGCGTTGGCGCAACCCGGCAATTGAGTGCCCAAGAACAGTTGGACATCCTGGCACCCTGGTTCGGCCCGGACGTGCCGCTTGATGCGCTTCGGTTGCCGATATTGATCGAAGTGAAAATCGACGGGGGTGGGCCGGATGTGATCGGCCTTGAACAGCGATTCGCCGCTGAAGCGCCGGGCGCGGTCTACGACGATCACGGGCGCTGGCGCGTGCCAATGGTCCGCGCGGCGCAAGGCCTGCGCCGCCTCGCGATGACCGGGCTGTTGCTCATTGCGGGCGTCACGGGCGTGACAATTGCGCTCGCGGCCTCGGCGTCGCTGGCGGCCAACGGTCAGGTGATCGATGTGCTGCGACTGGTGGGTGCCGAAGACGCCTATATTACGCGCGCGTTTGTTCGGCGGTTTACACTCAGGGCATTGATCGGTGGTGCGGTCGGAACTGTTTTCGGGCTGGTTGCTGTCGCACTTGTGCCCAATGTGTCGGCATCAAACATTGGTGCCGATGTCGGCTTCAATGGGGCCGAATGGCTCTGGCCGATACTTGCGCCCCTTGCGGCCGGCGGTCTTGCGTTTGCAGCAACCCGGCTTGCCGCCGCAAGGCGCCTGAAAGAGGTGTCGTGATGCAAGTGATCCAACTGATCAGGTCGCTGATCTTCAACTTCTTTGTCTACGCCGCGATGCTGGTCTATTCGATTTTGTACGCACCCTACGCCATCGCCAGCCGCGAAGGTGCGGTTCGCGCCGCCCACGGCTGGTGCAGCTTTGTCGTCTGGTCCGCACGCTGGATGATCGGGCTTAAGACCGAGATACGCGGCACACCGCCAACCGGCGAAGTTATGATTGCCGCCAAGCACCAGTCGTTCTTCGACATTATTGTTATCTACAGCGCATTGCCACGGGCCAAATTCATCATGAAACGCGAATTGTTGTATGCGCCGCTTCTTGGCCAATACGCGATGCGAATGGGCTGTGTGCCGGTAAACCGGGGCAAGCGGGGCAAGGCGATTGCGCAGATGAAAATGGATGTGGAAAGCGGTCGCGCCAAGCCCGGACAGCTGGTGATCTATCCGCAAGGAACCCGCGTCGCGCCGGATGCGTATAAGCCCTATAAATACGGCACCGGCATTCTTTACGAGCAACTTGGACAGACCTGCGTGCCGGTTGCCACAAATATCGGTCATTTCTGGCCGAAGCGGCAGTTTTTCAGAAAACCCGGCACGGCCATTATTGAATTTCTCGATCCCATTGAACCCGGACTGCCCGTGGCAGAGTTCATGCCGCTGATCGAGAGCGGGATCGAGACCGCTTCGAAACGGCTTCTGGCCGAAGCAAGGGCGGCGGAATGATCGAAACCGTCGAAGCGCTCGAAGCGCTCTATGGCACGCCCAAAGCAACCTCGAACCGCAAAGTCGCGGACAAACTGGTGCCGGTTTATCGCCGTTGGATCGAACGGTCCCGGTTCTGCATCCTGACCACGGTCGGACCCGAAGGCACCGACGGCAGCCCGCGCGGCGATAATGGCCCGGTCGCGACCGAGATCGACCAGACCACGCTGGCGATACCTGATTGGCGCGGCAACGATCGGATCGACAGCCTGCGCAACATTGTCCGCGATCCACGGGTTTCGCTGATGTTCATGATCCCCGGTTCGACCAATGTCGTGCGCGTCAACGGGCGCGGGCGTATATCTGCGGAAATGGAACTACTGCAACGGTTCCAGCGCGGCGGCGCCTTGCCGAGAAGCGTTATTCTGATCGACATTGGCGAGGTTTATTTCCAATGTTCGCGCGCTCTTATGCGCTCGCGCCTTTGGTCAACAGGCGACGAAAGCGATGGTTTGCCGACACCCGGCGACATGCTGAAAACGATGACGGACGGCGAAGTCGGCGGCGAGAATTACGATGTCGAATGGCCAGAACGCGCCCGGAAAAGTTTGTGGTAAGATCGTGCTGCGGCTGACTGTCCGATGACGCCCGCACAGCATTGGTTGCCGAAACCTTGTTCTTGTTATCACCTGTCGTCATAAAGTGGCTGACACCGGAAGGAACGGGTATGCAGAACTATCTCGAGTTCGAGAAACCGCTGGCCGAGATCGAAGGCAAGGCCGAAGAACTGCGCGCGATGGCGCGTGCCAACGAAGAGATGGACGTCGAGAAAGAGGCCGCCGCGCTCGACAAGAAAGCGGCGAACATGCTGAAAGATCTCTACAAAGTTCTGACGCCGTGGCGAAAATGCCAGGTCGCACGGCACCCCGACCGCCCCCATTGCAGCGAATACATCGAGGCGCTGTTCACCGAATATACGCCGCTTGCGGGGGACAGAAATTTCGCGGACGATCTGGCCGTTATGGGCGGGCTTGCGCGCCTGAACGACCGGCCGATAATGGTGATCGGTCACGAAAAAGGCCACGACACCAATTCCCGGATCGTACGCAATTTCGGCATGGCGCGCCCCGAGGGCTATCGAAAGGCGATCCGCCTGATGGACCTTGCCGACCGGTTTAATGTGCCCGTTGTGACACTTGTGGACACACCCGGCGCTTATCCCGGCAAGGGTGCCGAAGAGCGCGGCCAGTCGGAAGCCATTGCACGGTCAACCGAGAAATGCCTGCAACTTGGTGTGCCTATGGTCAGTGTCATCGTTGGCGAAGGTGGTTCGGGCGGGGCTGTGGCATTTGCCACGGCAAATCGTGTCGCGATGCTGGAACACTCGATTTATTCGGTGATTTCGCCTGAAGGCTGTGCGTCGATCCTGTGGAAAGACGCCGAAAAGATGCGCGAAGCCGCCGAAGCGCTTCGTCTGACCGCGCAAGACCTGCACAAGCTTGGTGTCATCGACAGAATAATCGCCGAGCCGATGGGCGGCGCCCAGCGCGACCGGCCATCGACGATCGAAGCGGTTGGCGTGTGCATCAGCGATATTCTGGACGAGCTTGGCGATCTTTCGCGTGAAGATGTCCGAAAAGACCGGCGCATGAAGTTTTTGAATATGGGGGCCAAGGGCCTCGCGGCGTGATTTCGACAGGGCAAATTGGCGGCTAACCTGGCTCCTTCCCTGTGCCGTCGCGTATCGCCGCCATCGTCTCTCCCAGCTCCACCTGCCAGGTTTCGCGAATTTCCTTGATCGCTTCGATGTAAGCTTCGTTCTCGACGGCGGGCACATCCAGATCAAATGCCCCCGCCACTTCGATCATCGAGCGCCGATCCATATCGTCGAATGCGTCGACCATCGATTGCGCATTCTCTCTCGAAGCGCCCAAAGCCTCCAATGCTGAACGCCCCATGCGGACCGAACTGTCATAGGTTTCCCGAATGATGTCGCGGCATCCCACGGCCCAGAGGTGATAGACATGATGCCGGTTTCGCGCGCGGGCAACTACATGAAGATCGGGATAGTTTTCGATGGCGTATTTTGCGAGTTTGGTAATCTTGTCCTCATCGTCAATCGCAATGACAAGGATTTTCGCATCGGCAATTCCGGCGGCATGGAGCAGATCCGGTCGCGTTGCGTCGCCATAGTAAGCCCGCGCGCCAAACACCCGCAGATTGTCGATCTGTTCCGAACTATAGTCGATCACCGTGGTCGAATATCCGGCGGATTCGACGATGCGGCCAACGACCGTTCCAATCCGTCCAAAACCGGCGACAATAACCGATCCCTGTTCTTCAATCGCGTCCTCTTCGCGGGCTTGCGTGTCGCTGAACTTGGGCGCGATCACGCGATCATAAAGAATGAACAGCGCAGGGGTCAGCAACATGCTCAGCGCGATCACCAGCAGCAGTTGGTCTGCAACAATTTGAGGAATGACAGCGTTCGCGACCGTGAATGACAGCAGGACAAATCCGAACTCGCCCGCCTGCGCCAGACCCAGCGTCAGCAGCCAGCGATCGGTGCCGCGCAGGCCGAATACGGTTCCGAGCGCGAAAAGCACAAACCCCTTCAGTGCGATAAGCCCAAATGTCAGGGCGAAAGTGATCGCGAGGTTGTCGTACAAAAGACCAAAGTTGATCGCGGCACCCACGGTCATAAAAAATAAACCCAGAAGCAGGCCACGGAACGGGTCAATATCCGATTCCAACTCGTGCCGGTACTCGCTGTTGGCCAGCACGACGCCCGCGATGAAGGTGCCCAGCGCCGGCGACAGCCCCACCAGCGTCATCAAAAGCGCGATCCCGACGACCATCATCAACGCCGCTGCTGTGAACAGCTCGCGAAGCTGGGCGACGGCAATAAAGCGAAAGATCGGGCGGGTCAGATAGCTGCCGCCAAGGATGACGGCGGCGATGGCCGCCAGCGTCACCAGCGCGGTTTCCCCGCCATTCAGCCCGTCAACCAAACTCAACGCCGGGCCGTGGTCGCCCTCGGCCTGAACCTCGGTCACGCCATGGGTTTCGGCGGCGACACTCGCGGTATCCAACAGCCCGGGCATCGCCAGCAGCGGCACCAGCGCCAGCACGGGAATGACCGCGATGTCCTGGGTCAGCAGGATCGAAAAGCTGGATTGTCCGCCGTCCGATTTCATCAATCCCTTCTCGTTCAGCGTCTGCAAAACAATTGCCGTCGATGACAAAGCCAGCACCAAACCGATGGCGAGCGCCACGGACCAGACCTGCCCGAATATCAGCGCGACACCCATGACCGCCAGCGTCGTCGCCGCAATCTGCCCGCCGCCGAGCCCGATCAGCCGCCCGCGCATCGACCAAAGCTGGCGCGGCTCCAGCTCCAGCCCGACGAGAAACAGCATCATCACAACGCCAAACTCGGCAAAATGCTGGATTGACACAACGTCAACGTTCAGCAATGCCAGAAGCGGGCTGATGACGATCCCGGCGATCAGATAACCAAGCACCGATCCCAGCCCAAGCCGCGAGGCGATGGGCACCGACACGACGCCAGCCACCAGAAAGATAAACGCCAAAAGCAGGAAGTCGGTCATGTTATGTGTCCTGTCGCCACAGTCATCGCGCCATGGTTTCGGCTGCGGCAAGCGGGGTCAAGGGTTGGGGTGGAATTGAGCGAGGGATTGGAGGAGGCTGCGGGCCCAAACCAGTCGTCCGACGCCTCTCCCTCGGCGGTTAAAAAATACGCGCCCTGACAATGCTGGCTCGGCATGATACTTGGCTCCATGCGCGCTTCATACGATACGATAGGCGTCAATTATTCTGATCTCAGGAAACCCGACGCTCGGATTGAGACGGTGATCGCAAGGGCGCTGGGGCGCGCAAAAACCATCCTGAATGTTGGCGCTGGAACGGGTTCGTACGAGCCCGCGGACAGGCAAGTCACGGCTATCGAACCTTCCAAGGAAATGATCCAACAGCGCTCTGCCACAGCGGCTCCGGTTATTCAGGGCTACGCAGAAGACTTACCCTTCGATGACAATTCCTTTGATGCGTCCATGGCGATCCTGACCGTTCATCATTGGGCGAACAAGGAAAGAGGCCTCAAAGAGATGCGTCGGGTGACACGCGGCCGTGTCGTTCTGCTTACATTCGACCCTTCGCATACGGCGTTTTGGCTTGCTGACTACATTCCGGAACTTGTGGCGCTGGACGAAGTGCAAATGCCAAAGATGACGGATTACGAGAAATGGTTAGGGCCAATTGAGATTTCGACCGTTCCAATTCCGCACGACTGCACTGACGGTTTCCTGTGCGCCTATTGGCGACGGCCTGCGGCTTATCTCGATCCCAAAAATCGGACCGCAATCTCTTCATTCTGGAAGATTGACAATATTTCTGAGGGGTTGAGGAAGCTTGCGAGCGACCTTGAATCCGGCGCATGGGCAGAGCGATATTCTGAACTGCTATACTTCGACGAGTGTGATTTTGGCTATCGCCTTGTTATCACGAAATAAAACCTTCTAAGTAACGAGAAGCTCGCCCGGCTCACTAGGCCGATTCTTCCGCGTAGCAGAGCAAACCTACTCCCACAACTCACCCCCCTGCAATCACCTCCGCCTGCCGCACAATCACTTCCGCCTGGCGCACGCTTGCGATATCCACCAGCCGCCCCTTATACACCGCCGCCCCGGCACCCGTGCGCTGCGCCTCTTCCATCGCCGCCAATATCTCGCGCGCCTCGGTTACAGCCTCGTCCGATGGCGTGAAGACCTCGTTCGCCAGCGCCACCTGCCTGGGGTGGATCGCCCATTTTCCGACCATGCCCAAAGTCGCCGACCTTAAAGCCTGCGCCCGAAACCCTTCGTCATCGCTGAAATCGCCAAACGGCCCATCGACCGGCAGAACACCGTGCGTCCGGCACGCGGCAACAATCGCGGTCTGCGCCCAGTGCCAGGGGTCGGACCAGTATTTTTCACCCGCGCGGTGCATATAGTAATTTTCCTGCGTGCCGCCGATACCCGTCGTTTGCATTCCCATCGACGCCGCGAAATCCGCAGCCCCCAGCGACATGGCCTGAAGCCGGGGCGATGAGGCGGCAATTTCCTCGACGTGGGATATGCCGGCAGAGGTTTCGATGATCACCTCAAGGCTGATGCGCTTTGTCCGGCTTTTTGCGGCCTCAACCGCGGAAACCAGTGCGTCGACGGCATAAACATCCGCCGCCGACCCGACCTTCGGGATCATGATCTGATCCAGCCGGTCACTGGCATTTTCCAGCAAGTCCACAACGTCGCGATACCAAAAGGGCGTGTCCAGACCGTTGATCCGGACGCTCAGGTATTTGGCGCCCCAGTCGATGTCATGCGTCGCCGCTATGATGCTTCTGCGCGCTTCGTCCTTGTCGGCAGGCGCTACAGAATCCTCCAGATCCAGATTGATCACATCCGCCGCACTCGCCGCCATCTTCTCGAATATCGCCGGTCGAGATCCGGGGCCAAAAAGCTGGCACCGGTTCGGACGGGCGGGGGCGGCAGGCTGGACGCGAAACGACATGGCTCGGCAACTTTCTTTCGTTAAGGCTGGATCGGCTGGTATTATGTTGCGTTGCAGCATTCAAGCGGGTTTCGCAGGTGCAGAAACGGTGGATGTCGCGCAAGATAATTCGAGATACGCGCCAATTTCGCGAAGAATACAGCGCCTCAGCGGCGCATGGAAAGCGATCTTGCAAATACATTTCCGGGCAATTCCTGCATAAACGCGCGACGACGCAGGGGGACATCATGATTCGTACGCCATATCTTCTATTCCTCGGAGACGCCCATGATAACCTTGCCGCCAAGGTGGCGCAGGGCATCAATGACTGGCGGCCGGAAAACGTCGTCGGCCAGTTCCGGATGGAGGGCTGCAAGGCCGACGTCGGCGCGCCGGATATGTCGCTTCAGGAAGCTTACGACAATGGTGCCCGGACGCTGGTCGTCGGTGTCGCAAACCGGGGTGGAGTGATCTCGGAAGCCTGGCTGACCGTTTTGGCCGAGGCGATGGAGATCGGCTTCGACATCGCAAGCGGATTGCACAACCTGCTGCGCGACGAGCGCATCCTCAAGGCCACGTCGGCGCGCTCGGGCGCGACTCTGCACGATGTGCGGGTGCCAAGCGTTGCCTACCCGATTGCCAACGGCAATAAACGATCCGGCAAGCGTTGTCTGGCCGTCGGCACCGACTGTTCTGTCGGCAAGATGTACACTGGCCTTGCGATGGATGCCGAAATGCAGAAGCGCGGCCTGAAATCCACTTTTCGCCCAACCGGGCAGACCGGCATTCTGATCACCGGCGCGGGCGTGCCGCTTGATGCCGTTGTCGCCGATTTCATGGCGGGTGCGGTCGAATGGCTGACGCCAGATAACGACGACGATCACTGGGATCACATCGAAGGCCAGGGCAGCCTCTGGCATGTGTCCTATTCGGGCGTGACTTTGGCGCTGATCCACGGCGGCCAGCCCGACGCGCTGATCCTGGCGCACGAGCCGACGCGCACCCACATGCGCGGCTTGCCGGATTACGGCCTGCCGACGCTCGATGCGCTTCGCGATCATGCGCTGTTAATGGCGCATGTCGGCAACCCGGCCTGCAAAGTGGCGGGCGTTTCGGTGAACACCAAGGCGTTATCGGATGACGAGGCCACCAGCCTTTGCGCCGAGATCGAGGACCGCTTGGGGTTAGCGACGGCTGATCCCTTTCGCCACGGTGCCGCACGGCTGGTCGACGCGCTTCAGGAACTCTGATGCGGGTCACAGTTACGCCTGAGACATTCCGTCTGGCCGAGACCTTCACGATCTCGCGCGGCTCGCGCGATGCCGCGGACGTGCTGACCGTCGCGGTTGAGCAGGGCGGTTTGGTCGGGCGCGGCGAATGTGTGCCTTACAAGCGTTACGGCGAAACGATGGAAAGCGTGGCGGCTGAGATCAATTCGCTGCCCGATGTGGTCGCCCGTGGCGAGCTGCAATCGGTCATGCCAGCCGGTGCTGCCCGGAATGCATTGGACTGCGCGCTTTGGGATCTGGCGGCAAAGCAATCCGGCAAGCGCGCCTGGGACATGGCAGAACTGCCAAAACCTGACCCGCTTACCACTGCTTACACGCTGTCGCTCGACACGCCCGAGAACATGCGCAAAGCGGCGACAAAACACGCCCACCGCCCTCTTCTCAAGATCAAACTTGGCGGCGAAGGCGATATGGCGCGGCTTGAGGCGGTTCGGGCGGGCGCGCCTCATACAGCCATCATCGTCGATGCCAACGAAGGCTGGACGGCAGATATCTATTCCGAACTTGCCCCGCACCTCGTTCGCCTTGGTGTTTTGCTGGTCGAACAACCGCTGCCTGCGGGCGACGACGATCTCTTGGCCGGGATCGCGCGGCCGCTGCCGGTCTGTGCCGACGAAAGCTGTCACGACCGCGCCTCGCTGCGCGATCTCAAGGGCAAATACGACGTGGTGAACATCAAGCTCGACAAGACGGGCGGGCTGACCGAGGCGTTGGAATTGAAGTCGGCGGCGCAAGCGCAAGGCTACGGCATCATGGTTGGCTGCATGGTCGGAACCTCGCTGGCCATGGCGCCCGCCACGCTTGTGGCGCAAGGTGCCGCCTTCGTCGATCTGGACGGCCCGCTTTTGCTCGCCGAAGATCGCGATCACACGCTCAAATATGACAGCGAAGGCCTGCACCCCCCCGATGCCGCGCTCTGGGGGTAGGCAACCCGCTTGACCTTTCCTTGCCTTCGCGCCACCTGACGGACACAGCCAAAGGAGCCCGCCCATGACCCGCATCGTTTACGTCAACGGAGACTATGTTCCCGAAGATCAGGCCAAGGTGTCGGTTTTCGACCGAGGTTTCCTGTTTGCTGACGGTGTTTATGAAGTTACCAGCGTGCTGGAGGGCAAGCTGATCGACTTCGAAGGTCACGCCCGTCGGCTTGAACGGTCGCTCGGCGAGCTGGATATGGCAGCGCCTGTGACCATGGACGAGCTTCAGACCATTCACCGCGAACTGATGGCGCGAAACGACCTGACCGAGGGGATGATCTATCTTCAGATCACGCGCGGCGCCGATGCAGACCGCGATTTCGTGTTTCCCGACGCCAGCAAAGTTCCGTCAACGCTGGTGCTCTTCACCCAAGCCAAGGCAATTGCCGATAGTCCAATGGCAAAAGTGGGCATGAAGGTCATCTCGATCGAAGATCAGCGCTGGGCGCGCCGCGACATCAAGACGGTGCAGCTGCTTTACCCTTCCATGGGCAAGATGATGGCCAAGGCGGCGGGCGCAGATGATGCCTGGTTGATTGAAGACGGGTTTGTCACCGAGGGCACGTCGAACAACGCCTATATCGTCAAAGGCGGGCAGATCATCACCCGGCATCTCTCAAACGAGATCCTCCACGGCATCACGCGCGCGGCGGTGCTTCGGTTTGCCCGCGAGGCGCAGATGGAGGTCGAGGAGCGCGCTTTCACCATTGAAGAAGCTAAGGCGGCGAACGAGGCGTTTATCACTTCCGCCTCGACATTCGTCATGCCGGTGGTCGAGATTGACGGCCAGGCGCTTGGTAATGGCGCGCCTGGCCCGGTTGCGACACGATTGCGCGAAATTTACCTCGACGAAAGCCGCAAAGCGGCGAGCTGAGCACCGATTACATGAACAGTCGGAGCGCCAGGTAGGGCGTCAGGTTCAGCACGATGAACGCGATTTTGAATGTGCCCAGATAGCTGTACCAAATTTCGGGCAGGCGCTCGGCGTCGATGCCGAACATTCGTGCGTGCATCGTCATGCCGATGCTTTTGAAAAACATTGCGAAAAACGAAGATATTACAAAAAGCACGAGGTTGATCAGCGTCATCCATCCGAAGAATTGCGTCAGAAAATCAACTGTCATAACCACTCTCCTTTGCGAAATATGCCTTTCCCAATAGATGGTTATTGCTGAGGTGTTTCACAATGGCGACGGATCAGCGCAGCGGTGCCGGCCTATTGCGAAACTGGCGTCATTGGGTCAGGGCTAAATAATCTAGAAAACACCAAATGGCAGGATTGTGGACGAAACGAACGTTCAAGTGTGGTGTCGCGCTGCGGGTCGACGGCCTCATTCCGCAGCCATTGCTTCTCGGACCTTGCCAACTTGCCGAGCGATCTCGCCGATGTGGCGCCCATGGGTGCCGCAGCATCCGCCCCAGACGTGAACATGGGGAAAGCGCCTGGCAAGATCGGTCATCTGCCCGCCAAGCTCAAAGGGGTCGCCGTCCTCCAGATGGCCGAGTTTGCAAAGATCGAGCGTTTCCATCGCGACCGCGTTCGGCATGAAGCCGCCCAGCCGCCGGGTCCACGCGCCACCTGTCAGCCCCGGCTCGAACTCGGTCG
>CAXMNX010000036.1:0-3591 GCA_964194845.1 uncultured Boseongicola sp.
AGCGCTGATCGGGTAGCTTTGTGGCTGCAATTCAACTGGCAGGATCGCTCTGATGGATAGTCGGCCGAGCGACACATTTCAGCCCGGCGATCTGCTGAACAACACCTATCGGATTGAAATTGTTCTTGGGCGTGGTGGTACCTCTGAAGTTTACCGGGCGCGAAGCGAAATTTCCGGTCGAGTTGTCGCGCTGAAAGTCCTTAACGCCGAATTCTCGCGTAACGAGGATTTTTTGGTTCTAATGACCCGCGAAGAGGAAATCCGCGACGTCCGGCACGATGCGGTCGTGCGATATTCCGAGAATAACAAAACCCGAGACGGCCATATCTATTTGGTCATGGACTATGTCGATGGCCCCGGGCTCGACGAAGCACTTGCCGTACAATCGCTTTCAGTAGGCGCATTAATGACCATCGCCGAGCGGGTTTTGAGCGGCCTGATTGCGACCCACGCCCGCAATATCGTTCACCGAGATATGTCTCCCGACAATATTATCCTGCGCGATGGCGAGCCGGCGGGCGCTGTTATTATTGACTTTGGCATCGCGCGCGACACCAATCCAGGTGCCGCGACAATTGTCGGCAACGGCTTTGCCGGAAAATACGCCTACGCCGCGCCCGAGCAACTCAGCGGAAACGCAGACCAACGCTCGGACCTGTACTCGGTCGGGGCCACACTGCTTGCAGCTTTTCGCGGTTCGGCGCCAGCCCAGAATTCCAGCCTGATGGACATTGTGCATGCCAAGGAGAAGTCGCTTGAAACCGACGGCGTCCCAGAGCCGCTGAAAGCGCTGATCGACAAACTGACGGCCCCGGACCCCGAAGACCGACCGCAAAGTGCCATCGAGGCATTGGCGCTTATTGGTGGGCAAGGCGTTGAAGTCCAGGCGCCGCAGACTCGCATTGATCCCATCGGGTTGGCTTCCGAGAGCAGACGCACTCAACCGGCGCCGGAGCCAAGCAAAGGATCGTCAGTCACGCTCATTTTCAGCCTATTGGGTGTCGCAGTCATCGTTGGCGCGATCGGTGCCTACTTCTTGGGCCTGCTCGACCCGTTCATTGCCGGCGGTTATCCAAAGGTGGACCCCTATACGCTGACCGTCAGGAAAGAAGACGGCAGCGCGCCGCAGCTGACCGGCCATGCGCCAACCTCGGATGTCGAAGCAACTTTCGAGGCTGCAATGACCAGGCTGGGCGGTTCGGCGGAGATTACCCTGGCCTCGGGTGATCTTCCGGTCGAATGGGGGGCTGGCGTCATCGATTTGCTGGACCGGATTGATGATTTGCCCGAGTGGTCGCTGTCGTTGCGGTCGGGCGCGTTCAGCATTACCGGCCTGGTAGCGGACAGGTCGGAACGCGAGCGCCTGGAAACTGCCTTTACGTCTGATGCGCTTCCGGATGGGTTCAGCGGCGTCGTTGATTTTCTGATCGGGCCGCGGATCCTTCCCGTGGCGGCGGTCGAAGATGTGCTTCGCACACATCAGGATTGCGGAGCGCTGATGCTCGTTAGTCCGCCTGCGACCGGCTATCCCCTGGGCGATCGGGTTATCGTGGGCGGCGCGGTGGCGGGACGCAGCGCTGCACAGGCGATCTATGACAGCATTTCCACCATTGCCGGGGACCGTCTGATCATCATCAACGCCGATATTCTCAGTCCGGATATTTGCCTTATCGAAAGCCGCCTGGGTCTTATGACCGCGGGAGCGTCTGGTCAGAACACATTTGCCGAAACCGCAATCCAGATTTTTGACGGCGAAACCGGAGAATTCAACGTCGAAGCGCGGTTTTCACCCGGCGACAACCCCGTCATCGAATTGCTGCTGCCTGACGACATGCTAGATGGCTACATTTGGGTGACAATTGTCGACGTGACCGACAACGCCTTTCACATCCTGCCCAACAACAATCGCCCCGAACATTCAGTGGAAGAGCTCAGAAGCGGGCTGCCGGGAACTGTTCGGGTGCGGCTTACGTATCCGCTTAATGATGCGAACGGGCAGGACAAGCTGGCGTTCACCGTTGACGACACCACGGGCAAAAGCACAATAATGGTTTTTCATACCCGCGAGCCGCTGTTTGATACACCGCGTCCAACAATCGAATCCGTCGCTGGCTTCGCCAACGCTCTGAGCGAGCGAAGCGATTCAAGCGCTATTGACCTTGTGTCATTGACGCGGCGAGTGTTGGTAACAGAATGACTTGATACGAAAGCGTGAAATGTGGACAGATTTGAAGATCTGACAGAAGATTATGCACTGCACCGTGCCCTGGACGACGTAGGAACGCTGGTCGATAATGTACGGCTGGCCAGCGAAAAAAATCGGATTCTTCAAGCCGCATTGTCGCAGATTGCAATGGACGAAGTCAGCGAGGCCGAAAGCGCGGACGGTTCATATGGCTATATACCACTGGATCTAAACCAGTTTTTTGATCTTCTGTTCGCACTGGAAAAGCATCTGGCCGAAGACCCGGATTACCGCCATACCGACAAGCCGCACCGCCCGTGCAGCTTTTTGGAAGTCGGGTGCGGCCCGGGCCGAAACCTGCATGTTCTGCACGCCACGGATCGGTTTACATTCGACAAGATATCGGGGTTCGATATCGTTCAGGAATACATTGCTGCAGGGCGCAAATACTTCGGATTGGGCGAGGATATCTTTCAGGATGACGCGCTGAAATTCGACTATGGCGGCTATGACATCATCTACTACTATCGCCCGTTTCACGAAGACAAGCTGCAGGCAAAGTTCGAGAAGCGCCTGATCTCGACGATGAAGCGAGGGGCGTATCTGCTTGCCAGTTTGGACGTTACGCTCTCGAAATCTCGCCGGCTGGTCGCGAAGGATGATCTTTTGGGTATCTGGAAGCGTCTTTGACGTCTCACTCGGTCGTTTCGACGAAAAAATAGACCCATTCGCCTCGAAAGTCGGGATGCGTCGCGCGTGCGTCTGCCACTTGCTGTTGCAAAAAGGCGAAGTAAGGCGCGGCAAGTTCCTGGATTGGACGTGACCCAGAGTAAAGCACGTGCGACGCCGCAAAAGCGACCGCAATCTCCTGACCATATGGCGGACCGACGGTCACCACAAGGAAATTGCCATCGGCACGTTCGGCGCCTACTTTCGAAAGTTGCTTAGCGGGAAGTAATTCCAACTTGACACGCTCGTTGGGCACGAGATGCACGACCTGGCCCTGAGCGTCGAAATAATCGACATAGATGAACGCATCATAGTCTGGCGCCGCAATGTCGAAGATCATTCGCTGCCCGGTTGAGTAACCGTAGCTGCGCGTGTGCGCACTTTCGCCGACAAGACGCGGGTCGCTGCGTTGATCGTTTGATTGTGGCAGACCAACGGATGATATCCCGGCAAGTGCCTGGCACTGCGGTGGCGGCAGAATGCGGACGTTGTCGACAACCGGGATCGTCTTGCCCAAATTTTGACGGAGCGCATTTAGCACAGGCGCCCGCATGGCTTCCTCCGGCACATGGCCCCGCAATTCCATCGTTCCACTTTCTGGAAAAAACTCGGCCTGAAGCCGCGCGCAGGGCACCGACGCCAGCAGCGATCCGATCTCGTCGCGGGCGGTTCCCGCA
>CAXMNX010000037.1:0-24133 GCA_964194845.1 uncultured Boseongicola sp.
GCTTCCTTGCAGTGCCTGCTTTGCGGGAGCGGGGTTATGCGTTCGCGCTGTGGCGTTCGGGCAGGCTTGCGCTAGCGTGTTCTCTCCCCGCTCTGCGAAAATTGAAGCCCGATCACCGCTACACTGTCGCAAGTTGCGACAGTAAAACCCACTGCCCGAATTGCTCTGGCTCGCGGGCGGCCCACATGGCGGCGGCAGCGTCATTCCTACTTGGTGTCCCAAGTTGTGACGCCACTTTCCAAGCACCGAAGTCCTTGTCGCCTTGTCCGCCTTTCTCAAACAACGACCGCCCGATATTGAGTGATCCGCCAAAAAGCTGCCAGCCCTCAATGGCCTTTCCCTCGCCCGCCGCAACAAGCTCAAGCCCGCGTCGGGCAGTGCCGGCAATTAAGTCAAGCTCACGTGTGCTGTTGTGGCCAAGCGCCGCGAAGTCGGTGGCGCTCACGCAGCAACCTCACCCCCGGCCCGCCGCCATTTTGCTCTATGAATTGAATGCCTGCCGCCTCTAGCGCGCTTCACCAGATCGCGGCGGAACTGAACGAGCGGGGGGTCAAAACGGCGCGCGGACGCCAGTGGTATGCCGGGACGGTCCGCAATATGCTGGCCCGTGAGGGGCAGCTTAGGGGAACGACATGAATACCGGACGAGCGATATTCGCGGCCCTGGCGCTGGCCGTAATCCCGATTGGCGGCAACAAAGTCGGATCGAGACCGTCATTACAATGACGCCGAAGGAGCGAGCGCGCCGCCTGTTGTGGATAACACCCCAGTGATCCCCACATTCCGATGCCAGACACCCGAATAGCCATTTGAGTATCTCAAAGGTGGTTAAATAGGTGGATTGAATTTATTAATTATTCACTAAAGCATTGTTATAATTATATTTTTTAGCACTAGGTGGTGCGGGTGAAGGGACTCGAACCCCCACGCCTTGCGGCGCCAGAACCTAAATCTGGTGCGTCTACCAATTCCGCCACACCCGCGAACCGGGCGCTCTCTATCAAAGCGCCCTCAATATAGCGAGCGGAAATTGCCGTTTGCCCCTCGCCCTTCCCGGGCAATCTTTCTATAACGCGGCAACCACGCTCCGGAGCTGCCAGATGTCCGACAAGCTTTCCCCAATTGACACCGCCAAATTCGCCGCTGCAAAGCGCGCAAGCGCCTTTGTCGAAAGTGGCATGAAGGTGGGTCTTGGCACCGGGTCAACCGCCGCCTGGCTGGTGAAATGCCTGGGCGAGCGCATTCGTGATGAAGGCCTTGATATCACTGCCGTTGCCACGTCGTCGCAAACCGCCAAGCTGGCCGAAGATGTGGGGATCAGGATGACATCGCTTGATCAGGCCCGTTGGCTTGATCTGACAATCGACGGGGCCGATGAGTACGACGCCGACCTGAACCTGATCAAAGGCGCTGGTGGTGCGCTTTTGCAGGAAAAGATCGTTGCAACCGCTTCGGACCGGATGATTGTGATCGCCGACAGCACCAAAAAGGTCGAAACGCTGGGCGCGTTTCCGCTGTCGGTGGAGGTTCTGGCCTTCGGGATGCAGACGACGCAACTATTGCTCGAAGAAATGCTCGAAGGCATTGATGTGATGGGCAACAAGGCAGTTCCCCGGATGGCCGGTGAGACGCTTTTTGTGACCGACGAGGGCAATCATATCCTTGATCTGCATCTGGGCCGCATCGGCAATGCGCGGCAACTGGCGCTGATCCTGAACCAGGTGCCCGGCGTCGTCGAAAACGGGCTCTTTATCGACATCTGTGACGTCATTGTCACCGGCTACGGCAACGGCACGGTTGAGACCCGCGACATCAACTCGGGCGAAACTGACACTTCGCAACCCGGCGTCGATCCGGTTGCAAATGTCTTTTCCGACCTTGAGGCGTAAAGCATGAATTTTGACGTCGACCTGTTTGTGATCGGCGGCGGTTCGGGCGGCGTTCGTGCCGCGCGGACGGCGGCGACAACCGGTGCCAAAGTGGTAATCGCCGAGGACAGCCGGATGGGTGGCACTTGCGTCATTCGCGGCTGTGTGCCGAAAAAACTGATGGTTTTCGCCTCGGAGTTTCGCGAGAACGTGTCGTTGGCACGGGATTATGGCTGGTCGGCGGATGCGGGCACATTTGATTGGCGGGAATTTCGCGCCAAGCTTCACGCCGAACTCGATCGGTTGGAAAGCGTCTATCGCCAGGTTCTGACCCAATCGGGCGTCGCTATTCACGATGCGCGCGCAACCCTACGCGATCCGCATACGGTCGAACTTTCGTCGGGCGACGTCGTTACAGCAAAATTTATCCTGGTAGCGACCGGCGGCCATCCCGTTCGCCCCGATCAGACAAACGCACACCTGGGCCTGGTCTCGGACGATATATTCCTGCTCGAAGAGCTTCCCAAGTCCATCCTGATCGTCGGCGGTGGCTATATTGCCTGTGAATTTGCCTGCATCCTCAATGGTATGGGCGTCGAAGTGACGCAGTACTACCGGGGCGCGCAAATCCTGCGCGGTTTTGATGACGAGGCCCGCGGGCTGGTCGCGGAAATGATGATCGAAAAAGGCGTGAACCTGCATCTGGGCACAAACATCGTCGGGATGATGTGCGCAGATGACGCGGCGAACCGCATTGACGATCCCGCAAACATGCCTGTGCCCGAGTCCAGTGAAGACAAGCATGGCAAACCGGTTTGGGTCAAAGCTACGAACGGTGACGTGCGCACTTTCGATCATGTAATGTTTGCGACTGGCCGCGCACCGAACTCGCACGGTCTTGGGTTGGAAGAGCTTGGCGTCAAACTGACCCGGCGCGGCGCGATTGAAGTTGACGATCTAAGCCAGACGTCGGTGCCTTCGATATATGCAATTGGCGACGTTACCGACCGCATCCAGCTCACACCGGTCGCCATTCGCGAAGGCATGGCCTTCACCGAAACGGTCTTCAAAGGCAACCCGACAAAGCCCGATCATCACCTTGTGGCCTCGGCTGTTTTTACCCAGCCGGAACTTGGCACCGTCGGCCCGACCGAGGAACAAGCACGCGACGTTGAACCCATCGACGTCTACTGCACATCGTTCAAGCCGATGCGATCCGCGTTTGCCGAACGTTCGGACCGGGTGCTGATGAAACTGGTCGTCAGTCAGGCAACCCGTAAAGTTCTGGGCTGTCAGATCGTCGCCGAAGGCGCAGGCGAATTGATCCAGATGGTCGGAATTGCCATCAAAGCCGGGCTGACAAAAGAGGATTTCGACCGTACCGTGGCTGTACATCCCACGATGTCGGAAGAACTGGTAACTATGCAAAACCCCGTTAGAAGTGGTTGAATTAGGGGGTGCAAAGCTACAGGTAGCTTTGCAAGACTTCATTTGAAGCAACACAGGATACGAATGGATAATGTCCAATAACAATGGCGGACCCTGGGGTGGCGGCTCGAACGGCGGCGACGACGACGACGACGATCGACGTCCCGGACGGCGACCCGGTCAGGATGGACCGCAGATCCCCGAGATTGAAGAGATCATGAAAAAAGGCCAGGAGCAGCTGCGCGTCCTGATGGGCGGTCGCGGCGGCAAAAACCGGCGCAATGGCGGCGGCGATGGCGGCGGCGACGGGCCATGGCTGACGCGGGGAACCGCTGGAATTGGCGTGCTAGCACTTGTAGCCCTTTGGGCTTGGAATTCGTTGTATACCGTCAAACCGGAAGAACAGTCCGTTGAGATGTTTCTGGGCAAATTTTCCCAGACCGGAGAGCCGGGCCTGAATTTCGCGCCCTGGCCGGTGACGACATTCGAGGTCGTTCCTGTCAAAACTCAGCAATCCGAAGACATCGGCATGGGCCGCTCGGGGTCCTCGGGCGGTGACGGACTGATGCTGACCACCGACGAAGCCATCGTTGACATCGACTTCCAGGTTGTCTGGAATATCAACAACGCGGCCGAATATCTCTTCAATCTGCGTGACGGCCCTCAAACAGTGCGTGCGGTTTCGGAATCAGCAATGCGCGAGATCGTTGCAGGCTCGGAATTGGCGCCGCTTCTGAACCGCGACCGCGGCGCAACGGCGCAGCGCGCCGAAGAATTGATCCAGTCGACGCTCGACAGCTATGAGTCGGGGATCAATATTGTGCGCGTCAACCTTAACAAAGCTGACCCGCCCACAGCGGTGATCGACAGCTTCCGGGATGTTCAGGCCGCTGAACAGGAACGCGATAGACTGGAGCGCGAAGCCGACGGCTACGCAAACCGCGTTCTCGCGGAAGCGCGCGGTCAGGCAGCGCAGGTGCTTGAAGAATCTGAGGGGTACCGCGCCCGCGTTGTAAACGAGGCGAAAGGTGAAGCCAGCCGTTTCAATGCTGTACTGACGGAATACCTGCTGGCGCCGGAAGTCACGCGGCGACGGCTGTATATCGAGACACTCGAACGCGTTCTTAGTGGCGTTGACAAAATTATCCTGGACCAAGGCATTGGCGGCGGAAGTGGCCAGGGCGTGGTGCCATACCTACCGTTGAACGAGCTTCGGCGCAGTAGCCCGGCAGGAGGGAATTGATATGAAAAGAGGAACTTTTCTGCTCATCGGTTTGGTTGTTGCGCTTTTCGCAGCACTTTCATCGATCTTTATCGTCGAGGAACGCGAGAAGGCGCTTGTACTGCAATTCGGGCAAATCAAGAGGGTCAAAGAAGACCCCGGCCTGGCCTTCAAGATCCCGTTCATCCAGGACGTCGTGCGTTATGACGACCGGATACTGTCGCTCGACACGCCGCCCATCGAGGTGACACCGTCGGATGATCGTCGGCTGGTCGTCGACGCCTTCGCACGTTACCGAATTGCTGATGTCGTCAGGTTTCGTGAAGCCGTTGGCGTGGGCGGATTGCAGTCGGCTGAAAATCAACTTGCCGACATCCTGAACGCCAATATTCGCTCTGTTCTCGGTTCCGAGGGCGTGACCTCGAATACCATTCTGTCACCGGAACGCGGCGCGCTTATGGGCCGCATCAGGATTTTGGCCGACGGACGCGCCGAGGCTCTTGGGCTCGACGTGGTGGATGTGCGCCTGAAGCAGACCAACCTGCCCGAACAGAACGAGGCCGAAACGTTTGCCCGTATGCGATCCGAGCGGGAACGTGAAGCGACTGACGAACGCGCGCGCGGTGCGGAAGCGGCTCAGCGCGTGCGCGCGCAGGCCGACCGGACCCGGGTTGAATTGACGTCCGAAGCCCGGCGCGAAGCCGAGATTGTCCGTGGTGAAGCAGATGCCCAGCGGAACCGGATCTTTGCCGAAGCCTTTGGCGCCGACCCGGAGTTCTTCAGGTTCTACCGCTCGATGTCAGCCTACGAGCGCGCACTGCAGGGAAGCAATTCGACAATGGTCATCACGCCCGACAGCGAGTTCTTTGAATTCCTGAAAGGCGACGGTCTGGACTGATGGAGTTCGTGCTTTTGGGGCTGGGACTGGTCCTAGTCTTGGAGGGGCTGGTGTTCGCACTGGCCCCTTCGCGCCTGGAAGACCTGGTTCGGATCATCGCCGAGATGCCGATTGAAACCCGCCGCGCTCTTGGGCTTGCCGGCGTGGCAATCGGCGTTCTGCTCGTCTGGTTAGCGCAATCGATGTGAACGCGCGGCTCAGTGCCCCATGTCCTGGGGTTGTGAAGATATCTGGGCGACCGGAATGTCTTCGCCCTCCGAAAACTTCTCGATCAATTTACGCGCACGGGCTTCGGCCCTTCTGATCCTGATCGCGGTCGCAAAAATTTCCTGCAATGTGGGTGACGACAAGCCAATCTCGTCACCGACCCGTCTCTCGATTGCTTCGTTACCTGTGCGCTCCATCACCTCAAGCGCGCGTATCGCCAAACTATCGCCAATTTCTTCCAACTTCGACATTTTGCTCTCCTCAATGCACTCGTTTCGATGTCTATAATTCGCGAATTTGCCCGACGCGAGCGAAAGCTGCCGAAATTGACGTTTCGAATGCCGTTCCGAGCCTCTCACCTTAGACATTTTCAGTGCATCAGCATGGCGGTAGGGGGAGCGCGCATGTTTCTTTCCGTGTTCGAGATGTTTAAAGTGGGTATCGGCCCGTCTTCGTCGCACACGATGGGGCCGATGGTGGCGGCGGCGGCGTTTCTGGACAAACTGCGCGCATCGCCGTTTTCACCCGCCGGGCTTCGGGCCTCACTTCATGGGTCGTTGGCTTTTACCGGCGTCGGTCACGCAACAGATCGTGCGGTCCTGCTTGGGCTGGCGGGCTTTCGCCCCGATGACTACGTCGCCGAACTGGCCGAACTGGCGCTTGAAACCATTAAACGCGACAAGGTGGTGGAACCGGCGGCACTTGGCGTTCTCAAGCTCGACCCCGCGACCGACCTGATCTTTGACTACGGACCGCCGCTTGCCGGTCACGCCAACGGCCTGATTCTGATGGCGACCGATGCCCAGGGCGACGTCATTTTGCAGGAAACCTATTATTCGGTCGGCGGCGGCTTTGTCCTGACCGAAGCGGAATTGGACGCAGGCGCAAATAAGGAAAGCGGGCCACCGATCCCCTATCCTTTCAATACTGCCGCCGACATGCTGGTGATGTGTCGGGCATCCGGAAAAACCATCGCAGACCTGAAGCGCGAAAACGAGCTTAGCCGGATGACAACCGGCGCGCTGGATGAAGGTCTTCGGCGGGTGTGGGAAGTCATGCGGGCGTGCATGGATCGCGGGCTGGCGACGGGCGGCATCCTGCCCGGCGGGCTGAACGTCAAACGGCGCGCTTTGGGTATTCGAAATGCGCTGGAGGCAGAACGCGGGCAGAACCTGACAGCGCCGCATATCGTGAACGACTGGATCAGCGTCTATGCGATGGCCGTGAACGAAGAAAACGCAGCAGGCGGGCAAGTTGTCACTGCGCCCACGAATGGTGCCGCAGGGGTTATCCCCGCGACTATCCGATATTGGCTGGACCATGTGCCTGGTGCCAGCGAGGCCCGGGTCGGCGAATTTCTTCTGACCGCTGCGGCAATCGGTGCTTTGGTCAAGATCAACGCATCCATTTCGGGTGCGGAATGCGGCTGTCAGGCTGAGGTCGGATCAGCGGCGGCCATGGCGGCGGCAGGCCTGGCAGCGGTATTGGACGGCACGCCGGAACAGGTTGAAAACGCCGCCGAGATTGCGCTTGAACACCACCTCGGCATGACCTGCGATCCAGTGGCGGGACTGGTTCAGGTGCCGTGTATCGAACGCAATGGTCTGGGTGCGATCAAGGCCGTCAGTGCGGCATCGCTCGCGTTGCGCGGCGACGGCACACACTTCGTTCCACTGGATGCCGCGATTGAAACCATGCGGCAAACCGGCGAGGACATGAGCGAAAAATATAAAGAAACCGCGCTTGGCGGCCTGGCGGTTAATATCCCGAATTGCTGATTTTTCGCGGGGAAATCCAAAATAGGGTATCCCCGCATTTCTTCTTGGGCAAAATACTTCAGGGGGTGAGGTGCAACGCACCGAGGGGGACGGCGTCTCCTTTTTACCGCGACGCGCGGACAGGCGCGGCGCTAAATATCAAAAAGCCTCCGGGCGTACTTCGCGCGCGATGTGATCCAGCACGGCGTTGACAAACTTCGGCTCGCGGCCATCGGGGAAAAACGCCTTCGCCACATCGACGAATTCGGTGATCACAACCTTTGGCGGCGCGTCCCCGTCGATCAATTCAGCACCCGCTGCGCGAAACAGCGCCCGGATCGTCGGGTCGATACGATTAATCGGCCATTTTTCCACCAGAGCCCGGTCGGTCAGCTGATCGATCTTTGCCTGCCAGTTCACCGCCGATCCGACCAGCATCCGAAAATGATCGACATCCGCTTCGGCGAAAGTTTCGCCGTCCAATTCGGCACCAAGCCGGAAATCCTCGAATTCCCTTTGAACAGTATCCGCCGATTGCCCCGACGCTTCCATCTGAAACAATGCCTGAACGGCGTGCAGCCGCGCGGTCGATTTCATCTGTCGGGGTTTCGTCGTCATGCGGACCCAGGGCCATCCGGGTTGCCGGCGATCAGGTATTCGCCGGGCGAGAACCCAACTGACTTTCGCACGGCCCCGAAGCGGCGCGCCAGCGCGATCAGATGCAGCGCGGCCTGCGCGGCACCGCCGGCTGTGTCCAACCGCTCGGCGTCTGCGCGCTCTTCGGCCTGGTCCATGTTTTCAACCGTGATTATCCCATTGCCAATCGCCAGACCCTGCAAACCCAACAACGTCAGCCCGCGCGCACTTTCGCGAACAACCACATCATAATGGCTCGTGCGCCCCCGGATCACGCAACCCAGCGCGACATACCCGTCATAGTTTGCCAGCCGGTGCGAAAGCGTGATTGCCGCCGGTAATTCAAGCGAGCCGGGCACTTCAATGGTCTCGTGTGCCGCGCCTGCGCTTTCCAACACGCCGCGTGCCGACGCCAGCTGCGCCTTGGCGATCTTGGTATAGTAAGGCGCGATCACGATCAGCACTTTGGTCGGATCGGTAAGTTCTGGCAGGCCCATTTCACTGTCGGAATGTCCCGCCATCAGGCCTCTCCCGAAACCTTGCGCGTGCCGACAATCTCCAGCCCATAGGCATCAAGTCCGACCACCTTTGGCTGCGGTGAATTGGTCAAAAGAACAAGTTTCGACAGCCCCAGCGACGACAATATCTGCGCACCCAGCCCATATTGCCTAAGCGTCTGCGGGCTTACCGCGTCCCCGGTCACAAGCTTCATCGTCGTGTCGCGCAACAGCACCAGAACGCCCCGGCCTTCGGCAGCGATCAGCTGCATTGCGTCGCCAAATTCCGACGCCCGTCCATGCGGCCCCAGCCCGACGATATCCTGCATCGGATCGATCGCGTGCATCCGAACCAGGCACGGATTATCGCCGGAAATATCGCCTTTTGTCAGAACGATATGTTCGTCGCCATGCGCGGTATCGGTGAAAATCCGCAGCGTCCATTCGCCACCGAACTCTGACGTCACGGTCTCTTCTTTGGTCACTGCAACCAGGTTGTCGTGACGACGGCGATAGGCGATCAGATCGCTGATCGTGCCAATCTTCAGGTTGTGTTTCTGCGCGAAGGCCACAAGGTCGGGCAGCCGGCTCATTGTGCCGTCTTCGTTCATGATCTCGCAGATAACGCCCGAGGGGTTCAGCCCCGCCAGCCGCGCAACATCGACCGCCGCCTCGGTGTGCCCAGCGCGGACCAGAACGCCGCCATCGCGGGCGCGCAGCGGGAAGATATGCCCCGGCGTCGCGATGTCAGCCCCCGATTTGCCGCTGTCGATTGCCACGGCCACGGTGCGGGCGCGGTCATGTGCCGATATGCCGGTTGTGACACCTTCGCGCGCTTCGATCGAGACCGTGAACGCGGTCTCGTGACGCGACGAATTGTGGCTGGCCATCAGCGGCAGCCCAAGTGCGTCGCAGCGCTCACCCGGAAGGGTCAGGCAGATCAGACCGCGCCCGTGGGTCGCCATGAAGTTGATCGCCTCGGGCGTTGCCATTTGCGCCGGGATCACCAGGTCACCTTCGTTTTCGCGATCCTCGTGATCGACGAGGATAAAAATCCGCCCGTTCCTGGCGTCTTCCAGAATTTCCTCGATCGACGACACCGCGTCACGCCAGTTTTCCTCGATCGAACCGGAGGTCTCAAAGGTCATGAAAATCGTCCCAAAGCAGCTTGAAATGCGCATAACCGAAGCCCAGACCGATGGCCAGAGGCAACGCGGTGGGCGGGTGCTGTCAGGATGCCTCGGCCAACCTGGCGACGTAGCGGGCAAGCGTATCAATTTCCAAATTTACAGAATCGCCAATCGCGACCTGCCCCCAGGTCGTGACGGCCTTGGTGTGCGGGATGAAATTGATGCCAAATGTATCCCCCGAAACCTCATTCACCGTAAGCGACACCCCGTTCAGAGCAACCGAGCCCTTCGGCGCGATAAAGCGCGCAAGCGCTGCCGGTGCCTCAAGCGTTACGCGCGTGCTGTCGCCTTCGATGCGCACTTGCGTGACGGTCGCGACACCATCGACATGGCCCGAGACGATATGACCGCCCAACTCATCGCCAACCTTTAGGGCGCGTTCCAGATTGACACGGCTTTCACTGGCCCAGCCATCCAAATTGGTCGTGCCGACGCTTTCCGCCGACACCTGCACCTCGAACCAGGATCTTGGCTTTTCCCCGATTGCCACAACCGTCAGACAAACCCCGTCGCAAGCAATCGAGGCACCAATGTCAATCGTTGCGACATCATAGCCGGTGGCGATCCGCACGTTCAGATCGCCTGCCTGTTCAAGCGACAGAATCTCGCCCACATCCGTGACAATTCCGGTGAACATACGTGCGTCTCCTGCGTCTCGGCTCTCGGGGTAGACCGACCGGTTGCGCACTGCAAGACCCGGCGACCGCGTGACATATTCCGCGCCGGGTCGTATCAGGCGGTTATGGCAGGCGAGCTTCACGATCCGGCAACAAGGCGGTTTCTGTTCCTTCAGGGGCCGCACGGACCGTTTTTTGCCGCTTTGGCCGGGCGTTTGCAAGCTGCCGGGGCCGGAGTTTTGCGGGTTGGATTTAATCACGGTGATGCCATGTTCTGGCGCAACCGCCCGAATTTTCACGCCTACCACGGCACGCAGGACAACTGGGAGACCTGGCTTCGTCAGCACGTTGAGGCCGAAAAAATCACTGACATCGTCTGCTATGGTGCAAGCCGTCCTATTCACGTCAAAGCACGCGCCATAGCCCGCGAGATCGAACTGACGGTACACGCATTCGAAGAAGGCTACCTCAGGCCCTACTGGATCACTTACGAACGCGGCGGCACCAATGCCGCGTCGCCGCTGGTCGACTTGACTTTGGACGACATGCGCGCAGCGATGGAAAGCACTTCCGCGCCGCTCAGGGCCGCACCTGACCGCTGGGGTGACATGCGCCAGCACTTATTTTGGGGCGCAGTTTATCACGCGCTTTTGTTAAGTGGGCGGCGCAGATTTCCAGCGTTCCGACCACATCGGCAACTCGCGCCGGAAGCAGAATTTTCGCTGTATCTCAGACACTTGCTGGCGATGCCCGCGCGCCGGATGCGCCGACGGATCTCGACCCATCGCGTCCGGCGCGGATCGTTTCCCTATCACGTTGTGCTTTTGCAACTCGCCCACGACGCCAACTTCCGCGACAACTCGCCGTTTCAAAGCCAGTCTACGTTTCTGTCGATGGTATTTGAGGCATTCGCGAGCGGCGCACCAGGGCACCATCATCTGGTGGCAAAGGCGCATCCGCTGGAAGACGGCCGCGAGCCGATTTTGCCATTGGTGCGCACGCTGGCCAAATCATATGGAATAACGGATCGGGTCCATCTTTTGACCGGCGGCAAGCTGGCGAAATTGCTGGATGACGCGGAAAGTGCTGTCACTGTGAATTCCACCGCGGCCGAGCAGGTTTTGTGGCGTGGATTGCCACTGAAAGCGTTTGGAAGCGCTGTCTACAACCGGCCAGAATTTGTTTCTGATCAAGGTCTTGCCGACTTTTTTGCAGCACCGGAACCGCCTGACTTTTCGGCCTACCAGGACTATCGGCGGTTTTTGTTGCAGACATCGCAAATTCCAGGCGGATATTACTCGCATCTAGGCCGTCGGCGGCTTCTGAGGCGGCTGCCGGACCTGATGCTGTCCAGAACCAGTCCCCACCAGACCGTGCTGAGCGACCCTGCGGCGGCGACGCAACACCTGCGTGCTGTCACCTGACATGCGGCTATAAGGCTGGAAAACTTCGATTTTGCTGGCTACGCTTGCCCCAAAATCAGCCGAGGCAGGCATAAAAAGGTCGAGGAGACCGGGCAGTGATTACGAACAAAAAACGCGGAGCGCGCGTTGGTGCTCTATGCGTCGTGGCCATTATTTTAAGCGGGTGCTCATTGCCCCGATCCGGCCCGACAAAGGACGAAATATTCTCGGGCGCGGTGCAGAAACAGGGCGATGCCTTTGTGGTGTCGGTCAACGACCACGTGACCGCATCCACGGCAGTTGTGCCCGCTTTGGGATTTTCCGAAGGTCTGATGAAAGCCGCCGCCCTTGGGTCGGACACCATTCGCCCCGGTGATACGTTGGGGCTGACGATCTGGGAAAACGTCGATGACGGGCTTTTGGCCTCGGCATCAGCAGGTGGTGCGTCGCTTGAAGAAATTCAGGTCGACGGCGCTGGTTTTATTTTCGTGCCCTACGCTGGCCGCATCCGAGCCTCTGGAAACTCACCCGAGGCCGTGCGGCGCATCATTACCGAAAAGCTCGAAGCGCAAACTCCTGATCCGCAGGTGCTCGTCCGTCGCCTGCCCGGCGATGGCTCGACGGTTTCTCTGATCGGTGGCGTTGGAGCCCAAGGTGTCTATCCAATAGAGCGGCCCACGCGCACGCTGACGGCCATGCTTGCCAGGGCCGGCGGCATCACGCTTCCGCCTGAGATCACGCAAATCACCCTGATCCGGGGCGCGCACTCCGGCACGGTCTGGTTGCAGGACCTTTATACCAACCCACAGCTCGATGTGGCGTTGCGGGCGGGCGATCGCATCCTTGTCGAAGAAGATTCGCGTTTTTTCACTGCACTTGGCGCAACTGGCGCGCAACTCAAGGTGCCGTTTGATACCCAGTCCATATCGGCAATCGAAGCGCTTGCCGGTGCCGGTGGGCTGTCCACCGGCGTCGCCGATCCCACCGGCATCTTCATCTTCCGCAACGAAGCGGCTGACGTGGCGAACGTCGTTCTTGGACGCGGCGATCTGATCGGGGCGCAGCGGATGATCTATGTCCTCGACATGACCAGCCCAAACGGCGTTTTCATGGCCCGGGATTTCTCGATCCGCGATGGCGACACGGTTTACGTGACCGAAGCGCCTTACACGCAGTTTGCCAAAATCCTTGGCGCGATCGTCTCTCCGTTAACAGCAGCTTCGTCCATCGATCAGCTCATTCAGTGATCGACAAAACTACGTCGGAAAGTCGGCGGCTATGCGTCTATACCGGCGGGCTTCTGATGCGGCATCATATGCGCCGCATCCTGGCCCTAAAAGGCTGGGACGTGGCCACTGGCGTTCCCGGTGCCGACGATTGGGTCGGCATCTGGGGGCGGTCACCGACGGCCTGGCGCGGCGAAGCGGTGGCCGGTTGGACGCAAGCGCCGATCCTGACCGTCGAAGACGCTTTCCTGCGTTCGGTTCATCCCGGCCGCGTGCGGGGCGAGCTTCCGCTAGGGCTTTGCCTGGACAAAAGCGGCGTACATTTTGATGCCAGCGCAACTTCGGATCTAGAGACCTTGCTGCGCACAAGCGGGCTTGACGATACCCAATTGCTGAACCGCGCCAAGCGCGCGATCGAGCAGCTAAGATACTGGCATTTAAGCAAATACAGCGCCTTTGACCCAACACTTGAAGTGCCGCCGCCAGGTTATGTCGTGGTGATCGACCAGACGCGCGGTGACGCCGCCTTGCAGGGTGCTGGCCCCTCGGATTTCGCAGAAATGGTGGTGGCCGCGGCGGATGAACATCCCGCCGCGCAAATCCTGATCAAGACCCATCCCGAAACCAACGCGGGCAAAAGGCCGGGACATTTCGACGAAGATCTGCCCGTAGACCGCGCGCGTATATTTGACGCTCCGGTCAGCCCGTGGACGCTTTTCGAAGGCGCGGTCGGTGTCTATACACATTCCTCCATGCTTGGGTTCGAGGCTATTTTCGCCGACCACAAGCCGCGGGTTTTCGGTCAGCCGTTTTATGCAGGTTGGGGCCTGACAGCCGACGAAACCCCGCATCCACGCCGACAACGCCCGCTGACCCGCGCCCAGCTTTTTGCCGCCGCGATGATCCTGTACCCGACCTGGTACGATCCGGTGGAAGACCGGCTGTGCGACGTCGAGGACGTGATCGCGGCGATGGCCGCAAGATCGCGCGCATGGCGCGAAGACCGTCACGGATACGTGGCACTTGGAATGCGCCGCTGGAAGCGCGCATATCTCCGCCGCGCCTTCGGGCAGGAAAAGCGCCTGATCTTCGCGTCGTCGCCCGACAGGGCGGCCAAGCGCGCCGAACGCGACAAACGGCGGGTGCTGGCCTGGGGGCGAACGCCTGCTCCTGAAGGGACAATTCGCGTCGAAGACGGTTTCCTGCGGTCGCGCGGGTTGGGGGCCGCACTTGTGCCACCGCTCTCACTGGTCGCAGATAGCACCGGGCTTTACTACGACCCATCGATACCCTCCGATCTGGACCGCTTGGTCGCGAATTCCGGAAATTTGCCACTTGCAGAAATCGAACGTTCTCGGCGGCTAATCCCGCGACTTTTGGCCGGGAATTTGTCCAAATACAATATTGATGGCGATTGCCGTCATATCCCGCCAGATCGGCGACGATTACTTGTTGTTGGCCAGGTCGAAGATGACGCCTCGGTAGTATTAGGTGCGAAGGATGTCCGCACAAATGCCGATCTGCTGCATTTCGTGCGTCTGGCGAACCCGGATGCGCACATTCTTTGGAAGCCGCACCCCGATGTCGAAGCCGGGTTGCGAAAGGGCGTCGTTGATCCCGAACTGATCGCAGAACTAGCCGATTTCAGTCTTGATGGCGTCAGCGCCGCCGCCGCGCTTGCGAACTGCGACGAGGTCTGGACGATCACCTCAACGCTTGGTTTCGAAGCGCTGTTGCGGGGCGTTCCGGTTGTTTGCGTTGGCGCGCCGTTTTACGCCGGATGGGGGTTAACGCGTGACATTGCACCGCAACCGGCGCACCGCAGCGGCCCGGCCACACTTGAAGGCCTCGCCCATGCGTGCCTGATCGGCTACCCGCGTTATTTCGATCCCGGCACCGGTGCGCCGCTTTCGCCGGAACAAGCCGTCACCTCTTTGACCAGGCAAATGTCGGCACCCATCACCGCATCGCGCCACTCGGGCATCCAGCGGCTTTATCAACTGGTGCGTCGTTCAGGCGGTTGATCGGGGTCGGGTCCAGCGCTGCATTACGTCATCTCCGATGCGACGGGTGTCGGACAATTCAAAGGCTGGTGCGGTGCTCAGATCGGCCAACCCAAGTGGGCCAATCGAAGGTTGGCCTTCCGCGCCGATCACCTTTCCCGCTGTAAAAACAATAAGTTCATCCACAAGGTCAGCGCCCAGAAGCGATGCCGCAAGGATACCGCCGCCCTCGCAAAATACCCGCGTCAGCCCCGCCTGCCCCAGTGCTGTAAGCATCTTAACAGCCGAGATTTGGCCGTTATCGGCCGCAACCGGCAAGACCTTGGCGCCCGCGTCGCGCCACCGATTTGCCTCGCCGCTTGCGGCGGCATCGTCGCCGCAGACGATCCAGACCGGTGGGTTCGCGGCGGTTTGGAAAAGGCGGCACTCCTCCGACAGCCGGATCTGGCGCGAGGCAACAATTCGAACCGGCTGTCGATCTGCGCCCAGGCCCCGAACGGTCAGATCGGGATCGTCGGCGCGGGCGGTTCCGGCACCGATCAAAACGGCGTCGTGGTTCATTCTGAGCGCGTGGACCATGCGGCGCGACGCCGCCCCGGTGATCCAACGGCTTTCGCCCGACGCGGTCGCGATCCGCCCATCAGCGGTCGATGCCAACTTCAGCGTAAGCGATGGGCGGCCTTGCGTAATTCGTGCAAGGTAGCCGCGTTGAAGATCGGCGGCCTCATCAGCAAGGCAGCCAACTTCGACATCGATACCCGCGCCCGTTAGCTTCGCAATACCGCGCCCGGCGACGCGCGGATCGGGATCGTTGATCGCGACGACGACCCGCGCGATACCGGCCCCGATCAAAGCATCGGCGCATGGCCCGGACTTGCCAATGTGCGAGCAGGGTTCAAGCGTGACATATGCCGTCGCCCCCCGCGCGGCAGCGCCCGCCTTCGCCAATGCTTGCGTTTCCGCATGAGGTCGACCGCCATCGGCTGTCCGCCCGCGCCCGACGACGCGCCCATGATTGACGATGACACAACCGACAGCCGGATTTGGCCAGACGCGCCCCAGCCCCCGCGCCGCCAAAATTAGCGCGTGGCGCATGTGGCGAACATCGTCCGGGGTCACTCGTCCTTCTGCGGCGGTCGCAGTTCGCTGACGAATTTATCGAAGTCGTCGGCTGCCTGGAAGTTCTTGTAAACACTGGCAAATCTGACGTAGGCCACGGTATCAATCCGGGCCAGCGTTTCCATGACAATCTCGCCTATGGTGGTGGATGGGACGTCGGTTTCGCCCAACGACTCAAGCCGCCGGACGATCCCCGAAATCATCTGATCCATTCTGTCAGGTTCGATCGGGCGCTTCTGCAACGCGATACGGATCGAGCGTTCCAACTTGTCGCGGTCGAATTCTTCGCGCCGTCCATTTGATTTGATGACCACAAGATCACGCAACTGGACGCGTTCATAGGTCGTAAATCTTCCGCCACAAGCCGCACAGAACCGCCGCCGCCGGATCGCAACGTGATCCTCCGCCGGGCGCGAGTCTTTCACCTGGGTGTCGATATTTCCGCAAAACGGGCAGCGCATCCGCCACTTCTCCCTGCCTGTCTGGAGGCTAGACCCTCCTTAACCACACGGACTATAGGGGACCATCCGCATTTTGGGTAGGGTCGAAATGCCACCACCAGATAGGCTTCGCGTGGCGTTGCGCTGATGCACCTTTATTCGTGCCCGGGTCGCTCAGATAGACCAGAGCGGCGCCCGTACTGTGAAAGTGAAGTCTGCATCGATACTTTCCCTTTTGAATACAACAATCCAGCGCCAGAATGGCCGCACAATAAATTTAACGGGAGCGACCAATGTCTATTGCACGTGTGACCGAAATTTCAGCCACTTCGAAAAAAGGATTTGATGACGCAGTCGAGGAGGGCATCAAGCGCGTTTCTAAATCACTGCGAAATATTAAATCCGCCTGGATTAAGGAACAATCCGTAGACGTCGGCAAGGACGGCGACATCCAGTCTTACCAGGTCAACATGATGGTCACTTTTGTCCTCGAGGACTGATTATCGCGGCTAAATCGCGGCAACGGTCGAACAGATGACCTGCCTGCGGTGCGGGCGCGCCCGATGTTCGAAAAGGTAAATTCCCTGCCAGTTTCCGAGCGCTAAACGCCCCGAAATGACAGGAATGTTCAAGCTGACCGGCAGCATCGCCGCCTTGATGTGGGCTGGCATGTCGTCGGGGCCTTCAGCGGTGTGGGTGAGGTACGCCATCGAGGGTTCGTCGGCGGGCGGCACAAGCCGTTGAAAAAACTCCAAAAGATCGGTCTGAACGTCAGGGTC
Organism: uncultured Boseongicola sp.; assembly: GCA_964194845.1. GTDB lineage: Bacteria > Pseudomonadota > Alphaproteobacteria > Rhodobacterales > Rhodobacteraceae > CAXMNX01. The sequence goes on from CAXMNX010000037.1 coordinate 17,290, forward strand.
GGCGTTTTCCTGAATAAGCAGCGAACAGGACGTATGTTGGACGAAAATCGTCATGACTCCGTTTCCCATCGCAAGATCCTGAACTTGCACGGTAAATTCGTATAGGCCGGGGCCGTTTGTCTGAATTTCAATCACATGGGTCATTCCGGCACCATTTCCAGATACCGTGTGCCGATGGCGTTCAGGGCCGCGTCACTGACGATCCTGAAGCCGCGCGTGGTGAATGTTTTGATCGGGTCGGTGCCGGTTTGATCGCTGAAGATCGGCAGCCCCGAGCCGAAAGTCACCGGCTCGATAGTCAGGTTGACCTTATGGATCGCGCTGTGTGCCAGAAACCAGTCGTGAACCCGTGTGCCGCCAAGGATCAGACCGTTGTTCAATGGATGGATGTGGGCGACTTGGGCCGCGAGATCGTTGGCGGTCAGGCCCGCCGGATCGATCCAAAGCTGCGCGGGCCTTTGCCAGCCGCTTGTTTTTGAAGAAAAAACTATTCGCCGCCGGTAAGGCTTATCCGCCGCTTCATGCGTGTTCCGCCCCATGATCGCCCAATCGGCGGCCTCAACATCGCGAAAGAAAAGCGCCTGTTCTTCGTTCGATGCCCATGCCTGCGGCGGCTCGTCGGCGGTGCGCGCGATAAAGCCATCAGCGCTGGTGGCGACGGTGAGAGTGAAATGCGTCATGGGTGTTCTGGTAGCCAACGAATGGTGGGTTGAAAACCCACCCTACGGTTTCGCGCGACAAAGGGCATCGCCCGACCCTGGGTGGGCGCATGTTGCGCCGTTTCATCGTGAGCGCTTTATGGTGCCAAATACATCATCCGGTCGTGCGGTTTGCAACATTGCAAATGCGCCCTCCCGCCGGGAGGGTCGGGCGCTGCCCGGGCTGAGCGCGGGGGCGGTGGTTTTCGTTGCGTGGCTTAGTGGGCTAGCACCCACCCTACGCTTGCCTAGTCCCAGCGCAATTTCCGATATTTCGGATCGTCAATCTTCTCATCAAGTTTTCGGGTATCACTGCTATACTCAGATCGGAGCTTTTGCGCCTCCGATTGAACATATTGAACAGATCGATAAATTGCGAGATTCCAGTTTGCGGGCGTGGCTCGAATTTTTGCCTTTTTGCCTTTTCTCCGGGGCATGAAACCAAGTTGATGGAAACTGAGCTGCATGTAACAGGCCCCGAACGCACTGAAAAGATTTGAGATGCCCACCGCGTCTTTTATGCTTTCGCGGCCGTGCTCCAAAATTTCGCACGCCGTTTCTCTCCAAGCTTCGTCGGCGATTTGGACGCTAGCAGAAATCGCGACGTCTGTAGATCGAAGAGCCTTGAGCAAGGATTTCCGCCAGTCCGTAACCGAACGGGTGTCTTTCAACCGATACCATTCCTCAGAGCCAAGCACATTCTCCAAAGCAAATTTCAGTGGGATTGCGTCGTCGTAAGTTGTGATTTCGTCCACGTTTGCCACGCTTCAATCCTACTGATCCAAGAAACTCCTGAGCTTCCTGCTCCTCGACGGATGCTTCAGCTTTCTCAACGCCTTCGCCTCAATCTGCCGGATCCTCTCGCGCGTCACGCTGAACTGCTGACCAACCTCTTCCAACGTATGATCGGTGTTCATCCCGATGCCGAACCGCATCCGCAAAACCCGCTCCTCGCGCGGCGTCAAAGATGCCAGCACCCGTGTCGTCGTTTCCTTCAGGTTCTCCTGAATAGCTGAGTCGAGCGGCAGAACCGCGTTCTTGTCTTCGATGAAATCGCCAAGCTGGCTGTCTTCCTCGTCGCCAATCGGCGTTTCCAGCGAAATCGGTTCCTTGGCGATTTTCATCACCTTGCGAACCTTTTCCAGCGGCATTTGCAGCTTTTCGGCCAGTTCTTCCGGCGTCGGTTCGCGGCCGATCTCGTGCAGCATCTGGCGGCCGGTGCGCACCAGCTTGTTGATCGTCTCGATCATATGCACCGGGATGCGGATCGTGCGGGCCTGATCGGCGATGGACCGCGTGATCGCCTGACGGATCCACCAGGTGGCATAGGTCGAGAATTTATAGCCGCGGCGGTATTCGAACTTGTCCACCGCCTTCATCAAGCCGATGTTGCCTTCCTGAATAAGATCAAGGAATTGCAGGCCGCGATTGGTGTATTTCTTGGCGATGGAAATCACCAGACGCAGGTTCGCCTCGACCATTTCCTTCTTGGCCTGACGGGCTTCTTTTTCGCCTTTCTGCACCTGCTGCACGATGCGGCGAAACTCGGGGATGTCGACGCCGACATACTGGCCCACTTGCGCCATCTCGCCGCGCAGCTCCTCGATCTTCGGGATCGAGCGTTCGATCAGATTTTTCCAGCCGCGCCCGGCCTTTTCGCCCATCCGCTCAAGCCAGTTCGGGTCAAGCTCGTAACCGCGATATTCTTCGATGAATTCGCGCCGGTTGATGCGGGCCTGATCAGCCAGTTTGACCATGTTCGAATCGATCGACATGATCCGGCGGTTGATGCCGTAAAGCTGGTCGATCAGCGCTTCGATCCGGTTATTGTGCAAGTGAAGCTCGTTCACCAGTTCGACAATTTCGGACCGCAGCTTCTGGTATTTCTTTTCTTCCTTGGCGCTGAAACTGTCGTCTTCATTCAGCGTCGCCGACATCCGCTGGTCCTGGATATCGGACAATTTCGTGTAGTCGCGCGCAATCAGATCAAGCGTTTCCAGAACACGCGGCTTCAGTGCGGCTTCCATAGCGGCCAGCGACATGCTGACGGCATCGTCTTCATCTTCATCGTCATCTTCGACAATCGGGTTGCCGTCGGCATCAAGTTCAGGCTCGTCCGGTTTTTTCTCGGGCGCTTCAGCTTCGACAGCCACGTTTTCGACGACCGGTGCGTCGTCATCGCCTTCTTCGCCCATCGAGCGTCCGAAGGTTGTTTCCAGATCAATGACGTCGCGCAGCAGGATATCTTCGCTCAGCAGTTCGTCGCGCCAGATCGTGATGGCCTGAAACGTCAGCGGGCTTTCGCAAAGACCCGCGATCATGGTGTTGCGGCCAGCCTCGATCCGCTTGGCGATCGCAATCTCGCCCTCGCGGGAAAGAAGTTCGACCGAACCCATTTCGCGCAGATACATCCGCACCGGATCGTCGGTGCGGTCGAGCTTTTCGGTCTCGGTGGTTGAGACGGCAACCTCGCGCGAGGTTGATGCCTCGACCACTTCGGTCGATGCCTCGCTGTCGTCTTCGGCTTCTTCGTCTTCGATGATGTTGATGCCCATTTCCGAAAGCATCGACATTACGTCTTCGATCTGCTCCGAGGCCGCCTGATCCGGCGGCAGAACGCGGTTCAACTGATCGTAGGTGATATAGCCCTTTTCACGCGCATCGGCGATCATCTTCTTGACCGCGGCCTGGCTCATATCAAGGACGCCTTCGCCCTCCTGATCGTCCGATTTACGGTCGTCGGTATCCTTGGCAGCCATCCGGCTCTCCCAAAATTTCAAGTGATTCGGGCGTTGGGCGAATCATCTCGCGCGAATCACAGAATCACAACCCGCAGCCCGTGCTTTTATTGGCTAATCGCGCAGAATTGCTACGGTGTGCTGCGGCGGCCCTTTGAATAGTCGATCTTGCTTAAAAGCGTGTTCAGCTCTTTCTTTTCGTCGCGTTTGATCCGCGCCCCATTGGGGCCGATATCATAATCCGCACTGTCGTCCTGTCCGGTTTTACCGGCACTATTCAGCGCCTCGGCTACCTGACCCAGACGCCAGGTCATTCCCTCGTCCACCGGGCCGGCCAAATCCTCGATCGCATCTTCAATCTCGTGTGCGGCGCCGCGTTTTGCGGCAATTTTCGCGAAAGCCTCAGCCACCGACAATCTTGCAACGTCCTGATTTGCCGTCGGTCGCACGCCTGGTGCGATTTGCACATGGCGCGGCAAGAATAACTTTTCAAGTGCGTCCGCGCCGCAAATATTCTGTAAATCCGCACGATCAGCCCCGCCAGTCTGCAAAATGGCAAGACGCACCGCATCGTGCGCGGAAAGCGTCGTCGTCAGACCCTCAAGATCCGAAATAAAATCATCCACAATCGACGGATGACATGCGAGCGTGGCAAGGATCACCGCTTCGCGAAGCTGATCTTCGTATGTGGCTCCGGATCCCGCCAATGCGCTGGCCTTAGCTTCCGCTGTCGGTGCCGCACCGGGCGCTTTCCATTGTCTGGCCCGCGCGGGCGACGGTCCGCCTGCCTGCCCAAAAAGCTGGCGACGCAAACGATTTACCTCGTCGCCATAGTGTCGCCGAAGCGACGGGTCGCGTATCTGCCGGATCGCATTGCGCAGCAGTTTATCCAGTGCTGCGCGGCGTTCCGGGCTGTCAAAGACCTTGCCGTCGGTTTCCCGCCGCCAAAGCAGATGCAACATCGGCACGGCGTCATCGACAAGGCGCCGCATGGCCGCGGCACCTTCGGCGCGGATCAGATCATCGGGATCAAACCCCTCGGGCAACAGGCAGAACCTCAGCGATTTGCCGGCCTCGATCAGCGGCAGCGCCAGGTCAACGACACGAAGGGCGGCCCTAAATCCCGCCTTGTCTCCGTCAAGCGCGATGATCGGTTCGTCGTGGATGCGCCAGAGAAGCTGAAGCTGATCCTCGGTCACAGCCGTACCTAAGGGTGCGACGGTCGCGCTGAAACCTGCTTGGGCCAGCGCGATCACGTCCATATAGCCCTCGGCGACAATCAGCGGCGTGCCCTGCCCCGCGGCGTCGCGTGCGGGCCCGTGGTTGTAAAGGCTACGCCCCTTGTCAAAAAGCGCGGTTTCGGGCGAATTCAGATACTTGGCGCGGGCGTTTGGATCCATCGCCCGACCACCCAGCGCGATGGCGCGGCCGCGCGCGTCGCGAATAGGAAATATGATCCGGTCGCGAAACCGGTCATAAGGATCGCCGCCGTCATCGGGGTGGGCTGCAAGCCCGGCGTCGATGATCAGATCGGGTGCGATGTTCTTGGCCGTAAGATGCTGGAACAGACCCTGACGCGCGGCAGGCGCAAAGCCGATATCCCAGCGATCAAGGGCCGCGTCTTTCAACCCGCGCCCGGCGATATAGTCGCGTGCTGCGCCTGCGCCGGCCGTGCGAAGCTGAAGCCGGTAATACTGCACCGCCTGCTCCATGACCTCGGCCAAAATCACCCGCCGGTCGGCCTTTTCCTGGGCCTTCGGATCATGGGCGGGCATCTGCATACCGGCCTCGCGGGCCAGGATCTCAACCGCTTCCATAAAGCCCACATTTTCGGTCTCTTGCACAAAACCGAAAAGATCGCCCTTGGCGTGGCAGCCGAAGCAATAGTAAAAGCCTTTCTGGTCATCCACATGAAAAGACGCGGTTTTTTCCTGATGGAAGGGGCACGGTGCCCACATGTTGCCCTTGCCCTGGTTGGACTTCCGCGCGTCCCATGTCACCTTGCGGCCGACGACCTGCGCCAGCGATGACCGCGTTTTCAGTTCGTCGACAAATCCGGGTGGCAGACTCATGGGCCAGTTATCTGCCGCACACCGGGCGAAGTCCAGCAATGCAAAGCAAAACGGGCGCCGAAGCGCCCGTTTTCAGGTAGTCAGTTATTAATGGCGTGTCCGGTCAGATGGCCAGCCGGAAATATTCGGCTTCAAAAGCGTTGCCCATGCCGGTGCCGCAGAAGGCGAAATCCGACCCCGAAGTAACGCTGATCGTGCCACCGGCGATGATTGACGCACCTTCGATGCCGTTGGCCTGCGCGCTAAATAGCACATCGCCTAGCGCAATGATCTGACTGCCATACATCTGAAGCCCAGACGCGCCGGTGATCGAACCGAATGTCAGGATCTGCGCACCACCATGATCGGCACACCCATCATCCAGGCCAAGTCGAAAACTGTTGGACGTTTTGACAGTATCGCTGCCGGTGTCAGTAATAATCAGCGTCGAGTCTTCAAAGGCGGCGCCCTGGGCCATTTGTGTCTCGCAATTTGTAATAATGACAACGTCCCGGTAAGTCGCGGCTTCGAAGTTTATTTGGCCGTTGGCGTTGCTACACGTCACGTTATGCACGCGACCTAGGGTCAAATCAGCTACATCAACATCCCTGCCGTTACCAACGCCAGATCTGGCGATGGCGATCGGCACCGGGCTGGTGATGAAGTCACGGTAATAACGTGACGTCGTATCGGTCATTCCGTTCATGATGTCTGTCAAACGGCTAAGAATGCGAAGCCTTTGGCGACCCTCGCGAAGCGAATTTTCCAGGCCCGAATTTTGCGTATAGCCCGATGCCGGAAGGACAATATTGCTCATTTCAGGCATCGAAACGATGGTGCCATACTCGAATGAGTTGTTCTGATTGAATTCAATATACTCGTTTGAGTGCACGCAAAAACCGTTTAGGAAGTCGTTGCCCGATTGCAAGTCAACCATGTATTCTGAGACCAGCCCTTCGCGCAGACACGTCGGACGATACGTCTCAAACACCGCCGGCGTCACCACGTCCCACTCATCAAAGCCAACAAACTGCATCAGAAAGCTGCTCACCGGGTTGGCGTTTGCGCTCAACCGGTCGGCAACAACAAGGACCGCTTGCTTGCTAGTGGCGTCGTGCGTGAATGTTTCGGTCGCGCGATCCCAGTTCCCGAAGGAAATGTTGTCGACCCGAAGCACGTCACCAAAGGTCGATGTCGGCATGATGTCGTGCGCAATGTCGATGGCGGTTGTTTTCGCGGTTGACGCATCGGATGTGTCGCGCGTGTAAAGTGCTGCGTGCGCCGCCGTGTCGGCCGCGACCTGAAGTTGGGTACGCGCCTGGATCAGATTTGCCATGTCGATGGCGATACCGGCAAA
>CAXMNX010000038.1:0-63042 GCA_964194845.1 uncultured Boseongicola sp.
GGCGCGGAGACGGTTCATAAAGCTTGCCATCGCGCACCCTGTTCGGTAACCCACGCTGCACGGTCGGAGTGTAGCTCAGCCTGGTAGAGCACTGCCTTCGGGAGGCAGGGGTCGTGAGTTCGATTCTCGCCACTCCGACCAATTCCATCAATCACGTTGAACTATCGCTAGTGCTTGAAGCAGTTCTCACGGTGCCAAACAACGAATTCACTCCTGGGACGATCTGCCGGTCTACTAGGAACCAATAGGCTTGTGGTCTCGTTGACCATTGACCGCACTGCTTCGGCATCATTGGTCTGACGTGATACGAGTATTTTTAATTCGTCAGATAAACTGACCAGTCCACGGTCGAACATCCAGTGGGCTGTGCCCGACAACGCAATACCATTGCCGATGATATCCGGACCATCGTGTTCCACTGGGCGTATGTGTGCCGCTTCCACTTCAGCCCTGCCTCCTCCATTGATAAGACGGAGGCCAGTGATCGCGCAGCGTTCTCCATACGCCCGCAGGATCGTCTTTCGGAAGTTCCGGTCCCGCATTTTGCGATTTGCTAGATAGTCAACGCGGCCTCTAGCCGAAGGATGCAAAAAAGCATCTTGTTCCTCTGCAAAGCCACTGGCGTGGTCAGTCTCATCTGTGCGAGGTAAACCGTCTTCGTCGCTGCCGAGTCCAATTTCCACGATCCTGGCGAAATCAGCAGAAGATATAGCGCGAACCGCCGCTTGTGCTCGACCAGAAATGCGACCGTGCTTATTGAGAAGTCCCTGTTCGACAACGGCTTGATCATAACGGAATTGCACTGGGTCGCCAAAATCAAGGTAGCTGCCGCGTTCGATTACTGCCAAGAACATGTTCTGGCGGCGAGGGTCTGGGATAATCTCCTGCACCCGTGCAACAGCAAAATAGCCTTTTGTGTTTTTCACTTTGCTCGGTTCAAGATAAACGATCCAGTTGCCCTCGCACAACTGAGCACGCCCGAGGTATTGCTTTGGAAACTGGTACTGTTCCGACGGAATATCATCGTAGATTGAATCGGTGCGGTGAATGAAGACACCAAAGGCCATCAGGAAATATATTCGTTGTTGTTTATCATCAAAAACAGGAACATGTATCTTTTCGGTCGGCAACTAGGCGCTATAGAACTTCAGTTTACTTGCCTTATGACTAAATGCACGTTCCGCAATGATACAGCAACATCTCCAGCGGGCTTTAGAGATATCCAATAACGCAAGCTCAAATAAATTAAGGGAATTTGATCCCAAACCCACTGTCTTTTCGCGTTCGGGAGGCAGGGGTCGTGATTTCGAATCTCGCCACTCCGACCAGCTATTTCAAAACCTCCGGCGCTCACTTTCGGCAAACCGTGACCGCCATATTAGTGCGGCGTCAAATCCGGATGCGCCGCAGCGAAGGCCGGGATGGAAACCAGGTTATCCTCGATCCTTCGGATCTTTGGCATCGCCGTTAAATCCACTTTCCACCGACGCGCATTGTAAAGCTGCGGCTGCAGGCAAATGTCAGCAAGCGTAACGCCATCATCAAAACAATATTCACCGCCTTCCAGCATCGCCTCAAACGCGGCCAGTCCCTTGCCAACGAAATGCTCCATCCAGCCGGCGAGCGTAATCGCGTCGCCCGCATTCGCGATGGCAAATTTCGCGACGCCAATGTTGCAAATTGGATGTATCTCCATCGCGATTGCGTAGGCCAATGCCCGCACTTTCGCTGCCTCAACCGGGTTGTCGGGCAATAATCCAAGCCTGCGCGTCTCGTTCAGATACTCAATAATCGCCAATGATTGGGTCAAGCGATGCCCGTCAATTTCCAGCACCGGCACTAGCCCTTGGGGGTTTCTCTCAATGTGCTCAGGGCTTCGCTGATCCTGCTCCAGCAGGTTCACCTCAACCGATTGCCACTCCAGACCTGCCAGCCCCAGCGCGATACGGACCCGATAGCTCGCCGAGGATCGCCAGTAGTCGCAAAGCCGGATCATGTTCGCTCCCCGTCGAATGAAAAAATTTCAAATCGTGGTTCCACCTGAATATTCCTTTAGTATCATCGGCGAGAGCAATTGGTTAGGCGGGCATCGTTTCACCCGCAACAATATTCTTGACATCGTTGCACTTGCAACGATATGTGAGCACGCATCGAATTAACCAGCCTGACCGATATCGGGGGACCCAAAGCGATGACCAGACACGAGCAAGCCCACGACCTGAAACGCGCAACCGTGGTGACCGGAACCCACCAAGGCTACATGCCCGGTTTCGGCAATGATTTCGAGACCGAAGCGCTGCCGGGCGCATTGCCACAAGGCATGAACAGCCCGCAGAAATGTAACTACGGGCTTTACGGCGAACAGCTTTCGGGCACCGCCTTCACCGCGCCCAGCCACCAGAACGAGCGGACCTGGTGCTATCGCATCCGCCCCTCGGTCAAGCATTCGGGGCGCTACCAGAAAGTTGACCTTCCCCATTGGGTCACCGCACCCAATGTCGTCGCGGATGTCGTTTCGCTTGGCCAATACCGCTGGGATCCGCTGCCCCACGCCGACCGGTCGCTGACCTGGCTCACGGGTATGCGTACGATGACAACGGCGGGCGACGTCAACATTCAGGTCGGCATGGCGAGCCACATCTATCTGGTCACCGCCTCGATGGTTGACGAATATTTCTACAGCGCCGATTCCGAGCTTCTGGTCGTCCCGCAGGAGGGCAGGCTTAGGTTCTGCACCGAGTTGGGTGTCATTGACCTTGAACCGCAGGAGATTGCGATCCTGCCGCGCGGGCTGGTCTACCGGGTCGAAGTTCTGGACGGCCCGGCCCGAGGCTTTGTCTGCGAAAATTATGGCCAGAAATTCGAACTGCCCGGTCGCGGCCCGATCGGAGCCAACTGCATGGCCAACCGGCGCGACTTCAAAACGCCTGTCGCGGCCTACGAGGACCGCGAGGTTCCCTCGACACTCACCATCAAATGGTGCGGCCAGTTTCACGAAACAAAAATAGGCCACAGCCCGCTCGATGTCGTTGCCTGGCACGGCAACTACGCGCCGGTGAAATACGACATGAAAACCTATTGCCCGGTCGGCGCGATCCTGTTCGATCATCCGGATCCGTCGATCTTTACGGTCCTGACTGCGCCGTCGGGCGTCGAGGGGACCGCCAACATCGACTTCGTTCTCTTCCGCGAGCGCTGGGCCGTGGCCGAAGATACCTTCCGCCCGCCCTGGTACCATAAAAACGTCATGTCCGAGCTGATGGGCAATATCTACGGCCAATACGACGCAAAACCGCAGGGCTTCGTTCCGGGCGGCATGAGCCTGCACAATATGATGCTGCCCCATGGGCCTGACCGCGACGCCTTCGAAGGCGCATCCAATGCCGATCTGAAGGCGGAGAAGCTCGACAACACGATGTCATTCATGTTCGAAACCCGGTTCCCCCAGCACCTAACGAGTTTTGCAGCCAACAAGGCTCCGTTACAGGACGATTACATCGACTGCTGGACCTCGCTGGAAAAGAAATTCGACGGGACACCGGGTAAAAAATGATGGCAAAGCAAGCCTGGGTGGCGTCGGCCAGTGGCGACACTGACTTTCCAATCGAAAACCTGCCCTATGGCGTATTCGACGACGGCAAAGGTGCCCGACCGGGCGTGGCCATTGGCGATCAGATCCTTGATCTGACGGCGGTTGATCACGGGTTCGACCCCATGCTATTCGCGGCCCCTTCGTGGAACGCCGTCATGGCCGCGGGGCCTGAGATTTGGGCCAAGCTCCGCGCGCGCCTGACCGAACTGCTGTCGAACGAAACCCATCGCGCGTCGGTGGAACCATATCTTGTCCCGCAGGCAGGTGTCCGTATGCACATGCCATTCGATGTCGCCGAATACACTGATTTCTATGCCAATAAAAACCACGCGATGAACGTCGGCACGATGTTTCGGGGTGCCGAAAACGCGCTTCCCGCCAACTGGCTCTCGATCCCCATCGGCTACAACGGGCGGGCGTCTTCGGTGGTTGTATCAGGCACGCCGGTGCAGCGCCCCTGGGGCCAGGTCAAACGACCGGACGAAGACCTGCCGCGCTTTGCGCCCTCGGCGCGTTTCGATCTTGAGTTGGAAATGGGCGCGATTGTCGGCCAGCCATCGAAGGGCATGGTCTCGGTCACAGAAGCCGACGAGATGATCTTCGGCTACGTCCTTTTGAACGACTGGTCGGCGCGCGACATTCAGGCGTGGGAATACCAGCCACTGGGACCGTTTCAGGCCAAAGCCACCGCGACCACAATCTCGCCCTGGATCGTCACCAAGGCAGCGCTCGAACCTTTTCGCGTGGCGACGCCCAAACGCGAACGCCCGCTTCTGCCCTACCTCAATGAGCCCCGGCCAATGCTCTATGACATTGATCTCGAATTCGGAATCGCGCCCACGGGGCAGCCTGAGACGATACTCACCCGAACTAATTACCGCGAGATGTACTATTCCGCCGCCCAGCAACTTGCCCATCACACAACCTCGGGCTGCCCGATGCGTGTGGGCGACCTGCTGGGTTCGGGAACGATCTCCGGGCCGACAAAAGACAGCCGGGGTTCGCTGCTGGAGCTCAGCTGGGGCGGCAAGGAACCTCTGACGCTCGACACCGGCGAAGCGCGCGCCTTCCTCGAAGATGGCGATACGCTGACACTGCGCGGTGCCGCAATGGGCGATGGATACCGCATCGGCTTCGGTGCCTGCACAGGACAAATTCAGCCAGCAGCAGACCTGCCCGACTGGGCAAGGGACTAGGAAGGAATAGACATGGCCAAGGCATTCGCATCCGCCGGCGATCTGGAAGAAAAGCAGACAAGTTTCACCGAAATCGGCGAGGGGCTATTCGCCTTCACCGCCGAAGGCGACCCCAACACTGGCGTCATAATCGGCGACGACAGCGTGATGATCGTCGAGGCGCAGGCCACGCCGCGTCTTGCCCGCAAGGTAATCGACTGCGTCCGAACGGTCACCGACAAACCGATCAACCACTTGGTGCTGACGCACTATCACGCCGTTCGCGTGCTCGGCGCTTCGGCCTATGGTGCGCGCGATATCATCATGTCAGACGTTGCCGCCGCGATGGTCGAAGAGCGCGGGCAGGAAGACTGGGACAGCGAATTTGACCGTTTCCCCCGGCTGTTTCAGGGCCACGAGGAAATCCCCGGCCTGACCCGCCCGACCACAACATTCAGCGAAGACATGACCGTGTATCTCGGCAAACGCCGGATCGAGATCATGAAACTTGGCCGCGCCCACACCGCCGGTGATGCGGTGGTCTGGGTGCCGGACGCCGAGGTTATGTTCACCGGTGATATCGTCGAATACCACTCGGCCTGCTATTGCGGTGACGGACATTTCGGCGACTGGCCCGACACGCTCGCCAATATCGCAGCGTTCGAGCCAAAGGCCATCGCGCCCGGTCGCGGCGACGCACTGATCGGCGAAGAAATGGTCGCCGCCGGGATCGCCAGCACCGAGGATTTCTTGAGCTCGACCTACCGACCGGCAGAGAAGGTTGCCGCCCGTGGTGGTTCGCTGAAAGACGCCTGGGACGCCGTGCGCGCGACATGCGATCCGAAATATGCCGACTACGCCATCTACGAACACTGCTTGCCGTTCAACGTCGCCCGCGCCTTTGACGAAGCGCGCGGTATCGACACGCCGCGCATCTGGACCGCGGAACGCGACAAAGAAATGTGGAACCAGCTGCAAGGTTGATCGCTCTGCCGGGGGGTAGAAATCGAGATGCTTCAGGAAAGATACAGCCTGGCCTTCAGGCTTTATCCCTATGCACGTTCAGTGGACCAGGATGCGCCGCAGCCCGTGCGCCACCCGGTTGTCGTCATGGGCGGCGGTCCGATTGGCGTCGCAACCGCGCTCGACCTCGGCCTTCAGGGCATCCCGGTAGTCGTGCTCGACGATCACGAAGGCATCGGGCAGGGCAGCCGCGCCATTTGCTTTTCCAAACGCACGCTCGAGATTGCCGACCGCTACGGCTGCGGCGAACCAATGCTCGAGAAGGGTGTTGTCTGGAACCTCGGCAAAGTCTTTCACGAAGATCGAAAAATTTTCGAATTCAATCTGTTACCAGAAGAAGGTCACCAATACCCGGCCTTCATCAATCTCCAACAACCCTATTTTGAGAAGTTCCTGGTCGAGCGGGTCCGCGAGGCCCAGAAGGCGGGCGCACCGATAGACCTCAGGGGCCAAAACCGCGTCGATGCGGTCACGGTCAACGACGATTATGTCGCCATCGAAGTCACCACGCCGGACGGTCCTTACCAGCTTGAAGCTGACTGGCTGATCGGCTGCGATGGCGCAAGTTCGCCCTTGCGCGGAATGCTTGGCCTCGATTTCGAAGGCCGGGTTTTTCAGGACAGCTTCCTCATCGCCGACATCAAAATGAACGCTGATTTTCCGACCGAACGCTGGTTCTGGTTCGAACCACCATTCAAATCCGGCGCATCGACGCTTCTGCACAAACAGCCCGACGGCGTCTGGCGGATCGACTTTCAGATCGGCTGGGATATCGACCGCAAAGAAGAGATGAAACAAGAAAACATTAGCCACCGCCTTGACGCGATGCTCGGGCCGGACGTCGAATACGAGATCGTCTGGTCCTCGATTTATACTTTCCAGTGCCGCCGGATGAAAAAATTCCGCCACGGGCGGGTGCTGTTCGCCGGTGACGCCGCACATCAGGTCTCGCCCTTCGGCGCGCGCGGTGCCAATTCGGGAATGCAGGACGTCGATAACCTTGGCTGGAAACTCGGGCTCGTGATCAACAGCAAGGCGCCTGAAACATTGCTCGACACATATGACGAAGAACGTCGCCATGGCGCCGATGAGAACATATTGAATTCAACACGTTCGACGGACTTCATCACCCCGAAATCGAAGATCAGCCACACCTTCCGCAACGCCGTCCTCAATCTTGCCCAACACTTCGAATTTGCCCGACCGCTGGTCAATTCAGGCCGCCTTTCGTTGCCGTGCAGCTATGAAGGTCTGTCGCTGGGCGGCCCCGATCAGCTGACCGGCGGCCCGGACCGGACCCGCGTCGGCAACCCTTGCCCGGATGCGCCCACCAAAGACGGGTTTCTGCTTAACCGCCTCGGCGGCGATTTCGTCCTTCTGACCATCGACGCCGCCGCCCCTGATACGCAGGGCGAAGACGGCATCACACTGCGGCGGGTCGCATTGTCTTCTTCAGACGACAAGTCCGGTGCGCTCAGCGAACGCTACCTCGGCGATGCCACATCGGCGCTTTACCTGATCCGACCTGACCAACACGTCGCCGCACGCTGGGATGCCCACGACGCAGCGGCACTAAAATCCGCATTGCGCAAAGCGTGCGGCAAGGAGCAACGCAGTGTCTGATCTGAACACAACTGCCAATATCGCCGACGCGGACGGGTTCTACGCAGAACTGATCAGCGCGCACGAGGGGCTGACGGACGACGAAAGTGCTGCGCTCAATGCACGGCTGGTCCTTGTATTGGCGAACCATATCGGCGACCGAGGCGTTCTGCGCGACGCCATGGCGGCGGCAAAATTGGAAATTCCAGGCGAAGAAACACCCTAGCATGTACTCGCCGTCGCCGGTCTCAAAAACCCCAGTACCCGCCGCTTTCATTCACGACGCGATTGCGCGCGGGAACTGACGCTAACCAAAGACATGGATTGACAGCTCAGCGGACATTGCGGTCACTGATTTGATCGCCAGAAATGGCCGGTTCTTTAACCGAAACGGCCATTTGGCCTAATTGCTGCTCACGCCCATACGTGCGCCACGATGTTACGATCTTGCTGACGTTCGAAAGGGATTTAGCGCCCGTTATTCCGGCAGTCCGGCCGCACGCAAAGCATCGGTGTACGGGTCTAGCCCTCCGGCGTGCTTGGTCGGTAAAGTGCGCTGCAGGTAAGAAACGGTCAGACTGGGCAGTTCGTTCAGCGCCTCCTGCAAGGCCAAACGTCCTTCATCCACGCGACCCGACTGAACCAGCGCCGCAGCATTAATGGCAGGCATCCAGTACCCCTTGGCACGCTGCGTCTTCTTGGCCTTGCGCACGCATTCAAATGCTGACGCCGTATCGCCATCCAACACGTCCGCCAACCCGTGGCAAACTAAAATCCCCCATAGGAGCGGGTCGCGTGGGCTTAACCGTTCGGCCTGCCTTGCGGCGGCCCGGGATGCGTCGAATTCGCCCGCCAACATCTGCACCATGCACAACCCATGATAGGCTTGGCTAAAGCTTGGATTAATTTCAATTGCCGTCTGCAGGGCCGCAATCGACGCGTCATGATCGCCGTTCATCATATAGATGCGACCAATGGCAAAGTGTGCAACCGGGTCCTTGTTGTCGATCCGCAGGGCCTGGCGCGCTGCCGCCATGCCCAGATCGAGCTGATGCCCCGGATCGTCCGCCCAACCCATGACGACGCCTTCGTAATAGGCGTAGCAAAGATAGGCGTGAGCGGTTGAGAAATTCGGGTCCTGTTCGGTCGCCCGAGTTAGCAGTTCCAGCGCCTTCTTGTGCTCCTCGCGGCCATAAACCCACATATACCAAAGCCCACGCTGATAGCATTCCCAGGCATCCAGATTATCGGTTCGCCGCTGCACGGCACGGTCGCGCTCGGCGGCGCTTATCTCGGGCTCGACACGGCCAACGATGGTCTTGGTAATTTCGTCCTGAAGATCGAAGATGTCCGCCAATTCGCGATCATAACGCTCGGCCCAGACATGCAGGCCGGTCGCAGCGTCGATCAGCTGCGCGGTGACCCGGATGCGGTTGCCGGCCCTGCGCACACTGCCCTCGAGCACGTAGCGCACGCCCAGTTCCTTGGCCACACGCTTCACGTCCACAGCCTGGCCCTTGTAGGTGAAGGTCGAGTTGCGCGCGATCACCAGGAACCAGCGGATTTTCGACAATCCGGTGATGATGTCCTCGCTCAGCCCGTCGGCAAGGAATTCCTGCTCCGGGTCGGCGGACATGTTGTTGAATGGCAGTACCGCGATTGACAGCTGCTCGCGCTCACCCGCTGTTGACTGGGATGGAGCAGCTTCGCCCTCCCAGCGCCAGACCTGCAACGGTTCGGCAATATTTTTCAGGCTCACCTCGCCGCCATTAATAAAGGACGTGCCTGTTTTGCCCCGGACCTGGCTGTGAACGTGATCCGAGATCAGCACGCCGCCAGTGGGTGCGGCTGCTTCCAGCCGGGCGGCGACGTTGACCCCGTCGCCCAATACGTCGTCACCCTCGATAACAATCTCGCCCAGGTTGATGCCGATGCGGAATTCGATCGGCGGCTCGCCCTCTGCCTCGGCGGCCCGTGACATTGGTCTCAAAGACCTCCGCCCAGATGCCCTTCATCCGATGAAGAGTCCCCGCCTCATCCGCCTGAACGAGCTTGGTGTAGTCGACAACATCCGCTGCAAAAATTGCAGCCAGGCGGCGTTCCATGACCTGTTCTCTCCTCTGCCGTCAAGGTCTAACCAAGGTAGCCCCGAATAACTAGAGGCAGCCACAGGTTCTTCATTGAATGCCGTCTTTGGGCGTGGTCTCAACGGGTGGACGCAACACTTTAATCTTAGAGAAGAGATGTAGTGTTGAATATGAAGTATCGTCGCAGGATTTACTATTCAGCTGAGCAGCGTGCGGAGATTTGGGATCGTTGGCAACGTGGCGCCGCAATGAATTCAATTGGGCGGGTGTTTGACAGGCAATCGTTGCGTGCGATTGCGCAGCAGATCGCTCGTGCCCTGGTCGAACGGGCGTGCTAGGCTCGGGGTACCAATCGCGGAGAGAAATTTGGACATTGATGCTGGCCAATTGTCAACGCTGAGGCGCGAATTTCACCGCTTTCCAGAACTTGGGTTTCAGGAGGAAAAAACCAAGTCAAAAGTAGCGGGCATCCTGCGCGAGCTTGGTCTTGAGGTTCACGAGGGTGCGGGCGTGGTTGGCGTCCTCAGGTCTGGAACAGGCAACCGGGCAATTGGGTTGCGGGCTGATATGGATGCCCTGCCGATCCAGGAGACCAGCACTCACGACTATACGTCCGAAATACCCGGCGTCATGCATGCCTGCGGCCACGATGGCCACATGACCATGCTGTTGGGCGCTGCCCAGGCTCTGGCTGCGGACCCCAGCTTCGACGGCACGGTGATCTTTTTGTTCCAGCCCAACGAGGAACACGGGCTGGGTGCTCAAGCGATGATCAAAGAAGGTGTGTTGGAACGCTTTCCCGTCGAGGAAATATTCGCATTCCACAATCTGCCTGGCGCGCCTGTTGGGCAGGTCTCAACCCGGCCGGGTTTGATATGTTCCTCTGAAAGCCTGTTTGAAATCACTATCCAGGGTCAGGGCGGCCATGCCTCAATGCCGCAGGTCGGGCGGGATGCGATCACCATCGGCGCTGACATGGTTCAGGCGCTGCAAACCATCGTATCGCGCAAGCTCGATCCCGGTGCAGGGGCCGTCGTCTCGGTGACCGAATTTCTGACCGATGGACAACGCAATGTGCTGCCGGGCCGTGCCACGCTCAGGGGCGATGCGCGCGCGCGCAGTCCGGCGGACCGCCTGAGCATCGAGGCATTTGTGCGCCAGATCGCGGGCGGTATTGCAGAGGCTCATGGCGTTGTTGTTGACGTGAAATTCAACACAGAATTCATCGAAACAATCAATGCCGACGGCCCCACGGAAGCCGCGATCAGGGCCGCGCGGCGGGCCGGGCTTGATACCATCCCAGATCGACCGCCCATGAGCTTTTCTGAGGATTTCGCCCATTTCAGCGCTGCGGTTCCGGGCTGCTTTCTTCTTTTGGGCAACGGCGAGAGCGGGGCACATGGACAGCCGCTGCATTCCAGCGACTACGATTTCAATGACGCGCTTTTGCCCTTGGGCGCGAAGCTTTGGGCGACGCTTGTCCGCGACCGTCTACCCCTTGAAGAAGGAGCCAGAGAATGACCGAATTTGCGTCCCGTATGCAGACGTTTCGCGACCGTCTGGCCGAGGCAGATATTGATGTGGCGCTGATCACCGATGACGACAATGTCTATTATCTGACCGGCTATTATGACTACCTGCACATGGAATTCGGGCGGCCCACGATCCTCGTTGTTCCTCGCGATGGCGACAGCCTGTTGATTACACCCACCATTGACCTCAACGCCGCCAAGGCCTCGGCGCGGGTCGACCGGATCGCGGCGTGGAATGATGGGATGGGCAACGAATGGCGGGACGAGTTGCCGCGCATGGTAAAGGGCGCAGCCCGCATCGGCATCGAGCCCGATCACATGCCGCCGATGGTCCGCGCCTATGTCGACGAATTTGCGGATGCAGCAAATCTGCCAAGCGCGGCCTCCATTTTGGCCGACATGCGCATGATCAAGTCGGCCGGGGAATTGCAACTGGCACGCCATGCCGGGCAGGTGGCGATTGCGATGATGGCGGCGGGCCGGGCGGCCATTGGTGATGGCGTGCCGGAATTCGAAGTGGCAATTGCCACGTCACAGGCAGGCACCCGCAAGGCGGCAGAGTTGCTGGCGGCGCATTATAGCGATCCGGATATGTCGCCAAACACCCATTTTTTGCAGATCATGGCCTCGGGCCGGGAAATCACAAAAACGCATCACCGGGCCACAGCGCGGATCATGCGCTATGGCGAACCGGTCTTCCTTTGCTTCTGCGGCATGACCAATTTCCACCGCTTCAAGCTCGGATTTGACCGCACATTTTGGATCGGAGAGATCGCGGACAAATCACAAGCCGCGGTCTACGAAGTGGCAGTGGCCAGCCAGAAGGCCGCACTTGATGCGATGCGCCCCGGGGTGACAGCCGAAAGCGTCCATGCAGCATATGCCGAGGTGATCCAGACCGCTGGATACGAATACCCGTTCCGCTGCGGGCGGGCGACGGGATTAAGCTTTCTGGAAAAGCCGCAACTGGTGACAGGAGACACCACCGTTTTGCAGCCGGGAATGGTATTCGCGGTGGATGGATCGGTCTCAGTTAAGAATTTCCGCGCGCAGGTCGGCGACAGCTTCATCATTACCGAAGATGGCTATGAGCCAGTGACGGATCATCCAAAATCGCTGGAAGAGATCGTTCTGTGAAGTGCGTTTCCAACCGAACGATCTTACCCACGGCCAAATTCGAGATGTGATGAAGAAAGCTGCCTGTGGGTTCCAACGCTGCGGTCATCGACGTCGTGAAATTGCTGCGACATAAACGAATGCCAGCAATCCACCAGTTCAAACGTTCCTGCGGCATCCGGTCACTTTGGGCTCGGAGCTGTCCTGCCCGTTTAATTGCTTCCCAGTGTAAAAAGTCGTGAATTCGAAAATCGCGATTGCGACCGGGTCGTTTGGGGCAGCAGGTAAAGAGCACCTGTGAATGGCGCCAATACTTGCCGCTAGCCACACCCCGCCAATCCCGCCGCCATCGCCTCGATCACTGCCACGTAAAGCCCCGGACCTGCCTCAATCGCCGCACCCAGCGGATCAACCTCCACCACCTTCGCCCCGCTGCCATCCAGCACAAGATCCGCAAACCCCTGATCAAATTTCGGTTCGGCGATCAGGCAGGAGACTTGTTCTTTCTGCAGTAGTTCCCGAAGTGCGGCGATACGTGCCGGGCCGGGCGCGCGGGCGTCACTGGCAAAGATTGCGGCTTTTGGCGATAGGTCGAACCGCATCTCAAAGTATTGAAACGCATCGTGAAATACTGCGAAGGGCAGGTCGCGCATTGGCTTCAGCAGATCCGCGGCTTCTGCCATTGCCGCGTCAATCTCAATTTGCGCGGCTGTCGCATTCGCCACATAGGCCGCCGCATTCGCCGGATCCAGTTCCGCCAGTTCCCGGGCAATCACCTCCAGCCAAATGTGCCCGTTCATCGGGTCCAGCCAGCCATGGGGGTCAATCAGCCCGTGGTCGTGGTCGCCCGTATGATCATCAAATACCGCCTCGTTGCGTGTGGGTAGCTTAATCGTCGCTTCAATCTCCATCAGCGCGATCTGCCGCGCATCCCCGGCAAGCACGCGCAGGGGCTTTTCCATCCAGGGCGTCAGGCCAGCGCCGATCCAGACGACCAGATCGGCCCGCTCCAACGCCGCCGCCTCCGATGGCCTGAGCGAATAACCGTGCGGCGTGGCGCCTGGGCGGATGATCAGATCGGGTGCGCCAACGCCAGCCATCACCCGCGCCACCAGTGAATGAACCGGGGGAATATCCGTCGCGACCGCTGGCACATCTGCCCGCGCAGTCGTGCCAAAGACGGCAAATATAAAAAGCAACAAAAGGCGTGTCATGATTGTCCGCCGGGTTGATAGTTGTTATGATATATCATATCAAGCCCAAAATTAGCGAATGGACTGGCGGCGTTGGAAACGGTTGGCTTCACCACACACGACCACCGCGCCTGCATCACCGATTGCGTCGCGGCGGTCGTGGCTACCTGCAAGGACGCGGGCCTGCATCTGACACCTGTGCGAAAGCGCGTCTTGCAAATCCTTCTCGCCGAGCATCGCGCCATGGGGGCTTATGAGATTCTCGACCGTCTGCGCGAAGACGGCCAGAACGCGCAGCCGCCGGTGGCTTACCGCGCGCTCGAGTTTCTTGTCGGCCACGGATTTGCCCACCGCATTGAACGGCTGAACGCCTTCATTGCCTGTGCCCACCCGTCTGAGAACCACTCGCCCGCGTTCCTGATCTGCCGGGTCTGCGACAGCGTCGCCGAAACCCATGCCGCACCGTCGCGCGGCACGCTGGGCCGGGCCGCCAAAGCAGCCGGCTTCCGCGTCGAGCGAACCATGCTCGAAATAGAAGGCGTTTGCCCCAACTGCTTTGTCCCGGAACCCGCAGATGCTGGTTGATGTGCGCGACATGACGATCCGGCTTGGCGGCAAGACCATTCTTGCCCATGTCGATCTGCACGTAGACCCCGGCGAGATTGTCACCATCGTCGGACCGAACGGTTCGGGAAAGTCGTCGCTGCTGCGCGCGATACTGGGTGCTATTCGCCCCGCACACGGCAAAATTCAGATCAAGACCGGGCTGCGCGTCGGTTACGTTCCGCAAAAACTCCACATTGATCAGACACTGCCAATGTCGGTTCTGAGGTTTTTGAACCTGCCCACCCGCATCAGCGCAGATGTCGCGCAATCAGCGCTGGAGCAATCCGGTGCTGCCGACCTACAAAACGCGCAAATGACCGACCTTTCCGGCGGCCAGTTCCAGCGCGTTCTTCTGGCCCGCGCGCTTCTGAACACCCCCGAAATTCTGGTCCTCGACGAACCCACCCAAGGGCTCGACCAAGCCGGTTCCGCCGCCTTTTACCGCCGCATCGAAGAGGTGCGACAATCACTCGGCTGCGCCATTCTGATGGTCAGCCACGAGTTGCACGTCGTCATGGCTGCCTCAGATCGCGTCGTCTGCCTCAACGGCCACGTCTGCTGCCACGGCACCCCCGAACACGTCGCCAGCGCGCCGGAATACCGGGCGCTTTTCGGCTCGGGCACGCAGGGCGCACTGGCGCTTTACCGCCACGATCACAGTCACTCGCATGAGCCTGCGACATGAGCTTCCTCGACAGCTTTCTCATCCGCGCCGCCATTGCCGGCATCGGCGTCGCAATTGCGGCGGCACCGCTTGGATGCTTCGTAGTCTGGCGGCGCATGGCCTACTTCGGCGACGCCACAGCCCACGCCGCGATCCTTGGCATCGCGCTGGCGCTGACATTCTCAACCTCGGTCTTCATCGGCGCGCTTGCTGTCGCACTTCTGATGGCAATCTCGGTCTCGCTGATCAGCGGGCGCGGCATCGCCAGCGACACCGCCCTTGGCGTGATGGCGCACTCATCCCTCGCGTTCGGACTTGTCGCGGTGTCGTTCCTTTCCGGCGTGCGTGTCGATCTGATGGCGTTTCTTTTTGGCGACGTGCTGGCCGTTGGGCGCGGTGACTTAATAATTATCTGGGGCGGGGCGTTAATGGTGCTGGCGATCCTGGCCTGGCGCTGGTCGGCGATGCTGACCGCGACGCTCAGCCCCGAACTGGCTTACGCGGCGGGCATCGACCCCCGGCGAGAAGCGCTGATCCTTTCGGTCGCACTTGCCGTCGTGGTCGCCGTCGCAATCAAAGTCGTCGGCGTTCTGCTGATCGCCGCGATGCTGATCATCCCCGCCGCCGCCGCGCGCGCGCTGGCATCGACGCCCGAGCGGATGGCGGTCATCGCTGCGGCATTTGGAGTCCTGTCGGTCCTTGCAGGACTGCGCGCATCGCTTCTGTTCGACACACCGACAGGGCCAACGATCGTCTGTGCTGCTGCGGTGATTTTTGTCATAGCCAACAGCAGCAGATTTCTGATCGACCGAACGGCGCGCTGAAAGGCCACGCGACGTGCAGGCCGACGCGGGGCTGCGCCCCGGCAACGGTCGGGATCGTCCCGCCTCAGAAAATCTTCCCCGGGTT
Organism: uncultured Boseongicola sp.; assembly: GCA_964194845.1. Classification (GTDB taxonomy): domain Bacteria; phylum Pseudomonadota; class Alphaproteobacteria; order Rhodobacterales; family Rhodobacteraceae; genus CAXMNX01. The sequence continues at coordinate 15,500 of CAXMNX010000038.1, forward strand.
CATAATATTATCGGGATCAATCGCCGCCTTCACCGCGCGCATCACGTCAACCGCACCACCCAGTTCCATCTCCAGATAACGCCGCTTGCCCTGACCGATCCCGTGTTCGCCGGTGCAGGTGCCATCCATGGATATTGCCAGCTCGTTCAGCCACCCGACGAATTCGTGGGCATTGGCAACCTCCGTCGTGTCCTCCATGTCGACCAACACAAGCGTGTGGAAATTCCCATCGCCCACATGCCCGACGATTGGTGCCATCAGGTTGAGATCGCCCAACTTCCTCTGAGTCTCGGCCACGCATTCCGCCAATCGCGAGATCGGCACACAGACATCGGTGGCAATCCCCTTTGCGCCGGGGCGAAGCGCCATTGACGCCCAATAGGCATCGTGACGCGCCTGCCAAAGCTTGGTCCGGTCTTCCGCCGATGCGGTCCAGGTGAACCCGGTTCCACCGGCATCCTCTGCAATCTCGCCAAAACCCTGTGCCTGCTCGGCAACGCTTGCCGCCGAGCCATGAAATTCCAAAAGCAAAAGTGGCTCTTCGGGCAGGCTCATATTTGAATAGGCATTCTGCGCCTTCACTTGCAGCGCATCCAGAAGCTCGATCCGCGCCACCGGAATACCCATCTGGATCGTCAGAATGACGGCGTTGCAGGCCGCCTCGACACTTGGGAACGAACACGTCGCCGACGACATCGCCTCGGGAATACCTAGCAGCTTGACGGTCAGTTCGGTGATGATGCCCAGCGTCCCTTCCGATCCGATCATCAGCCGCGTCAGATCATAACCGGCGGAAGATTTTTTGGCCCGCTGGCCGGTTCGGACAACGCGCCCATCGGGCAGGACCGCTTCCAGTGACAGCACGTTGTCCTTCATTGTGCCATAACGCACCGCGTTGGTTCCGCTCGCCCGCGTCGCGGCCATGCCGCCCAGTGACGCGTCGGCTCCCGGATCAATGGGAAAGAACAGCCCGGTATCGCGCAGGTATTCGTTCAGCGCCTTGCGCGTGATACCCGGCTGGATGACGCAGTCCAGATCCTCGGCGTGGACTTCAAGAACTTTGTCCATCTGACTGAGGTCAATGGATATTCCGCCTGCGGCTGCGTTGACATGACCCTCAAGCGACGTGCCAGTGCCAAAGGCGATCACCGGCACTTTGTGGGTCGCGCAGACTGTCACGATGTCAGACACGTCTTCGGTGGATTGGGCAAAGGCCACAGCGTCGGGCGATTGGTTTTCAAGCCAGGTTGTGGTGTGTCCGTGCTGTTCGCGAACCGCCTCGCTGGTCTGAAGGCGGTCGCCGAACTGCTGTTTCAGGATGCCGACGGCGGTTTCAATGCCGACCTCGTTTCGGGGCAGCGTCGTGACCAGTCCCATCGCATTCTCTCCGATTAAGGCGCTAAAGTGCGCGCCATCCAATATCCGACCGGCAAAAGCCTTGCCCCCAATCGATGCGTTCAATCATATCATAGGCCCGCTCGCGCGCCTCGGACAGCGTTTCGCCGCGCGCCGTTGCGTTCAGAACCCGCCCGCCATTGGCCAGAACTCGCGCGCCGTCCGTTGATGTGCCCGCGTGGAACATCGCGCGATGGCTGTCCTCAGGAAGCTGCTCCAGGCCGTTGATCTCGCTTCCTTTTGCGTATGATCCGGGATAGCCATCTGCTGCCAGCACAACCGTCATCGCGTGATCGTCTGCCCAGTTAACCCGCGCTTCAGAAAGACGCCCCTCGGCGGCGGCATGGATCGCATCGAAGGCCTGACCACCAAGACGCATCATCAGCGCCTGGCATTCGGGGTCGCCGAAACGCACGTTATATTCCACAAGTCGCGCCCCGCCATCGTTGATCATCAGACCCGCGTAAAGAACCCCTTGATACGGCGTGCCGCGCGTTGACATTTCCTTAAGCGTCGGACGAATGATTTCTGCCATCACGCGGTCGACTAGTTCCTCTGTCAGCACCGGCGCAGGCGAATATGCCCCCATGCCGCCGGTGTTCGGCCCAGTATCGCCCTCGCCAACCCTCTTGTGGTCCTGAGCTGTTCCGAAGGGCAGCGCGACCTCGCCGTCGCAAAGGACAAAGAACGACGCCTCTTCGCCCTCCATGAACTCTTCGATCACGACTTCCGCGCCCGCATCGCCGAAGGCACCACCGAACATATCCTCGATGGCAGCAATTGCTTGCGCCTCACTCGTCGCGACGACAACACCTTTTCCAGCCGCCAAACCATCGGCTTTGACAACAATCGGTGCGCCATTATCGCGAACGTAATCTTTCGCACCCGACGCCTCAGTAAATCGCGCCCAGGCCGCGGTCGGCGCGCCTGCGGCGTCGCAAATCTCTTTGGTGAAGGCTTTCGAGGCTTCAAGTTGCGCAGCGAAACGCGAAGGACCAAAGACCAGAAACCCCGCTTCGCGCAGATCGTCCGATACACCGGCAGCCAAAGACGCCTCGGGACCGATGATCACGAAATCTATGGCGTGTTCTTCGGCAAAACCAACCACAGCACTTCCGTCTTCGATATTCAGTTCGGCGCAAGTCGCAATCTTGGCGATCCCGGCATTTCCGGGCGCGACGATCAACCGGTCGCACTTGGGGTTTTGCTTTGTGGCCCAGGCCAGAGCGTGCTCGCGCCCGCCGCCGCCGAGGATCAGGATGTTCACGTACGCTCGCCCCGCTTCACCTTACGCTTCAGGCGTTCTAGGGTTCGACCCAGCGAAGCACAAGTGAGAGCGATGATAGATCTTTTCGAAGACACCCCCGGTGATAACGCTCCCGAGTTCACGGTCTCGGAAATAGCCGGAACCGTCCGCCGCCTGATCGAAGGCGAGTTAAGCTGGGTCCGGGTGCGCGGCGAGGTCGGTCGCGTGGTTCTGGCGCGGTCGGGGCATCTTTACTTTGACTTGAAAGACGACAGGTCGGTTCTCAGTTGCATGACCTGGAAAGGCCAGATCGGCGCGTTGGGAACCATGCCCGAAGAAGGCATGGAGGTTGTCGCCGAAGGCAAGATGACCGCATCTGGCATGCAATCGAAATTTGCTTTGAACGCGCAAAGGATTTCGGTTGCCGGCGAAGGTGCGCTTCTGGCGATGCTGGAAAAGCGCAAGAAAAAGCTCGAGGCCGAAGGGCTTTTCGCTGCGGAACGTAAAAAAACGCTGCCGTATCTGCCCGAGATCATCGGCGTTGTAACTTCTCCTCAAGGCGCGGTAATCCGCGACATCCTGCACCGGCTCCGCGACCGGTTTCCGCGCAAGGTTTTGATCTGGCCCGTTGCCGTTCAGGGCGAAAATTGCGCGCCCGAAGTGGCCGCCGCGATCAAGGGTTTCAATGACTTAACGCCCGGCGGCGCTTTGCCGAGGCCGGATTTGCTGATCGTTGCGCGGGGCGGTGGCTCGATTGAGGATTTGTGGGGGTTCAACGAAGAAATTGTCGCCCGCGCGGTGGCGGAAAGCGACATCCCCCTGATTTCGGCTGTTGGCCACGAAACTGATACAACGCTTATTGATTTCGTGTCCGATCACCGCGCGCCAACGCCGACGGCGGCGGCAGAATTGGCAGTTCCGGTGCGATTGGAGTTGAAAGCCTGGGTCGATGAACAGGAAGCGCGGCTTTTGCGGGGCGTATCGCGCGGCGTTGATCGGTTGAAGGAACGCCTGAAAGATCTGGCGCGCGTTCTGCCAAAGGCGGATGCGCTTTTATTCGAACCGCGCCAGCGGCTGGATCGGGCCGATGAGGCCCTGAGCGATGCCCCGAAACGCCTGATCGAGCGCAAATCGGCGGCGTTTGCGGCAATTGCGGGCGGCATTCGCGCCTCGAGCTTGCGAACGCGGTTTCGCACCGAAACATCCAGACTGGAAGACCGGGCGGGGCGGCTGGAACCAGCGCTCGCACGATTGATGATGGCCCGCAAAGATCGGGTCGCCGGGTTCGAGCGTTTGCTGCGAACGCTGGGGTATAAAGAGACACTGGCGCGCGGATATGCGGTGGTCCGGGCGGGCGAAAAAGTGGTCACCGGTGTTGCTGCGGCAAAGGCCGCGCAGGCGCTGGAGATCGAGTTCAGCGATGGGCGATTGGATGTTGCGACCGGAGGGGTGGGAGCGCCCAAAAAGCGTAATGATGGCGGGTCGGATCAGGGGTCGTTGTTTTGAGATGCGATGTTTCGCGCGCGAAACATTTATCCTGCAAGGCATTGATATTCGCGACCGTCACGATGCGATTAATTTAATAAAAACAGAGCGTTCTGGTTGTTTGCAGCCGGGTGTCCGGGACAGGGACAGCGACTGCCCGTGGGGTGGCGCTGAACCGGTCATACGAGGCGCTTTATGGTGAAATGCTCATCTTCCATATCAACATCGCGCCAAACACAGAAAAGCGCCAGCCCGTCGGGACGGGCAGTCGCTGGCCCGGCGCCTTCGGCTTGGTTCCGGGCTTGAGGGGGAGGCGTCATCGGCAGGACAGCGGACTTTACGGTCGTTGAAATAATCTTGCCTGATGCGTTTGGCCAAACCGTCCTAAGGTTGTTTCCTAGTCAATGCTGTCCACATTAGCGAAGAATTCGTCGCGCGCGTTGCTGCGCGGAAACGGGATATCCGGCAGAGGACAGTCGAGAAACGCGCAAAGCGGACGCCATCCATCTGACGGCGAAAATACCAGCAAGCGGTCGGCGGGAAGACTGGCCTTTACCCCGGCCTCATGGGCGCGGTAATTCGCCGTCAGCACTTCCGGCGACAAATCTTCACCAATGCTACGTAGCACCACGCGGCGAGCCATGCGTGCTACCGGACGGGCTGGTTCCGGTAGAGACTCTGGATCAGCAAGCACTTTCAGGATTGTCTCAGATATACTGGCAACCCAACTTTCGGCGCTGCGGGTTGTCAGGATAATTTTCGCGTCTGGATAGAAAGCCGCAAGTTCGCGCCAGTAACCTGCCACAGGCCAATCCACGGCAGAACGGTTGCCTTCGAACAAAGCGGGCCAATCCGGTGCGCCGTCCAGCGCAGAATTCCATAGCGGCACCAGCCGGTCCTGGTCGTGTGCAACTTCCCACATGTGATGACAAACGCCGTACCCCAGTTGCTCCAGCGCAATTTTCAAGGAGTTGGTCGCCGTTCGTCCCCAGCCCGCCCCAATCACTTCAAGTGTCATCTGGTCTCCATTCAATATTTAACTTCAGCCATTGATTTAACGTTTCGTCCTTGCAAATTTGGACAACGCGAACACCCGCATTGGACTCGAAGTTGCCGTTGCCGAGTTGCGGGATTAGTGGGACGGAGCCCCAGGTCAGGCCCCGGGTTCGGTTGGTCTAGGTCCCGGATCAAGTCCGGGTCGACGTCACACTCCAATCTTCGGCCCTAGACACAATAGCGGTTCATCCTGGCGGCTGGTCTCGTAAAGCTCCGTCGCCATCGGGTTGTTTTCAAACCGCGCCATAAGCCGCCCGTTTCGGGTGTAAAACTGCCAGCACTGCGGCGCTTCGATCTCTTCGTAGACAAAGCAGATCTGGTTATTTGCGACATACCATTCGCCGTCCTGACAATACCCGTCAAGGAACGTCCAGCGCACCCGGCGGTCGTCGAAGTATTCTTCGGCCCCGTAGGCCGCCCCGCCGGTGGAATAGGCGAAGGTTTTACCTGTTACCAGTGCCTCAAACTCGGTGGGTGAAACCCGCCGGTCTGCGGCGTTTGCGGCGCTGGCAGTCATGAATAGGATCAAAGCCAAGTTTCGCATGAGAAAACATTGCCACGAAGATGGCCGGAACGCCATGAAGCGATGCGGTATTCTGCCAGGATGGGTCGCATTTTGCCTTTCGTCTGCGGGCGCGGTGACTAGGATGCGCCAAACGGGAAGGGTTGCTGCATGGCGTTGGACGAAAAAAAGGGTGTCTGGAAGTCGGGTCGCGGGCGCGGGCGGAAGACGCCAAAGGGGCGCCAGCTGGATGACATGGCACTGGCCGAGGTGCAGGCGCTTTTGGGTGACCGGCCACGGCAGCGCGATCTGTTGATCGAGCATCTGCATCTTATTCAGGACCGATATGGGGCTCTGTCGGCGGCGCATTTGCGCGCTTTGGCCGAAGAAATGCGGACCGGGCAGGCCGAGATCTATGAGGTTGCGTCGTTTTACGCCCATTTCGATATCGTCAAGGAAGACGAGACACCGCCGCCGGATCTGACGATACGCGTCTGCGATTCGCTGTCTTGCGAGCTTGCAGGGGCCGAGGCACTGAAGGCCGCACTGGAAGATGGCGTTGATCCGGCAAAGGTGCGGGTTTTGCGCGCGCCCTGCATGGGGCGTTGCGACACAGCGCCGGTGATCGAACTTGGTCACAAGCACATCGACCACGCGACGCCGGCGAGCGTTCTTGCCGCCGTTGCGACGGGCGACACTCATGCGGTGATCCCGGAATATCAGGATTTGAGCGCTTATCGCGCCGGGGGCGGTTACGCCAAGCTGGAAGAATTGCGGGCGGGCGGCGATTGGGCGGCGGTTCAGGCAACCGTTGCGACAAGCGGGCTGCGCGGCCTTGGGGGCGCGGGTTTTCCGTCGGGTCGCAAATGGGGGTTTGTCCGGTCATACACCGGGCCGCGCCTGATGGCGGTAAACGGCGATGAGGGTGAACCGGGGACGTTCAAGGACCGCTATTATCTGGAGCGCGAGCCGCATCTGATGCTGGAAGGCACGCTGATTGCGGCCTGGGCGGTCGAGGCCGAGCGTGTGTATATATACATGCGCGACGAGTATCCGGCGGTTCTGCACATTCTGGCGGCGGAGATTGCGGCGCTGGAGGCGGCGGGGATCGCTGCGCCCGGTTATATTGAACTTCGTCGAGGCGCGGGCGCTTATATCTGCGGCGAGGAAAGCGCGATGATCGAGTCGATCGAGGGCAAGCGCGGGATGCCGCGGCATCGCCCGCCGTATGTGGCTGAGGTCGGGATTTTCGGGCGCCCGACGCTGGTCCACAACGTCGAGACTCTGCATTGGGTCGCACGGGTATTGCGCGAAGGGCCAGAGGTTCTGAACGCGGTCGAGAAGAATGGGCGGACCGGGCTGAGGTCGTATTCGGTTTCGGGCCGTGTGGCGGCACCGGGGGTGTATTTATTGCCCGCCGGGTCAACGATCACGGATATCATCGATGCGGCGGGCGGCATGGCGGAGGGGGATAGCTTTAAAGCCTATCAGCCGGGTGGGCCGTCGGCGGGGCTTTTGCCGGCCTCGATCAACGACGTGCCGATGGATTTCGACACTTTGCAGCCTTTGGATACGTTTATCGGCTCGGCGGCGGTGGTGGTTCTTTCGGACAAGGATTCGGCACGTGCGGCGGCACTGAATATGTTGCGATTTTTCGAGGATGAAAGTTGTGGGCAATGCACGCCCTGTCGGGTGGGCTGCGAGAAGGCGGTGAAGCTGATGCAGGCGGATCGCTGGGATCAGGGGCTGCTGGAGGAGCTTTGTCAGGCGATGGGCGATGCCTCGATCTGTGGGCTGGGGCAGGCCGCACCCAATCCGATCCGGCTGACGATCAAACATTTCCCGGACGAGATCTGATCCTGAGGAGCGCGGTGCGAAGTGCGTATTTTTGAAAAGATGAAGCGCGCTTCCATCTGGTTTGCTTAGCCATTCGTGCATTTCTGGTTTGAACGGGATCGAAATACGCGGCCTCTGGTCTGCGACCCGAACGCGCATTTCGATACGTGGCGTTTCCAATGCGACCTGAATCGCACTAGGTGAAGTGAAATCGGCTGGAGGCGGCATGGCGTTTTTCTCGAAACTGAAGGATCGGTTGTTCAAATCCTCGTCGAAGATCGACGAGGGGCTGGAAGCGATTGTCGGGGACGGCGGGGCTGAGGAAGAGGTTGCCACGGCGCCGGTTGCCGAGTCTTCTCCAGAGCCAGAGCCAGAGCCAGAGCCAGAGCCAGAGCCAGAGCCAGAGCCAGAGCCAGAGCCATCTGCGAAGCCGGGGTTAATCGGACGGCTGCTGGGCAGGGACGACGCCAAAACGGTCGTTCGCCGCGCGCTGGACGACGATATGCTGGAACGCATCGAAGATCTGCTGATCTCGGCCGACATGGGGGTCGAGACTTCGGTGCGGGTGGTGGCGAATATGGCCGAGGGGCGGATTGGCCGAAAATTTTCCACCGGCGAGTTGAAAGACCTTATGGCAGGTGAGATCGCGCGGATCATGGAGCCGGTGGCGAGGCCGATGCCGCTTTATCCAAAGCGCCCGCAAGTGGTGTTGGTCGTCGGCGTCAATGGCTCGGGCAAGACCACGACGATCGGCAAGCTGGCGTCGCAGTTTCGCGCCGCGGGCAAGTCGGTGGTGATTGCGGCAGGCGACACGTTTCGCGCCGCTGCAGTCGAGCAGTTGCAGATCTGGGGTGAACGGGCAGGCGTGCCGGTGATGACGGCGCCCGAAGGCTCGGACCCGGCGTCGCTGGCGTTTGATGCGATGGGGCGGGCCGAGGCCGAGGGTGCCGACCTGCTGATGATTGACACAGCGGGGCGGTTGCAGAACCGGGCCGATCTGATGGAGGAGCTGGCCAAGATCGTGCGGGTGATCCGCAAGAAAGACCCGGACGCGCCGCATAATACGCTATTGGTGCTGGACGCGACGACGGGGCAGAACGCGCTGCGTCAGGTCGAGATTTTCCAGAAAATCGCCGATGTGTCGGGACTGGTGATGACCAAGCTGGATGGGACGGCGAAGGGTGGGGTTCTGGTGGCGTTAGCCGACAAGTTCGGGTTGCCCATCCATGCTATTGGGGTGGGCGAGCAGATCGACGATTTGCAGCCTTTTGATCCACGCGAGTTTGCCGCGGCTTTGACGGGGGCGGAGGTGTGAGGGCGGTGTTGGCATTGGCCACACTTGTTGCAGGACCGGCGTTTGCGGATTGTCAGGACGAACTTGGATACGCCCGGGCCGGTCTGGGTGCCTATGATTACCGGATTGTCGCGCCGGGCGAACTGAGCGAGACCGGCGGTCGGTGTCGGCTGGAGGGGCTGGTGCTTGAACAAAACGATGCGCTAATGCTTGAGGTTGAGGCGATCAGTTGGACGGGCGCGGGGTTTGAGACACTGTTGATCGGTGCGCCCGATGGTCTTTCGCTGGACCTCAAAGTCGAAAACGCCCGGTTGGTGCCGCAAACATCAGACCCCTGGATGAGTTACTACCTCGACCTGCAAAATCGCCACAATTTCATTGATATCGAGGTGGTGCTGGGTTGGGCGCCCGACGTTGGCATCCTTGAGGTCGAGCGGTTCCGGCTCGACCTGCCGGGCGAAAACGCGCTTGAACTTTCGTCCCGTATTACCGGCGCGACGGCCGAGATGATGCCGGGGCGGCTTTCGGGATTTGACGCGCTGACGCTTGAAGGGTTTTCGCTGACTGTTGAAAACGCGGGCTATCTGGATGGTTTGGCGCTGGGCTGGATGCTGGGGCAATTGTCTTTGTTTCCAGGTGAACCCGAGACGGTCGTGGCCGGCATGTTGAGCGTATCGCAGGACATCGTGGCCGCCTGGCCCGACGAGGTATTTCCGGCCGCGAGCAAGGCGGCCTTGGCGACGCTGATTGCGGCAGGACCATTTCCCTGGGGGCGGCTCGACGTCGTGATGGAAGAGGGCGAGATCTCGCTCGATCGTCTGGTGACTTTGGGCATGTCACCCGAACCCTATGGACGAAATGCGATGACGGATGCCTGGGCGGGCGCGGTATTTGATATTCGATATGAACCATCTGACGGCACCGAGTGAGCGAATGGCTGATATCGCTGGAAGGCACTGACGCGGGGCGGCAATTTGCTTTGTTTCTCGCGATATTGGCGGCATTTCTTCACGCACTTTTCGGGGCGCTGCAAAAGGGTCGGTTTGACCCTTACACCTCGCGCACGGTGATCGACGGCTTTTATGCGCTGATGGCATTGCCGTTTGCGCTTTTTGCGGTGCCATGGCCCGAGCCCGAGGTCTGGCCCTTGTTCGCGGTCGCCTGGGTGATCCATGTCGGATACAAATTAAGTCAGGCGTCGGCTTATTCGCTTGGCGCTTATACGGTGGTCTATCCGGTGGTGCGCGGAACCGGGCCAGTGCTGACGGTTTTTGGCGCGGGCATACTTTTTGGCGAACGGTTCGCAGCCATTCAGTGGCTGGGCGTTGCGATGCTGGCGGCGGGCATTCTTGGGCTGGCTTTCTACAATTTAAGACATATCACGATGGACCGGGCAAGGCTGCCGCTGGCGATGGGGCTGGCGCTGATGACCGGCGGCTTTGTGGCAATGTATACCACATGGGACGCATTCGTGATCCGCGCCACAGCGGACCCGCTGACCTTTTTGGCCTGGTTTTTTCTGATCGACGGGTTGGCCTTTCCCATCGTTTATCTTGCACGGCATGGCGGGCGGCTGCCGGAACCAGTGGGACCACTTTTGAGGCTTGGCTTCGGCGGCGCTTTGGTGGCGTTCTTTTCATTCGGGGGCATCATGCTGGCCACGCGGCTGGACAAAGTGGGAGAGGCGGCTGTTTTGCGCGAAACGAGCGTAGTGTTCGCCGCCTTGATTGCATTTGTGTTCTGGGGCGAGCGGGTCGGGCCGCGCCGGTTGTCTTTAATGGCGTTGATAGCGCTTGGCGCGGTGGTCGTGGAATTGGGCGGGTAAAACGGCGCTGCTTCCAGCCACTGAGGTATTATTGGGCCAATAATGACGTGGTTCGCGTTGAATGAAGGATTGGGGCGCGCTAAGTGAGCGGGATGGATCAGAAATCATTGAACCCGGCGCTGAAACAGGTGCTGGAACTTGGGCCGCCGATCCTGTTTTTTGTGGTTTACCTGTGGCTGCGCGACCGGACATTCGTTGTCGCGGGAACCGAGTATCCCGGTTTTATTGCGGCGGCGGCGATTTTTGTGCCGATCCTGTTGGTGAGCATCGCGGTCTTATGGAAGCTGACGGGCCAGCTCAGCCGGATGCAGGTCTTCACCGCCGTGCTGGTGGTCGTATTCGGCGGTCTGACGGTCTGGTTCAACGACGAGCGGTTCTTCAAGATCAAGACGACGATCGTTTACGGGCTTTTTGCCGGTATTCTGGGCCTCGGACTGTTGCAGGGGCGGTCCTATCTGGCCTGGGTCATGGCGGAATTTCTGCCGATGACAGATGAGGGCTGGATGAAGCTGACGTGGCGCTTGGCGGGGTTTTTTGCCGCCCTTGCGGTGGCGAATGAGGTGGTCTGGCGCACCTTGTCGACGGATGCCTGGGTCAAGATCGAGACGTTCGGGTTTCCGGTGCTGATGTTTCTGTTTCTGTGGTCGCAGATTATGAGTTTGCAGCAATATTTCGTTGACGAGGACGCAGGCGGCGGCGGCAACGGGTAAGACGGCCGCGCGGGTTTGTCGCCGAGTTGGATTGCTGACTTGAAGCGGGCCTGATCCAGAGAAAAATTCCTGATATTCTAATAGTTCCGCTTTTGTTCCCGAGCAGATACCAATAGGATTGCGGTATGCCAACCGGACAAAAACTCAATAGAACTCTGAGAGACTTCATCGAGAGACAACAAGTCTTTTTCGTCGCCACGGCTGATCGCGCGGGGCGGGTGAATGTCTCGCCCAAGGGGATGGATACGCTTAGAATTGAAGACGACAACCGGATTGTCTGGTTGAATCTCAGCGGGAGCGGCAATGAAACGGCGGCGCATGTCCAGGCGACCGGCCGAATGACGCTTATGTTCTGTGCGTTCGAGGGTAGCGCCCTGATCCTGCGGGTTTACGGGCAGGCCAAAACTCTCCACCCGCGAGACCGGAAGTGGGAGCGTTTGGTATCCGGTTTTCCGAAGTTTGCAGGGAGCCGCCAAATCTTTGATCTGAGCGTCGACCTTGTTCAGACCTCGTGCGGTACCGGTGTGCCGATGATGGAGTTTCAAAAATCTCGCGGAGAGGACGAACTTGTTCATTTTTACGATAAGATGGGCGATGAAGGCGTGCGCGATTATTGGCGGCGAAAGAATGCGGAGACGATCGACGGAAATCCAACGGGGATTTTTGAGGACTGATGAGACCAAACCGGCCGGTCGATGCGGATTGACCGAAGTCGTCGAAAGAGACGGATTTCGATCTTGCGCCAATCTGGATTTGGAACGCCGGATCCAACGTCGATTAGTGTGCTGTGAATAAGCCCTGCCGGACAGCCCTTGTTTAGCTGAAAATTTGCCCCTAGGACGTGCTGGGCATTTTCGTTGCGCAGGATTGGACATGCAGAAGACCGTTGTGAACAGCTGGAATGAATGGGACCCGCTGAGCCATGTCATCGTCGGGCGAGCGGACGATTGCCATATCCCGCCCGAAGAACCGGCACTTGACGCCAAGGTGCCCGAAGACAGCGACATGCGCAGCCAATGGGGGCGGCGGCCGCAGGAGATGATTGACCGGGCCAACGAGCTTCTGGACACATTCGCCACCCTTCTTCAGGCGCGCGGCATCCGTGTCGACCGGCCCACGTCGATAGATCATTCGCTGCCTGCGACGACGCCGGATTTCCACGCGCAAAGCCAGTTCGGCTGTATGCCGCCGCGCGATGTCCTGCTGACGGTCGGGTCCGAGATGCTTGAGGCGACAATGTCTTACCGGTGCCGGTGGTTTGAATATCTGAATTACCGCCCGCTGATGCAGCAATACTTCGATGAAGACCCGAACTTCCGGCACGAAAGCGCGCCGAAACCGCGGTTGACCGATCGGGACTATCACCCGGATTACCTGAGCGAAGAAATCGGCGTCGAGAAGCGCCTGAAATGGACCGCCGATAAGTTTTTCGTCACCACCGAGGAAGAGCCGCTGTTTGACGCCGCTGATGTGCTGCGTTTCGGTCGCGATCTTGTGGTGCAGCACGGATTTACCACGAATTTGAAAGGCATAGAATGGCTGGCGCGCCATTTCCCGGACCATCGCGTTCATGCGGTCAATTTTCCCGGCGACCCTTATCCGATCCATATCGACGCGACGTTTACGCCGCTGCGCCCCGGACTGATTGTGAACAATCCCCAACGCCGCCTGCCGGACGATCAGCGCAAGATGTTCGAGGCAAACGGCTGGGAGATTGTCGATGCCGCCCAGCCTGCGCATAACGCGCCGCCACCCTTATGTTATTCATCAACCTGGCTTTCGATGAACGTGCTTGTGCTGGACCCGAAAACCGTCTGTGTCGAAAAATCTGAAGTTTATCAGGCTGAGCAGATGGACAAGCTGGGTATGGAGGTCATCGAAGTTGAAATGCGCGACGCTTATGCCTTCGGCGGCGGGTTGCATTGCTGCACGGCGGATGTCTACCGCGAAGGCGGGTGCGAGGATTACTTTCCGAAGATTTAGTTGGCGTCTTGCGTGCCTTGTCGGGCAGTCGAATTTTCAATCTTCAGGAAAGTTTCGCGGTCCAGACGGTCGAGAAAACGGATACCGGCCCGGTTGTTTTCGCACCAGTGAACCAATGCTTTTGCGGTTGCTTTTCCCAGCTTCAAGCGAACGGCGGTGCCGACCAGAATCGGGTAAGGCACGGTAAGTTTGGCACCGTCGCGCGATATATCAAGAAGGGTGGCCCGGATCGCTTCGCCTTCGGCGTTGAGCGTGACGCCGTACCGGGTCTGCTGGCGATTTGGGCGATATTTCATTGCGACTATCGGATCCTGAGACGGGCGACAGCCTATCAATGGGGCGTTAACAATCTCTGAGCCTCTAGCCTTTCTGGCCAAAAAGTATGCGTTGTGCTTCCTGCTCTTCGCCTTTCTCGCGCTTGCGGTCTCGAAGCTCTTCGCCGACGGCCTTGCCGCGTTTAACGGCAGGCCGCGCCCAGACCGCGTCGAGCCAGCGGGCGAAGTTTGGCTTGTCGTCGAGTGTCTGCTGCTGGCCTTCCCAGTTTTGCGCCCATGGCCAGATCGCCATGTCGGCTATGGTGAACGCATCGCCTGCAACGAAGGCGCGGTCTTTGAGCTGAGTATCAAGGACACGGTAAAGTCGGCTGACTTCATTGCGGTAGCGGTCTTGCGCATAAGGCAATTCCTGTGGTGGCTCCATTGAAGGGGCGTATTTCAGGAAATGATGCGCTTGCCCCGCCATCGGACCGACGCCGCCCATCTGCCACATCAGCCACTGATCAACCTCGATGCGTTCGCGTTCGGTGTCGCCATAGAACTGGCCGGTCTTCTTGGCGAGATATTGCAGGATCGCGCCGCTTTCGAAGATCGAGATCGGGGTGCGGTCTGGGCCTTCGGAGTCGATGATCGCGGGCATCCGGTTGTTGGGCGCGATCTTCAGGAAATCGGGGTCGAACTGATCGCCCTTGCCAATGTCGATGAGGTGGAGGTTGTAAGCGAGGCCCATTTCCTCAAGCGCGATGGTGATCTTCCAGCCGTTGGGCGTTGGCCAGTAATAAAGGTCGATGGCGGCGGTCATGTTGGCTCCTTGGTGCTTTTTCGGAGAGTGACCTTGTTGAGGGGAATTGCAAGGGTGAGGGGGGGGGCGGGGTCGATCAAGACCTGGAGAGCCGGGCGAAGGGTTTGAGGTTTTTCAGGGGCGATAATTGAGCGCTTGGGGCTGGTCGTCCGCGCCGCAAATTCGATTTTATGCGTGCGCCACCCCACGGACAGGCGCTGGCCCGCCGTACTTGACCTGAACCCGCAACCGCAGTAGCCATCTTGGGTGGCGATTTGTTCACCGGATTGCGGGCCACGTTAAATATTCCGCTAAAGAGGTCAGGGACGTATCTGCCCCCGGCGCTCACGCGGTGGGGGCTTTTTGTTGGGAGAGGGAGGCGTCCCCATGTCAGATGAATGGAAAACCAGAACGAAGATGGTTCATGGCGGCGTCCGGCGCAGCCAGTACGGCGAGGTTGCCGAGCCGATTTTCCTGACGCAGGGCTTTGTCTATGACAGTGCCGAGCAGGCGGCGGCGCGGTTTGAAAAGGCGGGCGAGGACGAGTTTATCTATGCCCGCTACGGCAATCCGACCGTGCGGATGTTCGAGGAGCGCATCGCGCAGCTGGAAAGCGCCGAGGATGCATTTGCGACGGCGAGCGGGATGGCGGCCGTGACTGCGGCGCTGTCTTCGATGCTGAGCGCAGGCGACCACGTGGTGTCGGCGCGGGCGCTTTTTGGATCGTGCCTTTATGTCCTCGAAGACGTTCTGATGCGGTTTGGCGTCGACGTGACATTTGTCGATGGCACCAATCTGGACGAATGGCGCGCGGCGATGCGTCCGGACACCAAGGCGGTGTTTCTGGAAACCATGTCAAACCCGACGCTGGAGGTCATCGACCTGAAATCGGTGGCTGATATTGCGCATGAAGTTGGTGCGACGGTTATTGTCGATAATGTCTTTGCCACCCCGGTTTTCAGCCGGGCGATCGCGCTGGGGGCGGATGTTGTTGTTTATTCCGCGACCAAGCATATCGACGGTCAGGGGCGCGTTCTGGGTGGTGTTGTGCTGGGCACGCGCGACTATATCCGCACGACGCTGGAGCCCTATCTGAAACATACCGGAGGCGCGATGAGCCCTTTCACGGCCTGGTTGTTGTTGAAGGGGCTGGAGACGATTGATCTGCGGGTGCGGGCGCAGGCGGATGGCGCGCTGGCAGTGGCCGAGGCGCTGGAAGGTGATTCGCGGCTGGCCCGAGTGATTTATCCGGGGCTTCCGTCGCATCCCGATCATGGCGTTACGATGGCCCAGATGGAAAAGGGCGGCACGGTTGTCTCGCTTGAGGTCAATGGTGGGCAGGCGGCGGCGTTCCGGTTTCTGAACGCGCTGAAGATCGTGATCATATCGAACAATCTGGGCGATGCGAAATCGATTGTCACTCATCCGACAACCACGACGCACCAGCGGTTGAGCGACGAGCAGCGGGCGGCGTTGGGGATCACGCCTGGGCTGGTGCGGCTATCGGTCGGGATTGAAGATGCAGGCGATCTGATCGCCGATCTCAAGGGCGCGCTGGAGGCGGTGTGAAGCCGTTTCTGGTTCTTCAGTTGCGACCCGAGGACGATGCTTCGGATGGCGAATTTCGCGCTATTCTGGAAAAGGGCCGGCTGGATGTTGCCCGAGTTCATCGGGTTCGGCTGGAACGTGATCCGCCGCCGGAGAACCTGTCGCTGGATGACTATTCGGGCGTGATCGTCGGTGGCGGGCCGGGGTGCGTCAGCGATCCGCCCGCGAAAAAATCCCCCGATGAATCGCGCGCCGAGGCGGCGATCATGGGGCTGATGCCCGAGATCACCGCGACCGACAAACCGTTCATGGGGTGTTGCTATGGTATTGGCATTCTGGCGCATCATCTGGGCGGCGAGGTTTCGAAAGAGCGGTACAGCGAACCTGTTGGGCCGGTCGCTTGTCAGGTGACCAAGGATGGCAGGTCGGACCCTTTGTTGGCGGGCTTGCCGGAAGATTTTGACACTTTTGTCGGTCACAAAGAGGCAGTGCAGGCCTTGCCGCCGGGGGCCGTGCATCTGATCGCATCGGACCCTTGCCCCTATCAGATGTTACGGTATGGACAAAACGTCTATGCCACACAATTTCATCCCGAGGCCGATGCCGGAGTTTTTGCCGAGCGGATCAGGATATATCGCGGTCACGGCTATTTCGCGCCTGATGAAGCGGATGCACTGACGCAAGCCTGCTATGCGGCGAACGTTTTGTTTCCAAAGGAAATACTTCGCCGATTTGTCGCCCGGTTTGGATAATCTGAAGAATTCCTAAACACGTAAACGAAGTGTGAACTTTCAGAAAGTATCCAGAGATTGCCCTGTCTGCTGGGGCATTGAAATGGGAGCTTTCAATGAACGTTTTAGCGACGGAAATAGATTGTGCGCCAACCCGGGAGGAAGCCACGGAAGCACTTGCCTTGCTTCGTGCCTGGGCAAGGCGCGGCGATGGCGACAAGATCGACACGCTGGTTCCAACGCTTACTAGGCTGGAGCCGGAAGATCCGGGAAAATACCCGACGTTTTCGACAACCTATTCGGAAGCGTTCGAGGCCGACCAAACGTACCGGTCGTCACTGCCTGACCTGCAAAACGGCCCAAGCGCGCTGATCAAGGGCGCGCATCGCCAGATCCATCACGTCGGCATTTCCAATTTCCGGCTGCCGGTGCGGTTTCGAACCCGGCAAGGGGCGAGCCATATTCTGGAATGCTCGGTCACCGGGACCGTCAGTCTGGAGGCCGACAAGAAAGGCATCAATATGAGCCGGATCATGCGGTCGTTCTATCTCCATGCCGAGAAAACCTTCAGTTTCGAGGTGATGGCGGCGGCGCTGGACGACTACAAGACCGAGCTGGAGAGCCTTGATGCGCGCATCCAGATGCGGTTTTCCTATCCGATCGAGATAGAAAGCCTGCGGTCTGGCTTGCGCGGGTGGCAGTATTACGATTTTGCACTGGAGCTTGCCGAACAGGGTGGCGAGCGGCGGCGTATCCTGCATCTGGACTATGTGTATTCGTCGACCTGCCCGTGTTCGCTGGAGCTGTCGGAACACGCGCGGAAGACGCGGGCGCAGCTGGCGACACCGCATTCGCAGCGGTCGGTTGCACGATTGTCGGTGCTGGCGGACGCGGACGCCGAGACGATCTGGTTTGAGGACCTGGTCGAGCTTTGCCGCCGCGCGGTGCCGACCGAGACCCAAGTGATGGTTAAACGCGAGGACGAACAGGCTTTTGCCGAGCTGAATGCCGCCAATCCGATATTTGTCGAGGATGCCGCGCGGCTTTTTGCCGGGGCGTTGCAGGGCGACGACCGGATCGGAGATTTTCGCGTTGTGGCCAGCCATCAGGAAAGCCTGCACAGCCACGACGCGGTATCAGTTCTGACCGAAGGGCCGACGTTTGCCACCGAAAGCCTGGAGCCGCGGTTCTTTGATACGCTGTTTCACGTCGGCTGAGTGGCTTTGGCCCTCCCTTGCCGCCGGACCAATCCGGCGGCGAGGGGGCGGAAGCCTTGAAATTCCTGACTGAACAGCTCTCGCCGGGCTGAAATTGGACCGTCTTTCCAACGTCCAAGTGGAGTTGACTTGCCCGCGCCTGCGGGACAAGGCTCGGCCCCATGATCGACCTGCGTCCTGTCGGATATGTCATTGGCCTTCTCGTAGCGGCGCTGGGGGCGACGATGATCGTGCCGCTGGTCGTGGATGTGATGGATGGCAATGGCCACGCCGACGCCTTCCTGCAATCGGCCATTCTGACGGTTGTGATCGGCGGACTGATGGCTTTGGCTTGTGCCAACAGCTTCCGGCGGCGGCTGACAATCCAGCAGACTTTTTTGCTGACCACGGGTGTCTGGCTGGCGCTGCCAGTATTCGGCGCCATTCCGTTTGTGCAGGGTGCGACCGAAGCCAGCATTACGGACGCTTTTTTCGAGGCGATGTCGGGTTTGACGACAACCGGATCGACTGTGCTGAGCGGGCTGGAAGACCTGCCGCCGGGACTGCTTTTATGGCGGTCGATGTTGCAGTGGTTCGGCGGCATCGGGATTATCGTTGTCGCGATGGTGTTTTTGCCCGAGCTTCGGGTCGGCGGTATGCAGATCTTTCGCTCGGAAGCGTTTGATACTGCGGGGAAAGTCCTGCCTCGCGCGGCAGAGATCGCGTCGCGGATTTCGATTGTTTATCTGGCGCTGACATTTTCCTGCGCGGCGGGATATCTTGCCGTTGGAATGAATTTTTTCGATGCGGTGAACCACGCGATGACAACGATTGCCACGGGTGGATTTTCAACCAGCGACGGGTCTTTCAGCGCGTTTCCGGGCACGGCGGCCTATGTTGCGACGGTGTTCATGGTGCTGGCCAGCCTGCCCTTCGTTCGCTACGTTCAGCTTCTGGCCGGGACCGCAGCGCCGATGTGGCGCGACAGCCAGATAAGGTTTTTTCTGGGCGTTCTTGTCGCGATCATTGCGGTGGTTGCGGCCTTTCGCGTGGCGGCAGGCGGCGGGACCATCGGTCTGAGCCTGCGCGACGTGGCGTTCAATATCACCTCGATCATGACCGGAACCGGATTTGCGAATACCGATTATCAGCTTTGGGGCGGATTTCCGATGGTCATCATCTTCTTTTCAGGGCTGATCGGCGGCTGTGCCGGATCGACGACGTGCTCGATCAAAATCTTTCGCTATCAGCTTCTTTTTGCGGCGATTTCTACGCAGATACGGCGAATACATTCGCCGCATGGGATCTTTCAGTTGAAATACGAAGGACGCACGGTGACGGAAGATGTCGTGTCGTCGGTCATGGCATTCTTCACAATCTTTCTGGCGTCGATTGGGGTTCTGTCGGTGCTTTTGAGCGCGACGGGGCTGGATTTTGTGACCGCACTTTCAGGCGCCGCGACGGCGATTGCCAACGTAGGGCCGGGGCTGGGGGATCAGATCGGGCCGGCGGGCAATTTCGGCGGGTTGAACGACGCCGCGAAGTGGCTGTTGTCGGCGGGGATGCTGATCGGACGGCTGGAGCTGTTGGCGGTGTTTGTGATCTTTACGTCACGGTTCTGGAGGGCGTGATGCGGCCATTGGGCGTGGAACTGGCGGCGATGCTGGCCGACCGGGGCGTTGAAGTGATTTTCGGCATACCGGGTGTGCATAACATCGAGCTTTATCGCGGGATTGAAGACGCGGGGTTGCGGCACGTGCTGGCGCGACACGAGCAGGGCGCGGGGTTCATGGCGGACGGCTACGCGCGGGCTTGCGGTAAGCCCGGCGTGTGCTTTGTGATCTCGGGGCCGGGGCTGACGAATATCATGACGCCGATGGGGCAGGCTTATTCCGACAGCGTGCCGATGCTGGTGATCTCGTCGTGTCTGGATGAAACGGCGGCCAAGCGTGGGCAGTTGCACCAGATGCGCGATCAGGAGGGTGCCGCGCGGACGGTTTGTGACTGGAGCGAGACGGCACGGACGACGGAGGCGGCGTTTGGGTTGGTGGATCGGGCGTTTGGAGAGTTCGCAACACTCAGACATCGCCCGAAACATTTTCAGGTTCCGATTTCCGTGCTGCGGGCGCAATCTCCTGAACCGTCAACGGCGCACGCGACTGTTCAAGGATATGTCGCCCCTGGTACAGCGCAAATTGCCCGCATTGCCGATACCTTGAAAGCCGCCCGGCGGCCTTTGTTTGTCTTTGGCGGCGGTGTATCGCGGGAGTCGGCTGGATTTAGTAACCGCGTATTGAAGCGATTGGGCGCGGCGAGTTTTGTGACCTATGCTGGGCGCGGCATCGTCGACCCCGACGACCCACTATTCTTCGGAAGCTATCTTTCTCGGGCCAGCAGTGCCGAAACGGTCGCCTCAGCGGATTGCGTAGTGGCTGTTGGTACGACGCTTTCGGAGGTTGATCTTTGGCGAGAAAACCTCGGTGCGAAAGTGCCGATCATCAGGGTTGATATCGACGCAGAGGTCTTGTCTGACGCTAATTCGACCGGGCTTTCTGTTCGCTCTGACGCAGAACGATTTCTCCGAGCGCTCTGGACAGAGCTTTTGGATCATGAGGCAAAAACCGATTGGAGCGCCGAAAGTGCCGCGATTTACCGTGCCCGCTGGAAGGCTGAGATCGACGTAGAGCATCCTGGTATTGTGCCAATCTGCGAGGCGCTTCGCGATGCGCTGCCACCCAAAACATTCGTCTTCTCGGACATGACCCAGTTCGCCTATGTCGCGAAGGAGGTTTGGGACATGCCCGCGCCGGGGCTTTGGCATCATCCTTACGGGTTCGGGACGCTGGGGTATGCTCTGCCTGCGGCCATTGGGGGGTCGGTTGGTTATGATGGGCCGGTTCTGGCGATCGCGGGGGATTATGGCTTCCAATACACGATGCAAGAGCTTGGGACGGCGGCGGAGTTGGGGCTGAGCCTGCCGATCATGATCTGGGACAACGATGCGCTGGGCGAGATCCGTGATTGTATGGTTGAGGCGCAGATCGCACCGAACGCGGTGACGTTAGCGAACCCGGATTGGGGGCTGCTGGCGCAGGCCTATGGCTGCGGATTTGCCGAGCCGGGGTCGGTTGCGGAGTTGTGCGCGGCCGTCAACGCGGCGTTTTCGGCAGGGCGACCGACGATAATTCGGGCGGTGCCGGGGTTGGTCTGAGCGGAGACTGACGCAGTCTCCGATTGGTTTCCGACGCGGAAACTACATTTTTGCTTTGGAAACACCGTGAGTTTCCCCTGCGGTCTCTGCGTCAGAGACCGGTCAATTCCAGCAGCTGACAAGAACCGTCATGTCGGCGGCAAGCAATGTCAGATCCTCGGGTGCAATGCCGTCCGTGCTGTCGCCAGCGGGTGCCGCAAGCCCATTGGCCTGAAGAAATGCCGCAAGCACGTGGGCGTCAGCGGCGAATGCGACGTTTCCTGGCAATTGGCGGGCATTTTCTTCGCGATCAAGCAGCATCCCCATAACTGCGCCCGCGCCGTCAAACACCGGGCCGCCAGCGTCGCCGGGCTCGGACGCGACCTCAAGCCGTTGAACCCGCGCATCGCCATCCAGCCCCTTCACGTCGGCGAATGTGCCGTAGGTCAGCGACGGTGCGGCAAGGACGCCGCCAAAGCTGTAACCCGCAACCGCGATATCGGACTGAAGCCGGGGCTCGGATGCGGCAAGCGACGCGATGGCGAGCGGTGCGAGCGATTGCACGGGGCGCAGAAGTGCTAGGCCCAGTGCGGCGTCCTCGGCAGCAATCTCGGCGTCAATCTCATCGTCCAGTGTGATCCTTGTGCATTGGCTGACGGCTGCTGCGGTGGTCAGGACAGCACCGGAGGCATCAACAAAGAACCCGGATCGCGAACGCTCCGGGCGACGAAATTCCAGACCCGCCAAAAGGTCGATGCTTTGCGCGCTTGACCCAGCGGTGTCGGGCAAAACGCCATCGGTTGCGCGAAAGCTTTCCTGCATCGACGAAAGTGCGAGGCGACGACGTTTTTCGTCACCTGCGGGCCAGATCAGCGTGAAGCCCTTGATGGTTTCGCCTTCAAGCTTTGCGTAGGTGTGTGAAACGATGGCGTCGTTGGCACCCGTCAATGTGAAGTCGCCACGTCTGAGCGCGCGGCTGCCGTTGAGCGGCACGATCGCGAGCGTCTGCATGATGTCGTAGAGCGCCGCGAGTGTGTCTCGGGTGCCGGTCTGGCTTATCAGCAAGGCCGTCACAGCATCATCGGTTTTGGATGTGAAATGGGCAAACGGCGGCTCGTAGCGGTCGAAACCCACCAGCCCGGCGGGCAGGTTAATCTCGATCCCTACATTGCTTTCGATCAGCGGCGTCATATTCAACGCCTCAAGCGCGTTCAGATAGCCTTCCAGCAGTTGACGCCGCTGGTTCGTGGTCAGAACGCCGGTCGGCTCAAACCGGGCAAATTCCTGCCATGTGGACATGGCGCGGCGGGTTCCGGGGCCGAACGAGGCGTCGATGGCGGAGTTATAAAAGCCCTCCCAGCGAAGCGCGATCTGTAAAAGTTCGCGTTCGTCGCGGGTCATGGCCCGTTCGGCGGCGCGGGCTTGCGCCGGCGTTTCCTCGCCCGGTGTCAGAGGCGGTAGCGGATCGGCTGGTTGGGTTGCTACCGCCGCAACATCCTCGCTGCCGAAATAGCGGGCGCGGAAATTGCCGCCGTCCGAGAGGAAACTGTCGCCCGGCACGACGCCTTGAAAGCGAAGCTGGGCCAGACGAGCGGCGGCCTCCGCGTCGGAAAAGGGGCCGAGGACAACGGCATACCAGCCCGATGCCAGCCGGAAGCCATTCACATCGGGCAAGCGCAATGCGTAATCCGCTGCGCGTTCTCGCGCCTGTGCCTCGTTTTGTCGTGCCTCCACTTGCAGCCAGCTGGTGCCTTGTGCCGTTGCTACTGTGGTCCAGATCAATCCTGCGGCAAAGGCCGCTACCCTTAAGAAAATCGACATTATTCATCCATCTGCCGCTGGCCCGAAATAGGACCGGTCTGACCGTGGTGTCTAAGGTGGTCGGACGCGCGCGTCAAAAGGGTTTCGCATTCATTGACCCTTATCGGCCACTTGCCTATTGAGAACGCAAAATTTCCGAGCCGGAGAGCCTGATGGCCGCCCCAGATCGCGCATGCAGTTTTCAGGACATCATCCTGCGCCTTCAGGCCTATTGGGCCGGGCAGGGGTGCGCTGTGTTGCAGCCCTATGACATGGAGGTGGGTGCGGGCACGTTTCATCCGGCGACGACGCTGCGCGCGTTGGGATCAAAGTCCTGGGCGGTGGCTTACGTTCAGCCCTCGCGACGCCCCACGGACGGGCGTTATGGCGAAAACCCGAACCGGTTGCAGCATTACTATCAGTTCCAGGTGCTGATCAAACCGTCGCCACCGGATTTGCAGGCTTTGTATCTCGGCTCGCTTGAGGCCATCGGCATCGACATGGATATGCACGACATCCGGTTTGTCGAAGACGACTGGGAAAGCCCGACGCTGGGCGCCTGGGGGCTGGGTTGGGAGGTTTGGTGCGACGGCATGGAGGTGAGCCAGTTCACCTATTTTCAGCAGGTCGGCGGCCACGATTGCAAACCGGTATCGGGTGAGCTGACCTATGGGTTGGAGCGACTGGCAATGTATGTGCTTGGCGTCGACCATGTGATGGATATGCCGTTCAACGACCCGGACGCGCCGATTGCACTGAAATACGGCGATATATTCCGCCAGACCGAAGAGGAATATTCGCGCTGGAACTTTGATGTGGTGGATACGGATGTGTTGTTGAAACATTTCGAGGACGCCGAGGCGGAATGTGATCGGATACTTGGCGTCGAGGAGGTTGATCCCAAAACCGGCAGGCGCATCGTTATGGCGCATCCAGCTTACGATCAGTGCATCAAGGCCAGCCATCTGTTCAATCTGCTGGATGCGCGCGGCGTGATCTCGGTGACCGAGCGGCAGGCCTATATTGGTCGGGTCCGGGCGCTGGCGAAGGCGTGCGCGGACGCCTTTGTGACGACCGAGGCGGCGGGGGCTTTGGCGTGAACGGAAAGGTGATCGTGATGATCTTAGTCGCATCGGGCATCATCGCCGGTGCGGCGATGTATTACTTGCAGGTCTACGGCTTTTACGAAGAGGTGCCGGTGATGGGTGAGGGCGACGTGGTCGTCACGACCGTTGTCGGCGAGGTGCCGGAGCCGATCATCTACAAGGAATTTCAGGCGATTGACGCCAACAGCTCTCCGGTCAGGTATCGCGCGTGCTTTGAGACGGTGATGTCCACCGTGATGATGTCTGAGACCTATGTGCTTTATGACGATCCTGTGCCGCTGGTGGCACCAGGGTGGTTCAATTGCTTTGACGCCGCCGAGATCGGCGCGGCGCTGGAAGAGGGCACGGCACTGGCGTTTATGGGCACCGAGAATGTCGTTTACGGCATTGACCGAGTGGTCGCAGTCACTGACGACGGGCGCGGATTTGTCTGGCATCAGATCAATCACTGCGGTGCTGAGGATTTCGACGGAAAATCGCCGCCCGAGGGCTGCCCATTGCCGCCTGAAGGGACGAATTGATGCCTGATCTGCTGATCGAGCTATTTTCCGAGGAAATCCCTGCGCGGATGCAGGGACGGGCGGCGGACGATCTGAAGCGACTGATGACGGATGGTCTGGTTGAGGCCGGGTTAACCTATGCTGACGCAGGCGCCTTTTCGACGCCGCGGCGGCTGGTGCTGGCGGTTGAGGGGTTGCTGGCGGAAAGCGCGACGGTGCGCGAAGAGCGCAAAGGGCCGCGCGTTGATGCGCCCGAGAAGGCGTTGGAGGGGTTTTTGCGGTCGACCGGGCTGAGCAAGGACCAGTTGGAGGCGCGGGACGACAAGAAGGGGCAGGTCTGGTTCGCGGTGATTGAGAAGCCGGGGCGTCCGGCGGCCGAGATCGTGGCGGAAGTTCTGGAAAAGACCGTGCGCAACTTTCCGTGGCCGAAGTCGATGCGCTGGGGCGCGGGGACGCTTCGGTGGGTGCGGCCGTTGCATTCAATATTGTGTCTGCTGAGCGAGAATGGCGAGGCTTCGGTGGTCGATCTGGAGATTGACGGTATCCGGGCGGGGGATGCCACGCATGGGCATCGGTTCATGTCGCCGGAGCAGTTTTCGGTAGCGTCTTTCGATGATTACGCGGCGAAATTGAAGCGGGGCCATGTGATCCTGTCAGCCGACGAGCGGGCGGCTAGCATCTGGCACGACGCGACGCAGGCGGCATTTGCGCAAGGGCTGGAGGTGGTCGAAGACAAGGGGTTGCTGGCCGAGGTTGCAGGGCTGGTCGAATGGCCGGTGGTGCTGATGGGGGAGATTGGCGAGGCGTTTCTGGGTCTGCCGGCGGAGGTTCTGCAAACCTCGATGAAGGAGCACCAGAAGTTCTTCTCGGTTAAAGATAAAGCGGGGCGAATCGTGCGGTTTGTGACCGTCGCGAACCGCGATACGGCGGATGGTGGCGCGACGATATTGGCGGGGAACCAAAAGGTACTGGCGGCGCGGTTGGCGGATGCGAAGTTCTTCTGGGAGAACGATTTGCGGGTGGCCGAAGCGGGGATGGACGCCTGGGTAGCAGCGCTGGGCAACGTGACGTTCCACAATAAACTGGGATCGCAGGCGGAACGGATCGACCGGATCGCAGCACTGGCACGAGAGATCGCGCCGGTGGTGGGGGCTGATGCCGATGCGGCGGAGCGCGCAGCGCGGGTGGCGAAGGCCGATCTGTCGTCGGAAATGGTTTATGAATTCTCGGAACTTCAAGGGGTTATGGGGGAGTATTATGCGCGCGCTGCGGGGCTGGGGGATGAGGTGGCGGCGGTGGCGCGGGAGCATTACCAGCCGCTTGGGCCGTCCGATGATGTGCCGACGGCACCCTTGTCGGTGGCGGTGGCGCTGGCGGACAAGATCGACACGCTGACCGGATTTTGGGCGATTGATGAGAAGCCGACGGGATCGAAGGATCCGTTTGCGCTGAGGCGGGCGGCGTTGGGGGTTTTGCGGCTTATTGATGAAAATACACTTCAGATAAGTTTGCTGGATGTCGTGTCATCCCATGTTGAACACATATCTAAGCAATCCCATGAACGAGAGGGTCGCCGCAGAAAAGCCGGGGGCATTGGTGGAGTGTTTGCAACTGGAACTGTCAAAACAAATGTCGAAGGTCGACAGGTAACTCGCCCAGCACCGGAACTCCTCACCTTCCTCCACGACCGCCTCAAAGTCTTCCTCCGCGACCGGGGCATTCGCCATGACGTTATCGACGCCTCGCTGGCAATGCCGAACGCGGATGATCTGACGCTCCTTGTGAAGCGGGCCGAGGCGCTGAGCGATTTTCTCAAGACTGACGATGGCGGGAACCTGCTGCAAGGGTTCAAGCGGGCGCATAATATTCTGACGCAGGCCGAGGAAAAGGACGGCGTCGAGTATTCCTACGGCGCGGACGTCAAGTTTGCTGAAGCCGAGGAGGAAAAGGCGCTGTTCGCGGCGCTGGACGCGGCGGAGGCTGAGATTGCGCCGGCGATGGAGGCTGAGGATTTTGGCCGGGCGATGGGCGCGATGGCCGGGCTGCGCGCGCCAATCGATGGGTTTTTCGAGGCGGTGCAGGTGAATGCCGAGAGCCAGGTGCTCAGGCGGAACCGGCTGAATTTGCTGCATCGGATCTCTGCGGCGTGTCTGAGCGTCGCGGATTTGACGCGGGTTGAGGGGTAGGGCGGGGTTTCACCCCGCCATTTGGTGCGAGACGGAGAATGGCAGGGTGAAACCCCGCCCTACGTCGCTTGGTTGCAACGTCATCGTGCCGCTCCACACCCCACGCCTTGATCACCGACCGATCCGGCGTATGCTGCGTTGCGAAGGAATCGCCGCAGTGCAGAAACTCGTTGAAATAGAAGAATTTGTTGTCGTCGACGAGACGGCCAACGTCGCGATTGCAATCCACGGCGGGCGGGCGAAATGTTTGCAGCGGCTGATCCGGCTCGATTTGCCAATTCCCGAAACCGTGTCGCTGCCGTTCACCACGGTTCACAAGATTGCCGCTGGCGGTGTCGTCGATACCGGCGCAATTCTGGCGCATTTCGGTGCGCAGCCGCTGGTGTCGGTCCGGCCGTCGTCGGAAGACCCCGACTGGGGCGGACCCGGCGCGATCCTGAATATCGGTATGAACGATGCCCGCCACGGCGAATATGCCGAGTTGTTGGGTGCCGAGGCTGCGAACAGCCTTTATGCGCGGTTCATCCAGACCTATTCGGTGCAAGTGGCGCATCTGGACCCCGACCTTTTCGAGTTCGGAGACGATGTGACGGCGGACGGCTTGAGCGCGATGCTGCACGCGTTCGAAGAAGAAACCGACGAGGCGTTCCCGCAAGATCCATCCCGACAGTTGGCGGATGTGCTGCGATCGATGGCGCGCGCCTGGGAAGGCACCTCGGCCCGATTGCTGCGTCAGGCGCGCGGTGCGCCTGCGGATGCCGGATTGGGTTTGGTTGTTCAGGCCATGGCGCCGGGGTTGGGGCCGAAGGAAAGCGGCTCGGGCGTGATTCAGTTTGTGTCGCGGACAACGGGCTTGCCGCAGATCACGGGACGTTATTTGAGCCAAAGCCAGGGCCGGGATGCGCTTAGCGACTTGGGCGCGGTCTATCTGACCCGCGATCCGCGCGGCGCGTCGCTGGAAGAACTTTGCCCCGAAGCCTTTGAAGAGCTTGTGGAATTTGGCGCACGATGTCGGCTAAAGCTGCGTGAAGAAATGCAGATCGAGTTTGCCCTGGACGGCGGGCACCTGAGCGTGCTGGACGCCGTGCGTATCCCGCGAACCGAGCAGGCCAATGTGCGGATCGCGGTGTCGCTGGTCGCTGACGGCGTCATCTCGCCGGATGAAGCGGTGCTTAGGGTCGAACCGATGGGGCTGTTGGAGCTTCTGCACCGGCAGGTTGATCCGCAAGCCACGCGCGACGTGATGGCATCGGGTGTGGCTGCAAGCCCGGGCGCGGCAACCGGGCGGCTGGTTTTCAACTCGGCCACGGCGCAGGCAAGTGCGGCGCGCGGCGAGCCTTGCATATTGGTGCGGCGCGAGACGTCTCCGGAAGACATTCGCGGGATGCACGCGGCCCAGGGTGTGCTGACCGAGCGTGGCGGCATGACCAGCCATGCGGCGGTGATAGCGCGCGGTTTGGGGTTGCCTGGCGTTGTCGGCGCATCCGATATAGCGCTGGATCGCAAGGAAAAAACGCTGACATTTAACGACGGACGCTCGGTTGGTGAAGGCGATGTCGTGACAATCGACGGCACCACGGGCGAGCTGTTGGCGGGTGAGATCGCGTTGCTGGAACCCGCGCTGGATGATGCGTTTCAGACCCTATTGGGCTGGGCGGACGCGGCGCGCGACATCGGTGTGCGCGCAAACGCCGACACACCTGCCGAAGCCAAGGTCGCCCGCACATTCGAGGCCGAGGGCATCGGGCTTTGCCGCACCGAGCATATGTTTTTCGACGATGACCGGATGACGGTCATGCGCGAGATGATCTTTGCCGAAACGGCCGAGGACCGCGCTGCGTCGCTGGAACGGTTGATCCCGATGCAGGTTGCCGATTTTACCGATCTGTTTCGCATTATGGCCGGGAGGCCGGTGTGCATCCGGCTGTTCGATCCGCCCTTGCACGAGTTTTTGCCGTCCGGGCAAGTCGCACTTCGCGAACTGGCCGATGCGCTGAACCTGCCATTGTCGACGGTGACCCGGCGCGCCGATGCCCTGAGAGAATTTAACCCGATGCTTGGGTTGCGCGGGGTGCGGCTGGGCGTGACGATGCCCGAGATATACGAGGCGCAGGCGCGGGCAATTTTCCTGGCGACCATTGCCGCAGGTGAAAGCGGTGCGCCTATCGTGCCCGAGATCATGATCCCGCTGGTGTCCGCGAGCAAAGAAGTCGAGCTTGTGCGTAACCGGATCGACGCAGTTGCCGCCGCTGTGCGGGCCGAGACGCAGGCTGAATTTGATTTCCTCCTTGGCGTTATGGTTGAGACGCCGCGCGCCGCACTTCGGGCGCACGAAATCGCACAGCATTGCGCGTTTCTGAGCTTTGGCACCAATGACCTGACGCAGATGACTTATGGGCTTAGCCGCGACGATGCCGGGCGCTTTATGGGGGCTTACGTCAATCAGGGCGTTTTCCCCGAAGACCCGTTCCACAGGCTGGACCTGGACGGGGTCGGCGAATTGCTGACGCTGGGTGCGGACAGGGGGCGCGACGCGAAGCCCGACCTGACGCTGTCAATCTGCGGCGAACACGGTGGCGACCCGGACTCGATTGAATTCTGTCGGGCGGCGAAATTTGATTATGTAAGCTGCTCGCCCTTCCGGGTTCCGGTGGCGCGACTAGCTGCCGCACATCTGGCCCTGAAGGACATCTCGAAATAGAAATGTATTGAAATCATGCGCTTGCTTGATTTCGCGGTTTCGACTGGCAGGATGCTGCCGATTTTGTCCCCAGGAGTAACCACACTGTTGCCGTTCTGAGGCTGGACCTTGGCCGCTGCATTGGGTATGCGGCATCAAATTTTGTGGGGCGTGGTTTACGCCTTGTCCGTTCGGCTGGAGGGGCTTTCGGATGTTCAGACCCGTCATAGGGGCTGCGGCGATTATGACCGCACTGGTGCTGTCGGCACCGGTGTCTGCTGACGTGACACTCAGTGCCTCGAACAATCCGACGGTTGAACTGAACGAGCGGCTTGGAAATCTGCTGCGCGCCGAGCGCCGCGCGTTGTCGCCGTTCAAGTCGCGGACCATGTCCCGTCTTGTGGACGTGCCGAAGGCGAAATCCAGCAGCCCGACGTTATCCGTGACGCGGGTTGCGGCGATGCCGGTGGCATCCGGGGACAAAAACTGGGCTTGTTTAACCGAGGCGCTTTACTTTGAGGCGCGCGGCGAAAATTTGAGCGGCTTGTTTGCGGTCGCCGAGGTCATTCTCAACCGCGTCGATGATGGCCGGTATCCGAATTCGGTTTGTGGCGTCATCAACCAGGGCACGGGTCAGCGGTTTCGCTGTCAGTTCACCTATACCTGCGATGGGCGGCCTGAAATTATCACCGAAAGACGCGCCTATGAGCGTGTCGGCAAGGTCGCGCGAATTATGATGGATGGTGCTGCGCGCCAGCTGACCCAAGGGGCGACGCATTACCATACCAAGGCCGTGCGTCCAAAATGGAGCCGCGTGTTTGCCCGGACGGCGACGATCGGATTTCATCACTTCTATCGCCAGCCCGACCGTCTGGCCCAGCGATAGGGTCAGGACCAATAATCTGAGTGCAAGACTTGGATGAATTGGCAGCCCTTAGCGGACTGAGTAGCCGATTGCTAAATGCGTGGTCTAAGGATCAGTCTCTTCGTTCGAATCTGTCAGTTGGGCTTCGAACCTGGCTTGTATCTCACGCAATTCCTCGATGGCGCCACGAATGTCGGAACTGTTTATGATGTTGACCTCGACATGTTCCCCGACATGCGTCAACTTTCTGGCGGACAAACGGTCCTCAGAAGCAGCGTATTCCAGCAACTCAAAATACCGAACAGTCCGTGAGAATCCCCGAGGGAGAAATTCGCCCATTGCTTTGGCCGTCACGTGCGTTTCGATCAATGAATGGGTATCCTCGTCCAACAGAATACTTTTTGGTTCAGCCAATCCCTGAAGCCTCGCGGCGAGGTTCACAGGACTGCCTAAAACCGTATAGTCCAGGCGTTGATCCGAGCCGAAGTTCCCGACCGTGCAGTATCCGGTTGCGATACCCATCCTCACTTTGAGACCGTTGGAAACTCCAATCTTTTTCCAGTAGTTTTGTAACTCGTTGACCCTTTCTTGCATCCGAAGGGCCATTTTCACGCATCTCAACGCATCTTCAACATCACCTTTCGTGTCTGGATCTCCGAAGAAAACGAGCACCGCATCCCCAATGAATTTGTCGATTGTGCCGCCGCACTCAAGGGCAATGTTGGTCATTTCCGATAAGTAGGAATTGATAACATTGGCCAGCCGCTCAGGTTCCATTGTGTCGCTCAGATCGGTGAATTGCACGATATCGGAAAAAAAGATTGTCAGGTTCTTTCTGGCATGCGTGTGCGATGTATCCTCCGTTTCAGAAAAGATACTCCGGTATATCTGAGGCGACAGATACTTCGCCAGACGGTTCGCCAGATGCTCTAGCTGCTGGCTTTTCTGTTCGATGAGTTCTTGGTGACTGATCTTTTGCTCCAGCAGGTCTTCGCGCTCGCGCCGGAGTGACCATTCCGCCGTTCTGTCGACAAACTGACCCTGCACCCCATTTAGATAGGAAAAGTTGTTATCATGAGTGCATGCCGATAGCAGCGAATAGACCCGATCTTCGCCATCGACGGAAACCTGAACCTGCGGCAGCAGAACTGAGCCGTTTTTTTCAAGTTCTGATGAGAACAGATCAATTTGTGCTCCGGGCAGACCAAGCTGTTCGAGCACGTCCAGCATTGACGCATTCACCACATTTCCAAGTATTGGAAAGAACTTCAGAAAATTGGCGTTTACACGCTGAATTTCAAGACTGCTGTTGGCGAAGTAAGCCGCAGTGATAGCGTTTTGGAAATTGAAAAAACTGAGATCCAGAATGGACTTTTGATTGAAGAATTGCTCAGCATTCATGACGAGCTCGCTTTCGTGTCCGTGAGGTTTGCGAGGTCCTGATTGTGGCGTCTAGTTTGCGCCAGCTTGCCTGTGACGGCCCCCCATGTCGTAACACAATAGGGCACGCTATAGGTAAGCAGGACTTTGATCATTGGCGGGTATTGCCCCAAAATAATGGTATCTCCATGATTTATCGCGGTGAGTATGGTTCCAACCACGAGAGCAGTTGCCATTGCTTTGCGTGGAGTTCCATCCCCAAATGCCAAGGCTGACAGCGTGGCTGTCTGCTGCGAAGTCGTTACTGCCATACGCATGCAATCCTATCGTTCGGAGGTATTATTCATAACCTGCTCGGGATTCTCCAAAGTCGTGGAGCCAAGTTTCGAGCTTAGGTCCACCGGCGCTGAAGTAACAAGGGATTTTCTGACTGTTGCCGATACCAAGAGTGACCATGTGTCATGGGTTTTGGCCTGTAGTTTCTGTCGCTCGGCACCCAGTATTCGACGGCTGCGACAAACTAATCCCTCGGTGATCAAAGTCCGCATTGTCCCGCATTGCTGCCGTTTGGTGTCTTCTAGAATAATAAGTCCTGACTCCAACATCTGTTTCAGCCTGTAGCATTTATCGGCACCGGACCGCGTTCCGTTGCGCGATTGCGTCTGGGCAGCGCCCGTGCCCCCGTGATATCAGGGGGTCGAGCAGCAAACGGTCGGAACAGGCTATGAAGCGAACACTTTTCGGCACCGATGGGGTCAGGGGACACGCCAATGCGTACCCGATGACGGCGGACCTTGTTTTACGTCTGGGTGCGGCGGCGGGGCGGTATTTCCGCCGCGACGGGTCTTCGGCGCATCGCGTGGTGATCGGTAAGGACACGCGGCTTTCGGGATATATGTTTGAGAACGCGCTGACGGCGGGTTTCACCTCGACCGGCATGAACGTGCTTTTGCTTGGGCCGGTGCCGACACCGGCGGTTGGCATGATGGTAAGGTCGATGCGCGCAGACGTGGGTGTGATGATCTCGGCCAGCCACAACCCGCACCATGACAATGGCATCAAGTTCTTTGGCCCGGACGGATTTAAGCTTTCCGATGACGCCGAAGCGGCCATCGAAGCCAAACTGGCGGGCGAGATTGATCCGGCGACAGCAGGCAACATCGGCCGAGCGCGACGGATCGACGACGCGCTTTTCCGCTATGTCGAGCGGGTCAAATCGACGTTTCCGGGCGATCTGACACTGGACGGGCTGAAAGTGGTCGTCGATTGCGCCAATGGCGCGGCTTACAAGGCGGCACCGACAGTGCTTTGGGAGCTTGGGGCCGAGGTGATCCCGATCGGGGTTTCGCCGAATGGCACAAACATCAATCAGGGATGCGGGTCGACGGACACAACCGTCGCGGCCGAGGCGGTGGTGGCCCACGGTGCCGATGTGGGCATTTGCCTGGATGGTGATGCCGACCGCGTGATGATCCTGGACGAGAACGGCCGGGTGGCCGGTGGCGACCAGATCATGGCGCTGTTCGCGGCGCGGTGGGCGAGCGAGGACCGGTTGGCGCAAAGGGCCTTGGTGGCAACGGTGATGTCAAACCTTGGGCTGGAG
Source organism: uncultured Boseongicola sp. (assembly GCA_964194845.1). Lineage (GTDB taxonomy): Bacteria > Pseudomonadota > Alphaproteobacteria > Rhodobacterales > Rhodobacteraceae > CAXMNX01. Next base: position 48,673 of record CAXMNX010000038.1, read on the forward strand.
CGGTATCTGGATGGGCGGGGGTTAACGCTTCACCGCACGGCGGTTGGCGACCGCTATGTCGTCGAAGCGATGCGCGCGGGCGGCTTTAACCTGGGTGGCGAGCAATCGGGGCATATCGTGATGACCGATTTTGCGACCACTGGCGATGGGTTGCTGGCGGGGCTTCAGTTTTTGGCGGAAATGAAGCGTACGGGAGATGCGGCAAGCACACTGACGCAGGTCTTTGAACCGGTGCCGCAGCTTTTGAAGAATGTTCGCTACGACGGCGGCGGCAATCCTTTGGAAGCGCCGTCGGTTCAGATCGCAATCCATGATGCCGAGGCGCGCCTGAACGGAAAAGGCCGCCTGTTGATCCGCAAAAGCGGAACCGAGCCGCTGATCCGGGTCATGGCCGAATGCGAGGATGAGACCACGCTGATTTCAGTGGTCGAAAGTATCGCCGCAGAGGTCGCCGCCGCAAGCTAACGCGCGAGCAACCGACGAAACGCGCCCCATTGGCTGAGTGCAACGCCTGCCAGAATAAGCCCAAGCGACAGGTAGAGCGATGGCGACACCGGTTCGGCAAGGATTAGAATGCCGAGGATCACCGACCAGACCGGAACCTGATAATTTGTGAGCGACATGAACGTCGGCCCCGCGGTCCGCACAACGAGGATGCGCAAGAGGTTCGCCGCCGCAGTCTGAAAAAGCCCGAGCACGACGATGACACCAAGCACCTTGGCGGTTGGAACCGACGGTATGCCTTCGGTTGCGAGCGCCAGCATGATCACCAGCGTGCCGCCGATAATAAGTGTCACGGCGGAAAGGCCGACGGGGTCCACCGGGGGCAGGCGGCGCAGCATGACTGAAGAGACCGCATAGCAGGCGGCCCCGAAAAGGCAGGCCAGACGGCCGGGAAATTCGCCCTGAAGGCCGGTCGATCCGAAAGCCTGGGGGCCGATCAGGATTGATACCCCGGCGAACCCAATCAGAAAGCCCGCGACTTTGCGGATCGTCATGCCCTCGCCCGGAACCAGAAAATGCGCCAATGGCAGGACGATCAGCCCGACCGCCGCCATGCTGACGCCGGCAAAGCCTGAAGTAACAAACTGTTGGCCCCAGCTGATCGCCATGAACGGCAGCGCGGTGCTCATCGCGGAAATGGCCAGGACCGGGACTGGCCCGGCGCGGGCGTCGGTCAGGTAAAGTTTGCCCCCGCGCATTTGCCAGATAGCAGTCGTAAGGATGGCGGCCAGAACGATGCGCAGTCCGGCCAGCCAGAAGGGCGTGATGTCTTCAAGCGCAATCTCGATGAATAGGAACGACGCGCCCCAGACAAAGCCGAGTGTGACGACCATCAGCCAGCTTTTCAGCGTTATATCGGGCTGCGAATTCATCTTCGCAGGATCAGCGCTATGTCAGGCCAACCAGCAGCCTGACGCCCGGGGGATCGGGGATGCACTATTTGCCGCTTCGTCTGACCATCCGGTCCAGAAACCAAAGAAAAGCCTGCTGCGCAAGCCGCGCGATCACGCCTTCAGACGCGGCACTGCGTTCCCGCAATTAGCGGTCAAGTGCCGACGGGTTCAGGTTTGGTAGTCGGGCGGCGGGATCAGGGCGAGTATGAGCCCGGCGGCAAGATAGATCCGCCCGATCGCCTGATAACGCTGCAATTCGGCCGGACTCGGCATCCCGCGCGGCGCAATCTTGCGCGCCTTCGGCATATCCCAGGATATCCCGCCATGCGTGAGGAAAAGCGGCAGCGTAAGTGTTGCAAGCTGGATCGTCGGCAGCAGAACGAGAATCCGGTTCAGAAGTATCAGTGTTCCGATCTGCTCGGCGCCGCGCAGCCTGCGTTCGACAGTGGGCCGTTGCAACCCGCCAAGCGCACCGCCCAGACCGCGGCGGTTTCCTTGAACTGGCGCTGATCACTGCGCACATCCCATCCCATCCAGCCGCGTGGCCCGGGCATCATGATCCAGGTCACGATCGTGGCAATCGTCAGCACCGAGAGTATGATCCGGGCGCGGGACGCAAAGTTTCGCTCGTTCTCATTCTCGTTTGCCAGCGCCGATGTCGGGCCAAGGACCGGCACCGCGATCAAGGGCGCGGCCAGCCCGGTTGCCAGACCGGTGGTGAATGTTCTTCGTTTCATGGAAATTCCCTGTTGCAGCGTGCATTTTCGGCAGCTTAGCACAGGTCGGCGGATCGGGGAAAAAGTGCGGATTAGTACCTGACGGTCGGAGCCCGGAGTAGCCATCATCGACAAAATTCAGAGGGTTATTTTGGAAAGCCCTATTGTCTAAGCAGGAACACTATAATCGCCGTGAGATTAACCACCGTCAGTGCGATCCAAAGCCAGCTCAGCGGCGAAACCGAATAATTGGCGGATGCGGTCGGATAATCTTGCGCCTGTTTGTCGGGTCCGAACCGATAGGTTCGGCTTTGCAGAGTGAATCCGGAAGTCTCGAATAGGGATTTCGAGGCGGCGTTCCATTCAGAGACGTGGGCATTGAGATTGTCCCAGCCGTGTTGCTCGGCGAGGTCAAGGGCATGTGATATCAGCGCGCGGGCCACACCTTGGCCGCGATATTCGGGGATGACGCAGATGTCTTCGATGCTGCCGGAGCGTAGGTCGCCGCCCATACCGGTCGACCAGTTGGCCAAACGCAAATAGCCCGCGAATTGCCCGTCTTTCATTGCCGCAAAAAGCGTCGGGCTTTCTTTTAATTGCTTGCCGCGCTTGTCTTGAAAGGCGGCGTCCAGATGCGGTTTGATGGCCAGCTCGAAATAGTTTGCGGCCCAGGCAAAGGGTTGCGCGCTGCGATGTTCATTGTAGGTCTGTCTACAAAGGGCGGTGATCCGGTCCTTCAGTGCAATCGGCGCGCCTTGAATCTCTATTTCAGCCATGTTGTCCATGGGCCTCGGCAGTCGCGGCCCTTCGCCATCTTAGTTCTTCGCCTGATCCACCAACTTGCCTGCCGAGATCCACGGCATCATGCCGCGAAGTTTCTCGCCGACCTCTTCGATCTGGTGGGCGTCGTTGCGCCGCCGGGTGCCCTTGAAGAACGGTCCGCCGACGGCGTTTTCCTGCATGAAATCACGGACAAACGCGCCGGTCTGGATGTCGTTCAGAATGCTTTTCATCCGCGCCTTGGTTTCATCGTAAGGCAGCACGCGGGGGCCGGAGACATATTCGCCGTATTCGGCGGTGTTCGAGATCGAGTAGTTCATGTTGGCGATGCCGCCTTCGTAGATCAGATCGACGATCAGCTTCACTTCGTGCAGACACTCGAAATAGGCCATCTCGGGCGCGTATCCGGCTTCGACAAGCGTCTCGAAACCCATGCGGATCAGCTCGATCAGACCACCACAAAGCACAGCCTGTTCGCCGAAAAGGTCGGTTTCGCATTCCTCGCGGAAGTTGGTTTCGATAATGCCCGAGCGCCCGCCGCCGATTGCTGAGCAATAGGAAAGGCCGATCTCGAGCGCCTTGCCAGACGCATCGCAGTCGACGGCAACCAGGCAGGGCACACCGCCACCCTTGACGTATTCGCCGCGTACGGTGTGGCCGGGGCCCTTGGGCGCCATCATGATGACGTCGATGCCGGGCTTGGCGTCGATCAGGCCGAAATGGATGTTCAGGCCGTGGGCAAAGGCAATCGCCGCGCCATCGCGGATGTTGTCGTGGACATATTTCTTATAGGTTTCGGCCTGAAGTTCGTCCGGCATAGTGAACATCATCAGATCGCACCAGGCTGCGGCCTCGGCGATACCCATGACCTGAAGCCCTTCGGCCTCGGCCTTCTTGGCGCTGGGCGATCCTTCGCGGAGCGCCACGACAAGGTTTTTGGCACCTGAGTCGCGCAGGTTCAGCGCGTGGGCGTGGCCCTGGCTGCCGTAGCCGAGAATGGCAACTTTCTTGTCTTTGATTAGGTTGATGTCGCAATCGCGGTCATAGTAAACACGCATGGGTGTCCCCCGTTTTCGGTCAGTCGAGTTTAAGCTAACGCGCTGTCTATCGAATATATTGCGGGATGCAATGCAGATTGGCTTTGAGACAGGGACCAGAAACATGGCGGCACTGAGAGACGATATTGATCCAGACGGGCTGTTAGAGTTTTCTGTTGTTTTCACCGATCGCTCGCTGAACCACATGAGCGCGGTTTTTCAGCAGGTGATGCGGGATATCAGCACGACGCTGAGGCAGGTCTATAACTCGCATTCGGTGGTGGTCGTGCCGGGTGGCGGAACCTATGCGATGGAAGCGGTTGCGCGCCAGCTGGCGGAAGGTGAAACCGTGATGGTGATCCGGAACGGCTGGTTTTCTTATCGCTGGACGCAGATATTCGAGGCCGCGAAGTTGCCTGCCGACGAGATCGTGATGCCGGCGCGGCGGATCGGAAATTCCGATACGTCGCCATTTGCCCCGGCCCCGGTAGATGAAGTTGTCGCCCGGATCCGCGAGGCCCGGCCCGGCGTTGTTTTCGCGGCGCACGTCGAAACCGCGTCGGGCATGATCCTGCCGGACGGTTATATCGCCAGCGTCGCATCAGCGGTGCATGAGGTCGGCGGGTTGTTCGTGCTGGATTGCATTGCGTCGGGCTGCGCTTGGGTCGATATGGCCGCACTGGGCGTCGATGTGTTGATCTCGGCGCCGCAGAAGGGCTGGTCGTCGTCGCCTTGCGCCGGACTGGTGATGTTGTCGGAAGCCGCCGAGGCGCGGGTGAAGGCGCGGCAATCGTCGAGCTTTTCCGTCGATCTGGGCAAGTGGCTGTCGATCATGGAGGCCTATACCAGTGGGGGTCACGCCTATCACGCGACGATGCCCACGGACGCGCTTCGCGCCTTTCGGGACACGATGATGGAATGCCGTGAGATCGGATTTGACCGGTTGAAAGCCGCGCAGTGGGAACTGGGCGACAAAGTGCGAGCAGCGTTGGCCGCGCGGGGCTTACAATCGGTGGCGGCTGACGGCTTTGGCGCGCCGGGCGTTGTGGTGAGTTACACCGATGACGCGGATGTTCAAACGGGCCGCGCGTTTTTGGCGGAAGGGCTGCAAATCGCGGCGGGCGTGCCGCTGATGGTCGGCGAAGGCGACGGGTATCGAAGTTTTCGGATCGGGCTTTTCGGGTTGGACAAATTGCAGGATGTCGATGGTTGCGTCGCACGGCTGGAGGCGGCGCTGGACAAGATCACCTAACCGCCAAGGCCTGCGCGCATGATACCGCGACGCAAGGGCGCGATGTCGTGCGCAAGGCGCAGCCCGAGGTTTCGGAGCGACTGCACCGGTGGGTCGTCCGAGCGGCAGACCCGGTTGTAGAGGTCTATCGCACGGGTGCGCAGCCGGATGTCGCGTTCGCGCGCGCGGGCGTAATCAGCGAGAAAGTCAGGCGTGCCAATGTCTTGCGGTCGGGCGCTCGCAAGATCGCGAAGGGCGGCGATGTCAGAGAGCGATGTGTTCAGGCCTTGCGCCCCTATTGGCGGCAGAACGTGGGCTGCCTCGGCAATAAGCGCGGTGCGCTCGGCGGTGAGGCGTTCGGCGCGCTGGGTGACGATTGGCCAGATGCGGCGGGGCGATATCACGCGAAGGTTGCCCAGCACTTCGCAGGAACGCAGGCTGGCGGCGGCGCTTAAGTCGTGATCGCCAAGTTTCATCAGGCGGGCAGCATCGGGTCCGTCATTCATCCAGACAACCGCTGATGCAGGTCCGCCGTCGTGATCGGGCAGGGGCACGAGCGTAAACGCGCCACCTGAGAGATAAAGTTCGGTCGAGATATTGTCGTGTGGTGCGTCGTGCGTCACGACGAACGCCAGCGCTTTTTGGCCGTATCGCGTTGTTTTCGCGCGGATGTTTGCGGCCTCGCGCAGCGGACTTAGGTGCCCGTCCGCCGCAATCGCGAGGCGAGCGCGAACCTGGGTGTTGTCGGTCAGGGTCACGATGGCCTCGCGGTCGCGGGTCAGGAGCGCGCGAAATCCGGTGCCAAGTCGAAGATCGACGTTTTCGGCTTTGTCGAGGCTGTGGGTCAGTTGCTTTCGGGTCAGCCAGTTTGGCAGATTCCAGCCGAACGCGGGGCCCCCGAGGTCTGAGGACTGAAAGGCGCGTTCGGTGCGGATTGTCGGCGGGTCGCCCTGGCAATTGATGACGCGAAGCGTCTCAAGCGGTGTCGCGTGGCCGGCGAGGCCGGACCAGATGCCGATATTGTCGAGAAGCTTTTTCGCAGGTTCCAGAAAGGCGGTTGTACGCAGGTCGGACCCTTCGCTGGTGGCGGATTTGGGCGGAGCGGCGGGATCGACGAGAATGACGCTAAGGCCGAGATTGCCAAAAGTTGCCGCGGCAACCAGTCCGGCGATCCCGCCGCCGGAGATGAAGATATCGACGTCGCGCCGTTCCATGTGCTGAACCTAGATGCCGGTCGACTGGCTGGAAAGAGCGATCATGTCACCTGCGACAGGAAGCCTGCCAGATCATCGGTGGTGTGGTGGATGAAGTCACGCGGCTCTGGCGCGGCGGTAACGTGAATTGTGCGCAGGCCCATTGCGAATGGGGTTTCAAGATTGCGGGCATCGTCTTCTAACATTGCGGCCCGCGCTGGCTCAATGCCGTCACGGGCGAAAACCACTTCAAAGGCCTGGCGCTCGGGCTTGGGGCGGAAATCAGCGTGCTCGACCCCGTAAACCGCATCAAAGGCGCCTTCGAGACCGCGCGCGGCAAGAACGCGGCGGGCGTAAGGCTCGCTGCCGTTGGTGTAAACGATCCGGCGACCGGGCAGGGCCTGGAGGGCAGCGTTCAGCACAAGGTCGGGTGTCAGGTGATCCATGGAAATCTCATGCACCTCAGAAAGGTAAGGGGCCGGATCGACGCCGTGTTCGGTCATCAGCCCGGCCAATGTCGTGCCGTAGGTCTGCCAGTACTGCCGTCTAAGGCGGTCTGCTTCGTTGCGCGATACTCCAAGTTCCCGCGCCACCCAAGCGGTCATCCGAACTTCGATCTGGACGAAAAGCCGGGCCTCGGGCGGGTAGAGCGTGTTGTCCAGATCGAAGACCCAGGCCGAGATGCGAGAGAAATCACTGGCGAGCATGGCGGCGGGATATCGTGCGCGGGCAAGGCTTTCAACGGGCTAGGGTTGATTCCCGGCGCATCCCAGCCATAACGTGGGTGAGTTAAAGTGGCAGCAGGGACGGATAAGATGGCGGACGCGCGCGGCGGACAGAAGGACGCCTATCGGCTGATCCTTCAGGCCATTGACCGGGGCACCTACAAACCCGGCGACCGGCTGGTTGAAAGCGAGCTTGCTGAACGGTTTGGCGTGTCGCGCACGCCTATCCGCGAGGCGCTGCAACGGCTTGAAACCCAAAGCCTTCTGTCGCGCGATGGCCGGTCGCTTATCGTGGCGTCGCTCGATCACAATCAGATGGCTGAACTTTACGTGGTGCGATCCGAGCTTGAGGGTCTGGCCGCACGGCTGGCGGCACGGCACGCGACCGAGGAGGAGGTTCGTCTGCTTGAAGAAATGGTGGTCGAGGATCGAAAGCGCGTGGGCGACCCGTCAGCGCTGAGCCGGACCAATCGACGGTTTCACCGACAAGTGCATCTGGCGTCGCACAACAGGTATCTGGTCCAGCAGCTGGACCTTCTTTATCGGTCGATGGCTTTGATGACGACAACGTCTTTGGCTGCAAAGGGCCGCAGCGAGAATGCGATTGCTGAACATGCTGCGTTGGTCGAAGCGATTTCAGGGGGCGACGGAGATGCGGCGTATGCCGAATTAAAGGGCCATATTTCAAGAGCATACGAGGCGCGGCTTAGGCAGAACGCCGAAAGCGCGACCGCATCGGACCTGGACTTGCCGGATTGAGCGAGAGGCCGTGCGCGGTCTTGTCCCAATAAAACGGCTTCGAGACCAGTTCGACCGCCCCTTTCCAGCAGGCAATGGCTGATAGCGGAAAATAGAAGTGCATCATCGGCACCCACCAGATCAACTTGCGATGGCGCGGCGTTGCAACCGCCAGTGCTGCGACGGCAAGCGTGGCAACTTCGGACAGCAGATAGAGCCCGCCGAGTGCGACGATGACATGCCAGGGTGCAATGGCCTCGATCGGGTGCGAGAAGCCCATGAGCACCAGCCAGAACGACCAGAGCACCGGTGCCAGCACGAATTGCGACAATGTGCCGAGGAACAGGATCTGAAAGCCAAAGAAACGTTTTGGCCCAAGATCGCGCCAGAGCCGGGCGGGTTCGCGCATATGCACCGCCCAGGTCATTGCGTAGCCCTTGATCCATCGCGAGCGCTGCCGGAGCCAGGCGGGGATTGTGGCTGTGGCCTCCTCATAAGTTACAGAAGCGACGAACGCGGTCCGATACCCACGCCGTGCAAGGCGAATACCCAGATCGGCGTCCTCGGTCACGTTATGCGCGTCCCATCGGCCAATTTTTTCCAGCATATCGCGTTTCATGAACACGGTTGTGCCGCCGAGCGGGATGGCGAACCCCATGCGCACCAGTCCGGGAAGCACCAGCCGAAACCAGATCGCATAGTCGATGGTGAAGCAGCGGGTGAGCCAACTTTGCCCGGTATTGTAAAAATCGGGCACGCCTTGAAGGCAAGCGACATCCGGGGGTGCCGTGGCGAATGCCTTGGCGACCTTTCTGAGCTGGTCCGGTGCCGGGGCATCTTCGGCGTCGTAGATGCCAATAATGTCACCGCGCGCGAAATCGAGGGCGTAGTTCATCGCCCGCGGTTTGGTGCGCAATTGCCCGGGCGGAATCCGAACGATCTGCATCCAGTCAGGAAGATCTGTGGCGCTTAGTGTCTTCGCGGTTGTCTGGTCGTCGGCTTCCAGAGCGAGGATAAACTCAAGTTTGTCAAATGGATAATCAATCTTCCTCAAGTGTTCGATCAGGCGCTCAGCGATCGCGGATTCCTTGAACAACGGAACAAGAACCGAGATCGACGGCAGGGATTCTTTGGTCAGGGTTCGGGTGCGCCGACTTTGCCAGTTCTGAGCAAGCCTGCGGGCCGCACGAAACTGCACCATCGCGGCAACCGTTCGAAGACCTGTCACGGCAACAAGCGTCAGGCTGGCCCAAAACGCCAGGACGGCAAATACCCAAAACGGCGCCAGATACCCTATGAGCGCAATTGAGAGCAGAACGACGGCGGTTTTTCCGGCAGTCACCACCGCCGACCAGCTGCGGCAACTTTCGCGGTGCGAAGTGCGGACAAGCGCGCGCGCTGCCATTTGTGGACCACGGGCTGCGGCGATGGCACCGCGGATGGCAGCGGGCGACATAATCACATGCGCCACCGGCCCAAGCAGCGCTTCGAGATGTGGCTGCTGGCGGCGAAATGTATCGCAACTGCCCGACGCAATCAGCGTGACCGATCCATTGCGACGAAGCGGCAAAACCCCCCGCCTGAGCGCGTATTCCGGTGTTATCAGGTCAAGAAGCCGGGCATCAGCCGTCGGATTTTCCAGGCGCAGAACCGGAAGCCTTCCGGCAGGCGGCGGATCAGCGCGCGCGCTTCGGTGCGAGACGAATGTCAAATTTGGCGGCAATGTTACGGGCATGGGCGGCTCATCGTTATGCCGCGCAGCTAACGCCTCGTTGGTTAATCCGCGGTTAAGCCTCGGCCGATTGGCTGGCGCGTTCGTCCATGGCTTGGGCGAAACGTTCGAACAGGTAGTAGCTGTCTTGCGGGCCCGGGCTGGCTTCGGGGTGGTATTGGACAGAAAATACCGGGCGCGATGTCATGCGGATACCGCAGTTCGAGCCGTCGAATAGCGACACATGCGTTTCAACCACGCCATCGGGCAATGTCTGACTGTCGACGGTGAACCCGTGATTCATCGAGGTAATCTCGACCTTGCCGGTCTCAATTTCTTTTACCGGATGGTTGGCGCCATGATGGCCGTGGTTCATTTTGACCGTCGTCGCGCCAAGTGCCAGCGCAAGCATCTGATGGCCAAGGCAGATTCCAAAAATCGGTATTTCGGACCGGTCAAGAATTCCTTTGATCATCGGCACCGCGTATTCGCCCGTTGCCGCCGGGTCGCCCGGCCCGTTTGAGAGAAACAATCCATCGGGGCCATGCGCGAACACGTCGTCCGTGCTTGCGGTCGCTGGCAGGACCGTAACCTCGCAACCAGCACTGGCAAGGCAGCGCAGGATGTTGCGCTTGGCGCCGTAGTCGATCGCCACAACCTTGTGCCGCGCGGCGGTTTGTTTTGCATATCCTTCCGGCCAGGCCCACCGCATTTCGTCCCACTGGTAGGACTGCGCACAGGTCACGTCTTTGGCAAGGTCGCGCCCAACCAGCCCCGAAAAACCGCGCGCGGCGGAAATCAGTGCTTCGATGTCAAAAATTCCGTCGGGATCATGAGCCAGTGCCACATGCGGCGCACCCTGCTGCCGAATGGCGCGGGTAAGACGCCGGGTGTCGATGCCGCCAATGCCGATGCGCCCGCGCCGCGCCAGCCATCCCGCCAGATCGCCCGTGGCGCGCCAGTTCGAGGGCTCGGTCGGATCCCATTTGACGACCAGACCCTCGGCCACCGGATCAGCGGTTTCATCGTCTTGGGGCGTGATGCCGACATTGCCGATGTGGGGGAAGGTGAATGTGACGATCTGACCGGCATAAGACGGGTCGGTCATGATCTCCTGATATCCGGTCATGGCGGTGTTAAAACAAAGCTCGGCAATCCGCTGACCGGTGGCGCCAAATCCCTTGCCGAAAAACAGCGTTCCATCCGCCAGTGCGAGACACGCGGTGGGTCTTTCGGCAGCGTCGGGCATCGGTGGCAACCTTTGAATTGCGTAAACGGTCTGGGGTTTACGCGCTATGTCGGTGGCGGTCAAGGGAAGGTGGAAATTTCACTAATTCAATTAAAACAATCAGTTAGGCAGAACATCGGCGGTTGCCGGTCGCGGCGGCTTTCGGTATGGTCTGAGGTCTCTGAAGCATGGGGATGAGGCAGAGATGGAACTACGCGGCCAGATCAGCCAGGCGCTGAAAGATGCGATGCGGGAACGCGATGCCGTCCGGCTTTCGACCCTGAGGCTGATCAATGCAGCGATCAAGGATCGCGACATCGAAAAACGCACAGAAAACGGCGGCGATGACGATGGTGTCGGCGATAGCGAAATTCTGATGATCCTCGGCAAGATGGTAAAGCAGCGCCACGAAAGCGCGCGGGCATACGAGGAAGGCGGGCGGCTGGAGCTTGCCGAAAAGGAACTGGCGGAAATTACCGTAATCCAGGTTTTTTTGCCGCGTCAACTGTCGGCAGAGGAAACCGCTGCAGCAGTTGAAAAGGCCATCGCAAAGACAGGCGCGTCCTCGATCCGCGATATGGGGAAAGTCATGGGCGAGCTGAAGGGCCGCTATACCGGCCAGATGGATTTCAGCAAAGTCGGGCCAATGGTGAAGGCGAAGCTGGCCTAGGGTCTGGACCCATTAATCCTGCACCATCAGCGCTTTAGCGCATCTCAATTCTTCATAAAGTGCTGCAAGTTCGTCCGGGCTGAGAAAACGGCCAAATTCTCGGTGCGGTTTCGCGAAGTGCGTATTTGGGAAAAGATGAATGATTGCGAGAACCGAAAAGGCCCCGGCGTTTCTGCCCGGGCCTTTGTCTTAGGGGTCTGTAGTCACCTTAGTGCGAGCCCTCGTGATCCCAATCTTCCTGCTTTGGCAGCGTCTCGAACGTGTGCTCGGGCGGCGGGGTGGGAAGGGTCCATTCCAGCGTATCCGGGAGACCGTGCCAGTAATTCTTTTCGTCGATGCGGCGGCCCAGGAAGATCGTGTAGAGGATAATGCCGAGGAACATCAGGAACGACGCAAAGGCCAGAAATGCGCCCCAGGACGACCATTCGTTCCAGTAGGCGAAAGCCTCGGGGTAGTCGATATAGCGGCGCGGCATCCCCTGACGGCCCAGGAAGTGCTGCGGGAAGAAGGTGATGTTAGCGCCGATAAACATGGTCCAGAACTGAATTTTACCCAGCGTTTCGTTGTATTGCCGACCGGACATCTTGCCGATCCAATAGTACATGCCTGCGAATATGCAGAATACCGCTCCAAGGCTCATCACGTAGTGGAAGTGTGCGACGACGTAATAGGTGTCATGATAAGCACGGTCGATGCCTGCCTGTGCCAGCACGATCCCGGTGACACCGCCAACGGTGAAGAGGAAGAGAAAGCCGAAAGCATAAAGCATCGGCGTCTTAAACTCGATCGAGCCCCCCCACATTGTGGCGATCCAGCTGAATATTTTCACCCCTGTCGGCACTGCGATGACCATGGTCGCCAGCATGAAATAGGTCTGCTGAGTCAGGCTGAGGCCGACCGTATACATGTGGTGTGCCCAGACGACGAAACCGAGGCCACCGATGGCGATCAGCGCCCAGACCATCGGCAGATAGCCGAAGATCGGCTTGCGGCTGAACGTCGAGATGATGTGGCTGATGATGCCGAAGCCCGGCAGAATGATGATGTAGACCTCGGGGTGGCCGAAGAACCAGAGGATGTGCTGGTACAGGATCGGATCACCGCCGCCGGCTGCGTCAAAGAATGTCGTGCCGAAGTTGCGGTCGGTCAAAAGCATGGTGATCGCGCCGGCAAGAACCGGGAGTGCGAGAAGGATCAGCCACGCCGTGACAAAAATCGACCAGGCGAAAAGCGGCACTTTGAAGAGCGTCATGCCGGGTGCGCGCATGTTCAGGAAAGTGGTGATCATATTGATCGCGCCGAGGATCGACGACGCACCCGAGAGGTGAACGGCGAATATCGCGAGATCCATCGACCAGCCCTGTTCCGAGGTCGAGAGCGGCGGATAGAGCACCCATCCGACACCAGAGCCAAGCTGGCCGTTGCCGCCCGGGCTGATGACGCTGGCAATCGCAAGCGAAGAGCCCGCGACGTAAAGCCAATAGCTGAGGTTGTTCATCCGCGGGAAGGCCATATCGGGCGCGCCGATATGCAACGGCATGAAATAGTTACCGAAACCACCGAAAAGCGCCGGGATCACGACAAAGAACATCATCAGGATGCCGTGCCCGGTGATCAGCACATTCCAGAGGTGGCCATTGGGCGTGCATGTCGCGGCTGCGTCGGCCAAAAGGCGCGCGCCTTCGAGGCACATGAACTGAACGCCGGGGTCTTTAAGCTCGAGCCGCATGTAAACGGTGAAGACGACAGCGACAAAGCCGACAAAACCTGAGGTGAAAAGATAGAGGATGCCAATGTCTTTGTGGTTCGTGGACATGAACCAGCGGGTAAAGAACCCGCGATCATCGTGTCCCTCGTGCCCATGAGCGGCGGCGTCGGCCATGGATTGCCTCCTGATCGGTTATCCCCGGGGTTTCCCCGGTCTTTGGGAAGTTCTAGTGGGCGAACCCGCGAGGGGCAATGGCGGAAGTTGTGGGGAATGGGGGGTAAATTGTCTCAGGTGGTCGGGGTAGGGGATGCGCCGGGGGATTGCGCGGCGACCAGGTGGTCAGGAGTGACCCCCATCGAGCAGTCGGGTCTTTGATGGAGAAACGCATCTGCGATGGCTTGGACCTCGGCCGTGCTGGCCGGTGGCTGCTTTGCGGGACTTTCCGGGCATCCGACCACTAGGCTCAAATGTCTGTTTTGACATATCGACAGAGTACTCCACTCTCTGATTGTTTTGAGATGTCGAACAAAACGTGGCTATTCGACGATCGGCAGTGAGCGCGAGGCTCAGATGGCAATTCGCAGCCTGCATTCGGCTCAGGATAGCTGATATTTGATATTTGTGTTTGAATGGGTCCGGAAATTAATCGTGGCGTGCCTAGTCGAATTGCAGGTGGACAAATGTCGATCGAAAAAGAAGCCAGAAGACTCGCCGCGATCGTTGCCGCGGACATGGTTGGCTACAGCCGTCTGATGGAAATCGACGAGGCTGGCACGATCACCCGACAAAAGGCGATCAACGACGAGCTTATCAATCCGAAGGTAAAAGAATTTGGTGGCCGCGTTGTCAAAACCACCGGTGATGGCGCCCTTATCGAGTTTCCGAGCGCGGTCAACGCTGTTTTGTGCGCGGTTGCCGTGCAGCGGGAAATGGCAGGCCGCGAGGCGGATGTTCCCGAGGACCGGCGCATTTCCTATCGCGTCGGCATCAATCTCGGCGAGATCATCCACGACGGCGACGATATTTTTGGCGACGGCGTGAACGTGGCCTGAAGGCTGGAAGTGCTGGCGGAGGCGGGCGGCATTCGCATTTCCCAGCCGGTCTTCAATAATGTGAAGGGAAAGCTTGATCTGGGGTTCGCAGACCTCGGTCCCCAGAAAGTAAAGAACCTGTCAGACCCGATTTCAACGTTCAAAGTCCTGCTTGATCCTGGTGACGTCGGCAGAATCGTCAAAT
>CAXMNX010000039.1:0-41634 GCA_964194845.1 uncultured Boseongicola sp.
AAATATCGGGCCAAATCTATTCCACCAGAACCGAACCGTTTCGTGGCTGATATCGATCCCACGCTCATGAAGTAGGTCCTCAACATTTCGAAGTGAAAGTGGGAACCGGACATACATCATCACAGCAAGGCGGATGATCTCGGGGCTGCTGTGGAAGTACTTGAACGGGTCACGTTTTGTCATGGATGGACGCTACAAAACCGTCTTGCCTGGCTCAACCCGATTTGTTCTGACAATGCCCCATTCGCTAGTCTCTGGATGTAGGTACGCCCGCCAGTTCCCGGAAATGCGGGACAAATTTGAACATTTCGCAGATACACCGCTGAGACGGGACTGGGTGGCGGAGAGACAGGGATTCGAACCCTGGGTGGGTTTGCACCCACAACGGTTTTCGAGACCGCCCCGTTCGACCACTCCGGCACCTCTCCGCGTAGGGTCTGGATGCGCGACTTAGGCGAATAGGTGTTCTCGCGCAACCCATTGTCCCGAATTTCCTGCGCGGCTCTGGAAGCGCTCGTCAAGCGGCATTAGATTGAATGTGTTCGGAGGCCACCGTCATGATCCAAAGAAATGTCGTCCTGCCATTCGTGCTGGCCGTGGCCGCGATTGCCGTGCCTGCCAGTGCTGCAACACAGGCCGAGCTTGACGCGCTGTTCGAAGCAATCGGCACACCTGAAATGATCGCGATCATGCGTGTCGAAGGTCTTGAACAGGCCGACGAATTACAGTCGTCAATGTTTCCCAGGCGCGGTGGCTGGAAAGCTGTCGCTTCATCAATCTACGACACCGACAATATGGCGAACAGCTTTCGCAAAGAATTCGACGCGACCCTTGTAAAGTTCGATATCGAGCCGCTCCTGGCGTTTTTTGCCTCGGACTTGGGCACCCGGATCATCGGGCTCGAGATTTCGGCCCGCGAGGCGCTTTTGGATGATGACGTTGAAGCGGCGGCTGATGAGGCATTTGCGGCGCTGACCGATAATGACCCCGGCCGCGTGGCACTGCTTGAAGAATTTGTCTTAACAAACGATCTGGTCGAACTGAACGTCATGGGCGCGATGAATGCGTCGCTGGCGTTTTACACCGGTCTTTCCGACGGCGGCGGTTTTCAGATGTCCGAGGAAGAGATTCTGCGCGAGGTCTGGAGCCAGGAGCCGGATGTGCGGGCTGACACCGAAGGCTGGCTCTATTCCTATGCCGCGTTGGCCTATCAGCCGTTGCCGGATGCCGATCTTGAAACATACACTGCACTCTCCAAAACTTCTGCCGGACGGGCCCTGAACCGGGCGCTTTTTGCGGGGTTCGAAGTTGTTTTTAACGAGATTTCGTTCTCGCTTGGGCGTGCCGCGACGCAGTTTGTTCAAGGCGATGATATCTAGGGTCCAGACCCTGGGGCAAGCGACCGCCTTGAGCCATAAATTGCCAATTAGGCTATGTCCCCAAGGCCCGGAATAAAGCCGAAGGTGCCGGGCCAGCGCCTGACCGTCCCGTCGGGCTGGCGCTAGTTCTTGCCGCGCGCATCGAGGTCATGGAAGATGCAATATTCTGTATAAAGCATGCCGCGTTGCCGTTCCCGCGCCACCCCACGGTCGGGCGCCGGCCCGGCTCGCCCGATCGATGGCCAACTCCAACCATTTCCACCCACCCCGGCCCTTGACTTGGAAGCCACATCGGTCAATAAGCCGGGCCTTGGCGGGCGGTGCTCGCCTTTTTAAATTTGATGACCGCTCCGAAACGGGGCGCGCTGTCTGCGGCGGGGTAACCCGAAACACCCAAAATTGGGGGCCACAGGACGCGGTTACATGGAAGGAAATGCGATGTTTGCGGTCCTGAAGACCGGCGGCAAGCAATACAAGGTTCAGGCCGGAGATGTGCTCCGCGTCGAGAAACTTGCAGCCGATGCCGGCGAAAAAGTCCAGTTCAACGATATTCTGATGGTGGGTGCCAATATCGGCACGCCGCTGATCGATGGTGCGGCCGTGCAGGCCGATGTGATCGACCAGATCAAGGGTGAGAAAGTCATCCATTTCGTCAAGCGCCGCCGTAAGCACGGTTCGCAGCGCACGAAGGGCCACCGCCAGCAACTGACGCTTCTGCGCGTCACCGACATCCTGGAAAAGGGTGCCGACAAGTCGGGCGTCAAGGCCGCTGTGGGGGCTGGTTCTGTTGCGGCCACCGCGACTGCTGCGGCACCGGCGAAAAAAGCCGCGCCAAAGAAAGAAGCCCCGAAGGCCGAGGCGAAGGCGCCTGCGCCCGAAACCAAATCCGCAGTGAAGGCCACACCCAAGGCCGAGCCGAAGGCAAAAGCGGGCGACAAGGACGATCTCAAGAAGCTGACCGGTGTCGGACCGGCACTTGAGAAAAAGCTGAACGAGGCCGGTGTCACGTCGTTTGCACAGATCGCCGCATGGGGTGCTGACGACATTGTTGCAATGGACGACAAGCTGTCGTTCAAGGGCCGCATCGAACGCGATGGCTGGGTCGATCAGGCCAAAGCCTTCGCTGCTGAAAAGGAGTAACGATCCATGGCACACAAAAAAGCAGGTGGTTCCAGCCGAAATGGCCGCGATTCGGCCGGCCGTCGCCTTGGGGTAAAGAAATTCGGTGGCGAGGTTGTTATCCCGGGCAATATCATCGTGCGCCAGCGCGGCACCAAGTGGTGGCCGGGCGACGGCGTCGGCATGGGCCGCGATCACACGATCTTCGCAATCGTCGAAGGCAATGTGACGTTCCACAAAGGGCTCAAAGGCCGCACATTTATTTCGGTGCTTCCGATGATGGAGGCAGCCGAGTAAGCCGATCCTTAAGACGAATGAATTTGGGGGATCGGCAACCGCCGGTCCCCTTCAACTTTTCAGGATCGGCTTGCAGGCGAAGTGATCGGATCCCATCTGAATAACTGATGCGCTGACTGAGGGGCGGCGCGTCACGGCGATGGCGAAGGAGGAGCCACCGTGAAACTTGATACGATTGTCAATCAGCCCGTCATTGAAACGGAACGGCTGATCCTGCGACCGCTGCGGCGATCCGACACCGGAAACCTTGAGCTTTTCGGCGGTGACGAACGCGTGGCACGCATGACCCGTAATATTGCGCATCCGTTGCCGCCTGGCGCAATTGATGCGTTCATCACCAAGGCTTTGTCCGAGGGCCGGGCCGAAGATATTTGGGTGATGGATGGCTCGGCCACCGGACTTGGCGAATTTCTCGGGCTCATTACGCTTGAACGCATGGACCGCAACCAATCCGAAGTTGTCTATTGGGTGGTGCCTGCGTTCTGGAACTCGGGCCTTGCGTCCGAAGCCGTGCGCGCCCTGATCGGGGCCAACCCGCACGCCGACAAGACCATGTTCGCCAGCGTCTTTCAGGACAATCCCGCCTCTGCCCGCGTGCTGACCAACGCAGGTTTTGAGTATCTCGGCGATGCCGAAGCGTTCTCGGTAGCGCGCGACGCACCAGTGCCGATCTGGACTTATCTGAAGCGCCTGGAGTGATGCGATGACCTCTGCGGCGCTGCCTACGCTCAGGACGCCGCGGCTCACGCTCCGGCCTCTGGAAATGACCGACGCCGACGCGATTGTCGACGGCGTCGGCAATTACGATGTCAGCAAATGGCTGTCCGTCGTGCCGTATCCCTATACCCGCGCCGATGCTGACTGGTTCATTGAGAAGACCCTCGAGGCCCAGACGCCCGTCTGGGCGATCTGCGATGCGAAAGGTTTGCAAGGGATTGTCGGCCTTGACCCCGAACTTGGATACTGGTTGGCACGACCGGCATGGGGCAGGGGCTATGGTTTTGAAGCCGCGCACGCCGTTTGTGCGCATTGGTTCGCCGATCCAGACGCCGGCGACCTGACATCCGGACATTTCGAAGGAAACGCCCGATCCGGCGCAGTACTGACGGCTCTCGGATTTCAGATCACCGGCCAGGCAACTCGCGACGCTCGCGCGCTCAGCCAGCAAGTCGTCGCGACCGAGATGGTTCTGACCCGCGCGCGCTGGGCGGCGCGCCAGGGATTTACGCTTTGTACTCCGCGATTAACCCTCCGCCCACTCGCCACCACAGACGCCGATCATTTGACGGCACTCGCCGTGCCCGAAGTTGCGCGCCACACCGGCTCGTTCGTTACCGGCTGGTCGAAGGCCGAGGCCCAAAGTTACATCGAAGCCCGACAGTGGCGCGGGCTTCCCGGCTTCATGCTCGCGGTTGAATATCAGGGCGAATTCACCGGCGTCGTCGGCTGCGGTGGCACGCCACCATCGGCGATGTATGCCCTTCATCCTGACCATTGGGGCCATGGCATCGCGACCGAGGCGATGTCGGCCTTTCTGCCCGAGGTTTTCGACCGCTTGCCCGTCAAACGCCTTGTCGCCGACCATTTCGAAGACAACCCCGCCAGCCGCCGCGTGCTGCACAAGCTTGGGTTCACGGAAACCGGCCGCGACACCGCGACATCGAAGGCAAGGCTTGAGCCTGCGCCCGTGATCACCTACGTCGTCACGCGGGAAACCCTGAAGGTGCGGTCATGAAATTCCTCGACCTGGCGCGCGTTATGATCCGCTCCGGCGGGGGTGGTGCGGGTTGCGTCAGCTTCCGGCGCGAGAAGTATATCGAATACGGCGGGCCCGATGGTGGCAACGGCGGGCGCGGCGGCGATGTCTGGGCCGAAGCGGTCGAGGGGCTGAACACGCTCATCGACTTTCGCTACCAGCAGCATTTCTTCGCGCGCAACGGCCAGCACGGCATGGGCCAGCAACGCACCGGTAAGGACGGCGACGGCATCTTATTGAAAGTTCCCGCCGGCACCGAAATTCTCGATGAGGACGAGGAAACGGTGATTGCCGATCTTACTCAGTTGGGCGAACGTATCCTGCTGGCCAAGGGCGGCAACGGCGGTTTTGGCAACCTGCATTTCAAAACCTCGACCAACCAGGCGCCCCGCCACGCCAATCCCGGTCAGGAGGGCGTCGAGCGCGAAGTCTGGCTCAGGCTCAAACTCATAGCCGACGCCGGAGTGCTGGGCCTGCCAAACGCCGGAAAATCCACCTTCCTTGCCGCCACATCGAACGCTCGGCCCAAGATTGCCGACTACCCGTTCACAACGCTCCATCCGAACCTAGGCGTTGTCGGCGTCGACGATGCCGAGTTTGTCATGGCCGATATCCCCGGTCTGATCGAAGGTGCCCACGAAGGCCGTGGCATCGGCGACCGGTTTCTGGGCCACGTCGAGCGCTGTTCGGTTCTGTTGCACCTTGTCGACGGCACCTGCGAAGACGTCGCCGCCGATTGGCGGACGATCATCGACGAGCTTGAGGCTTACGGCGGCGCGTTGGCCGAAAAGCCCCGCATTACCGCGCTGAATAAAATCGACGCGCTTGATGACGACGAGCGTGCCGAAAGGCTAGCGGCGCTCGAAGCGGTCGCGGGCCCGGTGGCGATGATGAGCGGCGTCAGTCGAGAAGGTCTGACCGAGGTTTTACGTTCCCTCCGGCGCCGGATTGATCACACGCGCCTGCGCAGCAAAGAAGAAGTTGAGGAGCTTGACCCTTGGCGTCCCTGAGCAACGCCAAACGCATTGTTGTCAAAATCGGCTCGTCATTGCTGGTCGAAGACGGGCGGCTTCGCAGCGCCTGGCTGAAAACGCTGGCCGAAGACGTGGCCGCATTGCGCGGGCGCGGTGCGGACGTGGTTCTGGTGTCGTCGGGTTCTATCGCGCTTGGCCGGGCGGCGCTCGATCTGGTATCCGACACGCTGCCGCTGGAACAATCCCAGGCCGCCGCTGCGGTTGGTCAAATCCGGCTGGCCCGCGCGTATGAAGAAGTTTTGGAGCCCCACGGCATCACGACGGCCCAGGTCCTAGTGACACTGGAAGACAGCGCAAACCGCCGCCGCTATCTCAACAGCCGCGCGACGCTTGAGCAGTTGCTGACGATGGGCGTTGTGCCGATTGTCAACGAAAACGACACCGTAGCGACGGATGAAATCCGCTACGGCGACAATGATCGGCTGGCGGCACAGATCGCCGTGACAATCGGCGCGGACGTGCTGGTTCTGCTTTCCGATGTCGATGGGTTCTATTCCGGCAATCCGAAAACCGACGCGGACGCACGGCGCTTTGATGTGATCGACCGGATAACGCCTGAGATTGAGGCGATGGCGGGGGATGCGGGAACCGGGCTTTCCAAAGGTGGCATGAAGACGAAGCTTATGGCGGCCAAAACCGCGATGGCAGGCGGCGCTGCCATGGCGATTACTTTGGGTGCGCCGGATAATCCTTTGAAACAAATTGAAGGCGGTGCAAACGCAACCTGGTTTACGCCCGAGACCGACCCGCAAGCGGCGCGCAAGCGCTGGATCGCGGCGATGAAGCCCAAGGGCGAGATTTTTGTCGATGAAGGCGCTGTTGGCGCGCTGCGCTCCGGGAAATCTTTGCTGCCTGCTGGTGTTATCCGGGTCAGCGGCAATTTCGGGCGGGGCGAACCGGTGGCGATTATTGGGGCTGACGGCGCACGCCTTGGTATCGGGCTGACGCGGTATACCTCGGAGGAAGCAACCGCGATCAAAGGCCAGCGCAGCGACCGGATCGAACCGATCCTTGGATATCCGGGGCGCGCCGCGCTTATCCATCGCGATGATATGGCTTTGTGATATGACCGGACAACAGGTGACACGCCCCGGACTTGATCCGGGGCCTTGCCGACCATTGAGATTGCATGAGGTCCCGGGTCAAGCCCGGAACAACGGCTCTCACTACTAGAGAATACCCAGCAAATCCGCTAATCTCACTCAACGAACAACGGAAAGCCCTATGAAAGACGCGCTCGACATCGTTGAAATCATGAAGGAAATCGGCGTCAGGGCCACGGCCGCCGCCGCCGTGCTCGCGTTCGCCCCGGCCGACGCGAAGGAAGCTGCGCTGATAGCCGCCGCGGATGCGGTCTGGGCGCGTCGCACTGAAATTATCGCCGCAAACGCGCAGGATATGGAGTTTGGCCGCGAAAAGGGCCTTTCCGACGCTATGCTCGACCGTCTGATGCTGGACGAGGCGCGGATCACGGGCATCTGCGACAGCCTTCGCGCCGTGGCTGTGCAAGACGATCCGGTGGGCCAAATTATCGCCGAATGGGACCGTCCCAGTGGCCTTCATATCCAACGCGTCCGCACGCCTCTGGGCGTCATCGGTGTCGTCTTTGAGTCCCGCCCGAACGTCACCGCTGATGCAGGTGCGCTGTGTCTCAAGGCCGGAAATGCGGTGATCCTTCGCGGTGGTTCGGAAAGTTTTCACTCGTCGGCAGCGATCCATGCCTGCCTCGTCGACGGGCTTAAGGCGGCGGGCCTGCCCGAAGATGCGATCCAGCGCGTGCCCACCCGCGACCGCGCCGCCGTTTCCGAAATGCTGACCATGACCGATCATATCGACGTCATTGTCCCCCGTGGCGGCAAGGGCCTGGTTGGCCTTGTTCAGCGCGAGGCCCGCGTGCCGGTATTCGCGCACCTTGAAGGCATTGTTCACATCTATATCGACGCTGACGCCGATCCCGAAAAAGCACTGAAGGTTGTGCTGAACGCCAAAATCCGCCGGACTGGGATATGCGGTGCCGCCGAATGTCTGCTGATCCACGAAAGTGTGCAGGAAACCATCGGTCAGGGTGTGGTTCGGGCGCTCGTTGATGCCGGCGTCGAGGTTCGCGGTGACACAAACCTTCAGGAAATAGACGGCGTAACGCCTGCAACGAACGCCGATTGGGGCCGCGAATACCTTGATATGGTCATCGCCGCGAGAACCGTTGAAAACGTGGACGACGCCATCGCTCATATCCGCGAATACGGCTCGGATCACACAGATTGCATCATCACCGAAAGTGACGCCGCAGCGGCGCATTTCTTCCAGCGCCTCGATAGCGCGATCCTGATGCGGAACGCCTCGACCCAGTTCGCCGATGGCGGCGAGTTTGGCATGGGGAGCGAGATCGGCATCGCGACTGGAAAAATGCATGCCCGTGGCCCGGTGGGTGCCGCACAGCTTACCAGCTTCAAATATCTGGTCACCGGGGACGGAACGATCAGAAGCTGAGCGTTACCCGGGTTTCGCTCAGAAAACTGGCCACCCGGCGTCCGGCACCGCGTGCTGCGTCATGCACAAGCGCGAAATGTACATTTGCCGCGACAATTTTGGTCGACGCATCAGGTACGGTCAGGACGCCCCATAGATCGCTGTTAACCTTCAGTTTTTCGCCCCGCGCCTCGAGCTTCCAGTCGTTACCCGGGTGCTGGACCACGATCTGGCCGCCCCAGGGCAATGTATTTTCAAGGCATTGCAGCAAAAGGAACACCAGCTTGACATCGGCGCGCAAAAGCTCGGGCCCGGCCCGCCAGTCCACACGAATGCGGCCACCTTTGTAGGTCTCGTGCAATATGCTCTGGACCTCGCTCGCGCCGATTTTGACCTCCGGCGGTGCGGCACCAAAGGCAACGCGGAAGAACCGTATCCGGGCGTTCGCGTTTTCCACCGATTCCGCGATCAGCGCCATCTCGGGCGTCGATCCGATCCCCGACATCGACAATAATTCGACCCCGTTGCCAATCGCCCCCAGCGGGTTGATAAGATCGTGGCAGATGCGCGAACCGATTAGCGCGCTCAGGTCGTTCGCTGTCATGGCGGTTCACACGCCGACAAAGGGTTCCCGCATATGCCCGATGATACGTCATTTCTGGAACCGGGAATGCTGGTCAGCCATCCGGGTCGACCGGATTGGGGGATCGGACAGGTGCAATCCAACATCGGCGGACGCGTGACGGTGAACTTTCCCGACGAAGGCAAGGTGGTCATTGATTGCTCTCGTGTCACGCTTGTTCCTGTGTTCGACGCCGACAATGGTTAATATCGTGAAGGTTAATAAATCGTAACACAACTTAAACGAGTAAACAATTCTTTACACAACCGTATGGGTTTTGTGCCGTTGCAAGGCCTATGAGGGCTTCCTTGTGCGTTTCAGGTTTCGACGGAAACGGCACGCATCGAAATGAGCGCTAGCGCCGCAGGCGAAAGACAGCGTATTTCAATTCCGTTCAAACCGGAAATGCACTAGAAGGCCGCAATCCGAAGCCGAAGGGCCGTGATGGACCGCGAGAACGCGCAACTACTGACCCGCATTGCCACCACAGACGTCGATCTGCGCGGCGCAGAGCGTCTGCGTTACAAAGTGTTCGTCGAAGAGCTTGGCGGTGACGGCGCGCTGGTCGATCATGAAAACCGGCTCGAGCGTGACCGGTTCGACCCGCATTGCGACCACCTGGTGCTGATCGACGAACGGCGCGATGCACAGGCGCTTGATCATGTCGTCGGCGTCTATCGCCTGATGTCGGGAACCGGTGCCGCGGCGGCCGGGCAATTCTATTCCGAAGACGAATATGATCTGCGCCTTTTGATAAAATCGGGCCGCCCGCTGCTCGAGCTTGGGCGATCCTGCCTGCACACCGATTATCGCGGCGGCCTTGGTATGCAGCGACTTTGGCGCGCGCTTGGGGCCTATGTCCGCGAAGAAGACATCGCGGTGCTTTTCGGCGTGGCGAGCTTTCACGGCAACGATGTCGACGCCATCGCGCCGTCGCTTTCGCTTTTGCACCACCAGCATCTGGCGCCGCCGGAACTTCGCGTGCGCGCCCGCGAAGACGTGTTTCAACGCATGGATATACTGCCGCCCGACCAGTTTGACCGGATCGAGGCGATGCGCGGCGTTCCGCCGTTGATCAAGGCCTATCTGCGTCTGGGCGGCGTCGTTGGCGACGGCGCATTCATCGACCGGGAATTCAATACGATAGACGTTTGTTTCGTGTTGGATACAAGCCAGCTAAATGCCCGTGCGACTGACCTCTATAACCGGGGCGTTGCATGAGCCAGGGCCCGACGTGGACCGGCGAGGATATCGTGATCCCACCGCTTCGGATCGGTCCTGCGGGGTGGCTGCGGGCAGCACTTCGGGGCGCTCTGCTGGCGTTCGTCACCTTCGGAGGTCTGGCGGTTTTGCTTCTGCTGCGGCTGGTGGAGCGCCCGCTCCACGGTCTAAACCGGCCATGGACGCCGCATATCGCGCAATTTGTCTGTCGCAGCGCCATTCGCATCCTCGGAATTGCGTATCGCGCCCACGGCGCGCGGATGGAAGAACCCGGTGCGGTGGTGGCCAACCATTCCTCGTGGCTGGATATCTTTACGCTGAACGCGGGCAAGCGCGTGTATTTTGTGGCCAAGTCCGAAGTGGCCCGCTGGCCTGGCATCGGCTGGCTGGCGCGCGCGACCGGCACGGTATTCATCCGCCGCGACGCCCGCGATGCAGCCCAGCAACTTGCGGTCTTCGAAGACCGGTTGAAGGCGGGCCACAAGCTTTTGTTTTTTCCCGAAGGCACGTCCACCGACGGCCTGCGGTTGCTGGCCTTCAAGCCGACGCTGTTCGCGGCGTTCTTTTCCGACAGCCTGCGCGATCTGCTTTGGATCCAGCCGGTGACGGTGATTTACCGCGCGCCAGAAGGCGAGGCGGTGCGGTTTTACGGCTGGTGGGGAGATATGGATTTCGGCAGCCATTTTTTGAAGACACTTGCAGCACCAAGGCAGGGGGCGGTCGAGGTTTTCTGGCACGCGCCGCTTCGAGTTGCAGATTTCGCGGATCGGAAGGCGCTGGCGAGCGCGGCCGAGAAGGTGGTGAGGGCGCCGTTTGAGGATCTGGCGACGGCGCCGACGAAAGACCAAGCTTAAATCTTACACCGAAACTTGGCCACGATTGCTTAGTGCCGCCATGAACGTTCCGGACCCTAGGTGTGTTCCGAACCCCAGTGGAAATTCTGGCTGCAAATCGCGACAAGCCGCAGGCTGGTTCCACCCAGGCTGATGACGTCGCCGTCGCGCAGCGTCGCTCGCGGCCCTGCTGTCACGCTGTTGAGCCGAACCGCCGCCCCTGCGCCGCAATCCAGCACGAAGGAATGGCGCGTCTCATCATAGGCAAGTGCGACATGGCGGGCTGGCGCGACCGCTTCGTCGCCAAAGCCAAGCTGGACGGTCTCACCGTCGCCGCGGCCAATGTGGCTGACGCCGCGCTCAAGGGCGAACCAGTTGCCAACGCCCGGTCCTTCGACAACGACCAGCCAGCCGTAGGGAAAACGCGGCCGCGCCGACGCTTCCGCGTTCGCCACTTGATCGAAAAGCGCCTTGGTTTTCGCGCGGTGTTCCGCGGTTTCGTTCGGTTCAGGCACTTGACGCAGGTGGGGCAATGGCTTCGGGGGCGGGGCCTTTTGTACAGGCGCTTTCGGCGCCGTCGGATCGGCTACCGGCATCGCGTCAAGCCACGATCTGTCCACGAGAGTTTCGTCCGGACCGTCGGGGTTCAGAACCTCGTCGGGCACCGTCTGGTGGATAATGGCCTTATCGGTTTTGCTTTTTTTATCGCCGGCGTCGTCCGGCGACTGGCCGCGCCCGGTCATCTTTCCAAAATTGAGCATGTTATCCGTATCCCGATCATAGAATCTGACTTCGGCGCGCTTGGCACGGGCCATGGCTGGCGCAGAATTCTGACAAAATGAGGGCGAAAGTGTTGGGATTTGTGGCCGCGTGATGGGTTTGCCACGGGTTCGGCCGGTTTCATGGCCCGGGTTCAAGCCGAGGGCGCCGGGTCCGCCCTGGACTTGATCCGGGGCCTGTTGCGGCTGGTAGTCGCAGCCCGCTTGCGCGAGATGACCGGGGTAACGGGGATTAGAACGGTTTGGTGTTTTATTGGAGGAAATTTCCACCGGATGAAGGCTTCGAGCCCAATTTCGGCATTCAAATCGAACCATTCAGCAAGCGCCATTTGGCAGGTCGTGGTTTCTTACCCTACGCAACAGGCGAGCCAAAGGTTGATTTTCGGCAGACCTAGGAAGCAGACCTGTGTAATGCGCATCTTTGGCACTCTCCATTTCCGTGCTATGCGTTCTGTATAATAAACGAAAAGTGGAGGGATAGATGTCCGACCTGGACCAGATAAATGTGCTCGATAGTGGCATGGCCGATGCAATCAACGCGGGCAACGCGGCCGCCATGTCGGCGCATTACACCGATGACGCTGCAATCCTTCCGCCCGGTGCGGGGCGCATTGACGGCAAGGAGGCGATACAGGGCTACTGGCAAGCCGCCATCGATGCCGGGCTCTGCGAGGTCAGTATCGCGTCGAGCTCGGTCGACATCACCGGCGACAGCTCAGTGACGGTCGGCACTCTTTCAGGCAAGATGGGGGACGCCGCGCTTACCGGGAAATACATCGTCACCGGCAAGAAGACCGGCGGCGGTTGGAAAATTCACCGCGACATCTGGAACTTCGACGCCTGAACTAGTTCCGCGCCGTATACTGTATCTCATCAATCGTTCGGGATGAAGCGATGACAACTCACACCGGCTATCTGCTGATTGCGGATATCTCCGGATATACCAATTTCCTGACGTCGTCAGAAATGGATCACGCCAATCCTATCTTGCAGTCATTGCTGGAAGTTCTGGTCGAACAAGTTGGCGACCCATTGCATTTCTGGAAGATGGAAGGTGATGCGGTTCTGGCCTATTCGACAAGGCAGCAGTTTCCGTCTGGCGAGACGTTTCTTGCCATCTGCGAGAACCTTTACCACTGCTTTGCCATGCGGCGGCAGGAGATCATTTCGAACACGACGTGCCCGTGTACTGCGTGTTCGAATGTCGGCACCTTGGATTTGAAAATCATCGCCCATTACGGACATTTCGATGAGATGACGGTTGGGCCGGTGAGTGACATTTCCGGCGCCGATGTCATCCTGGTCCATCGGATGACCAAGACAGACGTAACCAAGATCACCGGCGTGCGCAGCTATGCGCTCTTCAGCGACGCCGCCGCCGAAGCGATGGATATCGATAAGGCTTTGGAGCCTTTTTCTCAGGAGTTCGAGCATTTCGGCGAGGTTTCGATGCAGGTTTTTGACCTTGCGAAGGCCTGGGAGACTTTTCGCTCAAATCGCGAGCGTTTCTTTCTTGAGGAGGAGGATGGCGTTTGGACCTACCGCCATCACTTCAACGCGCAGACAGCCGTCGTTTGGGAATTTTTGGTCGCCCCGGAACTCAAGGAACGCTGGATGGATGGCATAAATTCGGTCACTGTTGACAATCAAATTGAGCGCGTTGGAAGCGGCTCAACGTATCATTGTGCGCATGAGATGGCGGATTTTATTTATCGCATTACCGATTGGGAGCCCTTCATCTATTTTTCGACACGTATCAACGATCCGGGGCGCGCCGGCATAGATTTACCGGAGACTTATCACCTAACGCAGACCGACACTGGCACCGAATTGCGCTATACCATGGGCAAGGCGTATGACGCCGACGGAAACCGGTCAAAGATATCGGAAGAAGAGGCGTCCGGATTTTTGGCCGGGTTCTGGAAGGCGTCGTTTGACGAGATGGAGGAGCAGATCGAGGCGGCGAACTAGCGCGTTAGCCTGAATATCGGCAACCCTGCTATATAGCCCGACATTAGCGTAGGTTGTGCCAGCGAAAATGCCCGCTTTGTCCGCAAATCAAACCTTGATCCACCCAATTGTCAGCCAACCCCCGAACTTCCCGTTAGTTTTCAATTGACTAGCCCGTCACGGTCAGCGATCTAAACGACTTGCAGCAAAAATGTTTCGCGCGCGAAACATCTAGCCCATCGCCGCCACCAGTTCCGCCAATGCCGCGACCGTGTCGTCACTGCGCCAGATCTCCTCGCCGATGGCAAAATAATCTGTATGAGGGGCCAGATCCCGCACTACATCGACGCTCAGCGCACCTTCGGCGACAATCGGCACTTCGATCATTTCCGACCACCACTCAAATATCGCCGGATCCGCTTGCGAACCGTCGCCAAGGCTGGTGCCGCCCGCCGAGCCGAAGGCTACATAATCGGCCCCCGATTCAGCCGCGTTCATGCCGTCGTGTTTCGAGACACCGCAGAAGGCTCCGACAATTGCGTCGCCGCCCAATGTCTTACGGACGTTTCGCACCGAACGCGCGCCGTCGGTCAGGTGAACGCCGTCAAGTCCCAGCTTTTCGACCATCGCGACATGGGCTTCAATCACCAGTGCCACGTCTCGGGCGTGGGTAACCTCGCGAAGCGCATCCGCCGCGCGACTTATCCGGTCTTCGTCGGCTGTTGCCATCGCCAGTCGGACGCAGGCGATATTCTGGCTGTCCATCACGCTGGCAAGCCGGTCGGGAAACGTTGAAAGCTCAAAATCCGGCGGTGTTACGAGGTAGATCTGCGGGCGCTCGGGATCGGCCATGTCCGGCTCCGTTTCAAAAACTTCCGCAGCCTATAGCCGCTGGGTCACTTCGGGGGAAGGCTTCGCACGTTTTCCAGCGCCAGCGCCAGAAGCTGACCGCGCCGTTCGTCGTCGGCAAGGGCCTCGTCGGTCACATCAACCATCCCACCCATCGGGCGGCCGGTGAACGACAGGGGCGACGCACCTTCGATTGCCAGCGCTTTGTCCTGGCGGTCTTTTCCGATGCGCATCATGCCGCCGCCGGAATGCACGCCGCACAGCATGTGGCCATCGAGCATGAAACAAAGGCCGCCGAACATCTTTTTCTCGGTGATTGCGCCCATGTCGGCCACGTCATTTCGCAGAAGTTCCGCCAAACCTTCGTCGTAAGCCATGATGTTGCCTCCCTTGTGCTTTTTTGCTGCGAACCCTAAGACCGCGGGCGTCCATCAAGGCCACTATATATGACCCAACCCGCCTTTGTCCTCGTGCGCCCGCAGATGGGTGAAAATATCGGTGCTGTGGCGCGGGCGATGTGGAATTTCGGGCTGGATCATTTGGCGATCGTCGCGCCGCGCGATGGTTGGCCAAATCCCAACGCTGATGCCATGGCGAGCGGGGCCGGGCGATTGCTGGACAATGCACAGATATTTGAGACGACCGCGGATGCGATTGGTGACCGGAGCTTTGTCTATGCCACAACCGCGCGTTCACGCGACCTGACGAAGCCGGTTTTTACGCCTGAAACCGCGATGGCGGATGCTTTGAGGCGTATTGGCGAAGGGCAGAATGTTGCTGTCCTTTTTGGACCGGAACGGGCGGGGCTGGAAAACGATGATGTTGCTAAGGCAAATGCGATCGTTTCGGTGCCGGTGAACCCGGAGTTTCCGTCGATCAATTTGGCGCAATGCGTTTTGCTTGTCGCTTACGAATGGCACCGCGCGACAATTAGGACGGCAAGCGTTGAGATGGACCTGGCCGGCACCGAATTTGCGCCGCAGATTGAGATAGAGAAACTGGCCGAGCATTATGAGGAGAGGCTTGAAACCGCAGGTTTTTTCTTTCCCGAGGCCAAAGCGGCGCCGATGAAAGTTTCGCTGCGAAACATGTGGAGCCGGATGCCGCTGACGCGCGCTGACGTGCAAATGCTGCACGGCGTGTTGCGTCAGATGGTTCGCTGGAAAGAACGCGGTGAGTGACTAGACGACCCGAGTTCGCGGCCATACATTTCGCGCGACAAAAGGAATTCAGAATGGCCGAAAAACGCAGCATCTTTGAAGACGTCGGCGAAGATGCAAAACTTGCGACGGTTAAGGGCGGGTTAATTGACCGGACGTACAAAAGTGCCCGAGGCGCGCTCCGCATCTGGCTGATGGTGCTTTTTGGGCTGGTCGTGTGCATGATCGCGGTTGGCGGGCTGACGCGGCTGACCGACAGCGGGCTGGCGATCACCGAGTGGCGGCCCGTGACCGGGGCGCTGCCGCCAATGAGCGCAGTCGCATGGGAAGCGGAGTTTGAGAAATACCGGCAAATCCCGGAATATCAGTTGCAAAACAAAGGCATGAGCCTTTCCGAGTTCAAGTCGATTTACTGGTGGGAGTGGGGGCATCGCCAGCTTGGTCGGATCATTGGCCTCGCATGGGGTCTTGGGTTTCTTTACTTTTTCTTAACCAGGAAAATTCCCACGGGCTGGACCGGGCGACTTCTTCTTGTCGGGGCGCTGGGCGGTTTACAGGGAGCAATCGGCTGGTGGATGGTGTCGTCGGGGCTGGAGGGCTCCATGCTGGACGTCGCATCCTATCGGCTGGCGGTGCATCTTGGGTTGGCGTTTCTGATCCTTGGGCTGATCGCCTGGTTGGCACTGCTTTTGGGGCGATCCGAGACGGATCTTCTGCAAGCCCGTCGCGGGCGAGAACCGCGGCTAATTTCGATGGCGACGGGACTGATGTATCTCGCGGCTCTGCAAGTCATATTGGGCGCGCTTGTCGCCGGGATTGATGCCGGTCGCAGCA
Organism: uncultured Boseongicola sp.; assembly: GCA_964194845.1. GTDB lineage: Bacteria > Pseudomonadota > Alphaproteobacteria > Rhodobacterales > Rhodobacteraceae > CAXMNX01. The sequence continues at coordinate 16,303 of CAXMNX010000039.1, forward strand.
ACAATACCTGGCCGCTTATGGATGGCGGAGTATTCCCCGAGGGCGTTTTCGCGATCGAGCCCTTGTGGCGGAATTTCTTTGAGAACGCCGGTCTGGTTCAATTCCTGCACCGGGCTGTCGGGTATCTGTTGCTGATTTTCGCAGTGATCGTCTGGCGGCGCTCGCGCCGATCCGGCAACGCTGAGACGCGATCTGCGTTCAACGCCATGCTGGCGATGCTGGTTTTGCAGGCAACGATTGGTGTCATGACCGTTCTTTATTTTGTGCCATGGCAACTGGCGATCCTGCACCAACTGGGGGCGGTCGCGTTGTTTGTGCTGATTCTGCGGGCCCGGTTTCTGGCGCAATATCCGGTTGCTCAATCAGTGAGGGGGTAAGCCCATGTCGGCCTATGAAGAGTTGATGGAATTTCAGCGTGATACCGAGGCGCTGGGGCAGGTGATGGGGCGGCTTGGCTGGGACATGGAAACCATGATGCCCAAAGGTGCCGTGGAGCAACGGGCCGAGGAAATGGCGGCGATGGACGGTGTTCTTCATGCGCGGCGGACTGATGCACGCATTGACGCGTGGCTTGAAAAAGCGACGCCTGCTGACGACACCGGAGAGCGGCAGCTGGCGGATATTCGCAGGGAATATGACCGCACGAGGCGCGTCCCTGCTGATCTGTCCGCCGCACTAACCAAGGCCGGGGCGTTGAGCCACCAAGCCTGGATCGAGGCGCGAAAATCTAATGATTTCAAAGTGTTTTCGCCACATCTTGAGACCGTTCTTGGCCTTGCGCGCGAGAAGGGTGCGGCACTTGCCGACGGCGGCGATCCATATGACGCGCTTTTGCAGGAATATGAACCGGGTGCGACCGGCGCCGAACTGGACGCGATGTTCGCGGCACTGCGTCCGCGCCTAGTAGCACTTCGTGAGCGCGTGGCGGGGTCTTCAAGGGTCGTCCCATCGTTTGCGCAAGAATTTCCGGTCGATGGTCAGCTTCGGATATCGGAAAAGCTGGCGCGCGCCTTTGGGTATGATCTGAACCACGGCCGGATCGACATGGCTGTGCATCCGTTTTCGTCAGGTTCCGGCCTTGATGTGCGGATCACCACGCGGACGGAGCCGGAAAATCCCGCCAACTGCTTTTATTCGACGATCCACGAGGTCGGCCACGCCTGCTATGAGCAAAGCATTGACCGTGCGTTGCGATTTTCGCCGATGGGGCGCGAAGCGTCGATGGGCGTGCATGAAAGCCAGAGCCGGACATACGAGAACCAGCTTGGCCGAAGCCGGGCGTTTACGGGGTGTTTGTTTGGGCTGATGGTAGATGAGTTTGGTGATTTCGGGATTTCGACGGCGGAAGATTTTTATGCGGTGATGAACCGCTGCGAGGCCGGGTTTATTCGCACCGAGGCGGACGAGGTGCATTACAATTTGCACGTCGCACTTCGTTTCGATCTGGAGCGCGATCTTGTGGCCGGGCGGCTGTCGGTTGGCGATCTGCCGCAGGCTTGGGATGCGCGCTTTGAGGTTGATTTTGGCATCAGGGTCGATATGCCCGCGAATGGCGTTTTACAGGATGTGCATTGGTCGGAGGGATTGTTCGGGTATTTCCCGACTTATACGCTGGGAAATGTGTATGCCGGGTGCCTGCACGCAGCACTTCGGCGCGATATTCCTGGTCTTGATGCGGCTTTGGCTGAGGGCGACACCTCTTCGGCGACGGGTTGGCTGCGCGAGAATGTGCAGCGGCACGGGCGGCTGTTGCCGGCGGGTGAGTTGATTGGGCAGGCGGCGGGTGGTGCGCCGAGCGTCGGGCCGTTGCTGGATTATCTGGATGCGAAGTTTGGCGAGATTTACGGGGTTTGAGCTTTGCTTCTTCTGGAATCGGCGATCGGGGGCGGTTTTGGAATTGTCCCTTGAGAAGCGAAACGCCAAGGAAAACACAAAAGAGGGGCGCGTATGCAGCCGAAAATGACCGTTGACGCGCTTCAGGCATTTCTGAACGCCGAATTTCCGCAAGTTGCGGATGTGTTTCTGGTGGAGGCGGTGGGTCCGATGACGTGCTGCATTCGCATGCGCCCGGACGCGCGGCATCTGCGCCCCGGCGGGACGGTATCGGGGCCGACGCTGTTTATGCTGGCCGATTGCGGGGCTTATCTGGCGCTTTTGGCGACGATCGGGCCCGAGGCGCTGGCGGTGACCACGACTGCTTCGATTGATTTCATGCGAAAACCGGTGGCGGGCCGGGACTTGCTGGCGGATGTGACGCTTTTGAAGGTTGGGCGGGTTCTGGCGGTGGGAGACGTGCGGATCAGGTCCGATGGCTCGGACGACGTGGTTGCGCGCGCGACGCTGACCTATTCGATCCCGCCGAAAGCGTAAACGCTTTGTTTCCAAGGCGTTGCTGGTGTTAGCGCGCGGAAACGTTAGAATTGCCGGGCTGAATGGCTGGGGGGCTGTTTCATGGCAAGACGAGTTGTGGCGTTTTTAAGAGGCGATCCGGACGCGGTGCCGGGGGATTATTTACTGGCGATTGTCGCGGTTGTGGGCATGATTTTTGCCACGCTTGCGCAGATGCTGAGCACTTAGAGCGGATTGCGTCAAATTTGAATCAAAATTCGCTGTCTCTCGATCGGCATTCTGCTGATCGCGAACGCAAATATTGATGCACTTTGGCCCATTGAAAACGCAAACCGCTTAGCCCATCGAATAGACGCCATCGTAGATCGGCCCGAGCGTTTCGGGATCGAAAAGGCTGGAAACGGACGTGCCGTGCCAGATGTTCAGGATCGCCTGGGCGAAGATCGGCGCGGTGGGAACGATGCGGATGTTCGCGGCATTTTTCGTCGCCTCGGTTGGCTCGATCGAATCGGTGATAACCAGAGTTTTCATCACGGAATTGGTGACCCGTTCGATGGCAGGCCCGGAAAGAACGCCGTGAGTGATATAGGCGTGGACTTCCTTCGCTCCCGCCTCGATCAGCGTCTCGGCCGCTTTGCAGAGCGTGCGGGCCGTATCGACGAGGTCGTCGACAATGATGCATGTCTGGTCCTTCACATCCCCGATCACCGTCATCTCGGCAACTTCGCCCGCTTTCTCGCGGCGCTTATCAACGATTGCCAGCGCGCAGCCGACGCGTTTGGCCAGACCGCGGGCGCGCGCGACGCCGCCCACGTCAGGCGAGACGATGGTGACCCCGTCAAGCTTGCCTTTGAAGCTGTGCATCACGTCGAGCGCAAATACCGGCGCGGCAAATAGGTTATCCACCGGGATGTCGAAGAACCCCTGGATCTGGGTGGCGTGGAGGTCCATCGTCAGCACGCGTTCTATCCCTGCCGAGACCATCATATTGGCCACCAGCTTGGCGGTGATCGGTGTGCGCGCCTTGGTGCGGCGGTCCTGGCGGGCATAGCCGAAATAGGGCACCACGGCGGTGATCCGGCTGGCCGAAGAGCGGCGCAGCGCATCCGTCATGATCAGAAGCTCCATCAGGTTGTCGTTGGCCGGATTGGATGTCGGTTGCAGAATGAACATGTCCTCGCCGCGGACATTTTCGAAAACTTCGACAAAAATTTCGCCGTCGTTGAACCTTTCGACCCGGGCATCCACCAGCTTGATGTTCATGCCTCTGTGCATAGAAAGCCGACGCGTTATGGCGCGGGCCATAGACATATTGGCGTTCCCCGAAATGATCTTCGGTTCTTGAATGGTGGTCATGGTGAGCAGCTGTCCTGGTTCCGGTCCGTCTTATTGCTGACAGATTCGTGGCGTTGACACCGCTTAGCACGCGCATAGGGTCAGGCAAACGATCATTGCCGGGAGTGAGGCACGAAATGGCGCATATCGACTATTATCTCGCGACAATCTCGCCCAATTGCTATTTTGCGGGCGCGCGACCGGCGGAAGTGGCCGCCAAGCACGGTGCGACGATCACCTATAAACCCCTGGATATCATGACACTGTTTTCGCGGACCGGCGGGGTGCCGCCGGGGCAGCGGCATATCTCGCGGCAGGAATATCGTCTGATGGAGATCAAGCGGTGCGCCAAAGTTCTTGGGATGCCGGTTAATCCCAAGCCGATGCACTGGCCGACGAACCCCGCACCGGCGTCCTATGCGATGATCGCCGCCCAGAAGGCAGGCGGTGGCGATCTTGGCGCATATGTCGCCGGGATTACCCGCGCTTGTTGGGCGGAAGAAAAGAATATCGCCGAGGATGACGTCATCAAAGCGTGCCTTGAGGCGGCCGGGTTTGATGCCGGGCTAGCCGACAGCGGGCTTTTGTCCGGCGCCGAGGCATATGAAGCCAATCTTGAAGATGCGGTGAACGCAGGCGTTTTCGGCGCGCCGTTTTTCATCACGGATGACGATGCGCGATTCTGGGGACAGGACCGGATCGAGATGCTGGACCGGCATCTGGCGGGGAACCTCTGACACGCATGGGACAGCCGCTTGCACTGATCCACTGCGGGCTTGCGCATGGAAATGTCTGGAAGCCGTTTCTGGCCGCGCTCAATATGGATGTGGACCCGATCCTGATCGAACTGCCGGGCCACGGCGATGCCGAGGATTGGGATCGCAGCCGCGATTTTGCAGATCAGGCGCTGGAGATCGCGCTTGACGCGCTTCCCGCAGACCCGGTGCCGCTGATCGGGCATTCTTTCGGTGCGGTCCTGGCCTTGCGGCTGGCGGTCGAACGCCCTTCGCGGGTATCATCGCTGGTGCTGATCGAGCCGGTTTTTTATGCGGCGGTGTCAGACTCCTTTCTTTTTGACAAATTACGCCGGGTCATGACGCCGTTTGCAGAGAAAACGCGCGAAGGCAGCCATGCGATTGCGGCAAAGGCGTTTCATCGGCTGTGGGGCGGCGGCGACGCCTGGGAGGATATCCCTGAGATGCAGCGGCGATATATGGTCGACCGGATCGAACTTGTGCTGGCGGGCGAACCGCTTCTTTGGGAGGACCAGCCGGGCCTGCTGCGGATAGGGCGGATCGAGGCGCTGGATATGCCGGTGACGATTGTTGAAGGCGAAAGCTCGCATCCAGTGATGACCAAGATCGTCGACGCGCTGGGCGCACGGATGCCGGACGCTGAGGGGATCACGGTGCCGGGGGCCGGGCACATGGTGCCGCTGACGCACCCGATGCCGGTGGCCGAGGCGGTGAGGGATAGGCTGGTTTGGTGAGGGGTCGGCGGGTGCGGTGTTTGGCTGGATTTGAGCCCAAAGCGGTCGAGTCGGAACCTGTCGGCGGACTGACCTTGTTGCTATTATTGAGGCGGGAACCTACCGTCTGAGCCTTGGTACAGATGAATTTTGTATATCCTCTTAGGAATTTCTTAATTGGAGCAAATAATGCGCGATGAAACTGCCCTCAATGTAAAAGTGTTTCGATGGATCGTGTTTTTGCTGGCTAGTGGTTTCTGGCTCTCCCAGTTCACTACGGCCATGGCAGAAGGGTTCGGCTTGCAGTTCCGCTTTCTGACCATCTGGGCCTTATCCGTGAACGTGGTAATCGCATGGCTTATGCTAAGGAACTCACATAATCGCAGCGATGAGAGCTACAACACCTTTGTATCTGCTGGCGTTGTTCTCGCGGCGATAGTCGTCTTTATGTTCTGGAAGCTATGGTTCACAGACCCTTCTTTGGTCAGTGCAAATGGGCCGAATGTTTGGTATCAGACATACTACCTTCATGCTCTTGGCCCAGCACTGGTTGCCCTGGATGCCTTCTTCATACTCGGAGCATTTGCTTATTTGGGGCGGACTTTTGTCGCCATTCTAATGATGCTAATTCCGTATATCCTTTGGCTCGAGGTTTTGGTTGGGCCGCTAAATTCTTTTCCGGTGGGCACCGCCACGAGCGGTTTGCCATATCCGTTCCTGAACAACATGGCGCAAACCGAAAGGTTGGGTTTTTATGGAACTGTCATAGTTACCGCTGTCGTGTTCACGTTGATGGGTTGGGTGATCTCGAAAGTTGTTTCGCGTGTGGGCAGACGCCTAAGTGTAGCCCGTCACGGCCTTTGAGACAGACCGCGTAGTTTTGCTTAGCGAGAGTTTTGGCTCATCGTAATTCTTGAAGGGATTCGAGATGAGAACCAGAACTGGACCGAATGGATCGGCTGACAAGCACATACAAGAAATCAAGCGCAAGACCCGGCGGAAGTTCTCTGCTGACGAGAAGATCCGGATTGTTCTGGATGTGAGCGCCTGCGAACATGAGAAGACGCGATCGCGCTAAATGACGCACGGAAAAATGAACTGGCACATATTTTTTGATCTTCTTGCCTCGGCCTCTGCCTTTGCCATAAGGTCCGGAAAGTCCCGCACAGCGGACACAAACAAAAGTTCAGTCCAATAGCTTAGCTGCAACAGTCATCGCCCGCCTGAATTGGTGGACAGGGAACAGTGGCGTAGGAACAATAGACGCAGCAATCGCCCGGTTTGGGTTTTAGAACTTCTTTGCAGGCTGTGCATTCGTAGAACCATTGGCACGCATCGGTTGGCATCGTTTCTTCGACGGAATGCCCGCAAGCCGGACAGGTAATGACAGATTGTAAGGTCATGTTTGTCGCTTGCGGCGCCATAATGCGTATCCCGTGATCAATAGGAAGAACCCGAGCGCGGAAAATAATACCGCGTCATTATACAGGAACCCAAGCGCTCCGCTTAGCCCAAGTATTCCCAATATCCACGGCAGAAACGGCGTGAGGCAACAGAGCGCTGCAAGCCCAGAGCCGCCAATGCCAAATGCCAATAATCGGTTCTTCAAAATGATTGCCTCGTTGTCGAGTTCGTGATCCGGAGATTGGATGCTGTAGAGGCTACAGGAACAAGCGCGCCACGATCACATGTTTGCGATCAGGGGGGTTTCACGCTCCATCCGGCTTTGCCGGAACCGTGCCATTTCCGGAGCCTCGCCCGTTCGCGTCTAGCCCGGAACAAAGCCGAAGGAGCCGGGCCAGTGCCTGCCCGGTCCGGCGGGCTGGCGCTTTTTGGGGTTTAGTGTGCCGTGGTCAGGGATGATGTGCTTTTCACGATAAAGCGCTTCGAACTGATGTAACTGCGCCACCCCACGGGCAGGCGCTGGCCCGGCTCACCCACCAGTATGACTCATGTGCCTCGAGACCTGGCCGTCCACCTTTTGCCGCGAATAGTCGAAATCGTGACCTTTGGGTTTGCGGTCGATGGCGGCGCGGATTGCGGTCGCCAACGGTGCGTCGCTTTCGGGGCAGGCACGGAGCGGCGCGCGCAGGTCGGCGTTGTCTTCCTGACCGAGGCACATGAAAAGCTCGCCGGTGCAGGTCAGGCGAACACGGTTGCAGCTTTCGCAGAAATTATGGGTGAGCGGCGTGATGAGGCCGATCTGCTGGCCGGTTTCCTCGACCCGGACATATCGCGCCGGGCCGCCGGTGCGGTGGGCGAGGTCGGTGAGTGTGAATTTTTTGGCTAGTTGGGCGCGAAGGTCGTTCAGGCTCCAGTATTGGCCGATCCGGTCCTCATCCGGCCCCAGGTCGCCCATAGGCATAACCTCGATAAATGTCAGGTCCATGTCGCGCGAGGCGCACCAGTCGGCCAGCGTGAAAAGCTCGTCTTCGTTGAAGCCCTTAAGCGCCACGGTGTTGATCTTGACGCGCAGGCCCGCTTTTTGCGCCGCGTCGATGCCCTTTAACACTTGCGGCAGGCGGCCCCAGCGGGTGACACGTGCGAATTTTTCCGGATCCAGCGTGTCGAGCGAAACGTTGATCCGCCGGACGCCTGCGGCAAAGAGGTCGTCGGCAAAGCGGTGAAGCTGGCTGCCGTTGGTGGTGACGGTGAGTTCCTTCAGCGCGCCGGTATCCAGATGCCGCGACATCGAGCGGAAAAACGTCATGATATCGCGCCTGACCAGCGGCTCGCCGCCTGTTATCCGCAGCTTTTCGACGCCGAGGCGCACAAAGGCCGAGCACATGCGGTCAAGCTCTTCCAGCGTCAGAAGTTCCTTCTTCGGCAGAAACGTCATGTTTTCCGACATGCAATAGACGCAGCGGAAATCGCAGCGGTCGGTGACCGAGACGCGCAGATAGGTGATTGCGCGCTTGAACGGGTCGATGAGTGGTGCCGTTTCCATCTTAAAGACGTTAGGGTGGCGGCAGGCGGTCCGCAAGGGAGGCTAGTGTAAGCGTGGGTTCAATTTTCGGCGATTTGACGCGGTTGCGTTGGTGTTTTGCGGTGATTTTTCTGGTGTCGGGTTGCGCGATCCCGGCACTGGATGAAGGCACGGCATCAGTGGATGCACCGGAACTGGCGGCCCCGCCACCGCCCGCGTCTGCCCGCACGGTCGAGCAGTTTGATACCACAACCGAGCCGCAGCGGGTGGCGGCGGCGACCGGTGTCGGCGGCGGCAAGTTGCTGGGAACAACGGTGGCGTCGCTGGGCGATCCGTCGCGGGCCGGGTTCTGGATCGAGACGCCGTTGGTTTCGGCGCGGGGGACGGGCAGGCTGGTCTATCCGGCGACTGGCAAGAGCGTCGAAGTTGAACTTATCCCGATCGGGGGCGGTGGCAGCCGGGTGTCGCTGGCGGCTTTGCGGTTGCTGGAAGCGCCGCTGACGGAATTGCCGGTGTTGGAGGTCTATGCGCACTGATGATTTGAGAACATTGCCGGGTGGGGATTGGGACGTGGTTGTCCGCGACTTTCGCTGGCGGGTGGCTGATGATTTCTCGATTGCGCGGGCGTGCTGCGATGCCTGGGCCGAGGTCAAACCGGGGCGCGTCGCGATCATCGACATTGGTGACGATGGCGCGCGGTCAGTCTGGAGCTATGGCCGCCTGAGGGATGCCTCGGACCGGCTGGCCGCCGCGATGCGGGGCTATGGTGTCGGCAAGGGCGACCGGGTGGCGATCCTGCTGAGCCAGTCGCCCGAGGTAATGATCGCGCATTTCGCGGCGATGAAGCTGGGGGCGATTGTATTGCCGTTGGTCACGCTGTTTGGCGAGGACGCTTTGGCGTATCGCCTGGGCGACAGCGGCGCGGTGCTGGCAGTGACGGATGACGCAAATCTCGACAAGCTGGTGTCGGCGGCGGCGGGCGCGGACATTGGGACAATTGTGACGACGGGGAGTCGCCGGGCCGAGGGTTCGCCGCGCGTTGTGCCGTGGGCGGACGCGCTTTCACTGGCGTCCGGCGGATTTGTATCGGAGGCGGTTAAGGCCGACGACCCGGCGCTGCTGATCTATACCAGCGGCACGACCGGATCGCCCAAAGGTGCTTTGCACGCGCATCGGGTGCTGATCGGGCATCTGCCGGCGGTCGAGATGGTGCTGGAACGGATGCCGGTGGCGGGCGACGTGGGCTGGACGCCGGCGGACTGGGCCTGGATTGGCGGGTTGATGGATCTTGCGATGCCGTGCCTTTACTTTGGTATCCCCTTGGTGGCGCATGGAATGCGAAAATTTGACCCCGTGGCGGCTTATCGATTGATATCAAAAGAAAATATCAATGTGAGCTTTCTGCCGCCGACGGCGCTGAAACTGATGCGGCAGGCGGATGTGCCTGACCGGGTGTCGATGCGCGCTATCGGTTCGGGTGGTGAAAGTCTGGGTGCTGATCTGCTCGACTGGGGGCGGGAGCAGTTGGGCGCGCCGATTAACGAGCTTTATGGGCAGACCGAGTGCAACCTGGTGGTGGCGTCCTCGGCCGGGCTTGGCGTGTTGAGGCCCGGGGCGATGGGCAAGCCGGTGCCGGGTCATGATGTGGCGATCATCGACAGCGTGGGCGCTGAATTGCCGGTGGGCGAGGTCGGCGAGATCGCAGTCCGGCGCGGTGATCCGGTGATGTTTCTGGGATACTGGAACCAGCCTGAGAAAACGGCGGAGAAATTTGGCGGCAACTGGATGCGGACCGGGGATCTGGGGCGGGCGGACGCGGACGGGTATCTGACCTATGTGAGCCGCGACGACGATATCATCACCTCGGCGGGCTATCGGATCGGGCCGACCGAGATTGAGAACTGCCTGACCGGTGACGCGGATGTGGTGATGGCGGCGGCGGTGGGTGTGCCGGACCCGGTGCGAACCGAGATCGTGAAGGCGTTTGTGGTGCTGCGCGAAGGTGCGTCGCGGGACGGCGTTGCCGAGCGGCTGGTGGCGCGGGTGCGCGAGCGGGTCAGCCCGCATATGGCGCCGCGCGCGGTGGAATTTGTCGAGAGCCTGCCAGTGACGGCGACAGGGAAGATCATGCGTCGGGTTTTGCGCGAGGCGTGAGGTTGTCGCTGCGGCTCTGAAGGGAAGTTTCGCCAGACGAGAAGAAAATCAATTTCGATTGCCAATTTTTTTTGTCTTTCACCGGGGCGCAGCCCCGGATCGCGCCTGCCCGCCCCACGGCGGGCGCGATTCTCGCTCCCGCCCGGGCAGACGCGATCCTCAACGCAATGGGATATGACGAGTAGCAGGCAATCTGTATGGCTTAATAAATCACTCGACCGTCACAGACTTTGCGAGGTTCCTTGGCTGATCGACATCGGTGCCTTTGGCGACAGCGGTGTGATACGCCAGAAGTTGCGCCGGGATCGCATAGATGATCGGGGCGAGGTGATCCGGCACTTCGGGCATCTGGATGATGTGGGCGGTGCCTTCGCCCGCTTCCTCGGCACCCTTGCGGTCAGTGACAAGGATGACCTGACCGCCGCGTGCCATGACCTCTTGCATGTTTGAGACTGTCTTTTCGAAGAGGCCGTCTTTGGGGGCCATGACGATGACCGGGACGTTGGGGTCTATGAGCGCGATGGGGCCGTGTTTCAGTTCACCGCTGGCATAACCTTCAGCGTGTATATAGCTGATTTCTTTAAGCTTTAGCGCACCTTCCAGGGCGATGGGATACATCTGCCCGCGACCGAGGAAAAGGATGTCCTGCGCCTTGGCCAGATATTGCGACACATGCGCGATGCTGTCTTCCGCGGCTAGCGCCTGGGCTGTGAGACCGGGCAGGGCGTGAAGATCCGAGGCGAAGTCGGCGAGGGTTTCGTCGGTGATCTGGTCGCGGTCGTGTCCCGCCTTCAGGGCGAGCGACAAAAGCACGGTCAACTGGCAGGTGAATGCCTTGGTGGAGGCGACGCCGATCTCGGCCCCGGCCAGAATGGGCAGCACAACATCGCTTTCGCGCGCGATCGAGCTTTCGGCGACGTTGACTACGCTCAGGATTTGCGCGCGGGTGGCGACGTGGCGAAGTGCTGCAAGCGTGTCGGCGGTCTCACCCGACTGGCTGACGAAGATCGCCAGTGTGTTGGGGCCGATGGGCGGGGCGCGATAGCGGAATTCGGACGCAATATCGACCTCGACGGGGATGCCGGCGAGGCGCTCGATCCAGTATTTGGCGGTCATACAGGCGAGAAACGCGGTGCCGCAGGCGACCATCAGGATGCGGTCAATGGTGTTGAAGTCGGGTGTGTTTTCGGGAAGTTGCAGGGTTTCGTTGCCGACGTAATGCGCGATGGCATCGGCGAGCACGGTGGGTTGTTCGGCAATTTCCTTGGCCATGAAGTGCTTGTGGCCGCTTTTGTCGATGCGCGTGGTGTCGATCTGAACGCGGCGGACATCGCGGTTGGCGCGCCGCCCTTCAGAGTCGAAGATTGTAACACCGTCACGGGTTATTTCGGCGCGGTCGCCTTCTTCGAGATACGTGATCCGGTCGGTCATGGGTGCCAGCGCGATGGCGTCGGAGCCAAGATACATCTCGCCACGCCCGTGGCCGACCGCGAGCGGTGAGCCTTTGCGGGCGGCGACGATCAGGTCGTCTTCGCCGTCAAAGAGGAATGCAAGCGCGAAGGCGCCTTCGAGACGGGCGATGGTTTGTTCGGCGGCGTCGCGGGGCGCGAGGCCCTGATCGAGAAATGACCGCGCCAGAAGCGAGATGGTTTCGGTGTCGGTTTCGGTTTTCGCCTCGTAGCCATTTTGGGCGAGGTCGTCGCGGAGGGTCTTGAAGTTTTCGATGATGCCGTTGTGGACGACCGCGACTGGGCCGGATTTATGCGGGTGTGCGTTCACGACCGTGGGTGCGCCGTGGGTGGCCCAGCGGGTGTGGCCGATGCCGGATTTGCCCGGAAGCGGGTCGTGAACCAGGAGGTCGGAAAGGTTCACCAGCTTGCCGACGGCGCGGCGGCGGTCAAGCTTGCCGTCCTGAACCGTGGCAATCCCGGCGCTGTCGTAGCCACGGTATTCGAGGCGCTTAAGCGCTTCGACCAGAACCGGGGCGACTTCGTGATCGCCGAGAATGCCGACAATACCGCACATGGGAATTATCCTTTGTTTTGAGCAGCTTTTGCCGCCCGGAGTTTTTCAAAAAAGCGTTTTGCGAAATTCGGTTTGTTTTCCTGGCGCGTGCGGGCGATGCCGAGATCGCCGGCGGGAACGTCTTGGGTGATGACCGAGCCGGTGGCAGTCATCGCGTCGTCGCCGACTTTGACCGGGGCCACGAGTTGCGTGTTGGAGCCGATGAAGGTGCGCTCGCCGATCTGGGTTGCGTGCTTGAAGACGCCGTCGTAGTTGCAGGTAACGGTGCCTGCGCCGATGTTGCTGGCAGCACCGATGTCGGCGTCGCCGATGTAGCTGAGATGGTTGACCTTGGCGCCGTCGCCGATCCGGGCGTTTTTGACCTCGACGAAGTTGCCGACCTTGGCGCCGCTTGAAAGCTCGGTTCCGGGGCGAATGCGGGCGTAGGGGCCGACGATGGCGCCGTTGCCGATGTGGCAGCCCTCAAGGTGGCTGAATGCGCGGATGCGGGCGCCGGTTTCGACCGTGACGCCGGGGCCGAAGATGACGTTTTGTTCGATGATGGCATCGCGGCCAATCTCGGTGTCGAATGCGAAGTGAACGGTGTCGGGGGCCTGGAGCGTCACGCCGTTGTCAAGCGCGGAGGCGCGTGCGCGGGTCTGGAAGGCGGCTTCGGCGGCGGCAAGTTCGGCGCGAGTGTTGACGCCGATGGTTTCGGACCGGTCGGCCGCTAGAAATTTGACGGTCAGGCCCTCGGTGTTGGCGATCTCGACGATGTCGGTGAGATAATGTTCTTTTTCGCTGTTTTCCTGGACGGCAGCGGCGAGCCGGAGGAGCGTATCGGTTTCGGCAATGGCGACGCCGGAGTTGCAGAGGCCGACGCGCCGTTCGTCTTCGCTGGCTTGCTTCCATTCGACAATCTTCAATAGCCGGTCGCCGTCGGTGATCATGCGGCCGTATTTTGCCGGGTCCGAAGGCTCGAACCCCAGAAAGACGATATCTGCGCCGTTGCTGCGCAGGTCTTGCATTTTGTCGATCGTATCGGGACGGATGAAGTGGGTGTCTCCCAGGAGAACCACCGTGTCGCCCCCGGCGTCGGCAAGCGCGGGCGCGGCGGCGACAACGGCGTGGGCGGTGCCAAGTTGTTCTTTTTGATCAGCGATCAGGATGGCTTCATCATAATGGTGTGCAGCGTCGGTTACTTCCGCGGCACCGTTGCCCACGACCAGAACGCGGCGTCCGCCGAGCGCGGCGGCAGATATCAGCGAATGAACGAACATCGGCGCGCCCGCGATCTGGTGCAGCACCTTCGGGCGGTCTGACGCCATGCGCGTGCCCTCGCCAGCGGCGAGAATTATCAGATGCGTGGGCATGCCTGCTCTTTCCTTTTTTCGTCCGCCGTTTTAGCCGCATATAGAGACACGGCAAGATGGGGCGGCTTCACTTGATGTTGCCTTAGGTTACATGGAAGGCGGAGTTATGCCGAGAACAAGGCTATGAGAACAGTTGTTTTTGATCTGGATGGAACCCTCGCGGACACAAGTGCTGACCTGATTTCGGCGGCAAACACCTGTTTTCGCCGGCTTGGGCATGAGGATCTGCTGGACCCTTTGGCCGATAAGCTGACCGCGTTTCACGGTGGGCGGGCTATGCTTCGGCTGGGTTTTTCGCGGCTGGAAGGTGCCTGGTGTGAGGGCGATGTAGATGGCGAATATCCGAAATTTCTTGAATCCTATGGGGAAAATATTGATCGCGAGACGCGGCTTTATTCCGGGGCGCGGGCGGCGGTCGAGCGATTGCGCGCGGATGGCTACGCTTGTGCGATTTGCACTAACAAGCCGGAGGGGTTTGCCCGGGAATTGCTTAGGCGGCTGGATGTTTTGAATTTGTTTGGCGCGCTGATCGGGGCGGATACGTTGCCGCAAAGGAAGCCGGATCCGCTGGCTTATCGGGCGGCTGTCGAGGGGGCAGGTGGAAAAGTCACGGTGTCCTGCCTGATTGGCGACACCGAGACGGATGTTCAAACCGCGCGTGCTGCGGGCGTTCCGATTGTGCTCGTCAAGTTTGGACCGGAGGGTGATGCGATTGCGCGGCTCGACCCCGATGCTTTGCTAGGTGGATATGAGGACTTGCAGGATGTCGTGGCTGGCTTGATCGGTTGAAACTCCCGTTTTTGTTGACCATGAGGCGAATTTCGCGTATTAACTGAACGAGCGTTCAATAAATTGGAGATGGTCCATGTTCCAGGGCTCAATGCAGTTCGATCTGGGCGAGGATATCGCGGCGCTGAGGGATATGGTGCACCGCTGGGCGCAGGAGCGGGTTCGCCCGATGGCGGGTGAAATTGACCAGACAAATGCGTTTCCGGCCGAGCTTTGGCGCGAAATGGGCGAATTGGGGCTTCTGGGGATCACGGTGCCGGAAGAATACGGCGGGGCCGATATGGGGTATCTGGCCCACGCTGTTGCGGTGGAGGAGATTGCGCGGGCAAGCGCCAGCGTGTCGCTGTCCTATGGCGCGCATTCGAACCTTTGCGTGAACCAGATCAAACTGAATGGAACCGACGAACAAAAAGCGCGCTATTTGCCTGGGCTGGTCTCGGGCGAGCACGTCGGCGCGTTGGCGATGTCCGAGGCGGGGTCGGGATCGGATGTCGTGTCGATGAAGCTTAGGGCCGAGAAGCGAAATGATCATTTCCGGCTGAACGGTACCAAATACTGGATCACCAACGGGCCGGATGCCGATACTTTGATTGTTTACGCGAAAACCGACCCGGAAGCCGGGTCGAAGGGAATAACGGCATTTCTGGTTGAAAAGGAGATGACCGGGTTTTCGACTTCGCCGCATTTCGACAAGTTGGGGATGCGGGGGTCGAACACGTCGGAGCTGATCTTCGAAGACGTCGAGGTGCCTTTCGAGAAAGTGCTGGGGGAAGAGGGGCGCGGCGTTGCAGTGTTGATGAGCGGGCTGGACTATGAGCGCGTGGTTTTGGCGGCAATCGGGCCGGGGATCATGGCGGCGTGTATGGACGAGGTGATGCCGTATCTGGCCGAGCGAAAGCAATTCGGCAAGCCGATCGGGTCGTTTCAACTGATGCAGGGCAAGATTGCGGACATGTATACAGCGATGAATTCGGCGCGGGCTTATGTCTATGAAGTGGCGAAGGCGTGCGATCGGGGCGATGTGACCCGGCAGGACGCGGCGGCGTGCTGTCTTTATGCGTCGGAAGTTGCGATGAGCCAGGCGCATCAGGCGGTGCAGGCGATGGGTGGTGCTGGGTTTATGGCGGAGGCGCCGGTGGCCAGGTTGTTCAGGGACGCGAAGTTGATGGAGATCGGGGCGGGGACGAGTGAGATCAGGCGGATGCTTATTGGGCGGGAGTTGATGGGGGTTGTGGGTTGAATTGTAAAAACGACGAAATGTAAAAATATGCCATTGACATATCTTTATTTGATGAATATATTCGTACTCATCGAAGAAGGAGAAATATCATGACAGCCGCAATAAAGAAGCGCCCCTTGCCAGGCTCCGCCACCGGACGGGTCTGGACCGCCGCCGATCGTCTGCTGGACGAACTTGGCCGCCTTCCCACCGGGCGAGAAGTTGTTGATGCTGTGCGCAAGGATCACGCGTCGGCGAATGAAGGCACCGGATTTACGCAATACTCCCATTGGAAAAAGCGCTACATGACGCATAACAAGCGCGGACCCCGGCCAAAGACACTGGCTGATGGCACGGTGACGGTGACGGTCGGGCCGGATGGGCGGCTGGTAATCCCAGCGTCGTTTCGTGAGGCGCTGGGCTGGAAGCCGGGAGAGCGTCTCGATCTGCGCAAGGGTGAAGATCATCTGGTGATCGAGGCACGGCGTGACGGGCGTAGAAGGGCGCAGGATATCTTTGCCGGTTTCGACACCGGCGAGGGGTCCGTCGTGGACGAGTTGATCGACGACCGTCGGCGCGAAGCGGAGCGGGAAGACGAGGCCCTTGCATGACTGTCGCTCTCGATACCTCTGCGGTCCTGGCCTTCGTTCAAAACGAACCGGGCGGGGACCGCGCCGAGGCCGCAATGCACGACGCCACAATCTCCAGCGTCAATCTGGGTGAATTGGTCGCGAAATTTGTTGATCGCGGTGCCTCGCGTGAGGACTGCGACGAGATTCTGGCGGCACTGGCCCTCGATGTGACGACCCATGGCACTGTTGAGGCGCGCGAGGCGGGTGAACTGCGCCGCGTGACCCGGCAGCACGGCCTTTCACTCGGCGACCGGGCCTGCCTGGCGCTGGCAATGCGGCATGGGCATACTGTCGTTACGGCAGACCGCATCTGGGCCGAGCTTGGTCTTGGCATTGAAATTGAAGTGATCCGATGAGCGCGTCCCGCGACATCGTGCCCGAGCCGTCGGTCAAGCGGTTGCTGAGGGATCAGGACGCCTATCGCGTGGCCGGTCCGGCGGCGTTTCCGCGTGCTGTGCGGTCGTTGTCGCGGCCCATTGGGTTTCTGACCAACCGGCTGATACCGGCAGCGGTCATCGAAGCGGCGATACGCGGGGCCGACTGGGCTGCGTCGGGGTTGATCCGCAAAACCGCCATTCAGCATGATTTTTCCGACATTGATGCCTGCGAGGAGGCGGTGGCTGAGGTGCGTCGTTGGGCGCTGGGCTATGCGGTCACCGGCGGTGGTGCTGCGGGGGCGTTCGGTGCGCTGGGGCTGGCGCTGGATATTCCGGCGACGATGACGCTGGCGCTGAGGACGGTGCGGTTGATCGGGCTTTGCTATGGCTTTGGGGCAGATACCGAGGCTGAGCAAGTTTATATCCTGGATATCCTTCAGCTGGCGGGTGCGAATAGCATGAAAGAAAAGGCGGAAGCCATTGAAAGGCTTGCAAAAGAACGATCTGATTTCGACGGCACCGATTGGCAGAAGATCGTGGCGATGACCGGGCAAACCGGCGGCTCGATGGCCGCGACGCGGCGTGTTGCGGCGACGCTGGGGGTGAACCTGTCGACGCGGAAAGTGGCGCAGCTTGCGCCGGTCATTGGGGCGGCGGTGGGCGCGGGCGTGAACGCGGCGTTCCTGAACGATGTCGCGGCGGCGGCGCGGTTTGCTTATCGCGAGCGGTGGTTGCAGATCAACGAAGGCATCGTTGAAAGCTCGATATGCCACAGACATGAGGATCCACAATGAAAGCATTGATAATACTCATGATTGTCGCAACGCCTGGGGTAGCTCAGGAGCTTGTGTTCTCGCCCGATGCAACGGCGACTTGTGTTGCCGGCGCGGCAGATGTCGACGTGGCGGAAGTTTGTATTGGTCGTTCTGCCGATCTTTGTATGACCGAGAACGGCAGCAACGGGTCTTCGACCGTTGGGATGGGATATTGCCTGAGCCGCGAGCTTGATTATTGGGACGATCGTTTGAACGCCGCATACAAGGCGCTGAGGGACGTGGATCGGGTGCATGATGCCGAATTGGATGACCTTGGATCAGCCGCGCCTAGGCGCGTGCTTGCGCTGAGAGACATGCAGCGGGCCTGGATCGGCTACCGCGATGCCGCTTGCGTTTATGAATACAGCGCCTGGGGCGGTGGAACCGGGGGCGGTCCGGCCGTTGCTGCCTGCCTGATGCAGGTGACCGGCGAGCAGACGTTGCGGCTTGAGATGACGCTGGAGGAGCGGCGATGAAGGTGGCCTCGGGTATATCGCCGTCTTCCGACGTATTTCGGGCGAACGAGGCGGCAAATCGGGCGGCACTTGATCAGGTGGCTGAAGTGGCGGCGCTGGCGGCGAGTGGCGGCGGCGAGAAGTCGCGCGCAAGGCACGTTGGTCGCGGAAAAATGTTGCCGCGGGACCGGGTGGCGGCATTGCTCGATCCGGGCGCGGCGTTTCTTGAGGTTGGTGCCACGGCGGCGCATGGGATGTATGACGGGGCCGCGCCGTGTTCGGGTTTGATCGCCGGGATCGGGCGGGTTGAGGGTGTCGATGTCATGGTCGTGGCCAATGATGCGACCGTGAAGGGCGGCACCTATTATCCGATGACGGTGAAAAAGCATCTGCGGGCACAGGAGATCGCGCGCGAGTGTCATTTGCCGTGTGTGTATCTGGTGGATTCAGGTGGTGCGAACCTGCCCAATCAGGACGAAGTATTCCCTGACCGCGAGCACTTCGGGCGGATATTCTACAATCAGGCGCAGATGAGCGCTGCGGGGATCGCTCAGATCGCCGTGGTCATGGGGTCGTGTACGGCGGGCGGGGCTTATGTGCCCGCGATGTCGGATGTGACAATCATCGTGAAGGATCAGGGCACGATCTTTCTGGCCGGGCCGCCGTTGGTGAAGGCGGCGACGGGCGAGGTGGTGACGGCGGAAGACCTTGGCGGTGGCGATGTTCACACGCGGCTTTCGGGTGTTGCGGATTATCTGGCCGAGGATGATGCCCATGCACTGGCGATGGCGCGGCGCGCGGTTGCGAATTTGAACCGGGGTGGCGGGGTGAACCCCGCCCTACGGCGCGAGACACCGGAAGACCCGGCTTACGACCCGGCGGAAATGTTGGGCGTGGTGCCCGCCGATCTGCGCACGCAATACGATATTCGCGAGGTGATTTCGCGGGTGGTCGATGGGTCGCGGTTCGATGAGTTCAAGGCGCGATTCGGTGAGACGCTGGTGACCGGGTTTGCCCATATCATGGGCTGTCCGGTGGGGATCATTGCCAACAATGGGGTTATCTTTGTCGAGTCGGCTGAGAAGGGCGCGCATTTTGTCGAGCTTTGTTCGCAGCGCCGTATTCCGTTGATATTCTTGCAGAATATTACCGGGTTCATGGTTGGTCGACGATATGAGAACGCCGGGATCGCACGGGCTGGTGCGAAGTTGGTGACGGCGGTCGCGACGACCTCGGTGCCGAAGATCACGATGATTGTCGGCGGGTCGTTCGGGGCCGGAAACTATGGCATGGCGGGGCGGGCGTATGGGCCGCGGTTTCTTTGGACCTGGCCCAATTCGCGGATCAGCGTGATGGGAGGCGAACAGGCGGCAGGGGTTCTGGCGACAGTGAAGCGCGATGGGATCGAACGAGGGGGCGGCGCTTGGTCGGCGAAGGAAGAGGCTGAGTTCAAGCGGCCGACCATTAAGATGTTCGAGGCGCAATCGCACCCGCTTTATGCCAGCGCGCGGCTTTGGGACGACGGGATTGTGGACCCGAGGAAGACGCGGGAGGTGTTGCATCTGAGCCTTTGCGCTGCGTTGAACGCGCCGATTGAGGAGACCCGGTTTGGCGTGTTCAGGATGTGATTTCGGGTGCGTATTTAAGAAAAGATGAAGGGCGGGTTTGGTGACGCTTGAGGAGGCAATTCAGCGCTATCCGGGTGCCGAGACGTTTCGGTTCGGGGATAGCCGTGCGCTTTGCGCAGCACTTCTGGTGTTGGTGCGGTCTGGGATAAAGACGGCGACTTGCGGGGCGCTTCGGGATTTTGATGCGGAAGGCGAGGTGATGCCATCCGTGGGGCGGCAGGACGTTGCTCTGGATTGGGACGGTCGCCCCTCGCTGGTCATTGAGACGTCCGAAGTGACTGAACGGCGGTTTTGCGATGTGGATGCGGATTTCGCGCTGGCCGAGGGTGAGAATGAGACGCTTGAGGGCTGGCAGGCGGGGCACCGGCGGTTTTTTGAGCGGAACGGCGGCTGGGCGTCGGAAATGGTGCTGGTCTGCGAGCGGTTCAGGCTGGTGGAGGATTTGAGGTGATGTTTGCGAAAGTCCTCATCGCCAATCGCGGCGAGATTGCTTGCCGGGTCATCGAGACAGCGCGGGCGATGGGGCTGCGCACGGTGGCGGTGTATTCTGATGCGGATGCGGGCGCGCGGCATGTGGCGCTGGCAGATGAGGCGGTGCGGATTGGGGCGGCAGCGCCTGCGGAGAGCTATCTCAGAGGCGACCGGATCATTCTTGCTGCTTTGGAAACGGACGCCGACGCCATTCATCCGGGGTATGGGTTTCTGAGTGAGAACCCGGAGTTTGTTGAGGCGGTCGAGGCAGCGGGGCTGGTGTTTGTCGGGCCTTCGGCTTCGGCGATCCGGGCGATGGGGTTGAAGGATGCGGCCAAGGCGCTGATGGGCAAGGCGGGCGTGCCTGTGGTTCCGGGGTATCATGGGGCGGATCAGGATGACGCTTTGCTTGCCGGGGAGGCCGAGAAGATTGGTTATCCGGTGATGATCAAAGCTGTTGCCGGTGGCGGCGGCAAGGGGATGCGGGTGGTTGCGGATGCCAGTGCGTTTTCAGCGGAGTTGGCGTCTGCACGGGCCGAGGCGAAGGGGGCCTTTGGCAACGATGCGGTGCTGATCGAGAAGTTCGTTACTGCGCCCCGGCATATCGAAGTTCAGGTGTTTGGGGACGGCGAAAAGGCGGTGCATCTTTTCGAGCGCGATTGCTCGCTGCAACGACGGCACCAGAAGGTGATCGAGGAGGCTCCGGCGCCGGGTATGACCGACGAGGTCCGCGCGGCGATGGGGGCGGCGGCGGTGCGCGCGGCCGAGGCGGTGGGCTACAAGGGTGCGGGGACGGTGGAGTTTATCGTCGATGGCTCGGACGGGCTGAATGCGGACCGGTTCTGGTTCATGGAGATGAACACGCGGTTGCAGGTCGAGCATCCGGTAACGGAGGCGATTACTGGCATTGATCTGGTGGAATGGCAATTGCGGGTGGCGCAGGGCGAGGCGTTGCCGGTGGCTCAGGAAGACCTGGCGATCACAGGGCACTCGATGGAGGCGCGGCTTTATGCTGAGGATGCAGCGGCCGGGTTTTTGCCTGCCACCGGGCGGCTGGAGCATCTGGTGTTTCCCGGTTTTGCGCGGATCGATACCGGAGTGCGGCAGGGCGACAGCATCACGCCGTACTATGACCCGATGATCGCGAAGATTACCGTGCATGGGCGCGACCGGGGCGAGGCTTTGGGCAAGCTGGCGCAGGCGCTGGGTGCGACCGAAATTGCTGGCACGGTGACCAATCTGGGATTTCTGCAACGGCTGGTGGCGCATGAGCGGTTTCAGTCAGGCGATGTGGATACCGGGATTATTGATCGGGACGTTGAGACGTTGGCAGCCGATCCGCCGCTGTCTGATGCAGCACTTGCTGTTGCCGCGTTGGTGGCTTTGGGGCTGGGCGCCGAGAAATTGCAGGGATTTGTGTTTTGGACGCCGCTGCGGCGGGTTTTGACGCTGGCCGATCGCGAGGTTGAAGTTGTGGCAACGGCGACCGGGGCGGATGTGTCGGTTGGGCCGTCGGTGTTTAGCGTCGTCGCGGACGGGGGCGATTGGCGGGTTGGCGGCGAGGCCGAGAAGTTCCGCGCGGTGAAGCTGGCGAGCAGCGTTGTTGTCTTCGGCGCGAATGGCGGGCGCGTTGAGTTGGCCAATCCGCTGGCGCGCGGCGGGGACGATGATGCGGGCGGGCTGGCGCTGGCACCGATGCCGGGGAAGGTGACGCTGGTTGCGGTGGAAGCGGGCGGAGCCGTCGCGAAAGGCGATACACTGGCGGTTCTTGAGGCGATGAAGATGGAGCATCGGCTGGTGGCGGCGCGCGACGGCGTGGTGGCGGAGGTTCTGGCGCGTGCAGGTGATCAGGTCGAAGCTGGCGCGGCGCTGGTGCGATTGGCTGAGCCCGAACCAGAGACAGCGGAATGATTGTTCTGCATCACTGTCACGAGACACGTTCGATGCGGGTGTTGTGGTTGCTGAACGAGTTGGGTGTTGATTTTGAGTTGCGGGTGCATCCTTTCGACAAATCGCTTCGGTCGGACGGATATCTGGATCTGTCGCCCGCCGGTCGGGTGCCGGCGCTGGAAATGGATGGCGCGGTTCTGTTCGAATCCGGGGCTATTCTTCAGGTGCTGGCTGCGCGTTATCCTGAGGCTGGACATGGCCGGCTGCCGGGCGATGCCGACTGGAACGAGTGGCTGGTCTGGCTGCATTTTGCCGAGACGCTGAGCCAGCACACAGCGGCACTGACCCAGCAGCATATCATGCTTTATGACGATGATATGCGCTCGCCCACAATCATGAAGCTGGAAGCGGCGCGGGTGGGCAAGTGTTTCGATGCGATTGAGGCTCGGCTGTCATCAGGAGAAGGCTCGCGGGAGTATTTGTTGGCGTCAGGATTTTCGGTGGCGGATATTGCGGTCGGGCAGGCGGTTTATATGGCGTCGCATTTCGTGCGGCTTGAGAATTGGGCGGCGTTGTCGCCCTGGTATGCTCAGATCACGGCGCGGCCCGGGTTTGTTGCGGCATTGCCCAAAGAGGGGGACATGCGGCTGTATCGACGAGACTTTTATGAGGTCTGGCGTGGCTGAGAACCGGCGAATTTCGCGACTTTTGGCGGCGCTGTTTGCGTATTTGGAAAAAGATGAAGATGGCTGAGTTTGTCGAGATCGTTGAGGTTGGGCCGCGCGATGGGTTGCAGAACGAGTCGCGGGCGATCGCGGTTGGCGAGAAGGTGGCGCTGATTGACGCGCTTTCGGGCGTTGGGTTCTGGCGGATCGAGGCGGCGTCTTTCGTGTCGCCGAAGTGGGTGCCGCAGATGGCCGGATCGGGCGAGGTGATGGCGGGCATCGCGCGGGTTCCCGGCGTTCGATATACGGCATTGACGCCGAATATGCGCGGGCTGGAGGATGCGGATCGGGCGGGGGTGGACGAGGTTGCAGTGTTTGCCTCGGCTTCCGAGGCGTTCAGCCGGGCAAATATCAACGCCTCGATCGAGGAAAGTTTTGAGCGGTTTGGTGCGGTGATCGAGGCGGCGCGGGCGCGCGAATTGCCGGTGCGCGGGTATGTATCTTGCGTGACCGACTGCCCGTATGAGGGGCCGGTGGCACCCGAGGCGGTGGCGCGGGTGGCAAAAGCGCTGTTCGCGGCGGGAGCCTTTGAAATTTCGCTTGGCGATACCCTGGGGCGGGGAACGCCGGAACGTGTGGACGCGATGCTGGCGGCGGTGGCGGATGTTTTGCCCGCCGAGCGTCTTGCGGGACATTTTCATGACACGAGCGGGCGGGCGCTGGAGAATGTCGGCGTGGCATTGGGGCGTGGTCTGAGGGTATTTGACGCCTCGGTCGGTGGGCTTGGCGGCTGTCCTTATGCGCCTGGGGCGGCGGGGAATGTTGCGACAGGTGCGGTTGCCCGATTCCTCGCTGTTTCTGGTTACGAGCATGGGTTGGATCTAGCGCGTCTGGATGCGGCATCGGCACTGGCACGGACATTGACGGGAGAGCAGTGATGGAGGCGATCCGGCTGGAAGAGGACGCGCGCGGCGTTGCGGCGCTGACGCTGATGCGGGCAGAAAAACGCAACGCGATGTCGGCGGCAATGATTGCCGACCTGGCGGAAGCCGCCGGGCAAATCGCGGCATCGTCGTCGATCAGGGTGGTGGTACTGGCGGCGGAGGGGCCGGTCTTTTGTGCCGGTGGCGATCTAGGCTGGATGCGGGAACAGATGGCAGCGGACAAGCCAACGCGCCGGCGCGAGGCGACCGCACTTGCGGCGATGCTGGGCCTGCTCGACCGGCTGCCGAAGCCGCTGATCGGGCGGGTGCAGGGGGACGCTTTTGGCGGCGGCATCGGGTTGATGTCGGTTTGCGATGCGGTGGTCGCGGCTGAGGGAACGCGATTTGGCCTGACCGAAACCCGGCTGGGGCTGATCCCGGCGACGATTGGTCCTTATGTCGTGGCACGGATGGGCGCGGCGCGGGCGCGGCGGGTGTTTTTCTCGTCGCGGATATTTGGTGTGGAGGAGGCGCGCGAGCTGGGGCTGGTCGCCCGGATTGTGCCTGCATCTGAATTAGATGCGGCGGTGGAGGCTGAGGTTGCGCCTTATCTGACATGCGCGCCGGGTGCCGTCGCGGCGGCGAAGGCACTGGTGGCGCGGCTGGGGTCGGGTGTGGAAGATGCGGCGGTGTTGGACACCATCGAGGCATTGATCGAACGCTGGGAGAGCGACGAGGCCGAGGAAGGAACTGCGGCGTTTTTTGACAAACGCGCGCCGAATTGGCGGAGCTAGTGCGTTTCTGGTTTAGGTGGAATCGAAAAACGCTGCCTCTCGCCCGCGGCAGAGACGCGCATTTCGATACGAGTGTTTCTGTCGAAATCTGAAACGCACTAACGGGCTGTTCATCTGTCAGCGCTATGGTTTTACGGGAATCGAGACCAGAGCAGGACCAAAATGATGAATGCAGTTGGACCAGAGGCAGGTGCCATCCATAGTCGTGGCGCAAATTCGGGGCGCGCGGCGTCGGTTGGGCATCAGGCTAAGGCCGCCGTTGCGGCGGCCATGTTCTTGTCAGAAAACGCAAATGTGCCTCCGTTTTTACGGCGTCCAGAAAACTGGGGGTGTGTGGATGCTCTGCTCAGCGGGACAAAGCGGTCCTTGACCAGACAACTCGAAAAACCACTCCTGACCTAGTGCGGATGCATTGCGGCAGGCGGGGAATTGTATGACCATCACACTGGATTGACCGCTGAACAACAAGGGCATTGGAACATGGCGACCGACAAGCCTGAGAAGAAGAAATCCTCGGCGCGAGAACGTGCCGATAAGATCAAGGACTATCGGTGCAAGAACCTTATTGCGGTCATTGAGGACCCGGCAAACATCATAAACATCGGAACAGTCGTTAGGAACGTCAACGCCTTGGGCGTTGACAAAACCTACATCATTGATCCGAGGGGAGCTCTCCCGGATGACTGGCAGGAGATGAGGGAACTGAAATCCATCTCCAAGACTTCCGTCTCGGCAATCAAATGGAGCTTTGTGAAGCGCTTCGATAGCACAGACGACTGCATAGCCCATCTACGGAAGAACCGATTCATCTCAGTCGCTACATCGCCTCACATAAAGGGTAAAAGAAACGCCATTTTGGATGAGGTGGACTTTACGGTGCATGCAAAATTAGCGGTTTGGTTTGGGAACGAGTCGCGTGGCATTAGCGACCTAGCCGTCGAGCATGCCGAACAATGCGTGAGCATTCCGATGTTCGGAATGATCGAGAGCCTCAATCTGGGCACGACTTCAGGCATAGTTCTGTATGAGGTTACAAAACAACGCAGGGCATACCAGCGGAAGTAT
>CAXMNX010000040.1:0-3777 GCA_964194845.1 uncultured Boseongicola sp.
TTAACGCCGGTCCCGAGGCGCGGATTGGTGAGAGACTTTTCATCGTCAGTTGGCGCGCGCAGGGCAGCCGCCAGCCACGACAGCGCGCCTGCGAAGTTTTGTCGGGCGCGCGCGGTCTGGTCACGCTTGCCTGCAAGGTATCGGGTGGCGAGAGCGGCGCTCCGGTCCTGCGGATGGGCGAGGGTGGCCTGGAATTGGTTGCGGTCCTGTCCAGCCGCGGGAAGTTCCTTCAACAACCCATTGCCCAAGCCTCGAACGTCGCGCTGCGTTTGCCGCCGCTGCTTGCCGCCTTCGAGTAAACTTGGCGGGCATCGGCGCACTCTTGAAGTGCCGCACGTCGCTTCCTATCTCGGCAATGCAGAGGCCAGATGCGGCTCTGCAATTCTTGTCCTGCCCATCTCGGGGGGGCGTCCCTGGTATCGCTCAAAGGAGGTTACTTGAATGCGAACTTTTGATTTTGCACCGCTTTACCGTGCAACCGTCGGCTTTGACCAAATCGCCGATCTTATGGACCGGGTGTTGACCGACACATCGACCTCGACAACTTATCCCCCTTACAACATTGAAAAAATCGCCGATGACGGCTGGCGCATCTCAATCGCCGTTGCCGGGTTCAGCGAAGAAGACCTTTCTGTTGAGGTCAAGGAAAACGCGCTGATCGTTTCGGCCAAAAAAGCCGATGCGGAAGGCGGCAGCACTTACCTTCATCGCGGCATCGCGACGCGCGTCTTCGAACGCCGCTTCACGCTGGCCGATCACGTCCGGGTCACCGGTGCGAGCCACCTAAATGGCATGCTGAACATCGACCTTGCACGCGAAGTGCCCGAAGCACTGAAACCGCGCCGCATCGCAATCGCGAATGGTGATACGGTTGAAGCCAAAGCGGTCGAGGCGAAAGAAGTCGCTTAAGAGGCCTCGCATTTGAACAAATGAGGAAGCGCCCGGTTCAATCCGGGCGCTTTCTTTGCGATCTTCGCCCTCCCAATGTCCAGACCCTAGACTGACATAGAGACGCAGATCGCCGCTCGTAGTGTCGGGTTCTTCTCGCGGGCCACAAGACGTCCGTTTAACGACCAGTGGAGCACGGGGCAAAAAGCCCGCCAAAAACAAAGGGCATCGATCCTATAATTTCGACACCCTTACACGACCACCAAAGCATCTAACGAAATGATGCGGGAAACACTAAATTTCTGCTTTTCGGGACTTTCCGGATTCTGGCCCAAGGGGCAAATCCGAACCAGCAATTCGCGGCAATGCGACACCAACGCAATGGGCTTCCCGGAACCGGCCATTCGGCCAATACGAAGGATGGGCCTATTTGCCATCATTCGGCCAATTCGCTTTGTCCTTTGGAGGCACAGGCCGCAAGAAAGCAAACATTGATCCCAGCAAAGTGATCAACGCGCTCTCCACGCTGAAAAATGGTGGGGCTTGGAGAAACTTCGAAACGAAAAAACAAGAGGTGACGCTGCCGCACGGGGCTGGATACTGCGGGCGCGTGCATATGTAATTGCCGCATAGCGGCATTGATCAAGTCGCGTATTCTGCAGGTGCAGCATCAGCCTATATAATGATCACGAAGCGATGATACTGCGAAGTCGGAATGAGCGTTTGCGGCGTAGGCCTTTGATGCTCTGAGCCGAGAGAATTTCTGCAAAAGGAGACTGCTGTGATGAGAAAGCTAAAACTGAAAAATGCGCTGGGTTTGATACCGGCGACGATCCTGGCGACACCCGTTTTTGCCCAGGCAGGCCCCGGGCGTGACGAATATTGCGGACATATGTGGGGCGACGGTTTTGGAGCAGGGTTCATGGGATTTGGTGTGATGATTCTGTTCTGGGGCGGGATCATTTTTCTCGCTGTCTTGGCTGTGCGCTGGTTTTCGGACAAGGATGACAATGCGTCGGGTGGCCAATCTGCGCTGGACACCATGAAGGACTGCCTCGCGAAAGGCGAGATTGACATCGAAGATTATGAGGCGCGTCGCAAAGCGCTGGAAGGCTGAGGCTGAACGAATGCGCTCCGTTGAACCGGCGCGCATTACTGGGTCTCAGAATCACGTTTCATCTGAATCTTCCTATAAAAGGACCGCTTCAATGAGCTACACAATTGACCGCATAATTTCTGACGCAGACTTCGACGAGGTCGATGCGCGGACCCGCAAGGCGCTGGCGGATAAGGGGTTCGGAATTCTTACGGAAATCGACGTAAAGGCGACGATGAAAAAGAAAATCGAAGTGGATATGGATTCCTACCGCATCCTTGGCGCCTGCAATCCGAACATGG
The DNA here is from genome assembly GCA_964194845.1 of uncultured Boseongicola sp. Lineage (GTDB taxonomy): Bacteria > Pseudomonadota > Alphaproteobacteria > Rhodobacterales > Rhodobacteraceae > CAXMNX01. Next base: position 2,287 of record CAXMNX010000040.1, read on the forward strand.
CGTATCAGGCAATTGGGATGGAGCCACGCGTGGGCGCGATGCTGCCTTGCAATTTGATCCTGCGTCAGATCGACGGCGGGGTCGAGGTCAGCGCGATTGACCCCGTCGCTTCGATGCAGGCGATCAACAATGACGACCTGCACGCAGTTGCCGGTCAGGTCCGTGACATGCTTGCGACAGTGATCGACGCCATCTAAATACCGATCCTGAATAGCTGGCGCGCTAGGGTCCAGACCCTAGTTGTCCCGCAATTGCACTGAGTTTGGCTTGGGAATGCACGGATAAGTCAGTTCCGCGTGGTAGATATCGGCGGAGAAGGAGGTTGGTATTTTCGTTTGATCCCCTCTGCCAGGCTGTGCGCCTGTTAGCACCAAACTGGGACATTTCTACTTGGTTGCAGCACCCCGCCGACACAGAAAATTCCAACGCCGCAAGAAAACTCACTCCCCGTAAGGCACCCAGATCGTCTTCACTTCGGTGGCTTCAGCCAAAAACTGATCGGCGCGCGCGTTTTGCCAATCCTGAACGCCCTTGCCAACCCACGTCCGCTTCAGATTGCCCGCCGCCTCGCGCTCGATCACTTGCGCCAGCGGCGTTGACGAAAAGCTCCAGACCGCATCCAGATCCGCGTGCCCGGCGACCTGTGCTGCAAGTTCCTCGTGGCTGCCGGTCAGAATGTTCACGACGCCCGCCGGAACGTCCGAGGTTTCCAGCACCTGATAGAAATCCGTGGCCGCCAATGGGAAGGGTTCCGAGGCAACAACCGTGATCCGGTTACCCAACGCCATCGCCGGACCGATCAGCGACACCAGCCCCAGAAGCGGGCTTTCGTCAGCCGCAAATGCCGCGATTTTGCCAACGGGCTCGTTCATCGCCAGCGCGACGCCGCGGATCGGCACGGATTTGGACCGCCCGTCGTGTTTGTCGGCCCAGGCGGCCCATGTGAACAAGCGGTCTACGGCCGCCTCAACTTCCGCTCTGCCGCCGCGCTTTCCTGTCAAATCGTTGAGTCTGCGCGCAAATTCCTCTGAACGCGCCGCAAGGTTCTCACCCATATAATACAGGATCTGCGCGCGCAGATGACCGGTGGTCCCGGCCCAGCCCTTGGCCGCGTTCATCGCCTCGACCGCGTTGCGGACATCCTTGCGGTTGGCCAGCGATGCGTGGCCCAGCAGCTTGCCCGCCTTCGACCAGACCGCGCGGCTGTAACCGCCGTCGGGCCGCGCCTGCGTGCCGCCGATATAGAGCTTCGACGTGCGATCAACGCCATCCGCCGCGCCAGCGGTGCCAGCGGGCATCGCCACGATCTGATCCTGCGAGTAAACGCGGCCCTTCGGTTTGGTATAGGCTAACAGCCCTTCCCAGCCGCCTTCGCGCCCGAACCCGCTTTCGCGCACCCCACCGAACCCGGCGGCGGCATCGAAAAGGTTCGTCGCGTTCACCCAGACGACACCAGCCGCCAGCTTGGGCGCGATATCAAGTGCGAGATTG
>CAXMNX010000041.1:0-14006 GCA_964194845.1 uncultured Boseongicola sp.
GTCGATGGCGGTTGTTTTCGCGGTTGACGCATCGGATGTGTCGCGCGTGTAAAGTGCTGCGTGCGCCGCCGTGTCGGCCGCGACCTGAAGTTGGGTACGCGCCTGGATCAGATTTGCCATGTCGATGGCGATACCGGCAAAGATTGCCATGACCATGATGAAGAAGAGGTTCAGCACTGTCATCGACCCGGTTTGGTCGCGCGAAAACCCGGACCGGCACAGAATATTCAACAAACTACTCATTATACACATACCTTTTAGCAGCCAACTAAACTCGTGACGCGTCGAATATGCCGGACAATTCCGGCTAAAATAGGAACAAAGGCAAATAAAAATTTAGGAATTGCCGTACAATAATGCCGCCTGGACTGTATTGTCCCGTGATTGGGTGCCATTGCGCCTCGTCCTTCGCAATGGACTGCTATGGTCCTGGATTTTCGACCACGGTTGCTGCCGTGTATCCGCCTTTGCTGAGATGCGCGATACTTCGTCGCCGCGAACGACAAGTTCGTCCCGCACAGCGGACATCGCACAAGCGCCCCAGAAAGGCGTTAAACTGGCCCGATAGTCTCTACCGCCGCCTGTCACGCCGCGACGACATCGGCTGAAACGCCACGCCAACATGGGCCTCGCAATAGGGCTTGCCCTGTTGCACCGACAGGCCACAGAACCAGAAATCCTCGGTGGCGGGGTCACCAATGGGCCATTTGCAGGTCCGTTCGGTCAGCTCCATCAAGTGGATCCGCTTGGCTGTCCTCTCGATCTTTCGCACGTTGGCCAGCGCCTCGGGGCTGATCTCGTTCGCGGAAGGCTGCGGCGGCAAAGGTTGACCGGCGGGAACAATCGGTTTGCGCGGCGTGACCGTCACCTCGACAACCTTATCGCGCGACGTGGTTCTCGAGGTTACTCTCCCGGTCGTCGAACTCACCGTCCTCGCCGATTTCTTCTCAGGCGCCGCTGCGGCGGACGCGCCTGCCCGGTTCGACAGGCCAAGCCTGTGAACTTTACCGATCACGGCATTTCGCGTGACGCCACCAAGCTCTTTGGCAATCTGGCTGGCCGACTGGCCTTCGCTCCACATTTTCTTCAGCGTCTCGACGCGCTCGTCCGTCCACGACATGCAATTTTCCCGGCCTGGTGTTTTGAAGTTCTCATATTAGTCATCGCCGATGGCCGGGGCAAGGGACAGACCCGCTCTCTGATCGATACAATTGCCCGAAATCATCACATTTTGAGGGTAACTTCGAAAGAAGCTTGGCAATCGTCATACTTTCGCCGCTCTTCAGGCATTTCTGGCTCACGGACACCATTTTGCAGGACGACTTTCAGTGATTGTATTTCAAACGACGATTTGCCTGCTCGCGCTTCTGATGCTGGCGGCCTGAAGTCCGGGTCGCTTTCCGGCATTCGACAGCATCTTCCAAAGATCAGGCCATCCGCGCTGCCCCCAATGGCTGTTTGAAATTCCTCGACAACATTAAGCCATTCCCTTAAGCGGGCCCCATGACGTTCCAAGGCAAACACTGTCTACGACGCCGACGCTGACAGACCTGCGTCCACTCTCGCGTGTCCGCGCGCGCTCCCGTATCCCCGAATTGTTGACAGCGCCCCGTGCCACTGGCACGTCTCAGGCTTCCGAAAAAAGGTCAGACCCCATGATCCCGTCAATTTTGCCAACCTACAACCGTGCGCCAATGACGTTCGTCAAAGGCGAAGGCACCTGGCTGACGGATGCGGATGGCACCCGATATCTCGATCTGGGCGGCGGCATCGCGGTTAATTCGCTGGGCCACGCCAACCCCGCGCTGGTTGCGGCGCTGATGGCGCAGGCGGGTCAGCTTTGGCACACATCGAACCTTTATGGCATTCCGGGCCAGCAGGAACTGGCGGATAGGCTGGTGGACGCGACTTTCGCTGATACCGTGTTTTTCACCAATTCCGGCACCGAAGCCTGCGAGCTTGCGGTCAAAATGGCCCGGAAATACTGGTTCACCAAAGGCGAGGACCGCGCGGAAATCATCGCTTTCACGGGCTCGTTTCATGGCCGCTCCGCCGCCGGTATCGCTGCGGCAGGTTCGAAGAAAATGACCAGTGGTTTCGGCCCACTTTTGCCGGGCTTCACCCATGTCCGCTTTGGCGATCACGAGGCATTCAGCGCCGCGCTCACCGAAAACACCGCCGCCGTTCTGATCGAGCCTGTGCAAGGCGAAGGCGGCATCTTGCCGGTGCCGGATCAATGCCTGAAGGGCCTGCGCGACGCCTGCGACGAAGTCGGTGCATTGCTGATCTTCGACGAAGTGCAATGCGGCATGGGCCGGACCGGCAAGCTTTTTGCGCACGAATGGTCGGGCACCACGCCCGATATCATGATGGTCGCGAAGGGCATCGGCGGTGGATTTCCGCTTGGCGCGCTTCTCGCCACCGAAGCTGCAGCCAGCGCCATGACCGTCGGCAGCCACGGCTCGACCTACGGCGGCAACCCGCTGGCGATGGCGGTGGGCAACGCGGTGATGCGGATCATCGCCGACGAGGCGTTCCTCGCCGAAGTGAACCGCAAGGCGGCGTTATTTCGCCAGCGGCTGGAAGGGCTTGTCGCCAGCCACCCGGATGTTTTCGAGGCCGTGCGCGGCTCCGGCCTGATGCTGGGGCTGAAGTGCAAGGCGGCGAACGCAGATGTGATGGCGGCCGGATACGGCCAGCGGGTGCTGACAGTGCCTGCCGCCGACAACGCGCTTCGGATCCTGCCGCCGCTGACGATCACCGATGACGAGATATCCGAGGCCGCAGGCCGGCTCGACCGCGCCGCGGCCACATTAGCGACGACCCGCGCAACCGCCTGAGCTTCATCTTTTTTCAAATACGCACCTCCTGCCCAGCCAAAGGCGGACCGCAATGCCCAACTTCCTCGACATCCACAAAACCGACCCCGCCGACCTGCGGGCGATCCTTGATAATGCCGCGTCGATGAAAGCGGCGCGCGCGGACTTTTCCAGGGGCGCGAAGGATGACGACCAACCGCTGGCCGGGCAGATGGTCGCGCTGATCTTTGAAAAGCCATCTACCCGCACCCGGATTTCCTTTGATGTCGGCGTGCGCCAGATGGGCGGCGAGACGATGGTGCTTTCGGGCGAGCAAATGCAATTTGGCCATGGCGAAACCATCGCGGATACGGCCCGCGTGCTGTCGCGCTATGTCGACCTGATCATGATCCGCACATTTGAAGACGACGCGCTGCTTGAGCTTGCAGATCACGCCACGGTGCCGGTGATCAACGGGCTGACCAACCGCACGCATCCCTGCCAGATCATGGCCGACGTGATGACCTTCAAAGAACATCGCGGGCCCATCGCGGGCAAGAAAGTCGTCTGGTGCGGCGACGGCAACAACGTCTTTGCAAGCTTCGCCCATGCCTCCGGGCAGTTTGGGTTCGATCTGGTGTTTGCGGGGCCGGAAACGCTCGACCCCGAGCCCGGATGCCTCGACTTCGCCCGCTCGAAAGGCGTGAAAGTCGAGATTACCCGTGACCCCGCACAAGCGGTCGCGGGGGCTGACCTTGTGGTCACCGATACCTGGGTTTCGATGCACGACAACCAGACCACGAAGGAACGCCGCCACAACCAGCTTCGCCCCTATCAGGTCAACCAAGAACTGATGGCACGGGCCAAACCGGACGCGCTTTTCATGCACTGTCTGCCCGCGCACCGCGACGAGGAGGCGACAAGTGCGGTGATGGACGGCCCGCATTCGGTGATCTTCGATGAGGCTGAAAACCGGCTGCATGTGCAAAAGGCAATCATGCGGTGGTGTCTGGGGCTTTGATGTAACCGTAAGACGGCACCTGATTGAAACGCCACGCAATGCTCCGAGGATCGCACCCGCCGTGGGGTGGTTTCTCGTGCATTGCGGAGCAATGCACTGCCGACGGGCGATTGCTTGCAATCGCGGAGAGGCTGGTGCGATCCGGGGCTGATGCCCCGGAAAGAGCCAAATTCGACGGGATTCCTTATTAAGTCACTTAGCGCTAATGCAAACGCGCGTGGACCAGATAGCCCTCAACCGTCTCTTCACCCAGCGCGCGCAAAGCCTCCAACCGGTGATACCCTTCAATCAGCACGAACCGGTCCTTGCCTTCGCGAAGCCGGATCGGCACCCGCTGCCCGTTCTCCAGCATGTCATTGGCCAATGCCTCGACCTTTTCAGGATCGAGCGTCTTGGTGCGTTTGACGGGAACGTGGATGGCATCGATGGGGATGGTCTTTTTCTGGAGCATGAGATCGAGCCTAGCATGGGGCGGGGGCGGTGTATTGCGGAAAAGGCGGGCGACCGCGTAGGGCTGGTTTCACCTCGCCATCATGTCTTCTTTCTAATCTCAAGGCCGCTTGGCGGTCTTGATCGCACCCGCCCCCGCCCCCGCCCCCAAGGGCGGGGGCGATGCCCCCACCCTCGGATCGCGCGCGATCCTTGGTGCTAGGGCTCGACTTCGGGTTTGGTTCGTTTGAGAAGATCATCTGCCGCCTTACCGGGTTTTAACTGTCCCGTGAGAAGTCCGCCAACAATCGTGCCCGCGACCGGCATACCCAAGAGGGCGCCCAATCCCGTGCAGCCAAGAATGATTCCCGTTGGGACTGCCGCCCCGGCCACGTTCTCATAACTGGCATATTTGCGCGCATCCTCCAGCAAAGCGGCCTTGAACGCACGCAGCCAACGCACTCCTTTTTCGCCGGTTCTCGCGTCAATGTCTGTGGCGTCGGATGGAAGCAGTCCCAAAAGGTCTTGCACCTTGCCCGTTAAGTCGTCGAGAAATGCAAGCAGCTGTTCCCTGAATTCCGGGTTAAGCCGGTTGTCGCCGCGCACATTCTCGCGGAACTCGGCAATCTGTTCCAGCAGTCCCGCCGTGATGAGCGCGATTGCATCGCGATTGCTCGCCAACCGCCTTGCTAGTGCTTGCGCGGCAGCCGGGGGCACAGGCATCTCAATCTCTGTAGGCGCGGAAGATGCACGATCTTCGGCCTCCAATAACTCTCTGATCTCCTCGATCTTCTCCGCAATATGGTCCGGGCCCTTCTCCCATTCGTCGTTGGGGATCAGCGCCACCTTCTTCTGAAGCTCCCAGTCTATCGGCTGACCTTCAAACATCCCACGATACCATCGCTGCCAGAACGACCAGATATGTCCCGGTTCCAGCAAATCTGGGTGGCTACCCAGCGGCGACGTGATCTCATCCGGCTGACGACCGCCCCTCCACAATGGTTTTTGAAATAGATCTCCTCCGAGACCTACGACATTGGCGTCCGAATAGGCGGCGGCATATAGGGCACCGGCGGCGGCAAGGGCGGCGGCACCGGCGGCACTGGCGGAACCGGCGACATCATGGACGCCGGAACGGGCGGAATCCGCGGCGACGCCGACTACTGAGCTTGGTGTATTGCCAGCAACTCCCGACGTCAGAATGCACCGAAATGTCAAGAGGGCAAGAGTCTCACGGTCCCTGTTTGGTGATCCTATGTGGGTGGCAAACGGCAAGACTCTCAGTGCTGCGCGCGTCGCGATTTTTACACAAGTCTCTTGCGACTGGCCCTTGAGCCAATTCTCAAACTCCTCGCGTGACCTAATCTTGGGCACTTGTTTCCTGCCATTACCGTATCTGCCTAGCGAATTCGCCTAAACTGACGTCAAGTTTCCACGTACGCAACCCGACTTGCCAACCCCCTCAAATCCCCCCATATCCCCCACCATGACCCCTCTCGCCCACATCCGCAATTTCTCCATCGTCGCCCATATCGACCACGGAAAATCGACGCTCGCCGACCGGCTCATCCAGATGACCGGCACGGTGGCCGCGCGCGATATGAAGGAACAGCTCCTCGACAGCATGGATATCGAGCGCGAGCGTGGCATCACCATCAAGGCCAACACGGTGCGCATCGAATACCCCGCGCGTGACGGCGCAACCTATATCCTCAACCTGATCGACACCCCCGGCCACGTCGATTTCGCCTACGAGGTCAGCCGGTCGATGCAGGCGGTCGAAGGCTCGCTGCTGGTCGTGGATGCCTCCCAGGGCGTCGAGGCGCAGACGCTCGCCAATGTCTATCAGGCGATCGAGGCTGATCACGAAGTTGTCCCCGTCCTGAACAAGATCGACCTGCCCGCCGCCGATGTCGCCCGCGTGGCCGAGCAGATCGAGGATGTCATCGGCATCGACGCCTCCGACGCCGTCCAGATCAGCGCCAAGACCGGCATCGGCATCCCCGACGTGCTGGAAGCCATCGTCACACGCCTGCCCGCGCCCAAAGGCGACCGCGACGCGCCCCTCAAAGCCATGCTCGTCGACAGCTGGTATGACCCCTACCTCGGCGTCGTCGTGATGATCCGCGTCATTGATGGCGTGGTCGCCAAGGGCGACGCGATCAAGATGATGCAGACGGGTGCCAAATACGGCATCGACAAGCTGGCGGTGCTGAAGCCCGCAATGCAGGACATCAAGGAACTTGGCCCGGGCGAGATCGGCGTCCTGACCGCATCCATCAAGCAGGTCCGCGACACCCGCGTCGGCGACACCATCACGCACGAGAAAAAACCCACCGCCACACCACTTCCCGGCTTCAAACCGGCGCAACCGGTGGTCTTCTGCGGGCTGTTCCCCGTCGACAATGCCCAGTTCGAAGACCTGCGCGACGCCATCGACAAGCTTGCGCTGAACGACGCCAGTTTCACCTTCGAGATGGAAACCAGCGCCGCACTTGGTTTCGGTTTTCGCTGCGGTTTCCTCGGCCTTCTCCACCTCGAAGTTATCCGCGACCGGATCGAGCGTGAATACGACATCGACCTGATCACCACCGCGCCCAGCGTGATCTATCAGATCTACATGCGTTCGGGCGAGATGATCGAACTGCACAACCCCGCCGACATGCCCGACCTGACCCACGTCGATCATATGGCCGAACCCCGGATCAAGGCGACGATCCTGGTGCCCGACGAATACCTGGGCGATGTGCTGAAGCTTTGCCAGGACCGGCGCGGGCTACAGATTGACCTGACCTATGCCGGTAGCCGCGCGATGGTGGTCTATGACCTGCCGCTGAACGAGGTCGTGTTCGATTTCTACGACCGGCTGAAATCGGTGACCAAGGGCTACGCCAGCTTTGACTATCAACTGACCGGCTATCGCGAGGACAATCTGGTCAAACTGTCGATCCTGGTGAACGATGAACCGGTGGACGCATTGTCGATGATGGTCCACCGCGACCGGGCCGAGGGCCGGGGCCGCGCGATGGTCGAAAAACTCAAAGACCTGATCCCCCGCCACATGTTCAAAATCCCGATCCAGGCGGCGATTGGCGGCAAGGTGATCGCGCGTGAAACTTTATCGGCGATGCGCAAGGACGTGACGGCGAAGTGCTACGGAGGCGACATGACGCGGAAGCGCAAGCTGCTGGATAAGCAGAAGGCGGGTAAGAAGAAGATGAGGCAGTTCGGCAAGGTTGAGATCCCGCAAGAAGCATTTATTAACGCTCTTAAGATGGACAGCTAAGCTGTCCATCTTAAGAGCGGGTGCGCGAAAGCGAATGGCGCAGCCAGTCGCGTGCCCACACCCGGAAGTTGGGGGTGAACGACATCAAGGTGATGAAGACGGATGGGTTGGCTCCGTCGAGCTTCTCTGATTTCAGACGGTTATCTACGATCCCCGCGGCTGAATTTGCTCCCACGCGCCAGTATCTCGATGTTTTCCGAACATTTGGACGTTACCAATATTTGATACGGATTTAGGCACTAAGACTGCCGCTAGATGGGTCCTTTTTAGTGATTGCGGGACTTTATCAAAACTATCGTACTTCTGGAATCTATCGGACACACTTTTGAAGTCCTGTGCATCAATAAATAATTCACTGATACTTTTTTCTTCGTCTATCTTGATGGCTGTACCAGTCAAATCTGAGGCATAACCGGCAAGAACATCATTTGGAATTTCAAAGTCGAGTATGCATTCCTCAATTTCCGCACAGCCACCATTAGGCGTCGGGAGCCAAAGTTTACCGCCAACCATTTCTGCAGTGATATTAAGCTTAATTTTCTTACTTTTCATCAAGTCCTTAAAATCTGCTAGGCGCACAAGGTCCATCAAACCGAATCCGAACACAGTGCTGTTGGCGTCAATCTTAATGCCGTCAGGAGAGTCTGTATCGTCTGCAAAATGGACTGTGATCCCAATTGTGCCGGGGTCTATTCTTCTGCATAATACTGGAAGACTCGCAAACGGAGATTCAAGTTTGTTCGATAATTCGTCAACTGTGCAAAGCGTAATTCCAGATCGGCGAGCCTTTCGCTCGGCTTTACCCGAGAAACCGTTCCGAGAAACTATAATACCTTTGTTAGCATTTACATCATTTAGTTTCGACTGAAATGCATCTACCACTGTAACGTCGACGGGCCGCTTGTAGTCTTTGCATTCGATAATCGTAACGATTTCTTCTCCGGCGACTTTCGATCTCAATACTACATCGAATTGTCGATTACCTTCCGGCCCTTCGATTTGCTCGTCTTGCCCAACTATTGTCGCGTGGTCAGTCGCAGAGATCACTTCGTACACTTGACCAACAAGCTTCTCAAAACTTTTTCCATCTTTTTTGGCCATACACTATCCGTAATTTTGGATTCAGAGTAGGAGATGTCAATTGTTTTTCAAGTGCCTAGACGCGGTTTGGTCAATGAATCGGCAGCGAGGGATGGTGCCAACTCACCGCACTCAATCCCAAACCACCACCTGCCTTCGGCAATCACACGGCATTTGGTAGTTTCACCTCTAAACACCTCCCCACTCCCCAACCACCACCTAGTCCGCTAACCTCCCGCCAGAACAGGAGGCACCCCAATGACGACCGAACTCACCTATCTTCTTCTCACCGCCATTCTGACTGGGCTTCTCTGGATCCCGGCCGTGCTGGGCCAGGTGCAAAGCCGCGGCATGTTGACGCCCGAGAATTATGTCGAACTGCCCGAAGGCGGTCTGGCGCATTGGGCCAAACGCGCCAACCGGGCGCATCAAAACGCGGTCGAGAACCTGTCGGCCTTCGCGGTTGTTGTCCTGATCGCCCACGCCATCGGCTATTCCACGGCCCTGACCGCGACCTGCGCGATCATCTATTTCTGGGCGCGCCTCGCACATGCCGTCGTCTTTATCACCGGCATCAAGCAGTTCATGGCCCGCACCCTGATCTTTACCGTCGCCTGGGCGTCGTTCCTGATCTTTGCGATTGCGCTGCTTCAACAGGCGGCTTTTTAGGACCGAACCGACCCTCCGGCCCGGGCGCTGTGATTTGATCAATGTCGCGCAAGTATCGTTGGTCAGGGCTCACCCGTCCATTGCCTCAACGCACTCCTCCTCGCAGGCCACTCGTCAGGGCAAGTCGAGGTGGCGGGTTGAAAACCCACGCTACAGGTGCCGGTCGATCCGATCTACAGCCTGAAAACCCATTTCGCCGCGGCCGCTATCACTGCCGTGGCGGAAGTCAGAAACTGTCGCCGAAACTGTCACCAAAACTGTCGCCGATTCCCGTCCCTTCGCAGCCCGAAAGCGCGAATGACGCGATGGAAATCATCAAAATGGTCGCAAGTTTCTTGGCCATGTGAATGTCCTCCTGGCTCTACTCTGTCGCAATATGCGCGATATGGGAAGCGGGCCACGGGCGAAGTTCCGCCCTTGTTACTCACGCGCTGTTTCAATCCGAAGCCTGGTAGCCCATTTCGCCGCCACACCCCAACATCACCCATCACCCATCACCCCTTCCACCACTTCCCCGCAATCCGCTCCCGCTCCTCCGCCCGCGCCGCTATCCCCGCCCGCAATCGCGCACTCCGGCCCTCCAACTTGAACCACGCCAAAAACCCGCCCCGCCGGCGCTTCTGAACCGGGTCATACGGCCCCTCATCCAGATCGGCCATTTTCCGGTCCAGCACATCCCAATCCGCCTGGCTGATGACATAGACGTTGTCCTCGCCCTTGCGCCGGATCGCGATGAAATCGCCGCCGTGGCGCACCCGCCCGATGTAATGCGCCAGCCGCCCCCGGAACTCGCTGGTGGTCACGGTGGCCTGGCCGATCCGTGCCGCGATATCATTAACCATGCCTTCATCCTCGCGTTCGGTGATGCGTACAAATTGACTGCGCCACGACCACAATGGCGTACAAATTGTCACCAAACGTCGCCTGGGCGAACGTACGCTTCAGAGTTTGAAAACAATGGTTAACCGGGATTTGCGGCGCCTGTTTCGCGCGATTGTCTCCAAATCAACGACACATTTCCACCGCATTTATCGACCATTAACGCGCCATCTTTTCAAAGCCGATGAGGCCCACCAATGACTGCAATTGCTGAATTTTTCGCCGGACTGCCGTTCTTCGTCAGTGCCGGTATTTTCCTTTCGGGCGCAGCGCTGCTGTACCTTGTGATGTGGCGCACGTTCAAAAAGCGCAACGTCGAAAAGTCGTAAGCCACAGACCTAACCGACTGTACCTGCTAAGGTTTTAACCTCGCTGCCCCGCCAACGCGCGGGGTGGCGCGACCCGCCACTCGTCAGAACAGATCGTTGCCGCGATCTTCGGCAATCGCGTCCACGCCAATCGCGGCGCCCGCGCCGATAGCCATAGGCACACAGCCCGATACGGCACTTGCCCCTAACATCAGCCCCAGGATCATTGCGAGTTTAATTGTCATGGCACGTCCTCCTTGTTGCCTGCCTTAAAGCAAACTTGGCGCGATGCCGAAAGCCTCTGATTGCAGGGCCTGTCGTTAAGGAGGCGGCAGCAAAGGCGGAATCCACAAAATACTCGCACTGCGATTCCCGGAAAAATCACGACTGATTCGTTTTGCGTGGCCCAAAAACCGCTGCCAGATCGCCGAAAGGAGGCTTATTTCCGCACTTTCCCGATTTTTAGCGTTTTCGCCGAGCAGCCTCTTGTCCTCGCTCGAAAATTTCAACTTATCCACAGCATTTTCCCAAGGCTATCAACATGTTATCCCCAAGAAATTTTCATCTCCGGACGTTTTTTTGTTGTGCCGGACGATCCGTTAAGAGAATTTGTCTTTACCGCAAAGAAGCGCGAGCGACAGAGCGGGACGCGACGGCCAAAGGGTTGGAAGCGGAAAGCGGAGGGACATGTGCCCCGAGTGGAACGTGGAAGGTTCGAGAGAAGCTGCGGAATTGAAAGGGACTCTTGTAGTTCTTTGAAAGGAAACAGTTTTCAAGGACGAAGCGGGTTGCGGAAGGTCTTCGGATCGACTGTGACAGCGAAGGGTCTTCGGATCTGGAGCATGTGGGCCAGACGCCCCTTGGGGGGAAAGGTTCATCGAAGGCGTCAGGATGTGTCGCAAGGCACGATGCGAAGACCGCGTCTGAGCACCTGGCGTCTTCACCTATTCTGTCCCCCGAATAGAAACGAGGTTCGCCGCTAATGGCAACGAACCTCGCCTGCGTCAGATGATGCAGAACCGCGTCTACGCACCCGTGCCGCGACCGATACACACGTCGCGGCCCGAGATCAACCAGATGTCGGTGCCTGCGACAGAATTGCCACAACATGTGTTGTGACCCCATAAATATTGGCTCGGAATACAACGCTGAAACGCGCTGTTCACCCGGCACGACTCCCGGAATTTTCAATAATGTAGTAAGCTAACGAGGTATTTTGGCTGGGGGGTCTTATGGGTCGGATTATATTTGGAGCCGTTGCCATTATGGCGGCGTCCTATGCGTATCAGGAATATACCGGGAAAAGCGTGGTTCAGTCCATTCAATCCCTGTCTTTCGGCGGTGCCGGTGGCGGGTTTGCTGGCGGATACGGCGTTGGGGTCGACAGCGGCCGCTCCATCGGATCGTCAGTCAGTGGCATGACCAGTGGCGTTTCCGGTCAGTTTGGGTCCATCGGGAACTAAAGCGATTTGCCGGTCGGTAAGGCGTTGATTGGGAACGGCAATTCACGTCCACTAATTGCTTATGGAATGCGGCGCGCCGAGCCGGACCGGAACGCCGCTAAACCGCCGCATTCCCAGGTTAACAAATTGATAACGCAAAAATGGAGCAGGCAATGGGACGTCTGTTGATCTTCTGCGCGCTCGGGTTCGCTGCGTACCTGGTTTTGTTGCAACCGACCGGATCGGGGTTTGGCTCGACTTCGGCAGGCGCAGGTTCATACTCTGGTGCCGCCAAAGGCGCGGTCAATGGCGTCAAATCGTCCGCAGGTTCGATTCTCCAATAACGTCGATACAGCTCCAGATGCGCTAGGCTCTGTTTTTAATGGGCTTTTTGGGTCAGCTGCGTGCCGGATTCGAATTTATCCACAGATCGTGTTACCCTCACGGCATTAACTGCTGTTGGGGGTATTTTTGATGAAATATCGCTTTCTTACCGCGGCCATTGTTCTTCTTGCCGGGTATTTCGCTTTCGGTGATTTTTTGCAGGCAAGTGTTTTGTCAACACCCGAATCCTTCGTTGCCGACGTTGGCCGCGGGATCGGTGATGCAATTACCGGCTTCGCAACCGGTGTAGGAAATTTGTTTTGGGGCTAATGGCCACTGAGATTTGATCGGGCGACCAAAAAAATTGTCGATCGCTCGGTCTTACAGGCCCAGGTTTGGGTCCAATTTACACGCGGAAATAAACCATTTCCACGTGGCGGTTTTTTTCCTCTTTATCCACTTAAAAATGCCTCGACGGCCGCTTGAAATTCTCGCGGCCTGTCGGCATGGAGCCAATGGCCCGCGCCACGGAGCTTCGCGAATTTTGCCTTCGGGAACAATGCCTTGATACCTGCGCGATGTTCAGGCCGCACATAATCGCTGTCCGCGCCGGACAGAAACAGCGTTGGGCCGTCAAACCGCGCGTCGGTTTCCGGAAACCCCATGATCCGGTCCATCTCGCGGCGAAGAACCTCCAGATTTAGCCGCCAGCGTTTGTTCTTCGCATCGAGCGACTGCAAAAGAAATGCCCGTATACCTGGGTCCGACACGACAGCTTGCATCTGACGATCCGCGTCGCCACGGGTCTCAACGTTTGCGAGGTCCATGGTCTGCATCGCATCAATCATCGGCATTTGGGTGTGGCGATACGCAACCGGCGCGATGTCTGCGACAACCAGCTTTCGGACCCGCGTGGGATATTTGAGCGCCAGCATCATGGCCGCTTTTCCGCCCATCGAGTGGCCAAGCACATCGTGTTGCCTAACGGTGATTTCGGTCAGATCGTTGGCCAGATCGTGGTAGGTGTGCGTGTCAAACCACGGGCTTTCGCCATGGTTGCGCATGTCCGCCGCGATCACGGTTCGCGTGACCGACATTCTTTTTGCGATGGCGCCCCAGTTTCGCGCCGAGCCGAACAATCCGTGCGCGATCACAAGCGGCGTGGCGGAACCCGCGCTTTCATGGACGACCGTGTTCAACATGGGTTCTCATATCGCGGTGCTCGGGGTATCGCCAGTGGTATGGAGATGCAGGAACGCACGAAATCTCTGGCCACCAGGATGGCCGCGCAGCTTCGGGTTCGCGGTGATGGCCTTGCCGACGTGGCCGAGCGCGCCGGGCGGAAGTTGCCAAAAAGGCTGCGCGACGACGCGCAGGTGATGATCGACGCCGAAGCGCTGGGCGGTCACCCGAAACTGGCCAAACAGATCGACGCCAAGCGCGTGGGCCAGGCCGAACGCCGGCTCAGTGCTTTCCTTGACAAGCAGAACCCATCCGTCGAACGGCGGAGCGAGATACTTGACGCAGTGGCGAAAATTGCTTTTGTCCTGGTGACAATCGTTCTCGCGGTATTTTTTACGCTTCTTTATCGCGGATATTTCGACTGACGCCGGGTGCCCCCACTTACGAGTAAATCGGGAACCTCCTGCACATCCCGCTGACCTCGCTTTGCACGCGGGCCTCGGTATCGGCGTTGCCGTCCTCGCCGCCCGTTGCCAGACCATCGACGACCTCGGTGATCCAGCGGGCGATCTGGCGGAACTCGTCCTC
>CAXMNX010000042.1:0-5219 GCA_964194845.1 uncultured Boseongicola sp.
AACAGATTGGGCAAATCTCTACATTCTGTTTGGCATTCGCCAACAGCCTCTTAAGGAAAACTGATGCCAGATAAAACCAGCGCCGAATTCACTCCTCATTCGCTTGATGCGCTGGAAGCGCGGGTCGCACAGGATCGTCAATACCTTTGTGTTCCGGCTGCAAATTGGGTGTCAAATCACCAGGTGGGTGAAGAACAAGTACTTGATGTTGTCGTCATTGGCGGAGGCATGTGCGGACTTTTGGCGCAACATGCGCTGATTTCCGGAGGTGTCCGAAACATCGCCCAGTTTGACCGCAGCGAGTCCGGGCTGGAAGGGCCATGGCTGACCTATGCACGGATGGAAAATCTGCGCTCCCCTAAGCACCTGACCGGCCCAGCATTTGGTTACGCAAGTCTGACTTTCCGCGCCTGGCACGTCGCCGTGCACGGAGAGACGGCGTGGGAAGCGCTCGATAAAATTCCACGCCCGATGTGGATGGAATATCTGACCTGGTATCGTGAAGTTCTAGGGCTACAGGTGCAAAACAAAGTCTCGCTTGATCTGGTGGAAAACGACGGGGAATATTTGCGTCTCCACCTCAGCGGTGAAAAAGCACCGGCGAAATCGGTTCTGGCACGCAAGCTGATTATGGCCACGGGGCGTGATGGCACCGGTCAGCCCAATATCCCCGGCTTCATGAAAGATGTGCCGCGGAAATACTGGGCGCATTCTGCGGATGACATTAATTTTCCGGCGCTACGCGGAAAGCGCGTGACTGTGGTCGGGGTTGGCGCTTCGGCGGTCGATAATGCCGCGGAAGCGCTTGAAGCTGGCGCAAAGGAAGTCCGCCACCTTGCCCGGCGCAAGGAGATGCCCTGTATCAACAAATTGATGGGCATCGGTTCATTCGGGTTCATCTCTGGTTATGCTGCTTTGCCCGACGAGTGGCGCTGGCGGATGATGCGGTATTCAATGGTCGCTCAAACGCCGCCTCCGCATGGCTCCACGCTTCGGGTCAGCCGTCACAAGAACGCATATTTTCATTTTGGCAAGGCGGTGACAGAAGTAAAGGAATGCGGCGGTCTGTTGCAGATCGCCAATGCGGACGGCAGTGTTCTTGAAACTGATTACCTGATACTGGGCACCGGTTTCACAACAGTACCCAACGCGCGGAGCGAGTTTGGTGACATAGCAGACCGGATCGAGCTTTGGCGGGATGTTTATACACCACCAGAGGACGAAGAGCTTAGCGATCTCGGAAGGTTTCCCTATCTTAACAGCGACTTCACCTTTCGCGAGCGTGTTCCAGGAGAGGCGCCGTGGCTCAAGAACGTCTATTGCTTCAACTACGGTGCGACGGCAAGCCTTGGCAAAGTCAGCGGTGACATCCCCGGAATTTCGGAAGGAGCGTCATGGCTTACTCGGGAGATCGCCGCATCGCTTTATCGCGAAGATATCGAAAAACACTGGCAGCATCTGGTCGATTACGACATGCCTGAACTTGACGGCAGTGAATGGGAGCCAAGTGAAATGCCCGACTATACCGCGAAAGGTGCAGTGACCGCGTGAGCACTATTGAAAACACCACACTTGCGCGCATGGCCGGGCTAACATCAAACGGGGCGACAATGTCGTCGCTGCGTGTCCGTGAAAAAGTTGTTGCGATGACAGAGGCGGCAGAGGCAGCCGCGCTGGCACCAAATGATCCTGGCGAATTGTCCCACAGTTTACGTGCGGCGCTGGCATGCCGAGCAGCGCGCCTGAACGGTGATGCGACACTTGCGGATTATTATGGTGCCAAAATTTCTGATCCAGCAGACCAGGCACTTGCGGACCCCGACAACCCCGGAACCGGCGACCGGTTGCGCACATTATTGGATTTTTCCGACAAAGTGACCGCATCACCGCGGGAGGCGACAGAGGCAGACATTGCGGCGCTGACATCGGCGGGAGTATCGGAACCCGATATCGTGCGCCTCTGCGAGCTGATCGCATTTCTTGCCTATCAATACCGCGTCATCGCGGGGCTTGCTCTGATGGAAAAAACAGCGTGAGTGAAGTGCTGCACAAGTTCACCAAAACCGTTCCTGACTGGCGCCCGCGGGTTTCTCCAGTCAGGCTGAATGAAGCGACCAAAGAACAGCTTGAAGCCCTGCAGGTTACACCGTCAAACACCAAGGTATCTGACTACGTTCTGGTATTGGCCCATGATGTCGAAACCCTGAAAATCCGCTCTCCGCTGTTCAACGCGATCATGTATGACAGAGGTGGGCTGTCGCGTGCGGAACGTGAAGTCGGGGCGGTCGCGGCGTCGATCATCAATCGTTGTGTCTATTGTGCTGCCGTTCATGCCTCGCGCCACATCCAGCTGGAGAAATCGGAAGAGCTGATGGATGTGATTTTCGCATCAGGAGAATTTTCGCGGCTCGATCCGCGAAATCAGGCGATATTTGACTTTGCCATGCGGCTGGCCAAAAGCCCGTCTGACGCTACCGAAGCAGACATGAACAGGCTTCGCGATACCGGAATGTCAGATGAAGAGATTATCGACCTGATCTTGTCCTCATCACTTTTTGGCTGGGCGAACCGGCTTATGCATGTGCTGGGCGACCCGATACGCCGCTCACCGCGCCACGCAAAGGCCAATGACACATGAACCGACCGAGCATTACAATTCGCGTTGGTATTGCGGGAGCAGGAGCAGTCGCCTTTGGCACGGCAGCGCGGCTTTCTGAATTGGGTCATGCTCCGACGCTGTGGTCCCCTTCTGGTGCGCGCACCCGAGAGCTCGCTGATGGCGCTGCATTGACTGCAACGGGTGCGGTTGAGCGCGAATTTCATCCGGGCATTGCCCCCGATGCCAAAACCCTTTGTGCTGAAAATGAAGTTATCCTGATTGCGGTGCCGGGCTACGGGCATAAGACTGTGATGGACACAGTCGCCCCGCACCTGCGCGCGGATCAAACCGTGATCATCAGCTCTCACGCGTCTCTCGGCGCTCTTTACCTGAGCGACTTACTGGCCGCGCGTGGTATTTCACTGCCAATTGTCGCCTGGGGCACGACGATGACTACCGGACGACAAAGCGATTACACCAGTGTTCAGGTTAATACGGTACGAGGCCAGGTCGATATTTGCGTGATCCCCGAAGGCGAAACCAAAACGGGCCTCGCGCTTTGTCAGGCGTTGTTTGGCGATAGATTTCAGCTCCGCGACGGGCTGCTTGCCATTACGCTTTCCAACCTCAACCCGCAAAACCATATGGGAATTTCGCTTGGGAATATGTCGCGGATGGAGCGTGGCGAAACTTGGAGCCAAGGCCAGAATATCACGCCAAAAATTGGCCGATTGTTGGAGACGCTCGATCAGGAGCGGTTGGGTATCGCTGAAGCACTAGGCCTGTCCGTTCGCACAATCTTCGAACATTTTCACTTGTCCTTCCATGTGCCTATCGCCAGCATTTCCGAGATGAACGCGGAAATGCACGAGCAGGGCAACGGCGGCACGGGCCCTTCCACCGCCGACAGCCGTTATGTGACCGAAGACGTTCCTTATGGTCTCGTTATGACGGTTCGTCTGGGCGAACTCGCTGGCCGCCCCGCCAATCTGCATTGCGCCGGGGTGGAGATTTTTTCGGCGATGTATGGACGGGATTTTTTTGCGGAGAACACGCTTTTGAACGCCATTGATATTTCTGGAATGAGCCTTGACGATCTTTGCCGCGCGGCCCGGAAGGGCACTGTCAGACAAAACTAGCATGAGACGGGCAGGGTGGCTCCGTAGCCTCGCTGGATGATAAAATGCAGTCCATTTCGCTATTTCAAAACCAGTCCTGAGGTCATCCGCCTGGCAGTGATGCTCTATGTACGGTTTTCGTAGACCCTTCGGAATGTTGAAGATTTTCTGCATGAGTGGGGGATCGAAATCAGTCACGAAACGGTTCGGTTCTGGTGGAATAGATTTGGCCCAGTTTTTGCGACTGAAATCCAGAGAAGACGAGCAAACAGGATGGGGCCTCGGTGAACCTAAATGACGCGGATAGTCTGCTTCTAAGACATTGGAACGAACCGCAGCGAACGGCAGGTTTGTCTCGCTACCCAGCCATCGCCACGATCGATTTCGTTGCACTGAAGCGCGGATTTACGCCGCGCCGCCGCGAGGGTATTTCTGCGCGCGCTCGTGGCAAACTTGGGATGGGTCTGCTGTGGGCTCAAAGCCGCCTTCCGCGTTGCAGCCAAATGATCTGCATCGCGCAGTCCACATTCGTAGCGAACGGCCCAAAGCGGACCACCGCAGAGGGCCTAGACGCACGTCCGCTTTCGGAAATTGACTGTTTTGAGAGGACATCGCAAGTTGGTGTAAATTGGGAGTAATTGATTGCGACGTGTTGGTTTTACTGTGAACGCCGACACGGGCACGGCCACCGTGTTGGCGCTACGCGTCCGGACTCATCTCTGCCGAATTGTCGGGCAGGCGACTCCCATCACGTATCAAGCTCTGGCCAAGGCCTTGGGTCTCTCGCCGCCAAATACGATCCATCAACTCACGGTCGCGTTGGAAAGCCTGATTGAAGAGGATGCCGCCGCCGCCCGCCCGTTGATCGCAGCGCTCGTGGTTAGCAAGACACGGGGTGGGTTGCCCGCACCGGGCTTTTTCGATTGCGCGCGGCGCGTTGGACGCTTCGACGGCGACCCGTCGGGACCTGAGGGCTCAGCGTTCTACGCGGCAGAGTTCAATAAGGCCGTCGAATTCTGGCGCGCGGCCGCCGAAGTCGTGGATCAGGTGCCCAAGTTCGACAGGCATCCTGAAGATGGGGATTGAAAACACTCTGCGGCACGACTTCCCGGAAGTGATCGGCCCGCACCGGCCAAGCTCGCGAAGGACTGTGCCGTTAGCGCGGTTACGCCAGGCACCGTATTCCACGCAGCTATCCTCGTCGACGAAGTCGCAGGTTTTGGCCTCGAAGAATTCGGCAAGCGGTCCAACCGCGTATGCGATACGCTCAGGGCAGAAAACTTTGCCGACCTCGGCGCGCTTAACGACGTTCTCTGCATAGACCACGAGCATATCGGTCACGAGCACTTCAGATGGGTCACGGGGGCCGGATTGTTTCTGGCGGTTTGCGAGCCAGTCGCAGAAGATGCCTTCAGCTTTTTCGCGATCCGCTGTGCCCGTTGAGCACTCGCGGCTGCGGCCGTTTTCGGTCCAATTGATGTAGTAGCACTTCCGTTTTTCGA
>CAXMNX010000043.1:0-22920 GCA_964194845.1 uncultured Boseongicola sp.
GTGTCGTTGCTGTTGTCCGTGCACCACCAAATTGTTGCAAATATGGGATGGGATCATGCTAACGATTTTCTTAGGCAGCTAGCAATGAAGTCGCGTATGCAGATGTTCTTTCAACCAGCCTGTATACCCCGAAAATACAAAAATGACATGCCGTTCGCGGAAAATGATATTCCGGCGATCATCAGCTATTTCTTTGAGTTGCTTAGCGATATTTTCGAACATAAGGAATTTATTGGCTATTCCTTGAACGACATTCCCAAGCGAGAGCCATTGCGACCTATGCTTCTCTTCAGCCACAAACCAATCAAGATCACACAAGGTCGCGATGTCGTAGGGCTAATCGAAGAGATCAAGTCAGCAGCAAGGTCAACGCATCCGATAAACAGGTTTTTTGGTGGGAGGAAAACTTGAGCGGGATACGTTTTGGAATGTTCCAATGATATTTGGTGATTGTACCAAGCGCACCGCAGAAACTCACTGATTAATTGGCATCTGTGGTGACACGCACACTGATGCATTACTGGGTATTCGCTTGGAACCGCCACGCGCCAGGATCAGGCAAACACTCATCCCAAAGCCTCGGCAAGGTTTGCCACAACCTTGTCCTGATCGGCTTCGGTCATGGTCGGAAACAGCGGGATGCTGATTGCGCGTGAATAATACGTCTCCGCGTTCGGAAACATCCCACGTTGAAACCCGCAGTCCTGCCAGTAGGGCTGAGTGTGTACAGGAATATAGTGAACGTTCACACCGATTTCGCTTGCACGCAGACTGTCGAAAATCTTGCGCCGTCGCTCTGCATCCACGCGCACAACATAAAGATGAAACGCCGACAAAGCCTGCTCGATGCGACCAGGGCGATCAAGCGACAGGTCCGCAAGCATTTGGTCGTATCGCGTCGCCAAAGCGTTGCGGCGCGCCACATAGTCCTCCAACCGGGTCATTTGGCTAATCCCCAGCGCCGCCTGTATGTCGGTCATTCGGTAGTTCAGCCCAAGATCAATCTGCTGATAATACCAGGCTCCCTCGGACTCTCCGCGCATCAAAATTGGGTCGCGGGTCACTCCATGTGATCGATAAAGACACATGCGCTCTGCAAGCTTTGCGTCCTGTGTCGTCGCCATCCCGCCTTCGGCAGTCGTCACGATCTTCACCGGGTGAAAGCTGAAAACCGCAATGTCCGAATGCGCGCAGGAACCGACCGGACGATTGCCATATCGCCCGCCAATCGCATGGCTTGCATCTTCAACAACCGAAATGCCGTGTTCTCGGGCCAGCGCGCCGATAGCGTCCATATCGCAGGATTGCCCGCACATATGTACCGGCATGATGATCTTCGGAAGACGCCCATCCCGCTTGGCGCGGTCCAACTTCTCGGCCAAAGCCACCGCCGACATATTGAACGTCTTTGGGTCAATATCGATGAAATCGACCTCGGCCCCGCACAGATGTCCCACATTTGCCGAGGCAACAAAGGTGATTGGCGATGTCCAAAGCAAATCGCCTTTGCCAAGCCCCAAGGCAAGGCAAGCGATATGGAGCGCGGCTGTCGCCGAACTGGCCGCGACACCATGCGCGCAATCAACCGCCTTGCAGACACATTCTTCAAATGCCGGAATGCAGGGGCCTTGCGTAATGAAATCCGATTTCAGCGCGGCGACAACCGCCGCAACATCGTCGTCCTGGACGTCTTGGCGCCCATAAGGGATCACAGGCCCAGGTCCTCGACAATCGAAAGAAACGCGTCCGCGCTCAGCCATTCGGTGTTGGTGCCGGAGTTGTACTCGAATCCCTGCGCGACGGGCGCGCCGTGTTCGCCCAACATGTTATCCATAAACGCCGCCTTGAACCCGAATGTGATCGTCGGTTTGATCACGAAATGATCGGCAAATTCCAACGTCAGGTGACTGTCGTCGGCGGGGCACATGATCTCGTGTAGTTTCTCGCCCGGTCTGATCCCAACAATCGTGTGCGGAAGGTCAGGGGCCAGCGCCGTGGCCAGATCGGTTATCTTCATCGAAGGGATCTTCGGCACGAAGATCTCACCGCCCTTCATTCGCTGAAAATTCTTCAAAACAAACTGAACCCCCTGATCCAGCGTGATCATGAACCGGGTCATATCGGCGTGCGTAATCGGCAGTTTGGTGGCCCCGCCTGCAATTTGCTTCTTAAAGAATGGAACAACCGATCCGCGCGAACCGACGACATTGCCGTAACGCACGACAGCGAACCGCGTCTTTCGATCGCCGACCATATTGTTGGCGGCGACAAATAATTTGTCGCTGGCAAGCTTCGTCGCACCGTAAAGATTGACCGGGTTGGCAGCTTTGTCGGTCGAGAGAGCGATAACTTTTTCGACCTCTGTCGCCAGTGCCGCCTCGATGACATTCTGCGCCCCGTGAATATTGGTTTTGACCGCTTCAAACGGGTTATATTCCGCGGCCGGAACTTGCTTCAAAGCAGCGGCGTGAATGACGTAATCAACGCCGTCCATCGCTTCGCGCAGACGACGCCCGTCGCGCACATCGCCAATGAAATAGCGCATACACGGGGCGTTCCAGACCTGGGCCATTTCGAACTGTTTCAACTCATCGCGGCTGAAGACGATAATCTTGCGGGGCGCATGATCCCTGAGAATATGCTCGATATACTTGTGGCCGAAGCTGCCGGTGCCGCCGGTGATCAATATCGTTTTGTCGTCAAACATCTTCACCGCCCTGGTCGCCCACGGGGCAGCTTTACTTGGGGTGGCCGAAATATGGAATAGCCGAGGATTTTTTTGCAGGTTTCCGCGCACGTGAATACCCGAATCGGGTGCATTTTCGCCGGCGACGGCACCGGCGGGCATACGGCGCGAAATTCTCGGCAGACCATGAACTTGCCGGATATTTTTTGATATCCCGCTGGAAATCAATATAATACCAGCCCAAGCGAAATTTCAGTTGCAACCGCCGTCCTTGCACTGGCTACTGATAATGCAAAGGTCCGTCAGGGACCGCTGAGGAGGAAGATTATGAAAAAATATGTTAAAGCCGCATGCGTTGCCGCAATTGCAATGGTGCCGGGCACCGCATTTGCGTCCTGCGACGCTGGCGAGATCGTCATCAAGTTTGCCCATGTGACAAACACCGACAAGCACCCAAAGGGTATCGCCGCGACGCTTCTTGCGGCGCGTGTGAACGACGAAATGAACGGAACGGCCTGTATGGAGGTCTTCCCGAACTCGACGCTTTATGACGACAACAAAGTGCTGGAAGCGATGCTACAGGGCGACGTCCAGCTGGCCGCACCATCGCTTTCGAAGTTTGAGAAGTTCACCAAGCAGTTCCGCATTTTTGACTTGCCGTTCATGTTCAAAAACGTCGATGCGGTGGACGAGTTCCAGCTATCTGACACCGGCCAGGCAATGAAAGACAGTATGCAGAAACGCGGGCTTCAGGGCCTTGCATTCTGGCATAACGGCATGAAGCAGATGTCGGCCAATGTGCCGCTGGTTTCGCCCAACGATGCCAACGGGTTGAAATTCCGGGTCCAGGCCTCGGACGTATTGGTGGCCCAGATGGAAGCGATTGGCGGTAGCCCGCAGAAAATGGCGTTTTCCGAGGTTTACGGCGCGCTGCAACAGGGCGTTGTCGATGGACAGGAAAACACCTGGTCGAACATCTATGGCAAGAAATTTTTCGAAGTGCAGGACGGCACGACCGAAACCAACCACGGCATCATTGACTATCTTCTGGTCACCAGCGTTGACTGGCTGGACGCCCTTGATGCCGATACGCGGGATCAGTTCCTGACCATCGTGGGCGAGGTGACCGATACCCGTAACGGCGAAAGCACACGGATCAATGCAGAGGCAAAAGATGCCGTGATCGCCGCGGGCGGTGTTGTTCGCGCGCTGAACGATGAACAGCGCGCCGAATGGGTCGAAGCGATGAAACCGGTCTGGGCACAGTTCGAGGGCGACGTCGGCGCGAACAATATAGCGGCCGCACAGTCCATTAACTTGACGAACTAACCGAAAGAAAATCCAGCGCGGCCCTTCAATGGGGCCGCGCCTGTGTTTGCGCAGCCTTTGGGGTGGGGTTGATGGATCATCAAAGTGGCTGGGTTGACCGGCTGGAAGAGACCCTGATCGCGCTCTTGCTGGGCCTGATGACGCTTCTGACTTTCGCCAATGTCGTTGCGCGCTATGCATTTAATTCCAACATTCTTTGGGCGCTTGAACTGACCGTATTTATGTTCGCCTGGCTGGTGCTTCTAGGTGCATCCTATGCCGTTAAGAAAAGCGCCCATCTCGGCGTCGATATTATTGTCAACATGCTCGACAAGGGTCCACGGCGCCTGCTGGCGCTGGTTTCCGTGGCGCTCTGCCTCATTTTCACTTTCCTGATGCTGAAAGGCGCCTGGGATTACTGGGCCAACTTCGCCAACCTGCCCGGCACCGACGGTCGTTGGTTCCCGCTGGGGTTCGAAGACGAGTTCCGGGGCAAGGGTTGGTACGAAGTTGAAAGTGTCTTCATGCCCGAGATCCTGCAATGGATGGCGGCTGTCTTCAATGAAGGCGAGCGGTACGAGAAAATTCCGCGCTTATTGCCATATTCGGTCATTCCGGTCGCGATGGCGTTGATGCTGTTGAGGTTCGTTCAGGCAGCAATCCGCATCTGGAACGGCGACATAGACCGCCTGGTCGCCAGCCACGAGGTTGAAGACGAACTGGCCGAGATGGAAGCGCAGCAGGGGAACGCATCGTAATGGACGTTGTCCTGCTCTTTTCCATGGTGATCGGCTTTCTGCTGATCGGCGTGCCAATCGCGGTGTCGCTTGGCCTGTCGTCGGTCTTGTTCCTTCTCTGGTTTTCCGACAGCTCGCTTGCGTCGGTCGCACAAACGCTTTTCTCCGCCTTCGAGGGGCATTTCACCCTTCTGGCCATCCCATTTTTCATCCTCGCCTCCAGCTTCATGACAACCGGCGGCGTCGCGCGGCGGATCATCCGGTTTTCCATCGCCTGCGTCGGCCATTTTCGCGGCGGTCTGGCAATCGCGGGGGTCTTCGCGTGCATGATGTTTGCGGCTCTTTCCGGGTCGTCGCCCGCAACCGTGGTAGCCATCGGCTCGATCGTGATCGCAGGGATGCGTCAGGCTGGCTATACCAAGGAATTCGCCGCTGGCGTGATCTGTAACGCCGGAACGCTGGGCATTCTGATCCCGCCGTCGATTGTCATGGTCGTTTACGCCGCCTCGGTCGAGGTATCAGTGGGCCGTATGTTCCTTGCCGGCGTGATCCCGGGCCTTCTGGCCGGCTTCATGCTTATGGCGACGATCTATGTCATGGCCCGTGTAAAAAACCTGCCCAAAGGCGAATGGCAGGGCTGGGGCGAGGTGATCACCTCCGGTCGCGAAGCCGGGTGGGGGCTATTCCTGATCGTCATCATCCTTGGCGGCATCTACGGCGGCATATTCACGCCCACCGAGGCCGCCGCCGTCGCCGCCGTTTACGCATTCCTCATCGCCTCGTTTGTCTACAAAGACATGGGGCCCCTCGCAGCACCCCGCGCCAAAAGCCTGTCGGCGGCGGCGCTCGTGGAAGGCGCGCCCGCAGGTGCTCCTTGGCGGCTCAGCCAAAAACCCTGGGCGCTGGTCACGGCCTTTTTTCACCGCGACACCCAGCAAACACTGTTCGATGCAGGCAAGCTAACCGTCACGCTTCTTTTCGTCATCGCCAACGCGCTGATCCTCAAGCACGTCCTGACCGACGAACAGGTACCCCAGCAGGTCGCCAACGCGATGCTGTCAGCCGGTTTCGGGGCGGTGATGTTCCTTGTCGTCGTGAACGTGATCCTGCTGATCGGCGGTCAGTTCATGGAGCCTTCGGGCCTTCTGGTCATCGTCGCACCGCTGGTCTTTCCCATCGCGATCGAGCTCGGCATCGACCCGATCCACCTCGGCATCATCATGGTGGTCAATATGGAGATCGGCATGATCACACCGCCAGTGGGGCTGAACCTATTCGTGACCTCGGGCGTCGCAGGAATGCCGATGATGAGCGTGGTCAGGGCCGCACTGCCGTTCCTGGCCGTGCTTTTTGTTTTCCTGATCATTGTAACTTACGTGCCCTGGATTTCGACCGTGCTACCGAACGCGGTGATGGGGCCTGAGATCATATTGAATTAAATACTGAACGGTCCGCAGCGCTCAGATAAACCGGTTCACCAGGTTCTCCAGCCGCTCTTGCCGCCCGGACCGCGGCTCGGGCTCAATGCCTTTGGAAAGAACGCGCTCTTCGCAGTCTTCCAGCGTCGCATTCGCAAGCAAAGCCCGCGCACCTTCGCTATCCCAACCCGCATATCGCTCATCGCGCAGCCGCTCCAGCGACCCATCCGCCAGCATCGCCGCCGCCGCTTTCAAACCACGCGCGCATAAGTCCATCGCCCCAACATGAGCCAGAATAATATCCGCCGGATCCAACGATTGCCGCCGCAACTTGGCATCGAAATTCGTGCCACCGGTCGTGAAACCGCCCGCCTTCAGGATCTCGTAATAGGCAAGCATCACTTCGGGCGCGAGGTTCGGAAACTGATCCGTGTCCCACCCCGACTGATAATCGTTCCGGTTCATGTCAATCGAGCCGAAAATCCCCAAAGATGCCGCCAAAGCAATCTCGTGCTCGAACGAATGCCCGGCCAAAATCGCATGGCCCTGCTCGATATTAACCTTGACCTCGTCTTCCAGCCCGAAGTCCTTCAAGAACCCGTAAACCGTCGCGACATCATAGTCATACTGGTGTTTCGACGGCTCCTGCGGCTTGGGCTCGATCAGAATTGCGCCCTCAAAACCAATCTTCCGTGCGTAATCCACGACCATGGTCAAAAACCGCCCGGCCTGTTGGCGCTCGCGGGCCAGATCGGTATTCAAAAGCGTCTCATAACCTTCGCGCCCGCCCCAAAGCACATAATTTTCGCCGCCCAGCTTCGCGGTGGCGTCAATGCAGCTTTTCACGACCGCACCGCAATAGGCAAAGACATCCGGATCGGGGTTGGTGGCCGCGCCGCCCATGAACCGGCGATGGGTGAAAAGGTTCGCCGTGCCCCAAAGCAGCCGGGTCTTTGACGCCTCCATCTTCTCGCCGAAGTAATCCACGATCTCTTCCAGTCGCGCCTTGGATTCCGCGAAATTCGCGCCCTCGGGCCGCACATCGGCATCGTGAAAACAGAAATACGGCTGGCCAAGGATATCGAACATCTCGAACGCCACATCAGCCTTCATTCGGGCCGCTTCCATCGTGTCGCCGAACCAGGGCCGATCAAACGTCTGCCCGCCAAACGGGTCGCCACCCGGCCAGGCGAAGCTGTGCCAATAGGCCACCGCGAACCGCAAATGATCCTCCATCCGTTTGCCCATGACCACTTCGTCGGCGTTGTAGTACCGATACGCGAATTCATTCGTGGTTTCAGGGCCTTCGTAGCCAATGGGCGCGATGCCGTAGAAAAATCCGGTCATGTGAAATCCTTCAGAAACCCGGCGGCTTGCCTATAGCGGGCGTGACCCTCGGCAAAGGCGGGGACCAATAAAGCATCCGGCTCAATAACCCGCTCAATTTTTGGCGGACGTGCAAGGTCAGTTTCCCCGCTCAAAGCCATCATGCCCAAGCGTGCTGCACCGAATGCCGCGCCGAAATCTCCGGCCTGCGGGACCATGATCGGTATACCCAGCGCGGTTGCGATGGCCTTCAACCAATACTCAGACCGGCTGCCGCCACCGACAGCGACGAGGCTGTCAATCTGTGTTCCCGTCGCCGCCAACGCATCCCGGCAATCGGCAAACGCATAGGCAACGCCCTCAAGAACCGCGCGTGCGCATGCCGCACTATCGGTCGAATGCTCCAACCCCAGAAACCCGCCACGTACGGATCCCGAGTTCAGCGGCGTGCGCTCGCCGCCAAGATAGGGCAAGAAAACCGTTTTGCCCGGTGCCTGAAGCGTTCCGAGCGATCCCGTCATCGCCTCTGCCGTGTCCCCGATCATCCCGGCATACCAGTTAAGCGCATCTGTCGCGGCAAGGATAACCCCCATCTGATGCCAGGTCTGCGGTATCGCGTGGCAAAAGGTGTGAACGGCGGTTTCCGGGTCTGGGCGATAGCCGTCATTGGCGGCAAAAAGCACGCCCGACGTTCCAAGCGACACAAACGCCTCGCCAGCCCGAACCACGCCCATTCCAATGGCCGAGGCCGCGTTGTCACCGGCACCACCTGCAACAATCACGTCGTTCATGTCCCAGCGCTCGGCAAGTTCGGCGCGCAGGTGGCCCGAAACATCAGACCCCTCAACCAGTGTCGGCATATGCTCGCGGCCAAGACTTGATTTCGCCAAAAGCGCGTCGCTCCAGTCGCGCGCACCGGTATCCAGCCAGCTTGTCCCGGCCGCGTCCGACATTTCGCTGACATGCTCACCGGTCAGCCACAGCCGCAGATAATCCTTAGGCAGCAGCACTTTAGAGACACTATCGAATGTAGCCGTTTCGTGCTTTGCCACCCAGGCGAGTTTTGGTGCGGTAAATCCCGGAAACGCAATGTTCCCACTGATCTCGCGCCAGTTCGGGTCAGCGTCCATCTCGGCGGCCTCGACCACCGATCGGGTGTCATTCCAAAGAATGCACGGTCGCAGAACCTCGTCCGATTTGTCGAGAAGCGTCGCCCCGTGCATCTGCCCCGAAAGCCCGATGCCCCGCACATCGCGCAAAGCGCCCTTGGCCGCCAACTCGTCCATCACTGCCTCGGCAGCGGAGATCCAGTCGGCGGGTGCCTGCTCGGACCAACCGGATTTTGGTCTGCTTACAGTCAGTGGTGCATTTGCCTCGGCAACAATGGCCTGATTGTCGTCGATAACGAGGCCCTTCAGCCCAGATGTGCCAAGGTCCAGCCCCAGATACATTATGCAGCCAGATGTTCAGGCTTTTTCCCGGCGATGATCATGGCAAGGATGTCGTCGGTTGAAACTTCGTCGACCTTCACGACGCCGACCAGCTTGCCGTTCTTCATCACCGCCGCGCGATCACAAAGCGCCTTCACCTGATGAACATCGTGGTCGATCAGGAAGATCCCAAGCCCGGACCGTTTCAGCTCTTGGATCAACTCGGCAACCATCTGCGTCTCTTGCGGGCCAAGTGCCGCTGTCGGTTCGTCCATGATCAGGATGCGCGCATTGAAATAAACCGCACGCGCAATCGCCACCGACTGCCTTTGACCACCCGACAAGGCCGACACCGGGGCTGAAAACTTCACGAAGTTCGGGTTAAGCCGCGCCATGATCTTGCGCGTTTCCGCCTCCATCGCGGCATCGTCAACCATCCCCGCCGAGGTCGTGATCTCGCGACCAAGAAACAGGTTCGACGCGGCATCAAGATTATCCGCCAGTGCAAGCGTCTGATAGATCGTCTCGATGTTGTAATCACGGGCATCGCGAGGGTTCTCGATCTCGACCGCTTCACCGCTGATATAAATCTCGCCCGCGTCCTTTTGATAAGCACCCGAAAGGCATTTGATCAGCGTTGATTTGCCAGCCCCGTTGTGGCCCAGCAATCCCACGACTTCGCCGGGGAAGAGATCGATCGATACGTGATCCACGGCCTTGATGCCGCCAAACGCAATAGAAATATCGCGAAGCTCGACCATCGGGGTTTCAGAGGGTTCTGTCATAGTCGTTTCCTCACTTCTTTGCGGTGCGATAGCGGTTGTCGATATAGACGGCGATCACCAGAACCGAGCCGACGACGATCTGCTGAAGTGCTGCGTCGAAACCGATCAGGACCATGCCCGATTGCAGCGACTGCATGACAAGGGCTCCAAGGATCGCGCCATAGATTGTCCCGACACCGCCCGCCAGCGACGTGCCACCGATGACCGCCGCCGCGATCACGTAAAGCTCGTCGAGCGTGCCAAGTGCGTTCGTGGCCGATCCAAGACGCGCGCTTGCAACCACCGCAGACAGGCCCGCCAGGGTTCCCATAAGCGCAAAGACCTTCACGGTCATCCAGCGAACGTTGATACCAGCCAGGTTTGCGGCCTCGGGATTGCCGCCGATTGCAAAGACATAGCGGCCGAACCGCGTGCGGGTCATCAGGATTGTCATGGCAATGCCAACGGCGATCAGGATCAGAACCGGGATCGCAAACCCGTGGCTGATGAAAAGCCCGGCCTCAGGAACCTCGATGCTGTTCGCCTCGGCATATCTGCGGACGATACCGCGCGGCCAGGGATAGGAGTTTACCAGCAGAACCGCACCGATGACTGATCCGCAGCCCAGGCCAGCCAATACAGCCTCGGCCCAGTTCGGACGCTGCGGAAAGCCATGTTCCTCGCGTTTGCGGCGGCCGTTCCAAAGCAGAAACAGGATTGCCGCACAGGCCAGAAGCCCGACGATCCAACTGCCGGTCGATCCGATCGCCCCATAGGGGCCGCCACCCAGCAATGTGAATGTTGCATCCACCGGCGAGATTGTTTCGCCGCGCGCAACCAGAAAAGCGGCACCGCGCCAGACCAGCAGACCGCCCAGCGTGACGATAAATGCGGGAATGCCGTTATATGCGATCAGCCAGCCGTGAAACGCGCCGACCATTGCGCCAATAATCAGGCCGCAGATAACTGCGATGATCCAGATCAGTGGATGGCCAAGCCCCAGATATTGCGGCAGGATGTTCACCTGTAGAACGCCCATGATAATGGCGCAAAATCCCAGCACCGACCCAACCGACAAATCAATGTGGCGGGTGACGATTACCAAAACCATCCCCGTTGCCATGATCCCGATCGACGATGTCTGAACGGACAGGTTCCAAAGGTTTCGCGGCGTCAAAAATGCGGCGAAACCGTTTTTGAAATACCCAAATACATGAAAACCGACCCAGATGAGCAAAAGCGCTCCGACCATGCCCAAAAGGCGCGTGTCGATCTCGGTCGCGGCCAGAAACCGCCGGACCGGGTTTTGCGGCTCGTCAACTGTGGGGCCGTTGTCGCTACTATTTTGGCTGGTATCGGTCATGTTCAATCATCCGGATGATAAGCGGCGCGCTTCAGCGCTCCGGCGAAGGCCGGGCGTCTTACATAGGATTTAGGCGCCGAATTGGAGTTGCGGGGCCGCGAAAGTTGCGGCGGCCCCGCGGACTTTGGTGTCTGGATCAGCAGCCGCTGACGTCAGCCATCGCGCCTTCGCAGACCTTGTCCTTGGCGATATGCCCGGCATCGATCACAACGTTGATGTTGCTTGCGGTAACCGGCGTAGGTGCAAGGAAAATCGCGTTCATTTCAACGCCATTTGCACCGCCCGACCACTTCACAGCACCGTCGATGCCGTCAAGCATTGTCCCACCGGCCAGTGCGACCGCAATCTCACCTGCTTTGGCACCCAGTTGGCGCGCATCCTTCCAGACCGAAACCGTCTGCGTGCCGCGGGCGACGCGGTTCAGCGCTGCATGATCGCCGTCCTGACCGCCAACAGGGATGTCTAGCCCCTGTGCGGAAAGCGCGGCAATCGCGCCGCCGGCCATGCCGTCGTTTTCGGCCAGAACAGCATCAACCGCGTTGTTGTTGGCGGTAAGGATCTGCTCCATGTTCTTTTGCGCGTTATCGGGCTTCCAGCCGTCGGTGAACGATTCGCCAACGATTGTGATCTTGCCGCTGGCAACGTCATCACCGATGACTTCCATCATGCCTTCAAGCAAAAACAGCGCATTCGGATCGCCTTTGTCGCCCTTTATGATTGCAAAGTTTCCACCTGGTTGCGCGGCGACAACGCTTTCAGCGATGATCCGTCCGACACCCTTGTTGTCGAAAGTCAGGTAAAACGCGCGGGCGTCCTCGATCAAACGGTCGTATCCGACAACCGGGATGCCCTCAGCATCGGCGGCGTTGATAGCCGGTCCAACTGCATCTTTGTCGACCGACAGAATGACCAGAGCGTTAGCACCCTGTGCGATCAGCGCTTCAACATCCGTTAACTGCTTGGATGCCGAGTTTTGCGCGTCCGCCGATATATATGTGCCTCCGGCGGCTTCGATAGCAGTTTTCATTGCGGCTTCGTCTGTCTTCCAGCGTTCTTCCTGAAAGTTTGACCAGCTGACGCCGACGGTTACACTGTGGCTTCCGGCAAATACCGGAGCGGCAATGCACGTTGCAGCCGCGAGCGCCGTGAACAGCGTTCTTCTTTTCATGATGTACCTCCCAAGTTTCGGCCCAATAGGGGCCGTCCGACAGATTCGCCGGAACCTGTTCAGCCTGCCATAATTAATTTTCTTGTCAAATTAAAAATTCACCGAAATACTGCATCTGACCGGCCACAACACGATATCGAGGCAGGATTCGACAATAATCTTGGCCGCAAGTGCGGTAATGCGGTTTATTTAATTCGGAAAGAAAATTATGGATGACGCCATTGATTTCGATGCCTCCGAACTGGAAGAGCCAGGCGGCTGCGGGCCTCGTATTGCGCCGCTTTCTGAAACCACGCGCCCGATCCGACAGCAGATATTCGAGCGCGTCCGCGCTGCCGGGTCCATTTCCCGCGCCCAAATATCGAAAGAGCTCGGCGTCAGCCCCGCATCTGTCACTACACAAACCTCTGAACTCATCGCCTCGGGCTTTCTTTGTGAAACGTCCGACCAGCGGCTTGCCGACGATGCGGGTCGTGGTCGCCCGCCCGTCGCACTCGGGGTTCGGTCCGATGCGCATTGTGTAGTCGGAATCAAACTATCTGATCGCGAACACACATCCGTTGCGGTCGATTTCGCGGGCAACCTCTTGGCCTCTGCAACCGTTCCCTCGGCAGGCGTACAATCAACCGCGGAAGTTCTAGAAGTCACCGAAAATCTGATCGGCCGCGTCTGCGCGCAAGCAACTATCGACCCGAAGACGCTCTCCGCAATTGGGATCGGTTTGCCGGGATTTGTCGATTCGACGACCGGCAAGGCCCATTGGTCGCCAATGTTGATCGAGCGTGACGTGAATTTCGCCGTCGCCGCGACCCGCCATCTTGGTACCCCTGTTACCATCGACAACGACGCAAATCTTGTGGCCCTGGCCGAGCTTTGGTTCGGGGTTGGTCGCCGATTGCCGGATTTTGCCGTAGTGACAATCGAACACGGCGTCGGAATGGGGCTGGTGGTAAACCACCGGCTTTATCGCGGTGCCAAGGGCCTTGGCATGGAACTGGGCCACATCAAGGTCCAGCTTGACGGCGCGCTTTGCCGTTGCGGCCAGCGCGGATGCCTCGAGGCTTACGTCGCAGACTACGCGCTTGGCCGTGAAGCAACCGCCGCATTGAACCGGATAGGGCAAACTGCAATGCCCTTGCCGGTCTTGCTGGAAAGCCTCTTTGATAACGCAAAGGCCGGAAACGCCGCTGCCCGGTCAATATTCCGGCGCGCCGGGCGATATCTCGCACTTGGCCTTGCAAACGTCGTTAATCTGTTCGATCCGGCGTTGATCATCCTGTCGGGCGAACGCATGCGATACGACTACCTTTACGCCGACGAGATGATGCGCGAATTGGAGGGAATGTCATTGAACGCGGGCAGGGGTGCGCCCCGAATTGAAGTACACGCCTGGGGCGATCTCTTGTGGGCGCACGGTGCTGCCGCATTGGCACTGTCTTCGGTGACGGATACTCACCTTGGAAAAACCCGCGCGCAGACCGCAGCATGAAGGTCTTGGCAATCATGCTTGTTGCCGGAACGGCGGCGGCCGAGCCGGGACCAATCGTTCCGGCATTCACAGACCAGACCCAGGGCCTGCCGAGCGAGCACCGTTACACCGGCGATTGGGAACATTTCGTTGGCGGCGGCGTTGCGGTCTTCGACTGCAACGGCGATGCGATGCCGGACATGTTTGTCGCGGGCGGGTCGTCGCCCGCGCGGCTTTTTGTGAATGTAACTGCCGAGGACGGGAACTTGCGATTTGCCGACGGGACGGGCGACAACATTTCCGGTGTGACTGGGGCCTATCCGCTCGACATCGACGGCGACGGCCTGATCGATCTCGCGGTCCTTCGTGTCGGCCCGAACATGCTGCTGCAAGGTGACGGCGCTTGCGGATTTACGGATATGAGCGCTGCCTGGGGCTTTGATCCGGGCGATGCCTGGTCAACTGCTTTCAGTGCAACCTGGGAACCGGGCAGGTCCCTCCCGACGCTCGCCATTGGCAACTACGTCGACCGCGCTGATCCCGATGGGCCGTTTGAAGCCTGCGACACCAACGAATTTCATCGCCCACATGGCAATCGCTACGGCCCGCCAGTGACTCTGGAGCCGGGATATTGCGCGCTTTCAATGCTTTTCTCTGACTGGCAACGCAACGGCGCGCCCGAGCTTAGAATCTCCAACGACCGGCATTACTACGTCTCTGGTGGCTACGAAGAAATGTGGCAGCTTGATCCGCTGACCCCCCGAACCGAGGCGGACGGCTGGAAGCGGGTCTCGCTTTGGGGCATGGGGATCGCCAGCGGTGATATCGACGGCAACAGTTTCCCAGATGTCATGCTGACGTCGATGGGCGATCAGCTTTTGCAGTTCAATGACGGCAATTCCTATGCCAACGCACCCTACGCGCTGGGCACCTATGCGCACATCCCCCACATCGGCGACGATGGTCGCCCATCCACGGGGTGGCACGCGGAATTTGGCGACGTGAACAACGACGGTCTCCTCGATCTCTTCATCGCCAAGGGCAATGTCGACCAGATGCCCGGAAGTGCAATGCAGGACCCAAACAACCTTCTGATGCAATCGGGCGACGGAATATTCAGGGAGCATGGGGCCGAGGCGGGGATTGCCACGCCTGCGCGGTCACGTGGCGCGGCACTTGCTGACTTTAATGGCGATGGGCGACTTGACCTTGTCGTCGTTAATCGCCGCGCGCCGTTGGAGCTTTGGCGGAACGAAACCCCGGGCGTTGGCAATTGGCTTACGATCGAATTGCGCCAGCCCGCGCCAAACACTCACGCCGTCGGGGCCTGGGTCGAAGTTCGGGTTGAAGGCGATGTCGTGGCTCGCGAACTGACGGTTGGCGGCGGACATGTCGGGGGTCAGTCTCTGCCGCTCCATTTTGGATTAGGCCCTGCCGATATGGCCGAGTTTCGCGTTCAGTGGCCAGGCGGTGTTTGGTCTGACTGGAAAATGGTGGCTGCAAACCGGCGGTTGATCGTTGAACCCTAACGATCCACCGGCAACCCACTTGGCACGCGCTCTGGCACACCCAGCCGACCGGAAAGCGCGGCCTCGTCCGATAGTGTCGCAAAAAACGCCATAATCTCCGCGATGTCTTCGTTCGATAGCGCCTTTGTCTCCACTGCCGCGCGGGCAATCGCACTCACTTCATCTGGTGAATTTTGCACCCACCATATTGAACTCGAACCAGAAAAGCCCGGCAGAACAACTGCCCTTTCATATGCCATCAAACCGGCGACGGGCGAGCTGTGTTGACGCAGAAACGCCTCCAGCGACGTGAATGCGCCCGCATGCCCCCAGGGGCCGGTATGCAGCACATTTCTAAGCGACGGCGTTCGAAACGCGTAAAGATCCTCGGCGCGGCCGGTCACACGTTTGCGGCCCGTATCGCGCTGATGCTGCTCAAATCGCGCGGCTTTTCCGGGGCCAAGCTGCGGCTGGCCCATGGCGTGAAAATCCATATCTGACAAAAGCGGGCCCGAATGACAGCGCGCGCATCGAGCGTCGCCGAAAAACAAAGCCGCACCTTGGGCTGTCGCTCCTTCGAATTGCGCAGCGCCCCGAAGAACGGCATCAAACGGGCTGCTGTCCGAACGCCACTCAATTGCAACAAAAGCCGAAATGGCATTGGAAATATCGGTGAACGCGATATCGCGCCCCGCCGCGATGTCTGGATAGGTCTCTTCGAACATCGGCCGATACGCCCCAACACCTGCAACGCGATCGGCGATAATGTCCCAGGCACCGCCCTCTCCAGTTATCAGCCCGCGGCGAACGGCCAACGAGACGTCGTTTTCCTGATAATGCCCCGCCATTTCATCCTGCGACAGCACCGGAAACATTGTCTGCGCGGATAGTAAATTCGCAAATCCCACCACCATATCGTCGCCCAATGGCGTTCGTATTCCCGAAGGGCGGTTTGGGTCGATCTCGATACGACCGTCGGCGAAGAGCGCGGTAAATCCGCGCGCACCGGTGTTGAAAAGCGCCGGCGAGTTTCGCGGGATCAATTCTTCGGGGGTGTTTTCGTTTGTTGCCCTGCGCGCCGGCCCAAGTCCCACGCCGCCTTCGCCAAGCCCAAGCGACAAGCCGTCAGAGGTGGCAAATTTCGGGTGATGACAGGTCGCACACGAGATATTTCGATTGCCCGAAAGGATCGGGTCATAAAACAGCAATCGTCCTAGGCGAACCTCGGTTTCCGACACAGCCGGGAAATCCGCATCACTCAGCGGTTCGGGAAAATCCTGTGCCGAAACAGGATGCGCCAAAATCCCGAACACAAGGATACTGGCGATATGCGCGAACTTTTTCATTGCGCGATGTGATGGCGTTTCGCGTTGGGCGTCAAGCTTGGCCACCCGATCTAGAGATCAATCTCGATCACGCCATTTGCCGCCGCCGCCCGCGATTGACACAGGATCAGGCGGGTTTCACGTTCTTTGTTCGACAACACGAAATCGCGATGCTCAACCTCGCCTGCGATGACCCGGCAACTGCAAACCCCGAAAATTCCATCAGAACACTTCACCTGAACCGCGACGCCGGCCTTGGCCAGCGCATCGGTCGCACTTGTCTCGGCCTGAACGGATACGTCGATCCCGCTTTTGGCGAGCCGCAACGTGAATGGGTGGTTCACATATTCCGGGACCTCAGGCGTCGCGAAATATTCGATGTGGCAGGCGTCTTCCGGCACGTCGTTTGCCATCGCTGCCTCGACAACCGCCGCCATGAACGCATCAGGCCCGCAGGCATAGACATTCGTGCCCTTCACTGCGCCCGAAAATATACCACCAAATTCGGCACGCGTGCCCTCGCCCGAAATATGCAGGTGCACGCGGTCAAACCATGGAAAGGCTTGAATATCCTCAAGGAAGCCGGCGGCATCTCTTGTCGGAACCGAATAGTGCAGGTCAAATTCAGCGCCGATCGTATGCAACCGATGCGCCATTGCGATCATCGGCGTGATCCCGATCCCGCCGCCGATCAGGAAACTCTTGGCAGCCGTCTCGACCAGCGGAAAATGATTGATCGGTTCTGATATGAACACCTTACGGCCTTCGGCAAATATCCGGTGCATCAACGCAGACCCGCCGCGCCCGTCCTCTTCACGCAGAACCGCAATCTGATAGCACGACCGATCCGAAGGATCGCCCGACATCGAATATTGGCGCAGAAATTCAGGCGCGACGACAACATCCAGATGCGCGCCCGCTGTCCATTCTGGCAAGTCCGCGCCGTCGATCGACCGAAACTCGAATTTGGAAATCCCATCGGTCAACTGCTCAACTTTCGAGACCTCCACCCGCACAACGGGGCTTTTCCCCTCGCCGCGATACCTGTGCAGCCG
This sequence comes from uncultured Boseongicola sp., assembly GCA_964194845.1. Taxonomy (GTDB): domain Bacteria; phylum Pseudomonadota; class Alphaproteobacteria; order Rhodobacterales; family Rhodobacteraceae; genus CAXMNX01. The sequence continues at coordinate 17,557 of CAXMNX010000043.1, forward strand.
CGAAGAATCCCCCGCAGCCAACCGCGCCTTGTGTTCATCCGCGTTGACCAATTGCTGATAAGCGGCAATCCCCGCCTCGCGATCCATCGGAAACGGGTAAGGCCAGGGATGGGGCGCCAGATTTGCCGGATAAACCGCCAGCGTCTGATCCTCGTATTTCAGATCAAGGTCGCGCTGAAGATCTCGTTCGTTAACCGGGCTTGCGGCCGGATGATATCCTCCATCCGAGCCCAGCTCGATATCCCACCACCATTTCTTGACCGGGTTTAGCCCGCCACGTCCAACCATGTCGTCCAGTCGCGCCAGGGCAGGGGCAGCGGATGGAATATTCATTGCAGCCCACCGAAATGGTCGCTCGGCAAACAGACCTTCCAGGTTCCACGGACAGGTTTTCATGCACCGCCCACACATCGCGCCACCTTCGGTCGTGATCCGGTATGTGGCGCATTTCTGGCTGTCGGATTTCCAGATCTCATAGCCGTTGAACATCAGCTTCGGTCCAGCCGTGATCGCGCCCGAGGGGCATTCCCGTGCGCATTTGTTGCAGGCCCCGCAAAACGCTTGCAGCCCGAAATCAATCGGGCGGTCGTGGGCAACGGGCATGTCTGTGGTCACGACGCCTGATTTCAAACGCGGCCCCAGAAACGGGTTCAGGATTACCTCGCCGATGCGGCTGACCTCTCCCAGTCCGGCCAGCAGCAACAAGGGTGGTTGCAACACTTCGCCGTCCATCACTGTATGAGCTTTAGCTTTGTAACCCAACCGCCTGATTTGTTTGGCAATCACACCACCAAGAAGCGAGAACCGCAGGTAGGCCCGCATGGATTGCGCGACCGAGATCCAGTCGTCGCCGCTCGCACCCTCCATCGTCTCGTAACCCTGATCCACAATCATCGAGATCGCTTGATCGTGCGGTGGCACAATCGGCTCACCGGCGGCGTCGTGCGAATACCAGGACCATGTCGGACACCGGCTGATGCCAGTGGCGTCAATGCCGAGGAAATATGTTGCGGCCTTCAGGTTCAGGGCATTCGCCGTCGGGTCCGCCACGGTCGGCGCTTCCACTTCGGCCGGCCCGTCCTGAAGCAACACCAACGCGCCCAAAAGCCGCCGCTGCGCCATCGAAGTTGCGGCCTTGCGGGCATAATAGCCACCCTTGGCGCCCTCCTGAACCTTGGGGCCCATATCGCCGAACTGTGCGCGGGCGAACATATCCGTGCGCTTGGGCACTCGCGGGATATTCGCCTCGTCGATCAGCGTTGTCGGTTCATCGACGCGCGTCAAAGTCTCAAAGGGATGCGGACCATCAACGAACCTTCGTTTGCGATAGGGATCGACGTTCGTCGCGTTCTTGCGAAACCCGGCCCCCAGCCACCAGGCAGGCCCCTCGGTTCTTAATCTCGATTGTTCCGCCCGCGGCTTTAGCGGCGCATCGGGTGCTATCTCCAGCGTTGTGGTGATCGCGGCAAGCCCAAAACCATTCGGCAGATACGGCGCCCAAAGATCGCTATCCTCGACCGCGACCAGACCCGCCGCAACTGCCAGCATGTTCAGGTCGACATCGCTGCTGGTCGCGGTATGGGCTTTGGCGTCCCACCCCAAAAGGCGGATGTAATTGGCCAGAACAACCGCCGTTTCCGTTGCGCGCAGGCAGGCCACATGGCCGCTGGCACCAGCCAGCCAGTCGGTTCCGGGTTCATCTTTTCGGGGCGGGCGCGGCGCTTCGTTCAGGATGACCAACGTGTGTGTATGCGCGTCGATTGAACTTGCGCGCGCCTCCATCGATTCCTTCAGATCGGCCATGATCAGGTCAATGCCCGAGGCAAGCGTCTTGGTCTGCCGCGTGCGCAGCGCTTGGGAAAGTGCCGCGATATCCGGGTTGGCGTAGGGCAAAGTCAAACGCGCCATATCCGGCAATACCGCTGCACCCGCCATCCCTGCATCGTTGAAATAAGCGAAAGATTTCAGATGCCTGGCGCGCTCGCCCGGATCCACCGGGATGGTCGAGCGTGTTCGACTGACAATTCCGTCGCGGATCGTGTCCATCATCGCCTGATGCTCGGTCATCGCATTGATGATCGAGCCCGGGTCTTCCGGTCGCCGAAAACTCAAAGGCGCGAACGCCGGAACGGCTTGCAGGGCGGCGGACCGCTGGCGCGCAAGCCGTTCAAGCGGGTAGGGACCCAGATGAACCGGTCTACGTTTGTCCGAGAAAATCCTCATGCCCCGTTGCTAGTTCCATTTTTCACCGGGGTCGAGCGTTCGCCGCGACGCATTTCAGCCGCACCACGCGAATTTCAATTGCCCGGCTCTCAGCGGCAGATTATAGCGCGTCTTATGTCGCATCTGTCAGCCACTCCATCCCCGGACGCCACGTTCGGCAGCCAGTCTCGTGCATTGCTGGCGCTGGGACTGCCGTTGGTTGGCAGCCACCTGGCTCAGATTGCAATCACCGCCACCGATACCTTGATGCTGGGCTGGTATGATGTGACCGCACTTGCCGGTGTATCGCTGGCAGGGCCAGTGTATTTTGCTGTCTTTCTTGTCGGTTCGGGGTTTGCCTGGGCCGTTATGCCCATGGTGGCAAGTGCTGCTGGCACTGAAGACGACCGACAGGTGCGACGTGCCACTCGGATGGGTCTGTGGCTGGTGATCCTTTTTGGAATGCTATTCACGCCGCCGCTTTTGTATTTCGAGGAGTTTTTCCTTGCCATCGGCCAAATGGCTGACGTCAGCCGCGAGGCGGGCCGATATATGGCCATCGCGGGGTTTGGACTGTTGCCCGCTCTCATCGTGATGGTGCTGAAAAGCTATCTCTCTGCGCTCGAACTTGCCCGAATGATCTTGGTTGTGACCATTGCCACCGCAATTCTTAACGCAATCCTGAATTACATAATGATTTTCGGCAATTGGGGCGCGCCGGAACTTGGTGTCGTTGGTGCTGCCATCGCCTCGGTCATCGGACATACGGCGTCGCTCATCGCTCTGGTGATCTATGCAATTGTCAAAACCCCGCAATACACGCTTTTCCAGAACTTCCATCGGCCTGATTGGGAAGCGATCCGCCAGGTTTTCAAGCTCGGCTGGCCGATCAGCATAACAGTCCTGTCCGAGGTCTCGCTGTTTGCGGCGTCCTCGATCCTGATGGGTTGGGTCGGCACGATCGCGCTGGCCGCACACGGCATTGCGCTTCAGATCACATCCATCATGTTCATGATTCACGTCGGCCTGTCCCAAGCGATCACGGTCAAAGCGGGCCGCGCCTGGGGACGTGGCGACAACAAGCGCCTGAACACCGCGAGCAAGGCGGCAATGCTGCTTTCCGCCATTGCCGTGGTCCTCACCGTCATTCTGTTTCTAGCAATCCCTGAAATACTCATCGGTGCCTTCGTCGATCCCGCCGACCCACATCGCGCCGCGATCCTGACCACAGGTGCCGCCCTTCTGGCCGTGGCCGCACTTTTTCAGGCGGTGGACGCAGCACAGGTCATGGCGCTGGGAATGCTGCGCGGGGTGCAGGACACCAAAGTGCCGATGTGGATGGCCGCGTTCAGCTATTGGCTGGTCGGCGTGCCGACAAGCTATTTCTTCGGGTTCACCGCAGGTATGGGAGGTGTCGGTATCTGGCTGGGCTTGTGCTGCGGGCTCGCCGTTGCCGGTATTCTCCTGCAATACCGCTTCTGGACCCGGCACATAGGCCCGTCGGTGCATCAACCTTAACCCGCCTGCGACCTGAGCCAGTCCATCACATCACCCCGCACCGACTGAACGCCCGATGTCCGCGCCGCGTCGATGACGGCTCTGGCTTCATCCAGATTGACCCGCCGAAGCAAATGCTTGACCGGTCCAATTGACGCCGGTCGCATGGAAAGCGACGTGAGCCCCATCGCCGCAAAGCACAATGCCTCGATCGGTCGCCCGGCATCTTCTCCGCAGAAGCTGACCGGCGTGCCCGTCTCGGTGCAGCGGCCAACGATCTGTTCAAGGAAGGTCAGGAAACTGACATTCAGCGTGTCGTAGCGCCGCCGCACCCGCTCGTTCTCACGGTCGGCAGCAAAGAAAAACTGCTTCAGATCATTGCCGCCGATCGAAATAAAATCCGCCATTTCAAAGAATTGCCGGGGCGCGAAGGCCAATGACGGCGTTTCCAGCATCGCGCCGATCTCAACCTTTTCAGGCAGTGCGTGGCCCATGCGGTGTTCGCGGTCCAGTTCATCCAATAGATGCTGGCGCGCCGCCTTGAATTCTTCAATTTGCGCCACAAACGGGAACATCACAGTCAGCGGACGCCCGTTCGCTGCCCGGATCAGCGCCTGAAGCTGCATCCGCATCACACCGGCTTTGTCCAGCCCCACGCGGATGGCGCGCCAACCCAGCGCCGGGTTCGGCTCGTCCTCGCGCTTCATATAGGGCAGCACCTTGTCCGACCCGATGTCCAGCGTCCGGAACACCACACGCTTTCCCTGTGCGGCATCCAGAACGCGCGCATATATCGCCGCAAGCTCGCCGCGTTTTGGCACCTTCGCGCGCACCAGAAACTGAAGTTCGGTTCTGAACAGCCCAACACCTTCCGCGCCCGAATTTTCCAGCGACGGAAGGTCGGCGATCAGCCCGGCATTCATATGCAGATCGACCTTTGTGCCGCTTTTCGTCTCTGCCGGAAGCGCGCGGATCCCGGCATACCGCTCCTGCGCTTTTGCCTGCATCGCCATTTTGTCGCGAAAGGCGCTGACAACGTTTTCATCGGGCCGCAGATGCACCACACCCTGATCGCCATCGATCAGAATGTGGTCGCCGTTCAGCGCTTCGGCGGTGATGTGTTCGGTATGAATGATCAGCGGGATCGCCCAGGCGCGGGCGACAATCGCGGCATGGCTGCCCACCGATCCCTGTTCCAGCACAATGCCCTTCAGCTTGTTGCGGCCATAGTCCAGCAACTCGGCGGGGCCGATATTTCGTGCAACAAGGATTGGATTTTCCGGCATCTCGGCACCAGTGTCGCGACCCTGACCCGTCAGGATCCGAAGCAGCCGGTTCGACAGATCGTCCAGATCATGCAGGCGCTCGCGGAGATAGGCGTCCGGCACCTGGCTCAACCGGGTTCGCGCAGCAGATTGTTCCTTCTCGACAGCAGCCTCGGCAGAAAGACCCGCGGCGATGTCCTCTTCCATGCGTCTGAGCCAACTGCGCGAATTGGCGAACATCCGATAGGCTTCCATCACCTCGCGCTGGTCGGTGTCCGCGGTCTCGGCGCTGACCGAGCTTAGCATGTCGTCGACCGACAATCGAAGCGTGTCGACGCCCATGCGCAGCCTCTCGGATTCAGCTTCCGGGTCTTCGGCAATTGGGTTTGTTACGACCACA